>CAYGTC010000003.1:0-186376 GCA_964352735.1 uncultured Alcanivoracaceae bacterium | reverse complement strand
ATTCAAGTCAGAAACTCCTAAAATTAGAACGGGGTTTTTCAGGGTTGACTAATTACTTTTTACTGTTTGCCTTAATTTTTCAACAAATCGAGCGTCCAACTCTGGTAAATCAAGAATTTTTTTATGGTCCACTAATTGATGGTGTGTTTTATTTCTCAGAAGGCTTCTAATGTCTAATATACTAGAAAGCTGTATGATTAATTCTTCAGCATCAAAGGGCTTGGTTAAATAGGTATCCACATGTTCTTTCCACCCTTTAATCCTCGAATTTTTATCGTCTAATGCCGTCAACAATACCAAAGGAATATGTGATGTTAAGCCATCTGATCTCAATAAGCGACAAACTTCAAAGCCATCCATTTCAGGCATCATAACATCACAAAGTATTATATCGGGCACAAATTCTAAAGCCCGTGCTATGCCGTGTTGACCATTACTTGCAACCAAACAATTAAAATGCTTTTTTAAGATATCTTTGATGTGTAACTGCATGTCTTGATTGTCTTCAATAATAAGAATAGTTGCTTTTTTATTGTTGATAAAAGTATCTTGGGGTATTTTTTTTCTAGGGTTAATTTGATCGCTTAAACGTTGTATTGCCTCTGTAGAAACCATTTTAATATGAGGTTCATTCCCAGTTATTTTAAATCTTACGCTGAATTTCGAACCATGCCCTACTTTACTTTCAAGAATTACTTCAGTATCATTGGCTTTGGCCACTTCTTCAATTAGAGCAAGGCCAATGCCTACTCCATCAACAGTATTACTATGGTTCAGTCTTTTGAACCTCTCAAATATGACACTTTTTTGTTCCTCAGCAATGCCCGGCCCTGTATCTTCTACATAAATTATCACATGTTGATCCTTAATAATTGAACCAACAGTAATACACCCACCAACTGGAGTATATTTTATGGCATTAGATAGTAGATTGCCCAAGATTATTTCTAGCGCCTCATGAGTGACGCATATATAAGCCGGCTCAAGTGGTAAAAGATTGATGCGCTGACGTTTTTGTTGAGCAGCATACTCAAAAGTAGCGACAATTGCTTTAATTGAATGATCAACCTCTTGAGTGTATTTTTTTAGTGGCGACTTTTCAGTAAATTTTGCCAGCAATAATAAATGATCAACTAAGCTCAAAAGTTTGTTTGCATTTCTATTGACCATTTTTAAGGCCTCTAAAGACTGAGCTTCTTTACCATTGTTTATCAGGCCTTGTATTGGGCCCAATATTAAAGTCAATGGGGTTCTGAACTCATGAGAAATATTGGCGAACAGCTCATTTTTTCTGGCCATTAATGATGCCAATACTTCATTTTGTTGATTAATGCGCTCAGTTTGTTGAGTGACTTGTTTTTTTAGATTTTTAGATACTATTTTTTCTAATCTAATTTTTCTTTGAATATACGAATAAAATGCGAAAACAAATAATGCCGCATAACATAAAAAAGCCCACCAACTATACCAAGGAGCCGGTTTGATTTTTATCGTTAATATATTTTTAGGCTCACTCCATACACCATCTTTATTCGATGCTTTTATCATTAAAGAATATGTGCCTGAATTTAAGTTAGTATAAGTAATACGACGGTTTTGTGCATTGGCATGGTTCCATTCTTTATCAAAACCATCCAAAAAATAAGCATATTGATTCCTTTTTGAGTCCGCAAAATCTAATGCTGCATACTCAAAACCAAATATATAATCTTGATGTCCTAAATTCAAAATTTCTAATTCATCAATTGGTTTTTGGATAGAGAAATCACCGTTTTGAACTTTGGGAATCACTGTTTTATTGAATCGTGTCAATTTAGTCAAAACCACCTCAGGCGGTTCATCATTAAGAAAAATATCTTCAGGATAAAAGCCATTCAAACCATTTAAACCACCAAAATAAAGTTTCCCAACTTTATTTTTAAAAGAAGCACCTCGCTTAAATGTATTCCCCTGCAAACCATCAGTAACGCCAAAAAATTGTGTATGGTAATTATTTATATGAATGCGATAAAGGCCGTTAAGGCTACTTACCCATAAGTGCCCATTGTCATCTTCCAAAATATCCAAAAGATGAGCACTAAGTGGCAACTCATTTCCCAAAGACATATGTTTGATTAATTCACCCCTCAGGTTCATTTTAAATAAACCATTATCCTGAGTTGATAACCACATTAAATTGGTTTGAGTGTTGATATAAACATCTTTTAAAATTGTACTACCCACCAGTTGATTGACCGACTCAACTGACTCAAGTTGATTTTCTGACAGGTAAACCAACCCAGCAGATGTGGCAAAGTAATATTGTGCTGATTGATCTTTTGCATAGGCAAAATATTCTGCATCTAACACATATTGTTCTTTACTCTTAAATGGATTAAAGGATTTTCTTTCTGTATCATATATAAACAAACCAGATTTTGTTCCAACAATTCTTTTATTAACTGCATATTCGAATGAGAATAAAGTAGCAAATGGCGGTGCTTGACCAGTCAATCTGTCAATTCTTCGATTTGAAAAATTTAATACGTTTAGGCCATTGTTGGTAGATATCCAATATAGTCCATCTTTGTCTTGGTTTATAGATCTTATTTCTGGATACGATAAAGAGTTTTTATCCTTATTTGAACCAAAATAAATACATTCTTTGCTTTTTTTTGAATACCTGACAATTCCATTTGCTGTGCTCAACCATAAAAAACCTTTATCATCTTCAAATATGTGATAAATAACCTGTGATTTTAGACAGTTCAATTGTGCAGTTTGACCATTTAACAACCCAAATTTTACTGTATTGACGTTGGTTATATTAATATCACCATCAAAAGTACCCAAAAAGAGTACACCGCTGTCATCCAATAACATATCAATAATCAAATCATCAGATAGCCCATTGATCATTAATGGTTCCTGTTTAAGTTTATGAATTACTGATAAATCATCTCGATTTATTGCGTACATCCCATTAACTAGAGTCCCGACCCATAATTTTTCTTTATTTGAGGCCATACTTAAAATAGCATCTGATGGCATGGCATTAATTTTATGTGCAATTGAGAGCTTTTCATCAATTTTATATAAGAATAAATTGGTACCTACATTCAATTGCTGATCGGTTGTTTCATGGATAACTCTGGGGGACTCGGCGTCATTAAAAGTAACAACAACATTTTTTTGATGATTATCGACAAGAAACAATTCATGATTATTGGTAACATAAAGAGATTGATCGAAAGAAACATAGACATCCTTGACAACCTCGCCTTCCCAAGCCATGGGTTTAAATTTTGCTTCAGATGCTTTTTTGCTGTACAACCCATTGTTACTCGCGATATAGATATTATTCTGGTTGTCTGATGAGATTCTGTTAATCTGTAAATCATTGTTGTTAATACTGATTTCTTTATCACCATTAATGATTCCATATGAGGAAACTTGACCTTTAAAATAAGAAAATATTTCACCATATTCCGTTCCAATCCATAATGTATTTGAAGAATCAGCGTGTAAAGTCCTTTTTTTATAAGAGATACTTTCAATAATGCTCAAGGGCTCAAATTCATAACCATCATACCTAAGAACATTATGAGTCGTTGCAAACCAGACAAACCCTTTTTGGTCTTTAGCAATTGTCCAAATACTTCTATTGGCAAATCCATCATTGATTATTGGTTGATGAAATCTAAGTGCTGAAGCATTGGTAAATGCAACGAATAATAATAAATATTTCAATTGTTTAATCAATATAATCATTTGTAATAACTATGAGAGTTCATAGTACTGAAAGGCAATCACATTGTTCGAAGTTATAAAAAACATAAATTTCTTACCATTGAAACTTTTTATCTGACTGAGTTAGATTTAATAAAAACCTTAATTAACCCTGTTAGATAATCTCCTTATCCTGTTGAAATATTTGCGAAAGATCTCACCTTATTTATTCATAAACTTAGTTTTCATCAGCATTTGATATGGAATAACTAAATCTGCATACTTATGCATGGCTATAAACAAATAAGGTGAGACTTGTAGTGCTGTATTATCTAACAGAGTTAATAATAGCTTACAATCAAATCTCACAATAAAAAACTTGAGTATTTACTTTATTTTTAGCTGTCTTCTGATGAATATCTTACATTTTCTGTTAATACACAGAGGTGACTTTCTTTAAAACGTACATCACCTGGATTATGAGCAGGAACACTCTGAATCGATTCAGAACAAGCTGGAAGTGTCATATTTGGAATATAAGCTCCAGTGATTGAACGATAAATCACCCCATTATGAAAACAATCTTTTTCAAAAAATAGTCCTGCATGTGCAAAAGAAGGCTTCAACAGAAAAACAGCAACACTTGTTATTAAAAAAAGCAAAGATAATAATTTTATTTTCATGATTTCCTCATATATTTAACAATAGAAATTTGAGTTTACAAGCATCAAAATATAAGTCAATACCAATGTCGCAATAGTAAAAACTATTGGCGCGATAGTTATTATTTTGGACCGAATATAGAAGATTTATGTCGTTATATTGATCACTGTATTTTTACTAAGCCCATATAATTGGTCTCGAGGATCAACCTCACAAACAGAGGCCTTAGCATAACTATAATTACAAATAAAAAATGATTAAATTCACCAGCATTTTTGTTACAAATTTAGCTGATTTGGTGTATATCACCCTTGATAATTAACGCTTTGCGGCATATGTGAAAATTTGTTCCATAGAACTTTTTCTCTATTTTTTGTCATATAGTTATGCTGAGGCCTCTGATGATAATTAAACCTTAAAAGAGAAATATAATGAATAAAATATTAACATTAATTGCAATAATCACCTTTTCGATGAGTTCATTGGCTTTAGAGACCACCCATCATAGCGTCAAAAACTTACCAGCAAATCATAAAGTCACCATCAATCAAGAAATTGAAAATTTTTGGATAAAAAACGCCGATAGCAATCAATTCAGACTATTTGAAATATCAGGAATTAATATTCAAGCTTGTAGACAATGCTCCAGCAATTTACAGGCCTGTATAGCCTCAGGCGCAGGAATCAGTCAATGTGCAACTGACTATGCTGATTGCATAGAGGATTTTTGTAGAAGATAGTCTATTATAAATCTTTGCTCGATTCTTGAATGAAGAAAAAAAATTTAAAAAAATGTCCATCTGCATTACAAAAATTGCCAATAACTGGTTATTAGACTGCGTTTTGCATCTTGATTGACACATTTTTAATTCTTTTTCTCAATCATCCAAAGTCGAGCAAAGATACAAGGTCACTAATAATCACATAATAATAAGTATTATCGGAACGAATGAGTTTTTTTAGGCAAAAAAAAACCTTCTCCAAAGGAGAAGGCTAAATAATTCGTTATGTCTGGCTTAATAAAAATCTGATATTCAGGAAGAGGGAGGAAAAACCCAAATATCTCCATAACTGTCGGTGGACTACCACCATCTGTTAAACTCAATCGAGTCTAACCAAAAAGAGTGAAAAAATTCACTTACTACACAATAAAAAATTGTAGTATTGCTTTCTTTGACTTTAAAAAAAATAATAAGTTCAAAACAATTTAATTTGCCCTTATCAAGAAAACATCGTCATTATACCGTTATCAATTAATTTTACAAACGAGTTGTTTTTATGTTTCGGATAAGATATATTAATCTGAATAAAATGAACTTATTCAGAATATGAGAAAATATAACCACGTTCCTCCATTACGAGCTTTAAAAGCTTTTGAAGCTTCTGCACGTCATTTGAGTTTCACCAAGGCAGCCGAAGAACTTTTTGTAACACAAGCAGCAATCAGTCATCAAATAAAATCTTTAGAAGAAATGACTGAGGTTAAACTATTCAAAAGATACAATCGCTCTCTTAAGTTAACGACAGATGGCAAGGTTTATTTGTTATCAATAATGGAACCACTTGAACAATTAGAAAAAGCTTCTAGGTTATTGGCAAACAGAAACTCTAAAGATATGCTAAAGATTTCATTACTGCCCTCATTTGCAACAAAATGGATGGCCAAAAGAATTTGGCAATTCCAAGACACATACCCTGAACTTGAAGTCAGCATATCTGCATTCGAGTGGTTAGCTGACTTCAAAAAAGAGGACATTGATGTTGCAATTAGGTATGGAAAAGGCAATTGGCCAGATGTTTATTGTGAACTACTTTTTGAAGAACGTGTCTTTCCAATTTGCAGCCGTTCTGTATATAAAACCCTGGAAAAAGACCCTGACCCCTCTATTCTATTAGAACACAGCCTTGTACATGATGATTTTTCAACTGAAGATTGGAATATGTGGTTCCAAAAAGCTGGCACACACATTAATAAAAGCATAAAAGGTACTCGATTCAGCCATACAGTAATGATGCTCGAATCAATAGAAAATGGCAAAGGGTTTGCATTGGGAAGAACACCATTGGTCATTGATGATTTAAAAAGAAAGTTACTTTATGCACCATTTAACATCAGTATACCAAGCGAATTTGCTTACTACTTTGTTTGCCCTAAGGGCACAGAAAACTCAAAAAAAGTCTTAGAGTTCAAAAAATGGGTGACAAAAGAGGCAAACAAGAGTACTAAACAAGCAGAAAAATACATCATCGACAATTAAAATAATATTTTAAAAAGCAGAAATGTTTTTATATGGTATGTATTTAAACATAACTGGTATAAGAAAACGTAAACCCTAAAACTTATACCAGTCGTGTTAAAGTTCTAAAAAAACTTCATTTCATATCAATTGCAAATTAAATTGTAAACTAAGAGATAAATTAACAACTAATATTCGTATTTGATTATACTACTTGAAGGATTTATTTTACAATATGTGTACAATAATGTGCACAAATTATATATGAAAAAACTTGACCCTCATTCCAACAAACCCATACAACTACAAGTGGCACTTGTTCCGGTCTGCAAAATGGTCATAAGATTCGGATTACACTTTCATGAATTCGTCAGAAACCTTCAGAAGGCTTATATTCATGCAGCAGAAGAAATTCTCAGTGAAGTCAACATAAAACCCAGCCTGCAAGCCATTGCAATCAAAACCGGCATGGACAGAAGAACCATTTCAGAACATAAAAATAATCTTCACAGAAATTATACCAACCCAATGAATAAAATGGACATGATCATTGCACAGTTACAATTGGCATTTTCTCAGAAAGACAATGAGATACTCAGTCGATCTGAGTTGCAAAAGATCATTGATGCAATTTATGCCCAGCACATAAGATCCAATGCAATTGTTAAAGAATTACTGACCAATAAAATCATAAAAAAACTAGACAATGGTCATTATAAACTTAATTTGACATTACCTGAGCAGCTCAATACCATAAGAATGATGGCCGATGATGTGGACATAACTGCAAAAAGACTATTCCAAACTTATTATAAAAACATGTTTGTCAGTACTGCTGATCAAACCAACTTATTACAGACTACACATTCATCAACTAAAGTTGCTCCCCGCTTTCATCAAGAAGTGAATCAACAATTGCACCAAGAATTATTAAAAACAGAAAAACGCATCAAAGCCATCATTGAAAAACATGAATCCCATGTCGCCGAGGGTACCTATCCAGAATTGGGCGTCACTCAATTTCAGTTCAATTCCATCAATAATTCTCAGTAACGCTTAATTTCTTTAATATGTGCAATTCATAGACATCAGTTTTTATATTCAAAAACTTATCAATTCTTTTGGAGTTACTTATCATGAGTATTCATACCCCATTGGGGTTGCCCAATCCAACAATAATTTTACGCTCTCCTTCAAACGAGTTTCTGGCGTGAGCAACCAACATATTATCACAAATTAACAAATCACCTTTTTGCCACTTAAAAGCAACAGACTCTTGATCATACAAATCAAGTAAGTGCTGTAAAGAATTATTGTTTATGGGAGTTCCATCACCAAACTTAACGGTTCTAGGCATATTATCTTCGCCGCACAAAGACATCAAAACATTTCTAACTTCTGCTTTTAAAAAATATGGATGATGAAGCATTATTTGATTAAAAAACACTTTTTCATTACTTATGGGGTGCTTATGAATAGCATGTGCATGTCGTTTAGTAAACAAGACACCATCAGGCATCCATTCAAAATCTCCTCCTGAACTAATAATTTTATCTTCCACTTCTTTTTTGTTGTGGGTTTTATAAAAATCTTGCCAACTAACATCTAAACCAGGTATAAAGTTTCTTATATATAACAGGCCTTTTTCTTCAAGATCTTTTCTTAAGCTAACATCCATAGTTTGATAAATTTTCCTACAATCAACAATTGGCGTCTCACCACCAATTTCAGCAGGTATTACACAAGCAAAAAATTGTCTAGTAGGCCATGTTGATAAATGAGAACTTTCATTATGATAAAGTATTTTCATATCTTCTGGATATGGAGTTGAACCATAAATTTTTTTACTTCCTTTTTCTTCTGGTAAGTCTCCATATCCAATAATAACCTCTTCACAAATGATATTTATGATAGACTCAAATGAGTTATGTTTTTCTAAATTAAATCCTCTCAGCAGAACTGTTCCATAAGTCGATAATTGCGTTTCAAAATGATTTTTATTGGTTTCTAACCATTTAATAATATTGTTGTTTGATGATGTAGGTTCAATCACATAAGGGCCTTTATCACTATATATACTTTCTTCAAGTAAGGAGTTAATATCTTTGTTCATAAAATTTCTCTTTATTCAATTTCTCATAGCTATGTTGTTACTAATAATTAGTTTGTAAAGTTAATCTTCGAGGATAACTTTACCTTTCAAATCCGCCAATAAATCATAAAACTTTTTCCTTGATTTGAATACACCATAGGATTTACCTAATGCTGCACCAATAAAATAATACATGATCAAAATAGCAATTATTAGTAATCCTTGAATATATGCAGGACTATAGATATACAAAGTTAGGGCAGAAAATATCAATAACGAAACAAGCGGAAAAATAAAATTTCCAATAACAAAAAGAACTGGTAAAGCAATAACAAGAGCCAAATCTAGTAAAATAGGTAGATCGTTATTCAAAATAATAAAAACACATAAACCAATCAAGCAAATTAATGTTAATATGCGAGCACAAAATGCACCTAACATACAACCGCAATCACTGACATAATTTGAAAAACGTTGTTCATATAGTTTTTTTTGATTGCCATTAAGCCATGATAAATTTAATATTACTTGAATATTTAATGGTGGATGAAATAATTTCTGAGCTTTCATTAGTTGCTCAAGTTCTTCAATGGTATTAATTCGTTCTTCTTGTATTTTCATTTTATTCATCTGTTTAAATTATATATAAATTTCATGTTTTCCATAAAGACTGTGTGATTTAACTTCGATGGCTTCGCACATCGCCTTAAACTTTTTACTTTCTTTAATTTGTTTTGAGTTTTCATCATATTCAATTCCCATAAAGTACTTGTACCATGGTTCTAACCCAAGTGCATATAAATATACTTTTTGAGGATTGAATAATTTAACCAACTCAATTGCCTTATCAGCATCAGAGCCATTAAGTCTACGGTTGTTTTTAATTTTTTTAGGTATAGGTGTTGAACACAATGCCCCATAAATCCAGGTATAGGGGGCTCCAACGCATTCCATTCCAATAGCTAACACATCCATATCACCTAATATTTTGTGCACATTTCTATAAATATTAGGATCTAAATTGGAAGTATCGGCTCCTACAAATATCTTCTTTTCATTCAACTTAAATACCCAAGCAGTTTTAGAACGAATATTTAAGTCACCATGTTCCCCAACAAAAGGTAAGCTCATTGCATACCCTTGTGAAAAGTTGACAACCTCCATTTCGTCAAGCTCAATCACATTAAAATTAAAGTTCTGCAACATGATTTTCAATGAAGGATCCACTAAAGTACCTCCATTATTCCTTGGCACTACAACACTGCCAACTTTATGCCTTAATTGCAGTAAAGTCTCAATACATGCATGATCTTGGTGACTGTGAGTAATAAAGATGTAATCAATATTTTGTGGTAATTGAGAAAAACTTACGAGTTTATCTCCGTTCTTAATATCTCTACTTGCAATTACAGGATCAACTAATATAGAAATTTCATTCGTCTGAATCATTAAGCCTGCATGTCCCAAGTAATCAAGCTTAACGGAACCTGATGGTATTTTATGTAAGTATTCTGAGGCTTTATCAGTAAATAAATTATTAAAATCTAAGCCGCCAGCTAATTGATATTGATTAAATATTTGTTTAATACGCTGTCCGCTTATTGGTTTAGTCCTAGCACCTAATAATTCATCCAATACAGTCGAGGAAAAATCTATTTTCAATTGAATGTGATTTTCATCAGCTAATCTTGGTGTACTAAAACAGAATGGTCGTTCTTTTACCTTTGATAACATTCCAAATGAAACAGTTTGCAAGTCTTTTTTATAAAACTTACTCTGATAAAGTAAACTTTCAAACAATCTAAAAGATGGATTATGTTCCATATCTACAAATAGCTCAACATACCCTTTTAATGGGCCTGGAACTTTAGAATATAACTTTTCAACAGACTCTCCCCTGTTATGTTCAATTAGCAATTGATCCAAATCTTTCACTGCATTTGATAATTCAACCAAATCCTGTTGATTTTGATCAATGTCAGCTAACAATTTTTTAATCACAGGTAAATCCTGCTCTTGGCAATTCATAAATTCACTACCTTCCATTCCTGGCTCATTTGCTGCCAATATGTGAAGCTGGTAATTATTGACAAATGAATTCATGATTCTCTTGTGCGTGTGAGTCATGTGCCGAGCTGCACACACTGGAGAAATCAAATATATCCATGCATACCATTGATTAAATAAAGGTTCAAAATATACATCCTCTTTTAAATAATAAACATGTTCATTTTGAAGCATACTTCCTCCCTATCACTGTATTAGAAATAAACTCTAAAATAGAGTCAAAATTAAATTTTTTATTGACTGTAACCAATATTCTTTGGTGTGGATGGTCATCCAAAAGAGTTTTTGATTTTTGAATTTTCCCCAAAACAGAATAACCTTTCCCTACTTTTTGTAAATAATCCTCAGTCTGAATTCTTACTGAACCTAAACCAAGAGTGAGTGTATCTAGCATAATAAAACTCCTATATATATTCATTAAATCAATCACTCATGGATTGATCAATTAATAAATCTTTTTTAACTATTTTACAAAGTTGCTTTAAAGACTTATTTCGGATTAAAGTATAGTGATCACCATCAATCATTTCGATCAAACCTAAGGATCTGGTTTTTTCTTTCCAAACATCAATGTATTGTTGTATTTGTGGATTTTCCTTAGCAAGAAATAAACGACTATTCAACTCAGTAGTTATAGGATTAAATTGCCTAATCGCCTGATTCAAATTGGTACCATAATCCAAGACTAATGCAGTTAACTGCTCCGAAAAATAGCCAATATTGGTTAAGTTGTTATTGATAAATTGACTGTAATTATTGACCAATTCTTTTGAGGTTGAATATTCTTGTGCTTCTGACCATTCTGCAAATTTTTTCAATACTTCTTCTGATTCACCGATTTCATACAAGTAACTACTAACTAAGTCATTCAAGGCTTCTTTTTTTGATTGACTATTACACGCTTTATTTTCAATCAAACTATCTAATATAAAAAAATAGTCAACTGTTAAATTTCTTTCCAATAACTCTTCAACCACCAAATAAGCGATCCACCCTCCCGCTGACCAACCGCCGATTTTATATGGACCAGATGCTTGACTTTTGACAATCGCATCAACATATAATGAAGCCAATTCTCTCAAATCTAAAAAAGGGAAATCAAGATTAATACACCATGGAGCTTGTATTGCATATAAATTGATGTTTGGTTGTAATTGTTCAGCAAGCTCTTGATAGCAATCAACTCTTCCAAATGCTGGGTGAATCATAAAAATGATTGGCAAAGAGGGTTTATCACTGAGTTTTATCACCAATTCATCTGTGCTTTTTAAATCAAGTGGTAAATCACAATCTTGTGCTTTATCTAATAACTTCGCCATTGATTTGACAGTTTTGTGTTCATAAATATCTTTCAAATTGATATGATACCCTTTCTTGATCAATGCTGATATCATTTCTAACATCATCAAAGAGTGTCCTCCCACTTCAAAAAAACTGGAATTAACATTAATTTTATCCGGTTCTATTTTTAACAATTTTGACCAAATTTTCACTATGTCATATTCTGTATCAGTAACAGGTGCTTGATAATCGCTGTCATTTTCCGAAATATTCATTGCTAGCAAAGATTTTTTATCAACTTTCCCATTATTATTTAAAGGCCAATGGTCAATTATTTTAAATGCTGAAGGCATCATATAATCGGGCAAACCAGTTTCTAACTCCTTACGAATTATTGATAATGATTGCGACTTTTCTATGTGAGCAGACTCATTCAATTCCAGATAAGCTATGATTCTTTGACGGCCTGATTCGTCTTCATTTGTAGTTATCACGCATGATTTAACTTGATTTAAGTTAGATATGAAATGCTGAATTTCTCCCAACTCAATTCGAAAACCCCTGATTTTAATTTGATCATCTACACGACCAATAAATTGAATGTTTCCATCTTCGAGATATTGAACAAGATCACCAGTTCTGTACAAGCGTCCTTTATTCTTATCAAAAGGGTTTTTTATGAATTTTTCTTCATTAAGGTCTGGTCTATTTAAATACCCTCTTGCAACACCTAAACCTCCAATATAAAGCTCTCCAGGTGTTCCAAATGGTAACAGTTGTTGATGATCATCTAAAATAAATAACTTAACATTATCTAACGGGCGCCCTATTGGTATCGCATCAATTTGGGATAGTTCAAGATTATTAATGTTTTCAAAAATGGTACTGCCTACTGTAGCTTCAGTCGGTCCATATTCATTAATAAATAAGGAGGATGGCAATATCTCTTGACACCATTTTGAGATATTTTTTGCCAACAATTGTTCGCCTGCAACAACCAATAAATGTTGTGATTTAGCATTATTTAAATATTCATCACTATTGGCTATAGCTTCCAAATGAGCGGGGGTTATTTTAAATAATAGAGATCTATTTTGATCTAATAAACATGTTTTCAAATAACCCAACAAACCCTCATCATCAGGTAATAATTCAATGTAACAGCCACAACATAACGGAGGAAACAAAGAGCCAACTGTGGCATCAAATGCCAATGTTGAACTTACCACTGCTCCTTCAATTTCAGGTAACATAAAAGCATGTTGCGTAAAATTCAAAAAGTTACAAAGGTTACCATGTTCAACTAATACACCTTTTGGGTTACCTGTTGACCCTGATGTATAAATGACATAGGCCAGATTTTTAGCATTTTGTTTTTCAAGTTTTTTGAGGTTATCTGAACATTGGCGATGAATCGACTGTTCATTTATTTCTACATCTAGCTCAATTAATTTAATATTATTTGATGTTACCAGCCCTTTTGCCAAACCTTTGTGGCTTAATATATGTTTCATATTTGTGTCTTTAATAATATATTTCAATCGTGCTTGTGGGTGATTTGGATCTAATGGAACATAACCTCCACCAGACTTTAGTATCGCTAAAATTGCAATAACCATATTAATAGAACGGTCCATACAAATACCAACCAAGGCTTCAATGGTAACGCCCTGTTCTCTTAAGTAATGGGCTAATTGGTTGGCAGATTTATTTAAAGATACATAACTGAGCTGCTGATCTTTGTATTTAATGGCAATATGATCAGGTGTTTTTAATACTTGATTTTCAAATAACTCATGCATGAGTTGATTTTGAGGGTGTGCAACCTCACTGTTATTTATGTCATTGATTAAAAAACTTTGTTCTTGCGATGATAACAATGATAATCCAGCAAGTGGTAATTCTTGCTTCTCCACTAGCAATGAAAGTAATCGACAGAAATGATCATTAAGTTGATTTATACGATCTTGTTTAAACAATGATTTATCGTATATCCAAGATATATGGATTTCATGTTCAGTTAATTGAGCACTTATATCCAAATCAAATTTAGTTGTTTGAATACCACCATCAATCGCAGTAATATTTAAATCTGGCAACGATAATTGACTTTGTTCATTATTGTCCATACTAAACATTATTTGAAATAATGGTGAATGCTGAATGTTTCTCGGAACCTGACATTGTTCAACCAAGTGTTCAAATGGAATATCTTGATTGACTTGCGCCTCAAGATTGACTTGTTTAACATATGAAAGATACTCACTGAATAAATCATGATCAATAGTGGTTCTTAACACCAATGTGTTGATAAAAAAGCCTATCAACGGCTCCAGTTCAGCCTGCATACGATTTGCCATTGAAGCACCAATAACAATATCATCACAATTACTATGTTTAGAAAGAACCAATGTCAATGCAGCATGTAACAACATATACATGGTTACGTTATGTCGTTGAGCATAGGCTTTAAGTTCATTACTTAATGCTTCAGGTATTATACCTTGAACATGTTTACCTTCATGTCTTTTTGCCAAGGGTCGAGGATAATCTAAGGGCAACGAGTGAACTGGTGGAATATCCATTAATTGATTTTTCCAGTAATCAAGTTGCTCTTTTAAAAAACTGCCTTGCAATTTTTGTCGTTGCCAATAAGCATAGTCAGCATATTGAATAGACAATGGTTGAAATGGGTTTGCTTCATTTTTTAGTATGGCCTTATATTGCTGAACAAATTCTTGAATAAGTATACCCATAGACCAACCATCTGAAGCAATGTGATGCATACTAAACAATAGTAAACCTGTGGTATTTTTATCTTTTTCACTGATATCTATGTAACTCGTTCTCACCATCAAATCTTTTTTCAAGTCAAATAATGACAAACAGTTCTGTTTAATCAAGTCATCAATACGTTGCTGTTTTTCTGTTTTATTAAAATTACGCAAGTCATGCCTGACTAATTTGAAGTCAAAATTTGTTTTAATCAATTGAATGGGACCATTGTCACTATCCGCAAAAACTGTTCTTAAGGGTTCATGTCTCTCGATAATTCTCGTTATTGCCTGTTCTGCAGCTTCTAAATTGAAATTTCCTTCAATTTTTAGTGAAATCGGCATATTATACTGTGCACTGCCAGATTCTATCGAATCAATGAACCAGAGACGTTGTTGCGCAAAAGATAACATTAAGTCACTTTTATTCCGATCTATAATCAAAATTTCATTCTGATCAATAACAGTTTTACAGGTTTCTAAGTGCCTTGCCAGTGTTTTTATATCTGGTGACTCAAATATGACTTTGACAGTTAACTCAAGTCCAAGTTGAGCCTTAATTTTTGTACTAAGTCTAACCGCCAGTAAAGAGTTCCCTCCTAACTCAAAAAAATTAGCATTGATACTTATATGGTCTGCATCTATTTTTAATAATGTTGCCCAAATTTCGACTAAAGATTTTTCCATCGACGAAGTTGCCGCGGTATATTCCGTTTGAAAAGCAAATACATCAGCCTCTGGCAAAGCTTTTTTATCAATTTTTCCATTAGGAGTTAATGGCCATTGGCTCACTATCACATACGCTGATGGAAGCATATAAGTAGGCAACTTTGTTTGCAGAGTATCTCTTATTTCTGTGATAAACGTCTCATCATCAAATGCTTGATTTTTCTTATGAATATAGGCTGTTAAATATTTATTGCTTGATTGTTCGGAATTTACCAAAACCAAACAAGAATCAACTCGCTCACATGATAATAAACAGTGCTCAATTTCTGCCAATTCAATCCGTGCCCCTCTGATCTTAACTTGGTCATCAATTCGGCCTGAAAAAACCAAATTGCCATTTTCAAGAAAGTAAGCCAGATCACCTGTTCGGTACATTTTATCTTGAGTATTTTTTGAGAAAGGGTTATTCAAAAATTTTTCTTTTGTTAATTCCGGATTATTTAAATAGCCTCTGGCAACAGAATGACCTGATATATATAATTCCCCAACTATACCAATCGCTAATTGATTAAATTCCGCATCTAAAACATAAGTCTTTGCATGACCTGGCGAAGTGCCAATGATTTTTTCATTTTGTAATTTACCATCATTCATTTCCGCAACTGTACTCCAAATAGTTGCTTCAGAAGGACCATATTCATTATATAATTTAGCATCATTATTCCAGCTACAATTATTGTGCAACTGGTATAAATCTGAGTTTGGTGTTTCACCTCCGCAAACAACAACACGCAATTGACTTATCACTGAAGTTCTTTCAGATTCTACGAAGTCTAATAAGGATTTGTATAAAGCAGGTGGAATAATGAGATGTGATATGCTATATTTATTAACACAATTGTAAATTGCGGCAACATCAATTGAATCGGAGCTATCCAATAAGTTTAATTCTGCACCACTGATTAAGGACCATAAAATTCCAATGAATGAAGCATCAAATGAAATTGATGATAAAGGTAAAACACTTTCTATTGATTGTTTATAATAGGCCAAACGGCTCCTAGTTGCTGATACAACATGACCATGCTCAACCACAATACCTTTTGGTTGACCAGTTGAACCTGAACTATAAATTATATATGCAGCAGAATCTTTTAAAATTGGAGTAAGAGGTTTAAAGTTTTTTTCAATTTTGCCATCAAACCAATTAAGTTGATCAATTAACATTAAGTTTTCACCTTTTACCTCAAATAAATCTTGGTAATTTGTGTGTGTAATTGTCAATTTGATATCTGCATCATCAATAATAAATAACAACCTTTTCGATGGCAAATCTGGATCTAATGGAACATATGTTGCTCCAGATTTTATAATAGCGATCATCGCTATAATTAAATCAATAGAACGACCCATACATAAACCAACAGTATCATCTGTACCGATGCCCTTTGATTTAATCTCACGAGCCAAACAAGAAGATTTTTGCTCTAATTCTCCATATGAAATACGATTTTGATAGCTAATCACAGCAATCTTTTCACTATTATTTAATAATGAGTCATTAATTAAATCAGCTAAACTTTCATCACTGGGTTCTAGTATCTGATTTTGCCAATAATCCAACTTATTTAGCTCATTTTGAGTTAGCATTTGAATGGGTTGATTAAAATCATAGGAAAATGGCAACTGCATTAAAATATTTTCCAAATGAGATAATAATCTCTCAATCCGCACCTCTTCAAACTCTGATTGATCATAACCAATGCGTATATCCAGTATTTCATTGCATGAAACTGATACAGTTAGTGCATAATCTGTACTCTCATCACTTTCAAAATCAATTACTTTTAACTCATCCATGACCTGGCTTTCTTTAATCGTTTCACCCGCTGGGTAATTTTCAAACACCACCAAAGTGTTAAATAAATTTTGTCCATTAACTACTGCTGACTGGCTTTGAATATCAAGCAATGAAAGATAACCATACTCACTGGCCATTTGAAAATCTTGATGAAGTTGTTTTATTTGCGAAATAATTTTTTGATCTTTCTGTATTTCAACAACGACAGGAATCGTATTAATAAATAGACCTACCATATCTTCAATGCCTTTTATATTGGCTGGTCTACCGGAAATTGTTGCTCCAAAAACGACTTTTTTTTGCCCACTATAACGATGAAGTAAATAGGCCCATGCTAATTGAAATACAACATTGATTGTGACTTGGTTTGATTGTGCAAAATTTAAAAGTTCTTTGGTCTTTTCAATAGACAATTTTATACCCTTAGTCTGATAACCAATAGTGTCAACAGTAGATTTACCAATCATAAGAGGTGTTGCTTCGCTGATGCCTTTTAATTTATTAAACCAGAATTCCTCAGCTAATGGTCTCGATTGGCTTTGTAACCAACTGATATATTTTTCGAAAGGTACTACTGCAGGCAAATCAATATTTTTGTTTGATATAAATGCTTGATAATACTGCATGACTTCAGAATATACTATTGGCAAACACCAACCATCTGTAAGGGAATGATGATGCGACCATAACATACGATATGAATTTTCAGCTAATTTGAATAAAGATACCCTCATTAACGGAGGCGTATTGAAATCAAAACCTTGATTGCGATCTTTCTCTAACCAATCAGAAAAGTATTTATCTTGTTTTTTGATCTCAAAAGAAGATATATCTTCAAAGTACCAAGGGATTTCAGCAGCATTTGAAACCACTTGAAGTAGGTCTTCATCATTCCATATGAAAGCTGTTCGAAAAATATCATATCTTTTAATAACTTGTTGCCAAGCTAATTTCAATAATTCTTGATCTAACTTGCCTGATAACAATGGATATGTTTGCACTGTATATGAAGATGCCTCAATCTCACTATGAAAAATCATTCCTTGTTGCATCGGTGTAGCGGGGTAAATATTTTTTAAATCAATACATACATTACTTATTGAATCAATTTCTTGCTGTTTTATTTTTACCAGAGGAAAGTCTGAGGGGGTAAAATTAATTGATTTTACTTCGATACAATGTTTGAGTAATAATCGAATACGTTCTAATAACAATTCTGATAAATTTTGCATGGTTTTATCATGATAATGTTGATGACTGTAATCTAAATTAAACATCATTTTTCCATGACTGACTAAGCATGTAATGCCAAGCAAAGTATGTCTCAATCCATCTGGAGAAATTGAGTCTCCTGTATTTTCTGTTGCTAATTTGAATGTGGATGTTTGATTAATACTTTGATCAAATTGCCCCAAGTAATTAAACTCTAGCTGCAAATGCTCAAGATCAATATCTAAATCCTTGACTCCAGCCATATAACGCAAAACACCATATCCCAGTCCATCATCAGGAACACTTCTCAATTTTTCTTTTACCACTTTAATGACTGTAGAAATATCACTTGAAGGTGATTGAATTTTTAGTGGATAAATATTGGTAAACCAACCAACCGTTTCTGTTAGATCAGCTTCACCAACTGAAGGCTGCCTGCCATGATTTTCTAAGTATATTCCCAACCCATTGCCTTCATGCCATTGCTGAAAAGCAAGATAAATTGAAGCCAACAATAGTTCTTGAGTATTTGTATTGTATGGTTTATTAGAGTGTTCCAGTAATTGTTGTGTTTCTGATTTACTCAGTTCAAAGTGAATGACTTTTGTGGTACTAATTTTTACGGAAACAGGATTATCCTTGTCTTTAGGTAACGCAGTAATGTGTTGTTTACAAATACTTTTCCAATAGGGTAACTGACTTAATAACTCATCACTTTGAGCATACTCGTGTAATGTGTGTGCCCAAGAATGCAATGAAGAGGTTTTATCAGAAAGCGTAATTACCTGTTTATTAGCAAGAGCATTAAATGCTAACTCCATATCGGTTAATAAAATTCTCCACGAAACAGCATCAACAATAAAGTGATGCGCAAGCAAAAACAAACGATGGCAATTCAAACCATCAATAAAAACGATCATTTTAAATAATGGTCCATTCTGTAATTTAAATTGCTGTTGCCAGTGTCTGCATTTTCGTTCTATAAACTCAGTATGATTTTCATCTCCTATATTTTCCACTATTAATGACGCTTTTTGGGCTGTCTTATCCCATTCAATATACTCAGCTTCTTTTAAACCATTGATGGTTTGAACGGTGAGCCTTAGTGCATCGTGCTTTTGGTATAAATTAAATAATATTTCTTTTGCATTGGATAGATTAAACCCTTTGGGGGGAGTTAATAAAATAGATTGATTAAAGTGATGTAATTCTGTCAATTCACTCAAAAACCTTTGTTGAATTGGCATTAATATCGATTTCCCAGATATTTTTTCTTGGGAAATCTTTTTAATGTTTTCTGTACCCACAACTAAGGCTAATTCCGCAATTGTTTGATTATCAAAAAGCTGTTTGGTGGTCAAAAACAATCCTTGTTGGTTCGCTCTAGAAATGGCTTGAATTGATAAAATAGAATCGCCACCAATTTCAAAAAAATTATCATGAACCCCAATTATTTTTTTATTTAATAAATCTTGCCAAATATTAACCAAAACCTTTTCATTGTCAGTGCTTGGTGGAATGTATTGGCCATACTCCTCAAACTGTGGCTGTGGCAAACTTTGTATATCAATTTTGTCATTGACTGTAATGGGAAAAGTATCAACAATCATAATGGCATTAGGCACCATATAATCTGGCAGCTTCTTTTTAAGCTGTTGTTTACAATATACTTTATTGAATGACTCTTCTTCTCCCAATATTACAATATAAGCCACTATCTTAAGGGTATCATTATGTTGACTCGTAGTAACAATTGCATTTTTGATAAGAGCTTGTTGCCTCAATTCATTTGCAATTTCCTCCAGTTCTATTCTAAACCCACGAATTTTGACTTGATCATCTGTACGCCCCAAAAATTCAAATTGACCATTTTTTAACAATTTAACTAAATCACCAGTACGATAAAGTCGTTTGCTTGAATATTTAGGGTGATAAACAAATTTTTGTTTGGTCAATTCAGGTCTATTCAGATATCCGCGTGCTACGCCCAAACCTCCAATATATAACTCCCCTTCAACACCCACTGGGGATTCTTCTAGTGCCTCATTGAAAACATATAATTCAGCATGTCCAGGACTGGCGCCAATAGGAATCCTTTCATTATCATTTTCCAAATTCATTTTAAAAACTGTACTCCAAACTGATGCTTCAGTTGGGCCATACTCATTGTAAAAATCAGCTTGATTACTCCAAGGTGACTGGTTATGTAGATCAAGTAATTCCACATCCATAGATTCTCCACCAGAAATCACCAATTTTAAATCACTGTTTATTCCTTTATTACCAATGTTTTGCAATAATGGTTTATACAAAGCTGGTGGAATTAGTAAGTGACTGATCGATTTATCATTGACCATTTTATAAATCAAATCGATTTCTTTTGAATCTGATGTACTCATTATGTGTAATTGGGCGCCCTTTGTCAGAGCCCAAAAAAAGCCAATCAATGAAGCATCAAATGACATAGAAGACAAAGTTAATATTTTAAGCACTGGTTCTTTATAATAATGGTGCCGTGCTATTGTTGATGCTGCTATGTGTTGATGCTCAATAGCAATGCCCTTTGGTTTTCCCGTTGAGCCTGATGTATATATCACATAAGCAAGATCAGTTGCTTTAATCTTGAGGTTAGGGTTATCAAATTTTTGCTGTTGAATTAAAGAATCGAGGGTACAAATTTGTGTTAAATTTTGCTCAACAAAAGGGTGTATTCCATCACGACATAATAATAAATCTATATCAGCATCTTCAATCATAGATTTAAGCCTGGCCACAGGATAGTTGGGATCAAGAGGAATATAAGCTGAGCCAGCTTTTAGAATACCAAATATCGCAATAATCATTTCTACAGAACGTTCAATATACAAGCCAATTATTGGATTATCTGGTAATGATCTTTGTAATAAATCATGAGCAACTTGGTTTACTTTGTGATTCAGTTCTTTATACGTTAACTCTTGATCCTCATAGACAACAGCGATGTCTGATGGGTGTAATTCGACCATTTGTTCGAATAAATCAATAATATTTTGATGCGGTTTAATATCAATTTTAGCGTTGATTTGATTTAATTTTTCTATATCAAACTTTGGTAAAATTGGATAATTCAGCCAACATAAATCAGGATTTTCTGTTATTCCTTTTAATAATATTTCTAGACTTTCTGAAAGTCTTTCTATCGTTGATTGTGAAAACAAGGACTGTGAGTAAATCCATTTAAAATCAAAGTAGTCGCTGGTTTCCTCTACACCCAGTTCAAGGTCAAATTTGGCAAAATTAAAATCCATAGACAGTTGATTAGGGTTATTTTCAATACTGACATTTTTATTTTCACTTTGATAAGCAAAGAAAATTTGAAATAATGGTGTTATATTTAAGGACCTTTGTGGTTTAATCCTGTCTACCAACATGTCAAATGGCACATCTTGATAATTAAAATCAGTAAGGTAATCTTCTCTGTTATTTTTCACTATTTGTTTAAATGTCTGTGAATTTGGTAGCTGACAACGAAGAACGATACTATTCACAAAAAAACCAATCAATGGCTCTATATCTTTATGGTTTCGCCCGCTTATTGGACTACCTATACAAACATCACTTCTATGACTCCAACGAGCAATTAAAATAGCAAATGCAGTTTGCAAAGTAATAAACATACTGGCGTTACACAATTTTGCTATGTTTTTCAATTGCTTGGCCAATTCTCCATCAATTCTTTTGTTCACCACCCCTGCAGTACGATTGAGTGATTTGCTTCTTGGCTTGTCCAATGGAAGGTTGTGACATTGATCAATGTTTAGAAGTCTATTCTGCCAATAATCCAGTGCTTTTTTAATTTTTTCTTTATCGAGAGATTGCCTCTGCCAATATGAATAATCTTTGTACTGCAATAAAAGTTCAGGCAATTTATGTGCGTGATTTAAATAGAGTTGACTGAATTCATCTTCAATAATATTGATAGACCAACCATCGGAGGCAATGTGATGGACAGTAAATAATAAAACTGTTTGCTCCTGATTAAAATTGATTAAAGTACAACGTATCATCAAATCCTTAGCCAGGTTAAATGGCTTATTGGCTTCTTCTGTTGCTAATCTCTTAATATCTTGATCAAAATTATGATCGCTGTGAAGGTCTATTTTTTTAAATTCCACATTCTCAACATCTTTGACTTTTTGTACAGCCTTGCCATCAACTTCAAAATAATTGGTTCGTAAAATTTCGTGCCTTTTCACAATAGTATTCAGTGCTTTTTGAAACGCCATAATATTTATTGCTCCCGGGAAAGGGATAACTGATGGCATATTATAGTGAGCACTTTGACCTTCTGTTTGATCGATAAACCATATTCGTTGTTGTGCAAAAGACAATGGATAGTGTTGTAAACTAGGGGCTTTGCTTATGTTGAAAATTTCAGCTTGTTCATTATTCAACTGATTCTGTTGAAGAAATTCAATTAGTTCAAACTTATTATTCCTAATTTCTTTTGCTAAATCTGCATCAATAGCGCCTGGGGCAGCTAACGTTTTTAATTGACCATTATCGACTGAAACCTTGATATTTCTTTGTTTAAATAAATTTAATAATTTATACATACTTTTTCACTAATTGTTTTTATTATTCAATCACATTAATAATGTGTTGCATCGGTTTTCTTATTTAATTTTTACCATTGAATTTCTTCAACTAAACCATCTTCATAGTTATCAACAACTTCTGTAGTTGGTGAGTCTGATAAGGTTTCAATAATCACTGCCATAGTTGCTAAATCTGGACAGTTAAAGACATCAATAATCCTTAATTGGCAGGCAAACACTGCAACAATTTCATTAATCAACCGAATGCTTAACAATGAATGCCCTCCTATATCAAAAAAATTAGAATCAGCAGATATCAACTGCTCATCAATTTCTAATAAATCGCTCCAAATTAATGACAATTGAATTTCTATTGGGCTAGATGGTGGAATTCTATTTATTGAAGGCTTAAATTCAAATGATGGCAAATTATTACGATCAATTTTTCCATTGTTTGTTATTGGCATCTTATCCAATTTCAACCACGCTTTTGGAAGCATATAATCAGGTAACTTCTGTTTAAGTTTATCGATTATTTTATTGGTAAGATTTTCTTCACTTAAATCTGGTTTTTTACTTGTGAAATAAACCACAAGAATTTGATTCTTTTGTGCTTTATTTTCAACCACAACTGCTTGGGACACTTCGGGAACAAGTAAAATTTGTGATTCAATTTCTGCGAGTTCAATACGATTACCCCGGATTTTGATTTGTTGATCTTTTCGACCTAAATACTCAAGGTTTCCATCATGCATCCAACGCACCTCATCACCTGTTTTATACATTTTTTGACCTGGTTCAAAAGGGTTATCTACAAATGGATCGGCAGTATTTTTTAAATTAAGATAACCATCCCCTACCCCAGGACCTGCAATATAGAGCTCACCCTTAACGGCAATGGGAACCTGATTTAATGATGGATCCAATACATATAATCGTGCCTGCTTCATCGGTTGTCCAATAATGGCCATACCACTGGGTAATCTGTTGAATTTAGTGGTTGCTATATAACAACTGTCTACAGCACATTCACTTAACCCATAGCTATTCACCAATAATGCCGTATCAGATAAATAATTCAGAACTTTATTATGTTCATCGCTATACCAAACATCTGAGCCGACAATCAGGTATTTAAAATTATGTAAATCAGCATTTATTTTTTCTACGTGAGCCAAAAGGTGTCGCAGTGTTACTGGAACAAATTCGGCAATACTGACTTTATGTTTTTTGATCAGTTCGAACAATTTTTTATTATCTAACAAAGTCATTTTGTCACATATCACCAGATGCCCTCCAGAACACATCGACCTCACCATATCTCCAATACAAACGTCAAAACCAAGTTCTGCCATTTGTAAATGACAATGTTCATTAGTGTCAAGTTGATATGCATCGATCCAGCCCAAGTAGGATGCCATAATTGCTTTTTGACTGATTTTAACTCCCTTAGGGGTTCCAGTAGTTCCTGAGGTAAAGATATAATAAGCCAATAAATGACAATCATTTTTAATTGCTAAGTGCGATTTATAATCATTAGGGTAATCATTTAAATCAATGTTATCTAACTGGATTAACTCAGTATTCACAAATGTTAATTTTTGCTCTAACGTATGACTACTTAAGAATACTTCAATGTGTGCGGCATCGCATATATTTTGAACCCTATCAGCAGGCAAAGATGGATTGATTGGAACATAGATCGCTTTTAATTTAGCTATTGCTATGAAACTGACCACCATCATATATCCACGAGGAATCATTAAACCTACTACTGATTGTGTTGATACTCCTTTCTCAATAAGTAAGTGAACCAGTTGATTGGCCATAGTGTCAATCTGTTTATAGGTGAACTGTTCATCCTGGTCTGTTACAGCTATGGCATTTTCTTGTTTTTTGACATGACCCTCAAAAAAATTGGCGATTGAAATATTTGATGGTACATCAATAGGCTCACCTTGCCACTGGTTAATTTGTTCAACCTCTTGACATGGAAGTATCGATAAGTTTTTATTTTTAGATAAATCTACCCTCAACAATTCTATAAATACCTGTTCTAACTGACTGGCCAATCTTTTTATCATTTCAGTAGAGCAAAGAGGCTTGTGGTAACCTAAACGTATTTCAAACTCCTTATCAAAAGAAGCAGATATAGTTAATGCGTAATCCGTTCTTTCATCAGTATTGAACTTTTCTATTTGTATGTCTGATACAGAGTTAATTTCTTTTTGCATTCCTTCAATAGGATAATTTTCAAAAACAATAATACTGTTAAACAACCGCTCTCCTGATTGAACACTTGACTGTCTTTGAATTTCATTCAAAGACAAATATCCATATTCACAACTTTCTTGAAAATTGGTATGCAAGTTTTTAAAGTGCTGTGAAAATGAGCAATTTTTTGAAAAATCCACTATGACAGGAATGGTATTAATGAATAATCCTACCATCTGATCAACACCTTCAAGTGAAGCAGGCCTTCCTGCTATGGTAGCCCCAAAAACCACTTGTTGTTGTCCTGAGAGTTTATGTAGCAAATAGGCCCAACTGAATTGCAGTATATTATTAATAGTTGTGTGGTTTTCTTTAGCAAAACGGCTAATTTTTTCAGTGGTTACTTTATCTATTAACAAACTATGCTCAACATATTCACTGTAATGATCTTGAAAAGGTAATTCATAAATCAATGGTGTAGCTGAATCAAAATCTGATAATTGATTATGCCAATAGATCTGAGCTTCATCTTGGGGTTGCTTTTGTAGCCACTCAATATAATTAACATAAGGTGTAACTTTAGCTAAAATGGCTTCTCTGTTTTGTACTAAAGAAAAATAATATTCCATTAAATCGTTATAAAGAATTGGCATACACCAACCATCACTTAGTGAATGGTGATGTGTAAATAACATTTGAAATCTATCATTTTTAAGAGAGAATAATGCAACACGCATCAATGGAGCGCTAGAGAAATCAAAGCCTTTAATTCGATCTTGTTCACGATATTGAACAAATCGATTAGCCTGTTCATCTTCATTTAAATGACTCCAATCTTCTGTATGCCATGGCAATTCAACTTCTGCCAATAATAACTGTTGTAGATCATCTATTTCACCAACAAAAGCAGTACGATAAATCTCATGCCTAGCTACTAATTTAACCCAAGCCTGCCTAAATAACTCTATATCAAGAGCTCCACTAAAAATAGGATAATTCTGTGTTACATATGATGATGGATCAATTAAATTATGAAATAATAATCCTGCCTGCATAGCTGTTGCAGGATAAATATTTTGTATGACAGGGTACTTTTCTTGCCATTGATTTATGTTACTTTGACTAACATTGGCCAATGGAAAATCACTTGGGCTATAGCTTCCTTTGGATGCATTCTCACATTGATTAATAACATCAATCAAACTTTGTTTGATTTTTTCAGCTAATTCTGAAACATGCTTATCATCAAATAGTTCAGAACTAAAACCAAGTGACAAACGCATTTGTTCATTGATAATCATACTGTTTAATTCAAGAGGGTAAAGTCGCCGTATCTCATCTGACATTTCACTTCCAGCATGTTCAGCAGCAATTGAAAATGCTGATTTTTCTGATAAGACTTGATCTAATTGACCCAAATAATTAAAGGCCATATGCACAGGTTGCTCAGATAGGTGTTTTATCCTCATTATACTTTCTGATTCTGGGCAAATATATTTAAGCAAACCATATCCAAAACCACTATTCGGCACAGCTCTGAACTGTTCTTTGGTCTTCAATATGATGTTCTCGATATTTCTATCTTCACAATCAAGTACAAGAGGATAAAAATTAGTAAACCACCCAACAGTATTGCTTAAATCATAATCGCCCATGACATCAGAGCGACCATGTCCTTCTATGATGAGCCTAATGGCCTGTTGATTAGGATCCCATTTTTTTATCCCTATTGAAACAGCTGATAACAATAGTTCATTAATGGTTGTATGATATACTTTATTAGATTTCTGTAATAATTTCCGAGTCAAATTTGCATTAATTTCAAAATTTATGCTTTTATTACTCATTGCAGATCCACAATCTTGCTGCTGATAATCTATGGGTAGAGGAATAATTGGTTTTGATAAGCTGTTGGTCCAATATTCATGTTCTGACAATAATTCTTCCGATTGACTAAACTCTTTAATTGATGTTCCCCATTGCTGCAATGAAACAGTTTTTGAACCTAATTCTAAGGCTAAACCTTCTTCAAGTTGTTGACTCATCAACTCTAAATCTGAAAGGATAATGCGCCATGAAACAGCATCTACAATCAAATGATGTGCGACTAAAAACAACCTATATTGATTTTCTTGAGTACAACGCATCATAACTATACGCAATAAAGGTCCTGTATGAATGTCAAAATGTTTTTGCCAATATTCACAACGCGCTGAAATTTCAGTTTTATAATCATCCAAATCTTCGACCAAACAACTTTGTGAAATTAATTCCTCACTTATTGGTTGGTATTCAGCTTGCCAGTCTTTGTCTTCGCACTTAAAGATTAATCTCAGAGCATCATGTCTTTGATAGAGCAATTTGGTCATACCCTTCAAATCGTTTTCGTCAATGGGAGATGATAAATTTAATAAAATTGATTGGTTAAATTGATTATGTGTAGTATTACTTCTTAAGAAGTGCTGCTGAAATGGAAGTAATATATTTTTACCCTGGCTTGCTTCTTGTGAAATAATGACTTTTTTATCAAATTGTACCAATTCACTTAATTTTTGAATGGTTTGAGATTCAAATAACTCTCTGGTAGTAAAATACAACCCTTGACTATTTGCCCTAGAAGTCACTTGAATGGAAAGTATTGAGTCTCCACCAATTTCAAAAAAGTTATCTAACACACCAATTTTTTCTCTACCCAAAACACTCTGCCAAATCTCAACAAGCTGCTTTTCAACTGGGGTATGGGCACCCTGAAAGGATTCATCGACTTTAAATTCTGGCATGGGTAACGCTTTTTTATCTAATTTACCATTTGTTGTTAACGGCATTTGCTTCAAAGCGACAAAAGCTGAAGGCATCATATATGCTGGTAGAGAAGCAGATAAAAGTTCTTGTAACCTTTTAATTAATTTATCATGCTGTTCAACATTCATATCTGTTTGTACATAAGCAACCAGTAGAGAGTCTTTATCAAAGTCTCTAACAAGTACAACAGCATCGGTTAATTCAGGATCAGTATTTAGGTAATATTCAATTTCACTGAGTTCAACACGATAGCCTCTGATTTTCACTTGATCATCTTGGCGGCCCATAAATTCTATGTTGCCATCTTCCAAAAATCTACCCATATCACCTGTGCGATACAAACGTTCGCCAGTTATTGGGTCATTAGGAAACCTGTAATTAGTGAGTTCTTCATTACCCCAGTAACCTTGGGCAACACCAACACCTCCAATAAACAATTCACCAGTGATGCCATATGGGCAAGGATTTAAATGAGGATCTAAAATATAAAATTTTTGATTTGGTAATGGCTTACCATATGGAATACTGCGCCAATCTGCTTTAATTTCTTTTATAGGATATATAATTGACCAAATTGAACCTTCCGTAGCTCCTCCTAAGCTATTGATGCTGGCATGAGGACACACAGCGCGTATCCTTTCAGGTAAAGATAAAGGAATCCAGTCACCACTCATCATTACTGAATTGATAGAAGATAAAGAATCAAAATCCTCCACCAATTCAGCATATTCAACGGCTAATTGCATCAGTTGTGGGACTGAATCCCACAAAGTCACTTGATGAGTTTTAACTAACCTACACCAAGAAGATGGATCAGTGACTTCATCTTCAGTTGGAATACACACCGAAGCCCCTACCATTAGTGGACCAAAATAATCATATACAGATAAATCAAATGCAATTGATGATATGGCAAATACACAATCTTTTTTTGATATGCTAAAACGCTTATTAATGTGTTCCATAGTATTGATAGCATTTTGATGACTGATCATGACGCCTTTAGGTTCTCCTGTAGAGCCAGAGGTAAATATCACATAAGCTAAATCAGTCGGCGATACGTTTTTATTAAACTCATACTCATTGTTTTCTTCACAATCAGTTGACTGACATATAATGTCTAAATCTTGCGCCAAATGTTCGGATTCTTGATCATTACCAACCAATAAAGAGCATTTACCATTTTTGATGACTTTTAATTTATGTGCCTTTGGCCAATCTGTATTTAAGGGTAAATATGCACTTCCTGAACTCATGACTGCTAACATTGCGACTAATTGATCAAAGCTTTTTTCTATATTAATGGCTATTAACGTATTAGGTTTTGCACCAAGTTGTTCTAATTTTGCAGCTAAAGATCGCGTTTTTAATGCCAGTGTCTGATAATCGTATGCTATGCCTGCACAAACACAAGCTATTAAATGTGGTTGGCTTTTTGCTTGTTTTAAAACAAGTTCATGAATGCAAGCATCACTAATATAAGGGAGGTTTGTGTCATTAATCAAATTTAACTGGTTAGATTCATAGTCTGTCAACATACTAGGACTTACTTTATGAGCAATTGAATTTTTTAATGACAATAAAATCTGTTTCAAATGATCGGCAATTTTGCTGATCGATTTTTCACTGAACTGATCACTTTGATAGCTTAATCTTAATGCTAAAAATTTTGCACAAGATGCCAAAAGCGTTAAACCATATTCTGTTTGCTCATCATTTTCAAAGTCAACTATTAATAAATCATCTACTTCAGAAGCTTTCTCCATAGATTCTGATACTGGGTAATTTTCAAAAACCAGTAAACTCTCAAATAAATGACCGCTATTGATGTTTGATTGACGTTGAATATCAACAAGTGGCAAATAGCCAAAGTGACAACTCTCCTGAAACTCTTTATGTAAACCTTGCAGTGCTTTTTCTGTCTCCGTTTGTTGCGAGAAATCGACAACTACAGGAATGCTATTAATGAATAGACCTACCATTTCCTCAATGCCGGAAACTTCTGCTGGACGACCTGATATAGTTGCACCAAATACAATTGTGTTTTCACCACTGTATCGATGAAGTAAGAAGGCCCAACAATATTGAACAATAGTATTTACTGTGACCTTTAATGATCTCGCTATATTATTAATTTCATTGGTTTGGTCCTTATCAAGTCTAAAGTCCAACACCTGATGTACACCAGCTACTTTATTGTTTTTTTCTAGACACATCAATGGCGTTGGTGATGAAATATCTTCCAATTTTTCCTGCCAAAAATCTATTGCGGATTCGGTATGTTGATCCTGCAACCAACGAATATAATTTTTATAACTGGGTTTAGTTTGTATGGCTATCGACTCACCATTTACAAGAGCACGATATGCGTGTAAGACGTCATTGTAGATAATGGGCAAACACCAACCATCAGTCAGTGAATGGTGATGTGTCCAAAGTAGTCTGTGACTCTGATCAGACAATTTAAAGAGTGCAACCCTAATTAATGGTGCATGAGATAAATCAAAACCTTTGTGCTTATCATTTTTCAGATATTTTGAAAAATTTTTATCTTGCTCAGTTTCAGTAAGATCACTCCAATCATAATAATACCAAGGCAATTCAACTTTATCCTGAACCAATTGGTGCAAAACATTCTCCATACCCACAAAACAAGTGCGATATACATCATACTGATCTATGGCAAATTGCCAAGCTTGTTTAAAAGCTTCTGTGTGAATGACCCCTGAAATCAATGGATAAGTTTGAGTCACATAAGCTGATGAGTTCAACATTGACTGAAATACCATTCCTGCTTGCATCGGTGTGGCAGGATATAACTCAGAAAAATTAGGATAGTCATCTTGCCATTTCTGTAAATCTGACCAATTAACTTGTGCAAGCGAAAAATCACTGGGTGTATAGTAAGATTTCTCAACCCTTGAACAATGATCAATGATGACCTCTAAATTATTCAGCAAGAGTCCTGCAAACTGATCAATCACTTCTGCTTTAAAATTTAATTCGCTATAATCTACATCAAATCTTAACCTGCCATTTGAAACCATCCCTGTAAGGCCAATTAAAGTATGACGTAAATTATGCTCACTGATGGCTTGGCCAGCTGATTCACCAGCAACTTTAAACTGACTTTGCTCATTGATGGTCTGATCAAATTGACCCAAATAATTAAATTCTACTTGTGAATAATGCTTTTTATTCTTTTCAAAATCGGAGTTATCTAAATAACGCATAACGCCATACCCTAGCCCATTATTGGGTATACGTCGATATTGATCTTTGATACTGGCAATTACGTTTGTTAATTGAGTGTCATTACATGACAGTTGCAATGGAAAAATACTAGTAAACCACCCTACTGTCTGAGTCAGGTCAACATCACAAAACTCTGCTTCTCGGCCATGAGACTCAAGATATATCGATACATATTCACTATCGGTCCATTGATTGAATGATTGAAAAACTGCTGCTAAAAGTAATTCATTTATTGTAGTGTGATAGGCTTGATTGCATTGTTGTAATAAAGTTGTGGTTTTGACCTCAGAAAGTTGAATCGATGCGTACTGAGTGCTCGACTGCGTTGCCATAGAAATACTTTTTTGATTTATCGGTAATTTCATTGGTAACTCTGAAGTGTGATTCTCCCAATATAAACGTTCTTTTTCAAAATCTTTAGATTTAATATATTCACTGAGCTTATTGCCCCATGTTTTCACAGAAGCTGTTTTTGAACCCAAATTAATGGGCTGTCCTGACTGAATTTGTTCATAACATTTTTGTAAATCAGTAAGCAAAATTCTCCATGAAACGCCATCCACCACCAGATGGTGTGCAACAAGAAAAAGTCGATTGACTTTTTTATCTTGAGATCTCATCAATACTGCTTTAAATAATGGTCCTGTAGATATATCAAATTGTTGCTGCCAATATTGGCAACGTGATTCTATATATTTTTTTTGATCCTCTGATACTATATTTTCCTCAATACAAGCATCATTAATATTAACATCCGTTAGCTCACGATAAAAAGCATGCCATTGCCCATCTACACAATCAAAAATTAAGCGCAAAGAGTCATGATGATCATACAGTGCCGAAAGAATGGATATTAAATAATCATGTGTTAAATTTTCTGGACAATGTAATAACAGTGATTGATTGAAGTGATTTTGATCGTCGGTTTTTTCCTCTAAAAATAAACGCTGAATTGGTAAAAGCGTTATCTGTCCTGAAGCAATTTCAGCGTCACTCTGATTCAGAGGTTCTAATTGAGCAACCTTAGCAAGCTCCGCAATATTCTGGCATTTAAATAGTTGCTTTGTGGTAATTCCTATGCCCGCCTTATTCGCTCTGGATACTAATTGAATAGATAAAATTGAATCTCCTCCAATTTCAAAGAAATTATCATTGATGCCAATTTCGTCTTGTTTGAGTAAAGTTTGCCACAATTCAACAAGTTGAATTTCGATAGCACTTTGTGGGGCTTCATAAGAGTTATGACTGAGGTATTCAGGTTTTGGTAGTTTTGAAAAGTCAACTTTTCCATTATCAGTTAAATGGAAATGGTCAATAATCATAATACTGCTGGGTACCATATAATCTGGTAAGGATTTTGTTAAAGTAGCTTTGACTGACTTTATTAATGTAAAGTCATTCGAATCTTCATTTGAAACATCATTGTTTTTGATGACATATGCAACTAATTTCTCATTCCCATTATCCTGATCAACAATGACTTTGGCTGAACTAATTTCAGCACAACTATACAAACAGTTTTCGATCTCTTCCAGCTCAATTCTATAGCCCCTTATTTTCACTTGGTTATCGATTCGACCCATAAAATGTATATTGCCATCTTTAGTCTGTCTAACTAAATCTCCAGTTCTATATATACGACCAAACCTCTCATGTTCAATGAATTTTTCAGACGTGAGAGCGGAGTGATTTCGATAACCACGAGCCAGAGTTTGACCGCTGATATAAAGTTCTCCAATAACCCCAAATGGCAATAACTGCATAAACTCAGATAAAACTAAAAGCTGGCAATGACCTGGGGAATGGCCTATGGGAATAGAATGATAAACATCATTTTCACATCGATAGACCGAACTCCAAATAGTGGCTTCAGTTGGACCGTATTCATTATAAAGTTCTGCTTCATTGCTCCATAGTAGCTTTGTATGTAATACATGGGTTTTAGGTTCTAATGCTTCCCCTCCAGAGATAACCACCCTAAGAGGTCCTGAATATTCTTTATTCTCACATAAAAGTAAGTAATTTTTATAAACTTGCGAAGTAACCACCAAGTGGCTGATGTTGTTTTCTTCAATACAATCAAGAATGGCATTTGGGTCTTTACTACTGAAAGAGTCTAGCATGTATAAACAGCTGCCACACATTAAGGGCCAGAAAAAACCAATGACAGAAGCATCAAATGAAACTGATGAAACTGACATTAAACCCTCCATTGGCTGCTTATAATAATTATGCCTTGACAGAATTGATGCAATCAGCGCAGAGTGGCTAATTTCAATACCTTTAGGAGTCCCAGTAGATCCAGAACTATAAATCACATATGCTAAATGCTGAGCGCTATCACTTTTTACAATTTGCGGGTTAAGGTTTGAGTGTTGTTTGGTGAGTACAGAACGCATATTCTGATCTATTGGTATGGTTTTTTTTCCATCGAATGAAAAACTGGAAAAATAATCCATTTGCAATATGACAACTTTGACACAGGAGTCACTCAACATTTGATCTACTCTTTGTTCGGGTAGATTTACATCAATAGGCAAATACCCTCCACCTGCTTTGAGTACTGCATATATGGCTATGACAAATTCAACAGAACGTTCAGCACAAATAGCTATCAAATCATTGTTTTTTATACCCTGAGAGATCAAAAAATGGGCCAGTTTATTGGCTTGTTTATTTAATTCATCATAAGTCAGTGTTTCGCCATCACAATTAACAGCTACTTTTTCTGGGGTCAACTCAACCTGAGCCTCAAACAATTCATGTATTGTTTTATAATCTTCTGTTTTAACAGTTAACTGATTAGAATTTTCCAATAATTGTTTTTCAATGCAACTATTTAAGTATTTATGTTTCCCAACTGTTTGAGCTGGTTCAGCAATTATTGACCTCATCAACCCTTCTAAACTTTGTGCAAGGTTCTCAATGGTTTCTTCTTCAAATAAGCTTTTTGCATAAATCCATGTGATCTCTAACGATTTATTGACCATTCTGGCATGAATTTCCAAATCATATTTTACTTGAGAAATATTGTTTGAAATCGGTTTAAATTGAAGATCCCCCATTTCCAATGGCTCAATATCAATATTATGATAGCTAAAGCTGATTTGATAAATGGGATTGAAAGATAAGTCACGAGCTGGCTTTAACTCATCAACCAACAGTTCAAATGGCAAATCCTGATGTTTAAATGCATCAAGAATATATTTCTTGGATTGTTGTAACAATTCAGCAAAAGTAACGGTATAGTCAATGGTTGTTCTTAAAACCACACTATTAATAAAAAAACCAATTAATTCATTAACTTGAGCCTTAGTTCTTCCTGCCAAAGGAGTACCCATGACGACATCATTGGTATTACTAAAACGCGCCAAAAGTAATGCCAATATCGTTTGTACCGTCATAAACATGGTAGTTTGTTGCTGATGACTAATTTTCATTAGCTCATCAACAATTGAAGAATCTATGCTTTGAACGAAGAGTTCTCCGTCAAAATTTTGCTTCTCTGGGCGTTTTTTATCTAATGGTAAACTGTGAAGCTCTGGAATATCTGTTAAAGCATTTTTCCAATAGTTCAGTAACTGAGCCAAGTTATCATGGCTAAGCTGCTGCCTTTGCCACACAGCAAAATCTGCATATTGAATCGGTAACTCAATATTTTGTATCGGTTTGTTGTTAAGGAGGCTATGATATGCAGAAGAAATTTCTTTAATTAATATATTAAGCGACCACTCATCAAATGCAATGTGATGTACTGTCATTACCAAGACAGAGCTATTTTCCGTCAAAGTAAATAATGTCGCTCTCATCATCAAATCTGATGCCAGAGAAAAGCTTTTCTTCCCTTCTTCATAAATGTATCGTGTTAATGCATTATGATCATTAAATTTATCAATGATTTTTAATGAAAATTGAGAATCATCATTAATCACTTGATACGCACCTTCATCACTAGAATGGTAAGTAGTTCTTAATATTTCATGCCTTTGTACAATGGTATTTATTGAACGTTCAAGTAATGATAAATCAATCACCCCCGAAATTTGCACTGCACTTGTAATGTTATATTCAGCAGACGCTCCTTCCAATTGATCAACAAACCATAATCTTTGTTGCGCAAAAGACAATGGAATGCGTGCTTTGAACGTATGTTTAGGAATGAGACTGTCATTGGATTTTTCTAGTTGATCAATAACAATGGCTAAATCTTTGAGTATTGGATACTCAAACACATGTTTTACAGTTAAAATACATTTAAAAGCCAGTTCGACAATTGCAACCATTTTCATGGCTGAAAGTGAATGACCACCCAATTCAAAGAAATCACTATTAATATTGATCATTTTCAGATCAAGCCCCAATAGCCCTGACCACATATTAATTAATTCAATTTCAGTTGCAGTTGTTGCTAAAACAATTTGGTTGGATTCATCTTTTTTAACACCTGGCAAGCGCTTTTTATCAAGCTTACCATTAGCTGTTAATGGTAAATGATCTATCAAAACGATTTCCGTCGGCCTCATATATTCTGGCAAATTGGAACTCAGTGCTTTTTTTAATAAATCCATCAAACTCTCATCATCCATCGAATTTGATCGACAGACATAAGCAATTAATCTTTGTGCTGGAGACTCTTCAACAATAACTGCATTATTGACTTGATCAGCATCATTTGAAATGACTTGTTCTATTTCACCTAACTCTATTCTGAAACCTCGTATTTTGACCTGATTATCTATTCTTCCGTGATATTCCAGTTGGCCATTGGCTAACCAGCGAACCAAATCCCCTGTGCGGTATAATCTATCTCCGCTCATAAATGGATTAGGTATAAAACGTTCAGCAGTCAAGTCAACTTGATTACAATAACCCCGAGCTACACCAGCGCCACCAATATATAATTCTCCAACCACTCCCTGTGGAAGCAACCTTAACTGCTCATCACAAACAAATGCTGAAAGGTCTGCTAGCTTACGTCCTATTACACTGCCTTTATGTTGGGCAGCAACATCTATAAAACAATGAGTAGTATGCACCGTGGTTTCAGTGATACCATACATGTTTGAGAATTGAACCTGTGGTGTTAAATCACCTGAAAACCACGGTTTTATTTTTTGTACATCTAAAGCTTCACCGCCAAATATGATATGCCTTAGCGTTAATTGTGGTTTTTGAATTAAGGCTTGTTCTTGTAATTGATAGAATGCTGATGGTGTGTGATTTAATATATTAACACTGTGGTTTTCTAATAGATCTAAAAATAACCTTTGATCAAGAACTTCATCTTCATTTGCAATAACAAGTTGAGCTCCATTACACAAGGCTCCCCACAATTCCCATACCGAAAAATCAAAAGAAATTGAGTGAAATAAACACCATACATCATTCTGATTGAATTGATACAGTTCATCACATGTATAAAATAAACGTGCAGCTTGACGGTGTTCAATTTCAACACCTTTAGGTTTTCCTGTTGACCCAGATGTATAAATCACATAAGCCAAAGCACTATGATCAATTGTTAACTCAGGATTAGGATAGTCGAACTCGGATGTTGCTTGAAGCAACTGTTCAAATGTTATATTTATACATAAGTTAACATATTTTTCAAAGCGTTTTTGTGCGCTGGAAGTCGTTAAAATTGCTGAAAGTGAAGAGTTATCAATAATATTATCAACCCTACTGTCAGGATAGTTATTGTCAATTGGTACGTATGCAGCTCCAGATTTCAATATTGCTAAAATTGCAACAACCATTTCAATTGATCTTGGAAAAACAACACCAATTTTTGTATTATCGTTCAAGGGACATTCTGCTATTAAATCCCCTGAGAGCTTATTAGCCATTGAGTTCAACTGATGATATGTGATTTTAAGGTCATCAAAATTCAAAGCAATCGAATGAGGGCTTTTTTCAACCTGTCTCTCAAAACGTTGATGAATTAATTGTTTATTTGTTGATTGAGTTAACGGTTCACCCCAAGATAATAACTGTCGGTGCATTGCATCATCGATTAAGTTTATTTCGTCAAGTGAAATATTCGATTGGCTTATGAGTTCATTCAATAAATTATCAAATAAACCTGACATATTTATCACACTACTGTTTTCAAATAGTTGACTTGAGTATTGCCAATCTAGTTTTGTTTCACTATGACTTTCATGTACCGTTAGCTTCAAATCGTATTTACATGGTGATTGTTGATAGTCAGTTTTTTCTCTTAATATTGAGTTCTCTAGTGACAAATTATCTGTGGTATTAATATGCAAAAAGCATAATTGAAAAATTGGTTGATGGCCTGTTGAAATATCAATATTTAACAACTCAACAAGTTTATCAAAAGGGACTGTCTGATGATGTAAAGCTTCAGATTTTTTTTGTTCCAACTGTTTAATTAATTCAATAAAGTTTACATCCGTATCAATCTTAATTCGCAAGGCTAAATCGTTGGCCAATTGGCCTTGTAAATTTTCCAATTGTTGATTGGTTCGACCTGTTACTGGCATTCCAATAACAATGTCTTTTTGTCTTGACATTACAGAGACTAAATAAAAGAAAGCTGCATGTAACACTGTACTCAAACTCACATCGTGTTTTTGAGCCAAAAGCTTTAAATCTAAATTTACGATCTTAGGCAGGCAAGTCTCATAAGACTCAGTTGAACCTGGCACCAAAGAGAGTGATCGAGTAAAATCAGTCGGGATTTGATGCATTTTAGGCGCATTGTTTAACTGTTTTTCCCAATAAGTAATTTCATTATTTAAATGTACACCATTCAAGAATTGATTATGCCAATAAGCATAATCCACATACTGAATATTATTGTGTTTCAATGATTCATTTTTTTTATCAATGGTTACATTGTACAAATGAGAGAACTCTTTAATTAAAAGTTTTTGAGATCTTTCATCAGTAGCAATTGGATGACAAGTAGTAATCATGTAATACTCTTGTTCAGATTTCACTAACGTTACATGCAACATACAATCAATCGTTAAATCAAAAACTCGTGTCTTGAGTATTTTCACCAATTCTGACAGTGCTTTATTTTGATCAGGCAGATTACTGATATCTATTTCATCAATTGTGAATTCTTTACTGTCATTAATTATCTGTTTAGGCTCATCATTTTGTTTATCATAGGTTGTACGGAAAATTTCGTGTCTTTGAATTATTTGTTCAAAACACACTTGAATAATTTGTTTATCAAAATTCTCTTTTAAACTAAATACTTGGGTCCAATTATGGATGAAGTGTTTTTTATTAGATTGATATTGAGTCCATAATCTTTTTTGTTTATAGGACAATAAATGGCCAGCATCTTCATTTTTCAAGCGATTTATATAATTTTCATCGTTCTCCAACCGTTGAATGATTTCTGCCTTGTTTTCAACTAAAACTGCTTTTAACTCAGCAGTTAGCGCACCTTTTGGGGCTTTAAATTTCAATTCCCCATCCTCTAAAAATAATTGAATGCCTGCAGAATTAACTTGATTTATTATTTTATTGATCATTATAAAGTTCCTGATTCTAGGTCATCTTCTTGAGCTGGCCTTGTTCTATTAATAGGGGTAATATGTGACTCCTTTTTCAAATATTCATTTTCTCTAATTTTGAGTAGCGGTAATTGGTTGATGCGCTTATTCAAATCTTTTTTCATTGTAATAATTGCCTCAATAATCTCTATTAAATGGTTTCTGATTTGATTCAAACGAAATTCATCATAACGATTCTGTTTTGCTGTTAATTTAATACGCAAGTTATTTTGAATAACCGCAGCAACAACTGATATGTCATAATTAACTTCTTCATAAGCGTCAATTAAAGTGACTTTTATTTGTTCGTCAGATTCAGGATTGCTGGTCATTTCCTCGCTCGGGTAGTTTTCAAAAACCAATAAGCTACCAATTAACTGTTCACTCTTATTAAAATCTGCCATGGCTTGAATATCTGCTAAAGATAAGTAGCTATATTCATTTCTCATCACTTGTTTTTTATGTAATTTCTTCAACCATTTCTTAAATGGTAAAGTACCGTTTATTTCAATACACACTGGAATTGTTTGAATAAAAAGACCAACAACATTTTCAACCTGTACGAGATCTTCTGGTCGACCAGAAACAGTTGTGCCAAATGCAATGGTTTGTTCACCTGTGTAATTTGATAGTAAATATGACCACGCTGATTGTAAAATCGTGTTAAGGGTCACTTGTGATTTTTTGGCAATTGATTCTAATTGTTGAGTTTGCTTTTCAGTAAATCTTATTTCTTGCTTAATCTCATCACCAATAAAAGATTCGTCATTTTGATTACCAAGATGACATGATTTATTGATCATTAAAAGTTCTTTTTGCCAAAACGTTTTCGCATCATCTAAACTTTGATGGGATAACCAATGGATGTAATTTTTATATGGAACTAATGGATTAAATCTTGGGGTAACCTCATCACGATATGCAAAATAACTCTCTAATACCTCTCTAAATAATAAAGAGTAACTCCAACCATCTAATAAAGCATGATGATTGGTCAATAACATTTGAAAACCTTCTTCACCTAAATTCCAAAGACAAACCCTAAAAAGTGAAGCATCTTTTAAACTGAAACCATTAGCTTTATCAATAAATCGATCATTTTCTATCCTCAGTATTTGTTCATTTGCATTTAAATCTTTCAAACATATATATTTCCATTGCAAAACTACCTGCTTATTCACTACCTGTAACATTTCCCCTTTCTCTGTCGTTAAAAAAGAAGTTCGTAAAATTGCATGCCTATCAATAATACTTTGCCACGCCCTTTGCAGTATAATTAAATCAACCTCAGGTCCAAGTTTAAATTTCAGTTGATTAACGTACGCGTCTTTATCTATAACCGTATGAAATAGCAAGCCTTGTTGCATAGGAGTAGATGGATATATGTCATCTATTGCATATTGATTTTGCCAATAATCCAGTTGCTTTTGCGCAACAGTACACATGGAAAAGTCAGAAGGAGTTAAACGCCCATTCAAGGGATTTACACAATGTTCAACTACTAGGGATAATGAGGAATGATAATGATCCAAAAACAATTGAATATCCTCTTGTGTGTAGTAATCTAAGTTAAAATTCACCCTGAACGATAGTTGATTATTAAACACAGCTCCATTAAACGTTATGTCATGTGTTGGTTTACGCAATGGACTTATTGAATGACCTGTATGTTCACTGGCAATAGTAAATAAGTTTTGAGCATCTGATTGATTTGAAAACTGTCCTAGGTAATTAAAAAGAATCACCGAATTGTTTTCATCATCTTTCAATACAGGATTGATATATTTTAACAAACCATAACCAATGCCTTGATTTGGCACTTCACGATAACTTTCTTTTATATCGCAAATCAGGTCTGACAAATCATTAGATTCGCTATCAAGAATCAATGGATAAATAGAAGAAAACCAACCAATAGTTTGGCTTAAATCATATTCATCAGACAATTCTTGTCTGCCATGCCCCTCTAAATCAATAACCAATGATTCATTTCCGGAATACGTCTGGTATCCCAATAATAAACCAACCAACAATAATTCATTGACTTGTGTCTTGTATGCGGCTGGTGCGTGCTTTAAGAGTTTATCAGTGATGTGCTCATCAAATGATAACACCAACTGACCAAAATCATGGGAAGCATTTCTCTCTCTTGATTCACTATTTTTTGGTCGAATAAAACCAGGAGTCCTCTTGTCGATAATGGCTTGCCAATAAATTGACTCCTTGATCAACACATCGCTTTTACTGTATTGGTATAAAAATTGTGCCCATTTTTGATAGGATGTTGTTTTACTTGATAAGCGCAATGGTTCTTGCTTTTTATGTTGATGATATAACCTTTGTATGTCATCAATCAATATTCGCCATGAAACGCCATCAATTATCAAATGATGAAAGACCAGTAGCAAACGGTTATCTTGTTGTGGAGTTGTATAATGAACGGCCCGAAATATCAATCCATTTTCGATCAGTAAAGATTTTTGTGTTTCATGTGCGTGGTCAGTTAACTGATTAATATTATCTAAAACCACCTCAGAAACGGCATTCTGCGCCAAAGCCTCTGAATTGACTTGATAGTTGGCTTCCCAGAAGTTTTCCGAGTTCTTGAATATCAACCTAAGTACATCATGGCGTTGATATAAGGCCTTTACTATTGAATACAATAAAGATACATCAAAGTCATTAGGCAATTTATACAACAGCGCCTGATTGTAATGATTTAACTCAGTTTCATCAGTAAAAAATGCTCGTTGAATGGGCAGCAATAGTTGCTCACCTATAATTTCACCCTGTTGACTGGTTAAAGACCCAGCTTCAATCACATGTGGAGATAATGCCTGTATGGTCTGATATTCAAATATTTGTTTCACACTTATTTTCAATCCAGCCTCTAATGCACGAGAGACCACTTGAATGGAGAGTATAGAATCTCCTCCTAATTCAAAAAAATTGTCCGTTGTGCTCAACTCTTCTTTTGGCATTTGTAGTAATACTGACCAAATGTCAATCAAAACCTGTTCGGTATTATTTATTGGAAGAATATATTCGTTAACAGATGAAGATAAATCTGGATCAGGTAAAGCTTTTCGATCAATCTTTCCATTGGTATTTATAGGCATTTGATCAAGTACAACAAATACAGAAGGGATCATATAATCTGGTAACCTAGATTTCAGTTTTTTTCTGAGTTCAGCAGTGATTTCATCTTCATCTCGATTTGAGTTATGAACAATGTATGCGATCAATTGTTTTTGATCTCGGCCCTTATGAACCATCACCACTGTTGATTGAATATAGCTCAGCATCAGTAGTTGATTTTCAATTTCTCCCGGTTCTATTCTGTACCCTCTGATTTTCACTTGCTCATCAGCACGGCCAATGAAAAGTAATGAATTATCTTCAAGATAACGAACCAAATCTCCTGTCTTATATAGTCTATTGCTGTGATATTTTTCTGTAGCAAAAGGATTAATTATAAAATTTTGTTCATTTTGTTTTATGTTATTTACATAACCATTAGCCACACCACTCCCACCTATATAGAGTTCCCCTATTGAGCCTTTAGGAGTCAATTCTTTCATTTTATTCAATACATAAAATTGGGTATTTCTAATTGGATTTCCTATGGGTATACTTGTTGTTGATAAATTTAACAAATGCTGTTTTTCTTGCACTTTATAAATAGAACAACCCACTACAGTCTCTGTAGGCCCATATTCATTAATAAAAGTGGATTTAGGCAATAATTTATCTTTCCAATTTTTAAGCACAGTTAATGAAAGCGCTTCTCCACCAATAACCAATTGATGGGCTAATTGACATGACTGACCTGGTTTTATATGCATTAGGGCATCTAAATGAGCTGGTGTTAATTTAAATAACAAAGCCTCTGATGCATTGAATAAGCGTTCATGCAATGCAAATAAAAGATCATCAGATTGTTCTAATAACTCAACAAACCCACCTGTACATAAAGTTGTAAATAAGGAGGTAACAGTTGCATCAAAACAAAGGGGCGAACTAACAACAGAACCCACAATTGAGTCATTAATATACTCACTTACAGAATGTTGAATATAATTACTCATGCCCTTATGATTGATCATCACTCCTTTAGGTAACCCAGTTGATCCTGATGTGTATAGAGTATAAATTTCATGAGTCGCAGGAATTTTAAGACCCAAATTTTGTTTTGGATATTTCTTATACCATTCATTGCAATGGTTATCGGCATTTATCGACAGTTGCTTAACCTTGATTTCTTTTAGATTATTAGTCAAAGTTGATGACAAAATGATCAATTCAACTTCAGAATCTTCAATCATATAAAGTAAACGGTCTTGTGGGTGACTGGGCTCAAGCGCTACATAACTGTTAGATGATTTCATTATTGCAAGTACTGCTATCAATAAATCAATAGATGGTTCCATATAAACAGCAATTCTTTTTCCACATTCATATTCATTTTCAATCAGGTAATGTGCTAATTGATTGGCTCTTGTGTTAAGTTGTTGATAACTTAAAGACTGCTCTTGAAATATGACGGCTGTATTATCAGGTGTACATTTGGCTTGATGTTCAAATATTTCATGTAAACAGAGATCAACTGGATAATTAAATCTGGTGTCATTTAATTCATTTATTAAATAATGACGTTCTCGCTTATCAAGTATCGGAAGTTGGGCAATAGATTGTGTTGCATCAATAGCAATTCCATGTAATAGATGCTCTAAGCTATTAGCCAAAGATATAATACTATCTGGCTTGAAAAGATCTGTATTGTATTCAAAAGTCAGCTCAAGCCCTTCATTATCTAAAACATATAAACTCAGATCAAATTTTGCAACAACGTCCTTTTTATTTTGTGCCTGCAATGTCACTTCTGGCAAGTCCAATTGCAAGCTTTCATTAGTATTCATACTCAGCATAACCTGAAAAAGGGGATGATGATTAATGTTTCTAGATGGATTGAGTCGATCGACTAAGTGCTCAAAAGAAACATCTTGATTTGCCTGAGCATCTAAATTAGTAGATTTAATGTGCTTCAAAAACTCTACAAATGAAATATCCCCAGAACAATCTGCTCTGAGAATTAAATTATTAACAAAAAATCCAATTAACGGTTCTAATTCCTTTTGCAAACGATTCGCAACAGGAGTACCAATCACAACATCAGCACTGTTTGAATAACGCGATAATAAAAGAGAAAATGCTGCATGCATCAACATAAAAAAGGTAACATGGTTTTCTAGGGCAACCGTTTTTAATGTTTTTAGGGTTTGCATGTCCAGTTTAATTTGGTGTAACGCACCATTAAATGTCTGAGAATTTGGTCGTTCACAATCCAAAGGTAAACTGTGCACTTGAGGTAAATTTGCAAGTTGCTTTTCCCAGTAATTAAGTTGTCGATCGAGCTCATCACCACTCAACCAATCCCTTTGCCAATAGGAATAATCAGCATAGTTGATGGTGATTGGGGTTAATGTACTGTCTCTGTGTTCAACTTTTGAAGCATATAATTCTGCAAACTCATTGATTAAGACACCTATTGACCAACCATCCGCAGCAATATGATGTGCATTAAAAAACATCACAGCCTGATCTCCTGACAACTGGAGATACCCTACCCTTAGCATCAAGTCCCTACTTAAATCAAATGACTTTTGCGCATCTATTTCTAATACTTCATTGATTGTAGCTTCTTGTTTAGTAGCACTCAGATGCCTTAAGTCAAATTTCTTAATATTAAAATCAAAGTGTGGACGTATTACTTGTTGCAAACCATCTTCTTTATCAACGAAAACCGTCCTTAATGGTTCGTGTCTTTTAATTATTTCTCTAAAAGCGTATTCAGCAATATCAATATTAAATTTTCCTGTGAAACGCATCGCAGACATCATATTATAGTGGGCACTACCACCTTCTAACTGATCTATAAACCACAAACGCTGTTGGGCAAATGAGCTGATAATTTGATTGTTAACTCTTTTCTGAGGTTTAATAATGGGTCTGGCATCAATATCTGAGGCACTGATTATTTGGCTCAGTTGTGATAAATTAACAGCTTCAAAAACCTCTTTTACAGACAGTTCACAATTAAATGCCGTTCTGATTTCTGCCAATAATCGAATTGACAGTAAGGAATGGCCTCCTAATATGAAAAAATTGTCATTTACACTGATGGATTCAACAGGCAATTTCAGCAGTTGCGACCAAATATTGGCCAATGTTTGGTCGATGAATCCTTGAGGCGCACAAAATTTTTCATTTGAAGCAGTAACATCTGGTTTTGGCAAAGCTTTACGATCAACTTTACCATTTGCACTCAATGGCATGGCCTCTAAACTGATATATAAGGTAGGTACCATATAATCTGGTAGATTATTTCGTAACTTCTGTTTAATTTGTTCAATATGATTGATAAACAATTGGGGTTTTGATTGTTCCTGAACCACGTAAGCTACTAACTGTTTTTCATCAGAAGGCAGTTGGTGAGCAACGACCAAACATGAACTGACACCATCACATTTAGAAAGCTGATGTTCAATTTCCCCCAACTCAATACGAAATCCTCTAATTTTTACTTGATCATCAACCCGCCCAATGAACTTGATGTTTCCATCTTCAAAATATTGTCCCAAATCGCCAGTTTTATACACCCGACCAACCAATGGATGATCAACAAACCTCTCTTGGCTTAATTTTTCATTACCGTAGTAACAACGCGCTACACCCTCTCCCCCTATAAATAATTCGCCAATACACCCTTTAGGCACTAAACGCATTAAATCATCCATGATATAAAAAGACTGATTTGACAATGGTTTCCCATATGGGATAGATTGTAAGTGTTTAACCTCATCAATAATGGGATAGTGAATAGACCAAATCGAACCTTCGGTTGCGCCACCTAAGCTATAGATTAAAGCATCAGGATAGTGATATTTTAGCCTTGATGGTAAAACAGGAGGAATCCAGTCACCACTCATTAATACACGTCTTATGTAACCATTGTGATTTTCTAGTTGCTCAATTTGATCTACAAGCAACTCTGCTGAAGCTGGGACAGTATTCCAAATTGTAACCTGGTGTTTTTCAACCAAATGGGCCCAGTGTTTTGGGTCTATGGATAAATCATCCTGAGGGTATACAACAGCACCACCAATAGCTAACATTCCAAAAATATCATATACTGACAAATCAAAACTCAACGCTGAAACAGCCAAAGCCCTGTCATCACAACATATGTCATACCTACTGTTGATGTCAAGAATGGTGTTGACAGCCATGGCATGTTCAATCGCGACACCTTTGGGTTCACCTGTTGATCCAGATGTGAAAATAACATAAGCCAGGTCCTTTGGTTTTTGTTGGAAAAGACTTGGTAAATCTATTTCACTGTACTTTACCTCTAGGTAACCGTGAGAGTGATCTTCAACATCAATAGCGATGAATACTTCATCATCAACATCATCACTTTCTGCTAATATTGTTTGTTGATTGGCAATATAATATTTACAATTCCCTTGTTTCAATACATTTCTAGAACGTTGTTCTGGCCAAGACGTAGATAAAGGAAGATAAGCGGCCCCTGCCATAAGAATTCCCAAACAAGCAATCACTTCATTACGGCCTTTTTTTAATAAAACACCTATTAACTCTTCATGTTTTAAACCTAATCCAGATAATTTTTTTGATAGATCATAGGCCTTTAGGAATAATTCTTCATAATTAAGCGCACCTTCATCATCGATCACTGCAATGCGACTGGGATTTACAATAAGTTGTTCAATGTACAGTTCATGCATTAAGCGATGATGATCATATTGACCTTTGTTTCCTCTCAAATTAAGCAACCATTGTGTTTCATTAGTACTTAACATTGACTGTTGGGAATACGTTTCATCAGGTTGTTTTAAAACAACCTCGATTAATTGTTGAAAGTGTTGATTGATGTGTTCAACTGTCTGATTATCAAAAATACTTGGGTCATAAACCCAAGATAATTTAACACTTTGATCACTTAAAGATACTATTAATTCAAGGTCATATCCTATTGCACTGGTGCTCTCTTGCCTAGTTTGGTAAATATTTTTCAATAAATCATTATCGTCAATTTTTCCATCGACAGCACAAAAACCTATCTGAGTAAACCTTCTGTGTTGTAAATTATATGGAATTTGTAGGCAATCAAGTATATATTCCAATGGTAAATTATTGTTGTGTGCCAGTGTATTATTAGACTTTATCAATCTCTTTAAGAAGGCATTAAAAGATTCCGAAGGATTTATATTTTGACGTATGATCTGTTGATTATTATCCTGTGATTGTCTTTGTGTATTCACCTTAAGACTTTTAAAATCACTGATAATAATCAAATCATCAGTGGTAACATAACGAGACAATAAACCAAATAAAATGGCTTGAAAAAACTCTGTCCTAAGGTTATTGTCCCCATTGAGTAAATCATCAATTTGAATTAAATGTTCAGACTCAACATTGCTTGCTACCATCTTTATTTCTGGCATTTGAATCAGTGGTCTTGATTTATCTAATGGAAAGCCACTGACAATAGCAGCATCTTGTAATTGTGTTTTCCAGAAATCAAGCTGACTTAAATGATCATTCAATGACAGGTAATTTATGTTATTCGGCTCTACATAAAGATAAGATAATCGCTGTATTTGGCTAATTTTTGCTACAGAACTTTGACATAAAACCAACACAATATTTTTATATTCTTGTGCTATTTTTTGCAATGATGCTTCAGACATCATTAGGTCATTGATTTTGAATTGAATGGACAACAACTCATTTAAATAAGCAATAATATTCAAACCATAATTGGTTTTTTCATAAAAGTCCACTCGATTGATTTTTAATGCAGATTGCGATAATTGGCCTTCTAAAAGGGTATCGACAGGATAGTTTTCAAAAACAATCAAACTGTCAAATAATGGATGATTATTTTTTGTTAATTGCTGTATTTCTGACAAAGACAGATAACTATACTCTTCCCTTTCAATGGCTTGCTTTTGGGTCTTTCTCAATAAGTCGCCAACAGACAATGTTTCATCGACATCTAATACCACCGGGACACTATTGATGAATAAGCCTATCATATGCTCCACACCATTCAAGCTTGGAGGTCGACCTGATGTGGTGACACCAAAAACAACTTTTTGATCACCACTGTAGCGAGAGAGCAATACTGACCATGCTGCTTGAATGATAGTACTGACTGTACATTCTGTTGTTTTAGCAAATGCAATAATATCTTCAGATTCGGCCCGGTTGAAATTTAAATTGAATTCATCATGAACCTGAACACTTTCGTGTTGCTTTTTATTTATGATCTTAAGCTTTGTTGGTCTATCAACATCTGAAAGTAACTGGTGCCAATAATTTTTGCCGGCTTCAATATTCTGATTAGCTAACCAAGAAAAATAATTACTGTAGTTAACAGGGGGACTTATTTCTATTGATTGACCAGAAATTAATGTTTGATAATGTAGAGTTACTTCATTAAGCACTAATGGCAATGACCACCCATCCAATAAAGCATGATGATGAGACCAAATTACAGTGTATTGATTTTCTCCTAACAATAATAAACTCATACGCATCAATGGCGCTTCACTTATATTGAATCCCTGACTTTTATCTTCTGCTCTTATTTTTTCTATGGCATCATATTGATCATCTTCTGTTAGGTCGCTTATGTCTTTAACTCTCCATGGCATCAATGATTCAGATACAATTAACTGATGAGTTTGATCAGATTCCATCCCAACAAAAGCAGTTCTGAAAACAGTTTGACGATTGATTAATTTCTGCCATGCCTGTTTGAACTCTTCGACTTGTAAATTTTCTATATTTAATTTGATTTGAGTGACATAGTCATCAGAGTTCATCATACTATGAAACAATAAACCTTGCTGCATTCCTGTTGCACAGTAAACATCTTCAATTTGATAAGATTCTTGCCAAGTTATTAAGTTTTGTTGCGTTACATTTGCAAACGCAAAGTCAGATGGTGTTAAGTGAATTTTTGTTTCATTTAAACAATGTTCAACAATATCCAAAATGGCTTGTTTATAGTTTTGCATTAAATCCAGCATAGCCTTTTGGTTGTATAAGCTATTGTCATATAACACATTAAAACTCAAAGTCTCGTTTGAGACAAAACCATTAAAAAGCATACCGTTTAATGGTGCTTTCATATCAGTGTTATTATGGTATTGGTTAGCACATGAAAAATACTTTTCAGAACGAGTACCTTGATCAAAACTTTCAATATAGTTAAAAGTTATTTCTGGGACAGATAAACCACTCAAATACATATCATTAATTAAATATTTCAAAACACCAAACCCTAACCCATTAGAGGGTATACAGCGATGTTGCTCTTTGACGGAACAAATCACTTCATTCAATGATTCATGTTCACTGATTGTTAAAGTTAAAGGGTAGTTTGTAGTAAAGCAGCCAACTGTTTGACTCAAATCTAATAGCTCATCGATGTTTTCGCGTCCATGGCCATGCAAATTTATTTGAACAACACCTAAATCAGCCCATCTTTGACTGGCAAGTACCAAAGCTGCCAACAAAAGCTCTTTAACTTCAGTACCAAAAGCTTTATTTGCAACATTCAATAAATTACTGGTTTGATTCTTGGTTAATTCAAATGCAACCCGTTCATTATTTTCTTGATTGTTATCTTTAGTGGTTTGATTGATAAATACATCTGATATTCTTTGTAAAGGTAATGATTGTGACCAGTAACTTTGTTGATCAAGCAGATCAGAGCTTTTTGAATATATTTTCAGAGCTTCTGACCACTGTTGATATGAAGAAGTTTTAATACCTAAATTTAATGGCTTATTTAACTGCTGTTGTTGATATAGAGTTTCTATATCGTTGAAAATAATTTCCCAAGACTTTCTATCAACAACTAAATGATGTATCAGCAATAGTAAATACCCGTTTGTCTTATGAGTAACATCCTGAATATAACAAACTTTAAATACATCACCTGTTTCTGGGTTTAATGTTTGATGGACTTGATCAATTACAGTTTTAATACTTTCTGATGAAAAATTTGTTAATTCCGCAATTTCCAATACATCATTCAACACCGTGTCGCTCACAGATTTGAATGTACTTTGCCACTTTCCATTATGGAATTGGAACATTAAACGCAATACATCATGATGATTTAAAAGCTTTATGATCATGTTTTGCAGAAAACTAATATCAAACCCATCAGGAGGTGTTAATAACATTGACTGATGAGCTTTCTTGCATTCATTACCCCGATTTAAAAAGAATTCTTGTTGGACTGGAATTAAAGATACATCCCCTTGAACAGATTGTTGTGGTGTGATTTTATCTGATTCTTTCTGAATTAAATAAGCCAACTGTTTTATGTTCTGAGCTTTAAATAAGTCTCTTATAGTGAAAGATAACCCAATATCAGCCGCTCTTGATACGGCTTGAATCGATAATATTGAATCTCCACCTAAAGCAAAAAAACTAGACATTACACTCAGAGACTTGGGGTCAAGTTTCAATAACCTTGCCCAAATTTCAACCAACTGATGTTCTATTGTCGTCTGTGCTTGTACGTAAACATTTTTTTCTTGATGATTAAATTCAATTTTGCGCAGTTGATTTTTATCAATCTTTCCATTAGCAGTCATTGGCCATTGATCGACTTCTATAAATACTGCTGGTATCATGTATTCAGGAAGAGCTTCAATCAGTTTTTGTTTAATTTCAATTTCATCTATAGACCCATTTTTTTCAGCTTTTAAGTAAGCAACAAGTTGATATTTATCAAGCCTATCTTTGCGTGCCAGTACAACACTCGAGTTTATATAAGGATACCCATTTAATTGATGCTCAATTTCACCCAACTCAATCCTAAAGCCTCTCAGTTTAATTTGGTCATCGATTCTACCAATAAATTCAAATGTACCATCATCAAGATAACGAACCAAATCTCCTGTTCTGTACATAATGTCATTTGCATCATTACTGTATGGGTTGATAACAAATCTTTGAGCGGTTAATTCTGAGGCATTTAAATAACCTTTGGCTAGGCCATGGCCACTGATGTAGAGTTCACCTATCACCCCTTTTGGAGTAAGTGCCCCATTAGAATCTAGTATCAAATGATTATAATTTGCTAATGAACAACCAATGCTAATAAATTTATTATTTAAAGATTCTTGATTAATACGTTGCACCAATGACCACACCGTTGCTTCTGTTGGACCATAGCAATTCCATAATTCATAACAAACTGCTAACAATGATTGTGCAAGCGACAATGACAAAGCTTCTCCCCCAGATAAGATAACTAAATCAGATTCACCTTGCCAACCATTATCTACCATCATTTGCCATGTCGCTGGCGTGGCTTGCATACAGTTAATGGCATGTATATCTATCAATTTACTCATTTTATGAGGATCAACCACATCATCACTTGATGCTATGACCACTTGCCCACCAAATGACAGCGGCCCAAATAATTCTAAAGCAGCAATATCAAATGAAATGGTTGTCACTGCTAACCATTTTGTTTTATGATTTAAAACATCTATCAATTGTGCTTTCATTGCCAAAATAAAGTTAACAAATGCACTCTGCTGTATCATCACTCCTTTAGGTTTTCCAGTTGAACCTGATGTATAAATGACATATGCAAGATCTTCTGAACTTAATGCTTTAATTCTTGGATTTTTTGAATCAAAATCTTTTAACCTTTTTATAAAATTTTGATCGTCAATTATGATATTTTGTGCTTCTTTGATCAAAGCCACTGTATCTTCTTGCACTAATGCAAAGGATAAACCACTACTATTAACAATATAATCAAGTCGATAAGTTGGATAATGAGGATCAAGTGGTAAATAAGCTGCCCCAGCTTTCAAAATAGCCATGATGCCAACAACCATTTCAATACCACGATTCATACAAATGCCAACTAAATCGCCAGTTTTTATACCGCTATTAATAAGATAGTGTGCAAGACGATTAGATTGTGAATTAACCTCATGATAAGTAAGATAATTATCTCCATGAACGATCGCAATATGATCAGGTTTTCGATCGACTTGCTGTTCAAAGAGTTGATGTATAAACAAAGCCTGTGAATTAAATTCATAGGGATTATGGTTATTCTGCAACAAATACTGAACTTCCCTATCATCAAGGATTGGTAATTTTTTAATTAACTGCGATGAGTCTTTTACTATACTGGTAAATAAAAGTTTTAAACTTTGAGCAAAACGTATAATCGTACTGTCATTAAATAAATCAGTATTGTATACAAAGGAACAATACAATTCCCCACCGTCATCATCAGTATTACTAACAACCGCATTTAATTCTAAGTCAAATTTTGCTGTCACTTTTTCATATGCTATAGCACGGAAACTTAAATCTTCAATTTCTACCGTTGAGTATTCATTATTATTCATACTCAACATAACCTGAAACAGAGCATTATGACTGGTATTTCTCTCTGGATTGAGGCGATCAACTAAGTTTTCAAAAGGTACATCTTGATTGGCTTGTGCATCTAAATTGGTACTTTTGATCTGCTGCAAAAATTCATCAAATGATAATTCACCGGAGCAATCTGCACGTAACACCAAGGTATTCACAAAAAAGCCAATCAGTAACTCCAGTTCTTTTTGTAATCTATTGGCAACAGGGGTAGCAATAACGATGTCATTATTATTGGAAAAGCGTGCAAGCACAATTGCAAAAGCAGCATGAACCAGCATAAATAATGTCACTTTATATTTTGTCGCTAAAGCATTTAACTGAGCTAAAACATCGCCATCAACTTTAAACTTGTGAACTGCGCCATTAAAAGTTTGATACAGTGGACGCTCATGATCCAAGGGTAAACTATGTACTGTCGGTAAATCAGCAAGTTGGACATCCCAATAGCTCAATTGTGACTCTAATACTTCTCCCTCTAACCAACGACGTTGCCAATGAGCATAATCAGCATATCCTATAGCCAATGGCTGTAACGGGTTCTTTTCGCCATTTATATAAGCACTGTAGAGTTGAGCAAATTCATTAACTAATAAACCAAGTGACCATCCATCAGAAGCGATATGATGCATATTTAACAGCAATACACCGTTATCATCACTCAATCTAAGATAACTAACACGCAACATTAAATCTTGATTAAGATTAAATGTGGTTTGTGCATCTTGTTTAATGGCTTTGTTGATCATTTTATCTTGAGTATCACTATCTAAGGTACTTAAATCAACATGAGTAATTTCAAAGTCATAACCCTCTGTGATGACTTGTCTAGGGCCATTTTCTCCATCAACAAATACAGTACGTAAGGTTTCGTGCCTATTAATGATTTGCTGGAATGATTGTTGCGCTTTTTCAATATCAAAACAGCCATCAATTCGCATAGCTGATGGTATATTATAATGTGCACTTCCCCCCTCTATTTGATCAATAAACCACAAGCGCTGTTGAGCATAAGAGAGTAAAAGCTGTTTTGTTTGTCTTGATATTGATTCAATCGTAGGCCGAACATTGCTGTTTGTTGTGTTGATTGCTTCTGCTAAATCAGATAATTTTGATAACTCAAAAATAGTACGCACAGAAAGTTCAGCATTAAATTGTTTGCGGATGGCTGACAATAATCTTATTGACAACAATGAATGACCGCCCAATTCAAAAAAGTCCGCATGACGGCTAATATTCTCTATCGGAATTCTTAATAAATTTGACCAAATATTACATAGCCCTATTTCTATTGCTCCCTCTGGAGGTAAATATTCACTTTCTAGTATTACTTCAATTTGATGTAAAGCTTTTCTATCTACTTTGCCATTGGCATTATGTGGCATTTCATCCAACAAGACAAATGCAGATGGCAGCATATGTTTAGGCAATTTATTTTCTAGAGATGACTTTATGCCAGCAATAAATGTTTGTTCTTCAATGTCAGCTTTATGCACATGAACAAAAGCTATCATGTGATTTTTTTGTTGAACAATTACCGCTGCGGATAACACTTGAGATAACTGTGATAAATGATATTCAATCTCCCCTAATTCCACGCGAAAACCACGAATATTTACTTGAAAATCTTTACGACCAAAATAACGAATACAATTTTGATTAATATAAACACCCAAATCACCGGTTCTATATTTCTTTAGGCCATTATTTAAATTAACAGAAAAAGATTTACTTAACTCTTCTTCATTTAAGTATCCTTGAGCTAAATGCCCACTTTCAATGACAATTTCACCCAATTCTCCTACACCACAATTTTCACCTTGAGCATTGACCAAACATAGTCGTGTATCACGGCTATTGACAGCAATTGGAGTGATTGTTTTTAATGCTTGATTTTGAATTAATCGATAATATGTTGAGGCACGCTGAGACTCTGTTGCACCATAATAGTTAACTAACTGTACATCTGTATTAAGCTTCATCAAACTTTCTACAATATCAGCTCGCAATGCTTCACCGGTTAGTAAAATTATTTTAAGGCTATCAATTTTTTGAATGCCCTCTATGCTAATGGCCTCAGCCATAGCTGGGGTCAAATGCATCACAGAAACTTTTTTTGTTTTAATCCACTCATTAAAACGGTAATTACTAAAATCTAACTCTGAAGGAATCACCAAACAAGCCCCAATACATAAGGCTCCAAATATATCTCTTTGCAATGGATCATGAGACAAACCCGATAGCATACTAAAACGATCACTGGCATGAATATTAAATTCTTCAGGCCACCATTGTAAGTAGGAACCTAAACCGCCATGAGTACCAATAACACCTTTGGGTACCCCAGATGAACCAGAAGTAAAAGTAATACATGCGGTTTGATCCGGTTTATTTACATGAGGCACAAATGATTCTGGTATATTGTTATAAGAAGAATAATGATTATGAACATCTATGATTAAAAGTGATTCATTAAAACCCTCCATTAACTTACTTGAATAGGCTTCATCTGCTTCACATAGCAATAATACCGATGCATTAACAATCTTAATGTGTTGATTAATCTGATAAATTGGACTGTTTGGTACTAAAATTGAATAAGCGGCGCCAGTTTGTAAAACTGCCATAATAGCAATGACAACTGAAACATGCCTGGTTGCCATAATCGTTACAATTTCTCCACAATTGACGCCATTGTTTTTCAAGTCAAAAGCGATTTCATGTGAGGCATCAAGTAATTCTTGATAACTCCATTGATTTTCTCCATCAATAATGGCAACTGCATCAGGATGTAATTTTACTTGTTCACGAAATAAGGCCGTGACATCTTTACCTTCATAGACTTCAATATCTACATTATGTTGTATTATTGATGGCAATGTATTTAACGAATATGATAAACAACTGATTTGATCATCAACAACAATTTGAGAGAGTAAATATTCAAACTGACTTAACAATTGTTCAATTGATGATCTATCATATATGTGATTATTGAAATGACAGCTTACTTGTATATTTTTATCAGTTTCTGCAAGATAAAAAGTCATATTGAATTTATTTTCAATTTCTGCAATGGCCCTTGCTTCAATTTCAAACTTATTCTCTACATTATCAACTTCATTTTCGGGTAAAGATAACATGTTAAATAATATTTGAAAAAGAGGTGTACTATCTTGTTGTCGATCACAACCTGCTATTTCTAAAATATTTTCAAATGGTATATCTTGGTGCGACAAAACATTATTAACATTAACGATTTGTTGTTTTAATAACTCCACGAATGGCACGGTTAAATCGAGTTGGTGCCTAATCGGCAAGTTATTTAGAAACATGCCAAGCATCTCTTGGGTACCATAAATATGCCTACCAGTCACTGGTAAACCTATATTGAAATCCTGTTCACCACTTACCCGTGAAATCAATACCGCAAAAGCACTATGCAAAACATTAAATAAACTGCCTTTGTGTAAATGAGCTAAAGATGTGAGCTTATTCTTAAGTTCAGCGTTAATTACAATGGAACTATAACTTTGCTCAGCATTAAAATCACTGTGATTATTTTCAAAAGATAAACTTAAATGCTCATTACAGCCATCTAAATAGGTTTGCCAGAACAATCTTTGATCCTCTGCTTGATCAGATTTTAAAAATGCCTTTTGCCAATAAGCATAGTCGCTATATTGTAGTTCTAGATAATTATCAGGTTCCTTTTCTTCCAGCAATAATGATTGATAAAGGCTCATCAATTGCCCATTGAATAATCGTTGCGACCAACCATCTGAAATAATATGGTGCATATTAAAATTCAATAAAAATTCATCTTCTTCTGATTGTATAACCAATACTGACAATAATGGTAATTGAGCTAAATCGAATATTTGTGTGTCGTGTTTATGTGATAGTCGTTTAATTTCAAGCTGTTTATTTACATCATTTAATTCTCTTATGTCTTTGATCGGTATTTGAAAAACATACTCATCTTCCACAACTTGAAAAGGTTTTTCATCAATCAGCTGAATTCGTGTTCGCAATATTTGATGTTGTTTAATCATAATATTTAATGCTTTTTGCATAGTAGAAACTTTAAAATCACCCTTTATACGCACAGCTGATGGCATATTATGTTCATTGGTATTATCTTTAAGTTGCTCTATAAACCACACCCGATATTGAGAATAAGACAAGGGCTTGGGTTCGCTATTATTGATCTTCTTAAGTTTGATTTGCGCTATATTTTGCTTTTCGATCAACTGAGACATTTCCCTAATAGTTGGTGCTTGAAAAACACTTTTGATCGGTAATTGTATGGCTAAATTTTGCGTTATTAAATGTAACATACGTGTCACCAATAACGAATGTCCTCCCAATTCAAAGAAATTAGCATCGGTGCTGATTTTTTCTTCATCTAGCATTAATAATTCAGACCATATTTTTGCCAGGCCTGTTTCAACAGTTCCAATAGGTGCAACATATTGATCGCCATCAATAACATCTGGTTTTGGCAATGCCTTTTTATCTATCTTGCCATTGGCATTTAAAGGCATATCTTTCAAATGCATATAAACTGACGGAACCATATAATTAGGCAAATGATACTGAAGTTTAGATTTGATATTATTAATTAGAGTACTGCTATCTGATTCACTAACACTACTGAAATAACTCACCAAGTATTGATGTCCAGGTAAATCTTCTCTTACTAAAGTTACTGCAGCATCAACCTCACTAAGAGTCGCTAATTGGTAATCAATTTCACTAAGTTCAATCCTTAAACCACGTAACTTAACTTGATCATCAATTCTCCCTAAAAATTCGATGTCACCATTGTCTAAATAACGAACTAAATCTCCTGTCCGGTATAAGCGATCACTTTTGATTGTAGTAAATGGATTGGTGATAAAACGTTCAGCCGTTAAATCTGCCTGATTTAAATAGCCCCTTGCTAAACCAGACCCACCTATGAACAGTTCACCAGCAGAGCCATTGGGTTGAATTTGCAATTGTTCATTTAAAATAAGTAACTGAATATTTTGTATTGGTTTACCTATAGGAACATTTGTTAACCCTTTTTCATTGGGTACTTGCCAATAACTCACCTCAATAGTAGCTTCTGTTGGCCCATAAAGGTTATGTAATATTGCAGGATTTAGATCATAGTGCATTGCTGGTATATCAATGGATAAAGCTTCGCCACTACAAAATACTTGGCGTAAACTCTGACACAAAGCCCAATCTTTATTGATTAACATTGTACGCAACATGGATGGAACGAAATGTATTGTTGTTACTTGATGCTTCTGTATTAAATCAATCAAATAGTCTGGATCTTTATGACCTTCCGGCTCAGCTATAATTAATCGAGCACCAACTGTAAAAAACCAAGTGAGTTCCCAAACTGATACATCAAAACTAAAGGGTGTTTTTTGTAATACCACATCCTCTTCAATCAAGTGATATTCATTCTGCATCCAATCAATTTTATTAACCAGCGCTTGATGTTCAACCATAACACCTTTAGGCAAACCTGTTGAACCAGAGGTATAAATAACATAAGCCAAATGCTTGCTATTTAACCCTTTAATCATTGGGTTGGATAATAAAGTAGATGAATAAACATCATTAAACCATTGATTATCTAGAATTAACTGTTTGCATTTTCCTTTTGTTAACTTGGCCAAATGCTGTTGTGTGATGGTGACAGTTAAACCACTGTCTGTCATCATATGTTCAAGACGTCCTTGAGGATAATTGGGATCTAGAGGCAAATAGGCACAACCTGCTTTAAAAATTGCAATGATTGAGATAACTAACTCAATGCTGCGATCCATGCATAAACCTATGATACTATCTGGTTCTAAACCTTTTTCAATCAAATAATGGGCCAATTGATTGGCTTTTTTATTCAGTTCCTCATAATTGATTGATTCATCCTTATAGATCATTGCGACATGATCAGGTGTTTTTTCTACTTGTTGTTCAAATAATTGGTGGATACAAAGTTGATCAGGGTAAGTTTTATCGGTACTGTTTAATACATTAAGTTGGAAATTAATTTCATCTTCATCAAGTATTGGCAATGATCCAATAGGTTGTTTCACATCTGTTATCACAGCTGAGAATAGCCGTATTAAACTGTTGGCAAAATGCTCAATAGTCGCATGCTCAAATAAATCAGTATTATATACAAATGAACAATACAAGCCTTTATCTTCAGCATCCTCATAAATTGGTGTTGCATTTAACACTAAATCAAATTTTGCTATAATGTCTTGGCTATTTTGTGGGCTAAAAGTTAAGTTTGGTAACTCTATTGTTGAATTATCATCACTATTTACGCTCAACAATACTTGGAACAATGCATTATAACTGGTGCTACGTTCTGGGTTGAGTCGATCAACCAAGTGTTCAAATGGGACATCTTGGTTAGCTTGAGCGTCTAGGTTCGTATTTTTGATCTGCTGTAAGAAATCTTCAAATGATAATTCACCTGAACAGTCAGCACGCAATACCAATGTATTAACGAAGAAACCAATCAACTCTTCTAGTTCTTTCTGGAGACGGTTAGCAACGGGCGTACCAATAACAATATCTTTATTATTGGAATAGCGTGCTAATACAATAGAAAAAACAGCATGAATGACCATAAACAATGTCGATTTATTATTCAATGCTATGGCATCAAGTTGGTCTAATATATCTCCATTGATCTTAAATCGATAAGCAGCACCATTAAATGTTTGATGCACAGGACGCTGATGATCCAATGGCAAATTATGTACCTGTGGTAAATCAGCCAGTTGTTTATCCCAATAATTTAATTGCAACTCTAATACTTCACCTTGTAACCATTGACGTTGCCAATGAGCGTAGTCTGCATAGCCAATCATTAAGGGTTTTAGTGGATTATCCTTGCCTTCAAGGTTGGCTCGATACAATTGCACGAACTCCTTCACCAATAACCCCATAGACCAACCATCTGAGGCAATATGATGCATATTAAATAATAAAACACCCTCAGTATGACTCAAACGAATATAACTGGCCCGAAGCATTAAATCTTTACCAAGATTAAATGTTTTCTGTATATCATCACTGATGATCTGCTTAACTTTGTTATCTTGCTCTTTATGATTTAAAGAGCTTAAGTCAATTGTGGTAATTGCAAAATCACAACAATCAGTGATAACCTGTAAAGGACCTTCTTGGTCAACGATAAAGACAGTTCGTAAGGTTTCGTGACGTTCAATAATTTGCTGAAAAGAACGTTGAGCCACATCAATATCAAATTCACCATTGATCCGCATAGCCGATGGCATATTATAATGTGCACTACCACCTTCCATTTGATCAATAAACCACAATCGCTGTTGAGCATATGAGCAAACCACTCTATTGGTTTCTATTTCAACAGTGGTGATAATAGGCCTGATATTGAGGTCTGAGGAACCAATACTTCTTGCCATTTGCGTTAAAGATGAAACCTCAAAAATTTCTCGCACCGATAATTCACAAGCAAATGTGGTCCTAATTTCAGCTATTAAACGTATGGCTAACAATGAATGACCTCCTAACTCAAAGAAATTGGCATTACGGCTGATGTTTGTTGCGGGTACTTTTAATAATTCTGCCCATACATCTGCAAGCATTAATTCAATCTTACCCTCAGGAGCGATATAAGCTTGTGCTTGTATTGTTCGGTCTGGAGCTGGTAAGGCTTTGCGATCAATTTTTCCATTGACTGTTAAGGGAAAAGTATCCAATAACACATAGGCCGAAGGCAGCATATAAGCAGGTAACTGTTCTTGTAATTGTTCTACCAAAAAAGATTCTTCAATAACATCTTGTTCGCTAACAATATAAGCGACCAAGCTCTTTTGACCTGATTGATCAACAAAAGCATCGACCAATGCTGTGCTTACACCTTCTAATAAGGTCAAAGCATTTTCAATCTCACCTGTCTCAACCCTAAAACCACGGACTTTTAATTGACGATCAACACGGCCTACAAAACACAAACAACCACTTGCGTCGTAACGTACTAAATCTCCAGTTTTGTATAAACGCTCACCTTTATTGAATGGGTTTTCAATAAAGTGTGTTGCTGATAACTTTTGACGATTCAGATAGCCATAAGCGACCCCGGCTCCTCCTAAATATAATTCCCCAATTGAACCAAATGGCGTCAGTTGTAACTGATCATCAAAGATATAATTTGTTGTACCATTGACTGCATAACCTATGGCGATGCTCGGTAATGCCTGATCAGTTCTTGGAACTCGGTAACAACTGCTGAAAGTACAATTTTCTGTTGGGCCATAAGCACTGATCACATGGGCTTTATTCAATGCTTTTTGTACACGATGAATAACAACAGGATTAACAACATCACCACCTGTTATGATCCATTTTAATGAATCTAACCCACTGCAAACTTCACTCCATTGTTCAAACAAACCTATGGTCATAAATATACTATTGATTTGATGATCCTTAATGAGCTGATTCAGAATATTCAAATCCATTTGTTTTTCTGGATAAATCACTGTACAACCACCATTTAACAGTGGCCCCCACAACTCTAGATGAGTCGCATCAAATGATAAAGAGGATATCATAGCGAATATGCTTGATTCATCAATATCCATAAAATTGGCGTTCATGACCAAACGCACAATGCCCATATGATGACCCAATACACCTTTAGGGCGACCTGTTGAACCTGATGTATAAATCACAAAAGCATTGTCATCCGGTGATACAATTAGGTCCAGATTATCATCCGGATAATTATTTAAGTTCTCAGCAGATAAAGCCTGTTCAATGGTGATTAATTTTAAGTTTTCTATATCATTCAACAAATCGCCAGCTTCTTCATAATGAAATAAAACAGAACACTGGGTATCCTCAAGAATAAACCTAATGCGATTATCAGGATAATCTGGATCAAGTGGCACATAAATACAGCCAGTCTTAAGTGTCGCCAAAATAATCGCAATCATTTCAATAGAACGATAACAACTAATTCCGATATATGATTGTGGTTGAATGCCGTCAGCTAATAATTGATGCGCGACTTGATTGGCCAAAGAATTTAACGCTTTATAGCTGAGTTGTTGATCATCATATTTAACTGCAATGCGATGTGGATTTTTATGAGCTTGTTGTTCAAATAATTGTGTAACTGTTTGGTTTTTAGGGTAATCTTGATTTACTTTATTAAGTGTGTTGAGTAAATAATATGTGCCCTGGTCATCCAACACAGGCAAATCTGCAATATGTTGACTTGAATCAGTTGCAATACTTGTCAATAACAAACATAAGCTGTTGGCAAAACCTTCAATAGATTCACATTTAAATAAATCTGTATTATATACAAATGAACAAAATAACCCTTCATCATTTAGATCCTCTACAGGTGTGATATTTAATACTAAATCAAATTTTGCTACCACCTCATCATTGTATTGTGGTTTTAAAGTAATATTGGGCAATTGTAATGTTGAATTGTTAACATTATTCATTGTTAACATAATCTGAAATAATGCGTTATAACTGGTATCACGAATTGGATTAATTCGGTCAACTAAATGTTCAAATGGAACATCCTGATTCATTTGTGCATTCAAATTTGTATCTTTAATTTGTTGTAAAAATTCTATTAAAGTTGGATTATTTGAACAATCTGCACGTAAAACTAAGGTATTTACAAAAAAGCCGATCAATGGTTCCAGTTCTTTTTGCATTCGATTTGCCACAGGAGTAGCAATGACAATATCTTTAGTATTGGAATAACGTGATAGCAATATTGAAAAAGCAGCATGTATGAGCATAAATAAACTGGCTTGATTATTTTTTGCAATAACTTCCAGTTTCTGTAATATATTCGCCTCAATATTAAATTCTAAATAAGCACCGTTATGTGTTTGGTAAATTGGTCGCTCATAATCTAATGGTAAACTATGAACCACAGGTAAGTCTGCCAGCTGTTCATCCCAATATTCCAGTTGAGATTGAAGTATTTCCCCATTTAACCATTGACGTTGCCAATGAGCATAATCTGCATATTGTATTGCTAAAGGGTCTAATGTTTGTGGTGTGCCATTTAAAATTGACTCATATAATGTGACAAATTCATTTATAAGAACACCTATGGACCAACCATCAGAAGCAATATGGTGCATATTAATCAATAATACTCCCTCATCGACTCCCAAATGCAAATAACTAATACGAAGCATTAAATCATCATTAAGATTAAAAACCTGTTCGGCATTGTTTTTAACTGCTATTTTCACGGCATTGTCTTGATCTTGCTGATTTAACTGAGCCAAGTCAACTCGATCAATAGCAAAATCAAAAGTGTCTTTAATCACTTGTAGTGGTGCAACATCACCATCTATAAATACTGTACGTAATGTTTCATGCCTCTGAATAATCTGCGAGAAAGCCAATTGGGCAACTTCTAGTCTAAAATCTCCCTTTAAACGCATTGCCCAAGGCATATTATAATGTGCACTACCACCATCCATTTGATTTATAAACCACAACCGCTGTTGCGCATATGAAGTGATCAAGTGATTATTGTCTCTTTCAAATGAAGTAATTATTGGTCTGACATCACTATCTGATAAAGTAATATGCTCTGCTATTTGTGACAACATTGGCGCTTCAAATACTTCTCGAACTGATAATTCACAAGTAAAAGTCGTTCGAATTTCAGTTAATAAACGTATCGCCAATAATGAATGGCCACCCAATTCAAAGAAATTCGAATTTGCACTTATACCTTGTTCTGATACTTCGAGTAAATTTGCCCATATTTTTGCAAGCCTCTTCTCAATCGTACCAATCGGAGCAATGAACTCTCTGTCTTGTTCTAATCTATCTGGAACAGGCAATGCCTTTCGATCAACTTTGCCATTAACAGTTAACACAAATGCATCTAACACCACATAGGCAGATGGCAACATATAAACTGGCAATTGTTGTTGTAAAAATTCAGTGATTTGGCTGATTAATAATGACTCTTCCATATTTTTGTCATCACTTACTACATAAGCAACTATATTCTTTTGACCTGCTTGATCTTCATAAACCTCAACTAATGCTGAGTTGATTTGTGCTAATAATAATAAGGCATGTTCAATCTCCCCTGTTTCTACCCTATGCCCTCGAATTTTCAATTGATGATCAATACGGCCTATGAAAATTAACTTACCGTCTTGTGCATAACGAACCATGTCGCCAGTTTTATACAACCGTTGACTATCATTAAATGGATCATTTATAAAACACTTTTTTGTTAATGCTTGGCGATGTAAATAACCATGCGCTAGGCCGTCGCCACCTAGGTATAATTCACCAATTGAACCCAATGGCACTAATTGTAAATGCTTATCCAATATATATGCACTCGTGCCATTGATTGTATAACCAATGGGTAAATTATCTAAAGCTTGTTGTGTTCGTGGTATTTGGTAACAACTGCTGAATGTACAGTTTTCTGTAGGACCATAACCATTGATGATATTAACTTCACTCAAAGATTGATAAACATTGTGCACAGCAATTGGATTAACCACATCACCACCAGTGAGTATCCATTTCAATGAACCCAAGCCAGCAGTCACTTCACTCCACTGATCAAATAGCCCAGCAGTTAACCACATGCTGTTGATATAACGATCTTTAATTAGTTCATTTAACACATGAATATCCATGTGTTTTTCAGTGTAAAGTACCGTGCTACCACCGTTTAACAGAGGTCCCCATAATTCAAGATGTGCGGCATCAAAAGAAATGGATGATGCCAAAAGAAAAACAGTGTTTTCATCTAATGTCATAAAACTTGGGTTATTAACCAAACGCACAATACCTAGGTGATGCCCCAGAACACCTTTGGGTTTGCCTGTTGAACCAGAAGTATAAATCACATAAGCATTATCAGTGGCTGCCACTTTGAGTTCAGGATTGACTACTGGGTATTGTGATAACTGTTCACTGTATAATACCAAATCAACATCAAAAGATACCAACTCGAGATCTTGATGTAAGCCTTGATCAAGACCTGATTGATATAATAATAATGAACAATTAATATCATCAATGATAAATTTTAAACGTTTTTGCGGATAGCCTGGGTCAAGCGGTACATAGATACAACCGGCTTTTAGTGTGGCTAAAATAGCCACTATCATTTCTACAGAGCGATGACAACAAATACCCACAAAGGATTGAGGCTTAAGGCCTGATGCAATTAACAGGTGTGCCAATTGGTTGGCTTGACTGTTTAATTGTTTATAACTTACACTGTCATCTTTGTATTTTATTGCTGTGTGAGATGGTGATTTTTTTGCCTGTTGTTCAAATAATTGATGGATTGTTAAATCAACAGGGTAGTCTTTTTTAATTTTGTTTAAGGAATTTATTAAATAATCACTTTCTTTAGCACTCAGTATTGGCAACTGAGCAATTGGGCTATTTTGCTCGGTAACGATGGTTGTTAAAAGCAATTGAAAACTCTTCGCAAAACGTTCAATTGATTCATGCTTAAACAAACTGGTGTTATATTCAAAAGAACAAGCAATTCCAGAGCCAGAATTTGTTTGTTGCATTTCTTCAATAACCGCAATATTTAGCATCAAATCAAACTTTGAAACGATTTCATCATTTTTATACGGACTTAAAGTTACATTTGGCAAGTTTAATGTAGGGGTTTCATTTGTGTTCATACTAAGAACAACCTGAAATAATGCATTATGTGCAGTACTACGCGATGGATTGACCTTATCAACCAGGTGTTCAAAAGGAATATCTTGATTAGATTGGGCCTCCAAATTAACGTTTTTGATTTCATCTAAAAATTCAACAAAGGATTGATTTTTAGAACAATCAACACGTAAAACCAAGGTATTAACAAAAAAACCTATCAATGGTTCCAATTCTTTTTGTAATCGATTGGCTACAGGTGTTCCAATCACAACATCTGTGTTATTAGAATAACGAGACAGCAAAATTGAGAATACTGCATGAATCACCATGAATAAACTTGCTTGATTTTCTGAAGCCAAGTTTTCTAATTGAAATAAAATATCTTTTTCTATATTGAATTCAAATAATGCTCCATTAAAAGTCTGATAAGCAGGACGTTCATAATCCAAAGGTAAACTATGAACTGGGGGCAAATCTAACAGTTGTTTTTGCCAATAATCAAGCTGTGGTTTAAGCACACCATCATTTAGAGAATTATGCTGCCAATAAGCATAATCAGAATATTGAAGTTCCAATGGAGCCAATGATATTGGATTATGTTCTAGCTTTGACCGATAAAGTTTAGTAAATTCATCAATTAAAATACCAATTGACCACCCATCTGAAGCAATATGGTGCATATTAAATAATAATACCCCTTCAGAAACAGTCGTTTTAATATACTTAACGCGCAACATAAGATCATCACTTAAGTTAAACGCATGTTGTGTATCCCGTTTTATTTCTGCATTGATTGCCTTTTCTTGTAAATCTAATTTCAATCCTATTAAATCGTATATATCAATTTCAAAATCAAATTTATCTCGAACAACTTGTAATGGACCATCTTGACCTTCGATAAACACAGTACGTAATGATTCATGACGTTGGATAATATGAGTTAATGCCGAATGAGCTACCTCAACTTTAAAGTCTCCTTGTACATGCATTGCCCATGACATATTATAATGAGAACTTCCTTCTTCCATTTGATCTACAAACCATAACCTTTGCTGTGGATAAGAAAGTTGATATTCAGAAATATTTTCAGGATTTTTAGTTATATTACTGATATTTAATGTTTTTCTAGCATTTAAATAAGAAATTAAATCTAGTTTATGACTTTTCAACAAATCAAGTAAATCTTCAGAAAAATCTTCATCATAAGATATCTCTAATTGCCCATCACGAACTTCTAAGCCAACGTTTTCTTGTTGGCACTTAGTTAATATTTTTTGAATATTATGATTTATTTTTGATTTCATATTTTTTTATTAAATTTATTATTAATCTGAGCTATGTTTCCATGCAAAAGTATCAAAATAACTATCATTAGAATAATTATCGTTGTTCATAATTGAAAAGAATCAATAAACGCATTAGCCAGTAAATTTTCAACTTTCATCATGATCAATTCGTTTCCTTTGAGTTGTTCTCAATTGCCCTGATTCCATGTGTAATAACTGATCCGCTACATGAAAATATCGATCATCATGAGAGATGACGACGACTGCCTTATTCTTATTCTTCAATTCTGATAAGATTTCATTGTAAAATATGGCTTTAAATTCAGGATCTTGATCTGCTGCCCACTCATCAAAAACATAAAGTGATTTATTTTCAACTAAAGAAACAACCAATGCCAAACGCCTGCGTTGACCATCAGATAGCTTTAAAGTTGAGAAATTCCCATCCTTATATTCAACCTTACCCTCTAAATTGAAAGCTTTGAGGTATTGATGAATCTGTTCTTCATAATCTGCTGAAATAGATTTTTGATTTAAGGCTTTATCAAACAAATAGTAATCAGAATAAATACAGTTAATTTCATGTCTGAAGTTGGTGATGTTATTTTTATCAATTATATTATCGTGATCGTAAGTAATTTGACCGTCTGTATGAATATAATGAAGGCTGATAACTTTGCATAATGTAGACTTACCCGAACCATTACCACCTGTTATAAAGGTTATTTCGCCTCTTTTAATTTCAACATCTACAGGTCCCACTTCGAAAGTTTTTATCTGATCTGCACTTTTTACAAGTGTCTTTATTTTCTTAGATTTAAATAAAGAAGCAATGAAACCATATGAATTGGGTTTAACGAAAGAAGGGAACGGCTCATCATATTTAAATTTAATATTTCTCAACTGGATAGAATTCCAATTTTTGATTGGATGATAATCATCAGAGACACTTTCTACTTTAAGTTCTGAATATAACTTATCTATCTTGTTAATGGCAATTTTTGTTCTTGATAATTGAGGAATGACATTTAATAAAAAACCTATTGGTGCAGATAAATAAAGCAAAGTCATAATTGCTACGGTAATTTGCGCATTAGTCAAAACGTAATAGTTTAATAAGATAAAACTTAACCCACCAATTGCAAAGAAACTCAATAAATTGCCATAGTTACTGGCCAAGTTGAAAGCGGTAAACCCCCTTTTTTGTAACCCTCTGACAATTTTTTCTTGTTTTATTAATATTTCATCTTCATAGACTTGCGTTTTTTCTAAACTTAATTTTAATTCTTTAGCTCCCTCTACAAGTCCTTTAAATCCCTCCTGTAATAAATCTTCATGATTCCTGGCTTTAAAAAATGAATTCGCACCAATAATGATCGGAATTTGATAAGTTATTACACCAAAAATTACAACCTGTACTATATAAAAAAATATATTTGTATCAACATAAAATAAATAACCTAACATACCAAGCATGGTGACTACATTAGTCAAAATATTAGGCAACAATTGTGCTCCAGCTACAATCGCAGAAACATCATTTGACAGCGCTTGTAACAACCTTGATGGGCCCACACTCTCAACTGATGATATTGGTGCTTTTTGTATCCTACGGTATAAATTTTTCCTTAAAATAAAACGCACATCCATGCTTACTCTGGCCAAAATAACTTGTGAAAAAGAGTTAAGAATGAGTATTAAAATACAAAATGTCAAAAATACCCCGGCAAAATTTGAATAAGCAATTTCCAGGCCAAGTACTTCAACAATTTTATTTTCAACAGCTAATTGACTGGTATCACTTGATAAGGCTTTCATGACCAGTGGGATCAACATCGCATATAATACCCCTGAAAAAGCACCCAGCACCACTGCTAAAAACGTCTTATTTGGAGCATGTTTTGTAAATAATTGGATAGCATTCATGTCTTATTTCTTCCTAGAATTGAGTATTAAGATAGAAGATTTAGTGTTGTCACTTGAAGAAACATCATCAATAATAATCTGACCATTAGCATAGTTTAATAAGCCATGGGAGGGATCTAAAAAAGGCTTTATCATATCGTCATAATGAGGGCTTAAAAAGTGCCCAGATTGGCCTGTAGATAATAAAAATGACCAGTTTTGATTTTCTGACAAGTCAAATACCTGCCTAAATGTTGACCCAAAAGTTTGCTGATAATTTCCTTCTGCGGTTTTCTTTGCACTGGCTACATTAATGCTATTATTAGAACCAACTACTCCATTTTTTTGTTTGAAGAAACCCTCAAAAAACTTAAGTTGACCTAACTGTTCATGTCTATATTCAACAAAATGTACATCTCGCCAATGCCAATCATTAGCCACATTATTGCTTTTTGTATATTTTTCTAATTTATCTAACGCCACAATAAAACTGGATAACAGTTCTTGTTGACAGACATGAGTGGATTTATCACTTTTTACACACCATAAATTGTCTTGATTATTTAAAACAGCATATAATTTGTTTTCATCAAGTATTTCGATTAATCCCTCAGCGAAATCACTTTTGCTTAATTGTGTCCACACAGGGTTTAAATCATCTGAAAATATATGTAATTTAAGTTCTTCAATCCAATAATGATAAACACTGGCTGCTGAAGACAACGCCGAATAATCCCCATCCCAGTTATTTATTTCATGCAAAGATTTTTGAGTGATTTCAGTAAATTTAGTCGGGACATTAGCTATTAGAAACTTTTGTAAACTGCTGTTTTGCAGTAATGGTAATAACTTAACGGCACCTAAATCTACAGTATCTACTTGAATATTTTGCATGAGATTACTATCCATAAGCGTGCCACTATCCATGTATGACAACAACATTTGTTTAATTCTTATATTTCTGGTCATTGGGGCCCATTCATGTGAAATATCAAATGACGAATCAATTTTATTATTTGCAGATACTAACAATCCAGATTCAGGGTTGAACTTCATTGGCAGTTTGTCAAATTCGACGTATCTCTGCCAATGATTTGCAGGTGAATAGGCTTTTTGTGGAAAAATACCAGATCCTGCGCCTCTGACAGGAAAAGCCCCTGCTACCTGGCTACCAATATTACCCAAGCGATCTGCATACAAAAAATGTAACCCTGGTGCTTTATGCTGCTTAAGAGCCTTTCTGAACTCTTGCCAGTTTTGCGCATATTGAAGATTGAAAATTGATTCAAAACTGCTATCATTCTCATCTAATGCAACCCATCTTAAAGCCATGGTATTTTGTGATTGATAAATGGCATCAGTTACAATAGGACCCAATGCTGTTTTTCTAACTTGCACAGTTACGTCTTTAATTTTTTTATTTAAAAATTCCGGCTTTTCTGATCTTACCTGAATCACTTCCTCCCTCACCTCAATAGGCTCTGATGCATTTATACTCTCATATGACAAATTATTTTTTAATGAAACATCAAGCTCAAATAAGTCTTGTTGATCACTCACTAAACTGGTAATACCCCAGGCTAATTTGTCATTTGCACCTATAATCACACCTGGCAAGCCAACTAATGACATTCCACTGACATTAAGTACACTTCCTTTCAATTGGATAGCGTACCAAATAGAAGGAAACTGTAAACTCAAATGTGGGTCATTTGCCAGAATGGGAGAACCAGACTTGGTAAACTTTCCAGAAACAGCCCATGCATTACTGCCAACAAACATTTCCCCCATTGACCATTTTTTTTGCAGGGTCTTTTCCATATTTTCCCAAGTAAATAATAAATGATCATTGCCATTCTTATTTGATGTTTTCAATTTTGTAATTGGTAAACCTGAACTATTATTATTAATAATTTCATCCGTTATTTCTGGGTCATATGGATAAAACTGTTTTAACTGTTTTGGCGTTAAAACCTTTAACGCATTAATACGTCTTACTTCATCATACATATTCTTACCCAGATTCATCGCTAAAGACTTTTGCCATGCCAATGAATCATGAACCTTCCATGGTTTGGGTTCTACTCCAAATATAAAAAACTCAGGAGGCAAGACCTTATTATTTTTTAGCCAACTATTCACACCTTTAACGTATGAATCCAAGGCCATTTTGGTCCTCTGATCCATTTGTTCATAGGATTTATTTGCCAATTCTGAAAATCCTAGGGTTCTCATCCAGATATCTGTAGAGATGGTTGAAGCTCCAAAAACTTCACTGAGTTTACCTTGCATTAACCTTCGTTGTAACTCCATTTGCCACATTCTTTCTGATGCATGTAAATATCCTTGTGCAAAAAAAGCATCGTTATCACTCTTTGCAACAACACTTGGGACTCCAAACTGATCAAAACTTATGACCACATCATCTTTTAATTCTTGTAGGTCAATATCTCCTTCATATATAGGTAAACTTTGCCTCATATAATAATAACCATAAATTAATGGAATCATTAATGGAAACACAATAAACAACATAAAACGGGACAGCAAAGGGAATTTTTTCATCATATTTTTATTTTTTTCATAATTATTAAAGGTCTATTTTTTCTTTTTTGGTTGATTGTTCAAAAGTCATAAAGTCAGTTGTACCATATGATTTATTCATGACACCTTTATTGAGTTCATTACACATTCTCTTTCCAAATGCTTTTCTATATTCTCGGTTAAACTCTAGATTCAGTAAAAGACTCGCTTCATAATGTTGTAACTCTGAATTTTTTATTAAATTTTGAGTTAACTCTTGCATATGAGATGAAAAAATCTTTGTGTTGCTTATTAATTTTTGTTGAGTTTTCATAGCTTAGATTGTCATACTCTTTTTTTTCTTTTTAGTTTTAGTAATGTTGTTGATCAACTGATGTTCTTTTATATTATGCGCTAATTTTTTTATGGAATTATTTTTAAAAAACACTTTATAGTCTAGCTCAACTTCGAATGTTTTTTTAATGCGTACAAAAAGTTTGGTGACCAGTAATGAATGCCCACCTAATTCAAAGAAGCCTGCATCAATGCTGATATTTTCAGCATCTACTGACAATAATTCTGACCAAATGGATTGAAGGGTTTTTTGAGTATCATTTTCGGGTAGTTTAATTTCCTGCAAATCCATATTGCTATCCATCTTTTCCAGAACTTTTATGTCAATTTTTCCATTCTGTGTCAATGGCCATTCATCAATGCGAATGTATTGTGCAGGCCTTTTATATTGTGGTAAAAGTTTGTTTACATTTCGCTTTAACTGATCTAATGTTATTTCAAAGTTGTCATTGAATTTGATATAAGCTGCAATTGTATTCATTTGCTTATGTTTTGATGCAACAACCACAGACGAAGAGACTTGTTTCTGTTTGTTTATCTGAAATTCTATTTCAGATAATTCAATGCGATGACCTCTCAGTTTAATTTGTCTGTCCATACGACCAATATATTCTATGCTGCCATCCAAATGATATCGACCAATGTCACCTGTTTTATAATAGGGCGTCTGCCTATCATAACCAAACCCGTTATCCTTTTCAGAATTCATATAACCGGGTGACATATAGTAACTGTACATCACCAAATCACCAACTTCACCCATTACACAAGGTTGCATTTTTTTATTGACTACCTTTACAACCAATCCACTTGATTGACTTGCTATAGGAATATAAGAATGATCACGAATATGTTTTTCTTCGACCTTCAAACATGAAACAGCTTGTTGAGTCTCTGTAGATCCATAAAGATTATATAACTGGGCTTGAGGGGCAAAATCCATCAATTTCCTTGCTAAAGTGGAACTTAACGCTTCACCAGCACAAATAATTTTTTTCAAACTGATATTTTGATTATCATAGCCTTCCATGATCAACCTAGCAAAACTGGGGGTAACATTAATCACCGTGATTTTTTGATCCAATAACCAACGTCTCAATGACCCACCATCATAATTCACGTTTTTGGGTATGCATATACATGCACCAAGCAATAAAGGCAGGAAAATATCCCTATGTAATGGATCGTGTTGCAAACCTGATAACATGGCAAAACGATCATACTGATTAACATCCACTTGATTGATCAAATGTTGCAACATAACTGGCCATGATTTATGCCCCCCTTTGATCATTTTTGGAATACCGCTGGTACCGGAAGTGAATGCAATGTAAGCTAAATCATCTTTTTGTATTGCTGGGGGGGTGAGTAAGCCCTTATTGATAGATGTAATTTGCCTATCAACACTAAATACTGGCAAGCTTTTTATTAGTCTTAATAATGATGGAGATTGCCATTGATCATTAATAGCTCCTATCACTGCATTCACATTAATTGACTGTAATTGTTCAAGGGTCAATTGCTCAGATTGATCAAGCGGAATAATACAAAAAATCATGCCGCTTTTAATAATGGCCATGATAGCGGGAATGATGTGAAAATCTCTTTGTGCAAAAATAGCAACCACACTATTGGTAGCCAAGCCAGATCCTATCAATTTAATGGCTAGTTGATCAGTCATGTTTGTCAATAATTCATGACTGATCACATCTTCATCTGCCACAATCATAATTTTATTTTTATCAATTGGCTGATTGTGTTCAAGTACTGAAATTATTGAACCTTTCCATTGATCTTTTAACACCAAACTATCTTCAGAACATTGTTGCCAATTGCCCTTAGTCAGATTCAATTGCGCCATTGGTAAATCAAGGCAGTTTATGATTGCATCAAAAATTTGCATGAAATAATCAAGAAACAAGACCATTCTTTGTTGCTTGAATAGCGCTGCATTATAATTAAATTCAATAGAAATTGATGAACCTACATTTTCAACATAAAGCGTGATATCAAACTTTGAAATATTTTCATCATCTGAAGCATTTGTTATTTCAAGATTATGCAAACCCTGTTCATCAGCTGGATAATTGAGGTAGTTAAAATAGAGATTAAATAACCCCGACTCTTCAGCTGATTGATATTTGTCAACAATATGAACAATATCATCATATGGCACCATTTGATGATCCAAGGCATCAAGTGTGACATTATTCACCTGTTTTATGAATTGTCGAATCGTTGTATCAGCATCAAGCCTACTTCTGACCAACAAATGGTTAATGAAACAACCAATTAATGATTGAAATTCAGGGGCATGACGATTGCCATTGGCGCAACCAATCAAAAGATCATCACAACCAGTTAAGCGCGATGCCAATAATTTGAATGTTGCCAACAATACCACAAATCGAGTACAGGACAATTGCTGGCACAACAGATTAAGTTGTGTCACTTTATTGTTATCAATGTAGGATTTTATGGTTTCAACAGTTGTTTCATTAACACCAGTTCTTATAAAATCTGTCGGTAAAAGCGCTAATGGAGCCATATCTGCCAATTGCTTTTGCCAATAATCCAGTTGTTTTTTTCCTTCTGTTGAACTCAACCACTGCTGTTGAGCATCAGCGTATTGTTGATATTGAATACTCAGGGGTAATAATCTTGAAGGTAGGCCTTGACAAAGCCCATTATAAATTTCTGCCAGTTCTCCAACCAAAATATTCATTGACCAACCATCAGATATGATATGGTGCATTGCAATCATCAACCCAAAATGACTTTCTGCTCTTTTATACAGAGACACTTGGAACATCGGCCCATCTGATAAGCTGAATCTCCTCTGACGTTCCCTCTCAACAATATTCGGCCATTGCTGCGAATCATCATTGAGTTCGACATAGATCAATTGATGAAGGTCATGATTCAGTACATTTGACACAACATTACCACCTTGCTTTACAACAAAAACTGTCCTGAGCGTATCATGTCTTTGTGATAGTTCATGCATGGCTTGTTGAAAATGCTTTAAGTTCACATCACCTTTGATATCAAAAATATGCAAAGGCATATGATTTGCTGTCCCTTTATCTTGCACCTCTTCTAAGTACCACAATCTCATTTGCTCGCTTGATAACACCAGGTCAGTTTTACTCAACGGGGTATTATGTAAAAAATTTATGAAAGTAGAGTTTTTTTGAGCTTTACCTTTGTTTTTCGAGATTTTTAGTTGATCGGAAAAATACTGCTTCAAATCATCTTTATGGTCAATTAATCGTTTTTTTAAAGAGGCAGTGATGCCTTGCTTTGGCAAGTGGCAAAGTAATTGATTTTCCTTTAATTGTAAAACCACTTGCGCTTTTCTAAGTTCTGTCAACAGGTGAATGATTTCTCTTGATTCCATAATATACCTATTTTATCTATCAGATTATTTTTTATAATGTTAACGTTTCAGAATGCTGACCTTCCATTTCTTCAGGCTCATTGGCCAACCAGCGTTTGGTTTCTATTAGTTCTGCAAGTTCAGCGACAGTTGGTACATCTAGCAATTCTCTGAGTTCTATATCAATGTCATAATCTTGTCTCAATAAATTGACCAATGCTGCAGCAATCAGAGAATGCCCACCCAACTCAAAGAAATTATCATTGATTCCAACAGGTTTAAAGCCTAAAGCTTTCTCCCAATCAGCTGCCAATTGTTTTTGCAAGTCTGATTCTGGCTCAACAAATTCCGTGTCGATATCTGGCCTGAGATTGTTTACAACCACACTGTGCAAATGATGATTCTCATCCTGCTGAAGTGTTGATTGAATAGAAGATGATTTAACCAAACCCAATGGAGATACTTTAAAATCCATCATATCTTTTCCTGACAGATCTGAACAAATTTGTTTCAACTGTTTTTGCAGTTCCATTATGGCCATCAACTGTTGGCGTTGTTTATCGGGGGATGTCGCACTCAATTTAATATCAATGTTCATTTGACCAGATTCAAAAAGGTCATCTATGGCACATTTTTCCATGATTTCCTGAGAGTCATTCAAGTATAAATCTTTGGCATATTCTCCTTTTGACAGGTTTCTTTTTTCCACCCAAAATGGTTTTTTGTCAAATGGATAGGTAGGCAGTGCCAATCTTTTTCTGGGTTGATCTTTATAATATTTTTTCCAATCAATGAACTGTCCAGCTGCCCATATGGCCCCAATAGCCATCTGCAAAGTGGCGTATGTTTGTTCTTTGTTTTTATAAACAGGTAAAGATGACACAACCTGTTTGCTGTCATTGACCATCATTTTTGCTAAAGCAGACAAACTTTGGCCTGGACCAATTTCTACAAATACCGTTGATTCATCTTCTTTGAGGATATATTCGATACCAGATTTAAACTCTACGGTAGAGCGCAAATGATCCGACCAATATTGAGGGTCAATGGCCTGATCATCGGTTAATAATTGTCCTGTCAAATTTGACACCAATGGCAATTGAGGCTTATTCAATGTAGCCGCAGCCAATGACTCTGTAAATTGCTGTAAAGCACCATCCATCATAGAGGAGTGGAATGCATGAGAAGTTTTTAAAACAACAGTTGCGATACCATCATCTGTCAATTGTTCATTGACTTTTTCAATCGCTTTAGATGGGCCGGACAAAACCACGGTATTGGGGCCATTATTAGCTGCCATGCACACTTCTTCATTCAGGTATTTTTGGCAGTCTTGTGCACTCAATGCTACAGAAAGCATAGAGCCTGGCTGTTGATTTGCCATGAGTTGACCACGCAACTGTACTATTTTCAACGCATCTTCTAGATCAAACACACCAGCAAGGCACGCTGCGACATATTCTCCAATACTGTGCCCAATCAAAATTTTGGGTTCAAAGCCCCAACTCATCCATAATTTAGCCAAAGCGTATTCAATGATAAACAAACTCAATTGTGCATTTTGAGTCTGCTGCAATGGACAGGGTGACAATTCTTGTGAGTTAAACAACATAGATTTTAATTCATGATTGCCCTGTTGCTCGATTAAATCAAAACATTCATCAACATGGTGTTTGAAAACCTCCTGTTGATCATAAATCTGTTTGGCCATGTTCTGATATTGACTGCCTTGACCCGAGAACATAAAACACACTGTACGCTCACTGTGTTTTTGTTTAGCAGTCAGGGTATTGAGTTTTTGTTCATCATTGAGTTGCGATTTTAATTGTTCAATACCTTCACAAACGGCAACAAACTTATGTTCAAAACTGCAACGGCCAAGTTTTAAGGTATGGCTCAGATCTGCCAGATTAATATCATCAGTCTTACTTAGATAGTTTGACAAATTACTTTTCATTGCTCCTAAAGCAGTTTCAGTCTTTGCCGAAAGCACAATCAATTGAGTTGAGTCTACATCTGAAATTGCTGCGTATTCTGGCGCTTCTTCTAAAATCATGTGAACATTGGTGCCGCCAATACCAAATGAACTTACCCCTGCCCTGCGCGGATGATCAGCAGCAGCCGGCCAGTCTCTTAATTTATCGTTAACAAAAAATGGACTGTTGGCAAAATCAATTTTGGGGTTTGGTTTTTCAAAGTTCAAACTGGCTGGTATTTGTTTATGTTGCATGGCCAATACCGTTTTGAAAAGACTGGCCATGGCCCCAGCACTGACCAAATGTCCAATGTTGGTTTTAACTGAACCAATACCACAAAATTGTTTTTTATCTGTGTATTGACGATAAGCTTTGGTTAAAGCATTGATTTCAATTGGATCCCCAATATTGGTAGCGGTTCCATGCCCATCAATGTAACTGATAGTTTCTGGATTAATGCCTGAAGTTGCGATGGCCTCAGCAATCACTTCAGCTTGACCTTGTGGACTTGGAGCTGTATAACTGGCTTTATTGGCACCATCATTGTTAACTGCTGTGGCTTTTATCACGGCAATAATATTGTCGCCATCGGCCAGTGCTTCAGACAGCCTTTTCATCACTATCACACCAAGCCCACTGCCGCCAACAGTACCTGTGGCTCTCTCATCATATGCTCTACAATGCCCATCATCGGCACCAATACCGCCTTCTTGATAATACAGACCATCAGATGAAGATATTGATAAATTCACAGCTCCGGCAATAACCATATCTGTTTGGTAATTCAACAAACTTTCCCGACCAAGGTGCATGGCTACTGCTGATGATGAACACAATGTACTGACACTCATACTTGGCCCAGTAAAACCCATCTTATAAGAAACTCTGGTGGCAATAAAGTCTTTGTCGGTTCCCAATTGCGTCTGAAAACTACCGGCTTCTTCCAGTAATTCCGGATGAGAAACCAGGTTTTCCAAATACCCTGAAAAAGCAGTACCACCAAAAACACCAACCCTGCCATCATAATGTTCAGTAGAATAACCCGCACTCTCAAAAACTTGCCAACAAGCCTGTAAAAACAAGCGGTGCTGAGGATCCATGATCTCTGCTTCGCGTGGTGAAATACCGAAAAAAGCCGCATCAAACATTTTTACCTTTTCAGGATCAAGCGCCGCAGAAACACTGATAAAATCAGGGTTATTATCCACATATTCTGAAAAGCCCATGGCCCTGAGCTGCTCATGATCCAGTATGGTCAATGATTCAACACCATTTTTCAAGTTATGCCAAAACTGTTCTACATCGTCAGCATCTGGAAACATACCAGTCATGGCAATGATGGCGATATCTGATTCAAAATCGTCGTTTTCTTGGTATTCTATATTTTCATCTGACATAATAATCTCTTATAAATTTGTGGGTTTACGAATTAAAAACTAATTAATATTGACGCGTTTAACCCGTCTTCTCATGGCATTTTTCATGCGTGCTGCTCTTTGTTCAGCTTCGTTTAATTCTGAGCCATTGTCTGCACCTTGTTGATCTATTGATGCAGCCAACGCTTTGATGGTTGGATAATTGTATAAATCCGCAATGGCGATGTTCTTGTCAAATTGTTCGGTAATTTGTGCATGGACTTGCATTAACATCAATGAGTCGCCTTGTAATTCAAAAAAGTCGTCAAGCACTCCAACTTTTTCTATACTCAGCATGTTTTGCCAAATCGCAGCCAATTTTTTTTCTGTTTCTGTTTTTGCCTGCACATAGGCATTGACGAGCTCTGGCCTCGGTTGCATACTTCTCTGAGTAGCCTCCTGATTATTTTCAATGACATTTAAATTCTGCGTTTGCAACACTTCATGGTTCATGTCTTTTTTGGTTACAACAACCGTCTGGTAATCCGATATCATGACCTGTTTGAATGCTGTAATCGCTTGTTGAATGGTTATTCCTTCAATTACTTGTGGTCCTGTAATTACAGATGATTCATCGTCAAGTGCCAGTTTTTGTTGTTGCGATAAACCATTGGCTTGGCGCATAGAAAAACCATCTATACTCATCAACAATTGACCTGCTGGGTCATAGACACTTATATCAAAATTCAACACACCTTGTTGCTGTTCGTCCTCTTGTACCAATCTGCTGTGACTGTAACACTCAGCAGTCAATGGACGGAAATATTTTATGCTTTTATAAAACAGTGGCAAATAAAAGTCTTGTTTGATGAATGGGCTCAAAAAAGCAGTTGCACAATCCATCAAAGCTGGATGTATACCAAATTGTTGTGCCTCATGTTTGAATTCATCTGATAATGATAAGTGTGCTAATCCTTGTTTTTTACCAATATTGATTTGGCTGAATACCTGCCAATGATCTCCACAATCAATGACTTTATCGACTGTACTTTCAGCATTCAAGAGATCATCCATGTTATCGATTTGTTTTTCAGAACAATCAGCAATGATCTGTGTTATCACATCTGCATCTTTGACATCTACTGGTTGACTTAAACTCAGTTCGGCACTGGCATGTTTAATGACTGGGCCTGTACCAAACAATTGACTGGTAACCGAAAACTCATAACCACTATCTTTTTTCACCAGAGTGGTATTGACTTCTGCCCATTGACCAAAGTCAACAATCATTGGCGCTAAAAAATAAACATTATCACATTGTATCTTGAGTGCATCACTTGCAGCAGTTTTATGAATATGGTGCATAGCTGCCCTTGCCATCTCTATGTAAGATGTACCAGGTAATGTAGGGACGCCCATCACTTTATGTTCATTTAAGGTCCATAAATCATCAGCAGAAAAACGGGCTTTAAAACTGCTCCTTTGCTCTGATTGATTCATCACCGTTCCCAATAATGGGTGTATGATTGTTCCTGTAACCTCAGCATTCAATGCATTGAATGCCATACCTACTTCTTTCCATGCATCCCAATTTATGCAAAACACATGTTCTGCACTGCCAAAATAGTCACCTGTAACACAAGCATCCAAAAATGCATTAGCAGCACAGTAATCGACTTGACCAAAACCGCCCAAGATTGAAGTAATTGAAGAACACAAACACATAAAATCCAATGATTTGTCCATAAAATATTGTTGTAGTACTCGTGTACCATCAACTTTAGCAGAAAAAACCTCTTCACACTGAGATTGAGATTTCAATTGAATTGCACGTCCACTGGGCACACCTGCAGCATGAATCACACCATTGATTTCACCATGATGTTTTTCAACGGTTGATAATGCAATTGTTGCTTGTTGATGATCAGCAATATTCCCCTGAACTATATACACTTCACTGCCCATTTGTTGAATGGCTTGAAGTGTTTTAATTTTTTTACTGATCGCATTTGCTGCTGGATTCTTATCTAACCAGTCATGCCATTGGTCTTGATCAGGAAAAGGGCTTCTCGACATCAAACTGAATTTTAGGTTTTGTTCTGCGGCCAATGATGAAGCCAAAGTCAAGGCAATGCCACCCAATCCCCCTGTCATTAAATAGTGCCCAGCAGGCCTCAAAGATTGCTTCAATTGCTGATTGTTCTCATCTGTGGATAAACCCTGCTTTTCGATAACATCAAAGCGTCGCAACCATCGGTTATGCCCTCTATAGGCAACAAATTGTTCACGATTTTTACTGAGCCATTCATTAATGATAAGTTTGATGGTTTTATTGTGGTTGAAATGAAGTGAACTGAAATCAATATTTCGACAGCTTAGATTTGAATACTCTTGATTGATCACTCGAATTGCACCTAGCACAGTAGATTTCTCTGGTACAACAACCTCATGACCTGTAACAGGATGAACATCTGTTGAAAGCACATCAATGTCAATATCTTGTTTGATGCCCAATTGACCTATTGCCTGAGCCAAGAAAAATAAACTGTAAAACCCTCGATCTATTGCCAACAATTCTTGTTCTTTATGATCTTGAGGCAGTTGAGCCGTGTAAAAATGCACAATATGATGAGGCAATAACTGTACGCGCATCAAATCTTTAAATAAAGCGACATAGTCATGCGATCTCGCGGCCTCTATACTGTATTCATTGGCTTGATTTCTGATGTATTTTTCACCAATTGAAACCGTAATCACTTGCTTACCCAGTTGATTTAATTCCTCAACAACGCGTTTGCAACATGCACTTTCATCTGTAAATATTAACCACTTTTCTGGAAGTTGATCCTGAATTGAATCAGGTGCAATCCGATTCAATTTTATATGCAAATCTCTCTGCCAATGGGGAACCTGTAAATACACGGTTTCTTGATCAAAATCATGCTGTTTTTGATGTACATTAGATTGGATTTTATGAGTCGTCTTAGGCAAATATATGTTTCGATTAAAGACATGTTCAACAAGCGGGATACGTTTTCCGGGTTGTTGGTGAAAATTGTGCCAATCAACATTCACACCGAACACATACATGCGCGCCAAAGATTTCAGAAAAAACATGTGGTCATCAATGCGCTCTTTTTTAGATGGTAAAACATTAATGATGCGATGAGAATTGTTGGATACTTTCTGTTGCCTTACAAAGGATGCTAAAGCTTTACCTGGACCAAGTTCAATGAACAATACATTTTTATCATTCAATAATGTCTTTACACCTTCACTAAAACGTACTGTATTACGTAAATGTTGTGCCCAATAGGACGGGCTCTGAGCTTCATTTGTTTGAATCCAATGTCCAGAAGCATTGGATATATAAGGTGTTTTAGGTAAATGCATTGGTTGATCAGCCAGAAAAGTTTCGAACGCATTCACAATTGGTTGCATTAAACAGGAATGATAAGCATGAGAAGTGTCTAATAACTGGCATTTGATGTCTTGTTGATGACAATACTGTTTAAAACTTTCAATGGCTTCATCTTCACCTGAAATCACACATGAACCACTGCTATTGATTGCTGCAACATCTAAGCTATCAGGTAAAATTGCCCGTATTTTATTTTCATCTAACAACACAGACAACATACTCCCTTGTTGAGTACTGTGCATCAATTGAGCCCTTTTTTTGATGATTCTTAATACCACTGGCAGATCAAAAACCCCAGATAAAGTGGCAGCCACATATTCTCCTAAACTGTGACCAATCATAGCCCATGGTTTCACGCCTAAATGCATCAAATATTTGGCCAGAGCGTACTCAATAATGAATAATAAAGGTTGTGTATAAAGCGTGTTATTAATTTGATCAACATCTTGGTTGCGATCGAACAGTATGTTTTGCAACTGATCTGAAAAAGCTTGATCCAATAATGCAAAACATTCATCCACATGACTTTTGAACACTGGTTGAGCATGATACAGCTTGGTTGCCATATTGACATACTGGGCTCCTTGACCAGGGAACATAAATACTATTTTGTTGTTTTTTTCTGTACCAATCAATCGATGCTCAGATTCTTTTGATGTTAATCCTTCTAGCGCCTCAGATTTGTTGCATGCCACCACTGCCAAGCGTTTAACCAATGGTTTTCTTCCGACATGCAAACTGTATTCAATGTCCTTCACATTGAGTGATTGTGCATTGCTCATATACTTGGCCAGGTTTTGTGCTTGCTTATCTACAGTATCTTCAGTTGATGATGACAAGGTCAACAAAACAGCATGCTCTTGATCTGCCGTGGTATTGGAGGAATTTATGGATGAATCATCAATGTACTCTTCAAGAATAATATGAGCATTAGTACCCCCAATTCCAAATGAACTGACACCAGCCCTAACAGGGTAATCTGCATGTTGCCAATCAGATAAAGCACTGTTGACTTCGAATGAAGTGTTGTTAAAATCAATTTCAGGATTGGCCGACTCAAAATGCAAACTGGCAGGCAGTTTGTTATGTTGCATTGACAAGACAGTTTTGATAAATCCTGCGACACCAGCAGCTGAACCCAAGTGTCCTATATTACTTTTGACAGAGCCCACTTTACACGTTCTTTTCTGAGATCCAAATACTTGACTCAGTGCTGCAATTTCTATTGGATCACCCAATGCGGTCCCTGTTCCATGGGCTTCTATGTATGAGATACTTTCCGGCGTGACTTCAGCTATTTCATGAGCCGCAGAAATTGCCCGAACCTGCCCTTTTATACTTGGGGCTGTATAAGCGGTTTTTTCTTGACCATCATTATTAATCGCTGAACCCTTGATAACAGCATAGATGTGATCACCATCTTCAATGGCATCTTCTAATTTTTTTAGAACAACAACACCGGCACCATCTCCAGAAACCGTTCCATTGGCTTTCGCATCAAAAGGACGACAATGGCCATCTGGAGAATTAATCATCCCTTCTTGATACAGATAACCTTTACTATCTGGGGCTTGTAAAAATGGATCAGTATTCATTTCAACACCGCCTGCCACTGCCATTTCACAATCTCCAGCGATCAAACCCTGAACAGCCAGATGTATTGCAACCAATGAACTAGAACATGCCGTTTGAACGGTAATAGCAGGCCCTTTTAAGTTCAATTTATTGGCAACTCTGGTATTAAAAAACTCTTGTCCATTTAAATTTCCAATTTCATATTGCCCTGCCAAACTCTTACCGGAATCCAATAAGTATTGTGCTGTCCATTGTGGGTTGCTACCTGCGCCACCATAGATGCCAATTTGGCCAGCCAAATCGCCTACTGCATAATTGGCATTGTTGAGTGCCTGAAAAACACATTCATGATAAATTCTTAACTGAGGATCCATGATCTCTGCTTCTCTATGGCTATAAGAAAACAAAGCAGAATCAAAGCCCATACCATCATTAATCATTCCTTTGGCTTTAACATATTTGGCATTATCTAGCAGATGTTCATCAACGCCTGCATCAATCAGTTCTTGATGAGAAAAATAGGTGATACAGTTTTTTGCAGAAACCAAGTTTTGCCAAAAATCATCCAATGTCTCAGCTTGAGGAAAACGCACAGCCATACCTATTATTGCAACCTCAAACCCTGTTTGCGGATAGTGCTTTTTATTCATTTGATGACCTTCTCCTCATTCTTTTCTTTAATCTTTGTTTGGCTTTTGATATTTCTTCCCTACGATTTGGTACAACTTTTAACTGAGGCTGATCACCACTAAGGTGCTCACTCAATGTTGAAACTGTTGTATGGTTAAATAACTCAACTGCGGATACTTTTTTACCAAGTTTATCTGAAAGCTTTGTTGCCAGATGCACCATGTCCAATGAATTAGCACCCAGTTCAAAAAAGTTATCTGCGATTCCAATTTTTTTTACTCCGATCATTTTTGCCAAGGTTTCACTAATAAATTGTTCAAGATCATTGCTTGGTGCTACAAATTGTGTGGGTAAACTTTGACGGGTTATTTGTGGTTCTGGCAGTTTTTTTCGATCTTTTTTACCACTTGAATTCAATGGAAAAGCATCCAATACCACAAATTGTGCTGGTATCATATATTGTGGTAAATATTCTGTGAGGTGCTGACGAATATCTGAAATTGTTATAATTGCATCTTCTGCTTCCACATAATAAGCCACTAATTCTTTACGCTTTTGTTGGCTATCATCGTATTTAGACTCATTGAGTACTACCAAAGCATCATTAATGTGATCGTGTCTAATCAATACTTTTTCAATTTCAGCAGGTTCAATTCTGAAGCCATTGAGTTTAATTTGATGATCAATTCTTCCCAAATGAACCAAGTTACCATCATGGTTGTATTTACCCAAATCTCCTGTAGCATACATTCTTTGTGTCCTGCGTTCAGCACATCGGTATGTTTCTATGTTCCATTCATGATCGACAAAAGATGCTGCTGTTAGCTCCAATTGATTGTGATAACCTCTGGCCAAGCCGACTCCTGAAATATGAATGTGGCCCGCCACTCCTTTGGGTAAGACTTGACCGCATTTATCCAACACAAAGACTCCTGTGTTGTCAATCGCTTGACCAATGTGAACAATATTGCCTTTGCCTGCAATAGATTCATCATTTGTCAGTTGACCGCAAGATGACCATACTGTGGTTTCTGTCGGCCCATACATATTCCACAACTCAGTACATTTTTGCATCAAAGCAACAGCCAAATCATCTGCTATATTTTCACCACCAGTCAATGCTTTAAATTGCTTTTTGCCTGGCCAATTTGTTTCCATTAAAATGCGCCATACTGCAGGTGTTGCTTGCATAATGGTAATGTCATTTTCTAATATCAATTGACCTAATTGTTCACCATCGTGCACGATGTCATGGGCACCCAATACCACTGTTGCTCCATTAATTAATGGCAAATACAATTCCAAAACTGAAATATCGAAAGTAATTGGTGTTACCGCTAATAACCTATCAGCTGCAGAAAAACCTGGTCTTCGACTCATTGACAACAAAAAATTACTGACACTTTGGTGTTCGATGGCGACACCTTTTGGTTGACCCGTTGAACCTGAGGTATAAAGTATATACATCAAATCCCCAACAGATCCGCGGTGCTGCAATTCATGTTTCGACCAATGATCCAATACAACATTTGATAAATTGATACAGTCACAAATTTGTGCAGCAGATTCAATATGGTCATCTATAATGATTAATTTTACTTCAGCATCACCTACAATGGTTTGTAGACGTTGAGCACCGGTTAATACGTCCAATGGTAAATAAGCAGCTCCTGTTTTCATGATTGCTAAAAATGTCACCAATGCTTTTGTACTGGCTTTCATCATCACGGCTACCACATCACCATTATTGACTCCCTGATCAGATAAATAATGGGCCAATTGGCAAGCCATGTCATTAAGTTGTTGATAAGAAAGACTCATTTCACCTTCAACAACTGCAATCTTCTCCGGATTTTTAACTACTTGATGTTGAATCAATTCATGAACACAAGAGTCTTTAAACTCGTCAACGGCACATTTTTCACTGATGGCATGGATGTTTTGCCTTTGTAGAGATGACATCAAAGGTATTGAACCGACTGGTTGCTTAGGCGTGTTGATCAAACCTTTAAATAAATAGATAAAATGTTCAGAAATCTGTTTGATCGATTCTTCTTTAAACAATGCATTACAATATTGCCATTGCAATGATATTTGTCCCTCAGATGGAAATATATTCAAGGTCAAGTCACATTTGGATGTTTTATCAGCCATAGGATAATTTTCAATCTCTAGGTCACTTAAGCATAATTTTTGTTGCTCATTATTATGCAAAGCAATCATCACTTGAAACAAGGGAGTTAGACTGGCATTTCTCTCTGGATTCATGTGATCAACCAAAGTTTCAAATGGCAGGTTTTGATGCGCAAATGAAGACAAAATCATATTTTTATTATGTTGTAAGATGTCTTCGAAAGTGTCAGACATTTGTACTGAACTTCTCAAAACAATGGTATTAATGAAACAACCAATGATTGGTTCTATTTGTTTTAGATTTCGGTTTGCTACTGGTGTACCCATTACAATGTCATTGCTCTGGCTATATCGTGACAACAAAATGGAAAAAACCGTTTGCATGAGCATAAAAATCGTACAATTATGATCTTTGGCGTATTGAACAATACCTGTACTCAGTTCATGACTGATTTTTTGATTGATTATACTGCCATCATATGACTGGCTTTTTGGTCTAGGATAGTCTATTGGTAAATCATGAGACAAAGGTAAATCGTCTAACTGTTGCGACCAGAATTTTAGTAACCTTTGATAATCCAAATCATCAGGCTGTAAGCGTGGTTGCTGCCACTGTGCATAATCTCCATATTGGATAGTTAAATCGGGCAAATCACAGGTTTGTTCCGAGCACAATTGCGAATAAAGAGTATTCAGCTCTTTTATCAATATGGACAACGACCATCCATCCGCAATGATATGGTGCATACTGATGAAAAATACGTATTTATTTTTTTGCAGCCTGATTACTGCCAATTTGACCAATGGTGCGGCACTGAGATCAAAGGGTGTCATACTGATTTTACTCAACAAATCTTTGAGTAATTGTTGCTGTTCAATGTGTGAGTAATCTGACAAATCATGCTGACTTATTTCGGGGTAACTACCCTCTATTACTTCCTGTAATATTTGATCATTCTTAACAAAAAATCGTGTTCTAAATGCTTGATGTCGTTCAAATAACAAACAAAATGCCTGTTGTAACTCTGCATGACGCAATTCACCCGTCAATGTCATGGCTTGTGATATATGATAAGCCTGCTCACTGTTGGGGTTCATTTGATTCAAAAGCCACAACCTTTTCTGTTGAGCAGAAGTGATAAACACGGTCTTATCATTGTGTGCAAATATATGATATTGCTCAGTTTCGATGTTACTTTTCTCAATCACTTGAGCCAAAGACTTGATGCTGGCATTGGCAAAAAATTGTTGGATATTAATTTCGACATTGAACTGTTCTTGAATCCAACTGAGACAACGCAATGCAAGCAAAGAGTGTCCTCCCAAATCAAAGAAATCATCTTCGGTACTGATCACATCAACTTTATTTTTTAACAAATGGTTATAGATTACTAACAACTGTTTTTCAATTTCTCCAACTGCCTCGATGTGTGGCTTTTGAAGAAATTGTTTTGGCATATGTTTGAGCTGTTGCTTGTCTATTTTACCATTACTGGTCAATGGCCATTGTTTAAGCAGAATATAAGCAGATGGTCTCATGTATTGAGGCAGCGTTTTCTCAAGTTGTTTTTTAATTGCCGCTATAATTTTTTGTTCAGGCATTTTTTCTGCTGTAACTACATAAGCCACCAATTGCGTTGAACTTTCATCAGTTTCAGCCATAACCACATTTGATTTAACTACTGAACTGGCATTAATTTGTTGTTGTATTTCACCCAGCTCAACCCTAAAGCCGCGTATTTTAATTTGATCATCTATTCTACCAATATAAGCCAATCGCCCATCATCTAAATAACGAACCAGGTCTCCTGTTTTATATATCATCGCCCCTGGTTTGAATGGGTGATTTAAATATTTCTCATTTGTTAATCCAGATTGATTAAGGTAGCCGCGCGTGATACCTTCTCCACTCAAGAATAACTCACCTATACAGCCTTTTGGCATACAATTTAGATAGCTATCCAAAACATAGGCTTGTGTATTAGCAATTGGATGACCAATTGATGCATTACCATGCACTGTCCTCAAGACGTAGGTTGAATATGTCGTGTCCTCTGAGGGACCATATAAATCATAAACTTTTTTGATGTCGCAATGGTATAACCTGTCAACAACTGACTGATCAAGAAATTCACCAGCCAAATTGATGGTTTTTGTTGATGAAGGTATGGCATCTTCATCCAGTAATGCTTTAATTGCCGATGGTACGGTGTTGATCAGGCTAACATTAATTTCAGCATTGACAACATCAAGTATGTTTTCAACAATCACGATTGTTCCACCATGACTCAAAGGGACAAATATTTCAAAAACTGACAAGTCAAAATTTAAAGAAGTACTGGCCAATACCCGTTGTAATTCGAGATCATCGAAAACTTCGCCTGCCCAATGAATCATTGCTACTGTATTGCGGTGAGCAATCATCACTCCTTTGGGTTGTCCTGTTGAACCAGAAGTATAAATGACATAAGCAAGGTCATTTGCCTTAAATTGAGACACTAGATTGCTACGATCATATTTGGAATAATCAATTTCATCAAAGTTGATGATGTGCAATTCTGCACGTTGAGCAAATTCATCAAATAATCCAGCATGTGAAACCAGATACTTGATCCCTGAGTCATTCATCATATAATCCAAACGTGATGATGGGTACTGTGGATCTAAAGCGACATAACAACCGCCTGCTTTTAAAACAGCCAATAAAGCAACCACCATGTCAATATTTCTCTTCATACTGATGCCGATAAAAGTTCCAGCGGTGACACCTTGATCTTGCAAATATCTACTGAATTGATTGGCTTGATCATTCAATTGTTCATAGGTAAGGTGTTGATCATTATGTGATAACGCACAGTCATGAGGGTTGGCCTGTACTTGTTGTTCAAACAATTGATGAATCAGTAGTGTTTTATCATGAGCCACAGAAGTATCGTTGAGTTCATGAAGCAAATGATGGTACTCTTGTTTCGATAAAAGTGGCATTTGGCAGACTGGCGTATCAGGGTATTTGATAAACGAGTCAAGGATATTATGTAATTGTTGAGTGAAACTTCTAATCTGAGAAGCATCAAATATGCTTTCATCAAAAACCCATGAAACTTCCATGCCACCACTGTTTTTACTGATGCTGATATCAAGGTCCGTTTTAACAACAACAGATGCTTGTTCTGATCTTGAAAATTGCGTTTGCGCCACTTCAAAATGATCAATGCTGTGATCTTCCATGCTTAACATCACTTGAAAAATCGGAGTATGTTGCACACTTCTAGAGATCTGACATTGTTCAACCAGGTATTCAAACGGTATGTCCTGATTAGATTGAGCAGATAAATGTACTGCTCGAACATGGCTTAAATACTCTGGTAGAGGTTGATTATTAACCTTTAACCTTAGTACCAGTGTATTGACAAAAAAACCAATCAAAGGAGACAACTCTGATTCTGATCTATTCGCCACAGGCACACCCATTATGATGTCATTATTGTCACTGTTTCGTGAAAAAACGATTGATAATGCTGCATGAATCAACATAAAAGCAGTGATTTGATGCTTATTAGCCAAATCTGTCATTGATTGGTACAGAGACTTGGAGATGTGCGATTTTATCTTTTGACCTTTATATTGCTTTTTCTCAGGGCGAGGATGACTTAATAAGAGGGAATGTACTGGCGGCGCATCTGACAATTGCTCTTTCCAGTAATTCAATTGATCTTGCAAAGTTTTACCTCTTAACCATTTTCTTTGCCAATAAGTGTAATCACGGTAACGAATATTCAGATGTGGTAAAGCTGTTGTTGTTTGATTCATATAAGATAAATAATACAGCTTAAACTCTTTTAACATAATTGAAATTGACCAACCGTCCGCTGCAATGTGATGAACACAAAACAAAAACATTCCTTGTTGAGTTGTTTCCTCAGTATGCCCCACTTGAGTGTGCAAGTATTGCGCTCTGATCATCAAGTCTTGACTCAAATTAAAACCTTCCAGAACATTGTCTTTATTGAGCTGTGTAATGGCTTGCGATTGCTCAAGAGGCTTGAGTGTGCTCAGGTCTTGATATTCTAGGGTGAAATCATATTCTTCAAGGACAACTTGCTCTACATTGCCGTCAGTAAGTTGATGGTAGACTGTTCGCAATGGTTCATGTCTTTCAATGATAGCGTTCAATGCATATTGTGCTGCTTTTTTGTCAAAAGGGCCATCAACATTAAAACATGCTGCCATATTGTATTGGTGACTACCGCCTTCCATATGATCAATGATCCACAATCTTTGCTGAGCAAACGACAACGGCATTGTGGTATTTCTTTGATCAATGCGCTGTATTTTATTGTGCGTACTGAGATTGTGATTTGTACCAATGATTTTAGATAGGTTTTCTATAGTTGGTGTATTAAATATTTCTTTTAAGCTGATTTCAATTGACCATTGATCCCGAATCATAGCACTGAGTTTTACCACAGATAATGAATCACCACCCATCTCAAAAAAATTGGATCGTGCACTGATTCTTTCAATTGGAACAGTTAAGAGTAGTGCGTAGATTTGTGCCAACCCCTGTTCAATAGGCCCATTTATTTCCACGGTTTCTTCATCCAATGGAGCTTTACAATTTTTTAAGGCTTGGCGATCAATTTTTCCATTATTGTTTAATGGCCATTCGGATAACAGCACAAATTGAGTTGGCATCATATATTCTGGTAGCGATAGTGACAACGCTCGTTTAATATCATGAATCACCTCAGCATCACCCATCTGAAGATCACTTTTCAGCACATAGGCCACAAGTTGAGTCATAGATTCATTGGCCATGATCACACTGGAATTAATCGCATTACATTTTTTCAATTGTTGTTGAACTTCCCCAAGCTCTATCCTGAACCCACGAATCTTCACCTGATCATCATTTCTACCAAGGTAATACAGTCGACCATCATCAAGATATTTAACCAAATCACCAGTCTTATACATGCGATGGCCTTTAATAAATGGATTTTTGATAAATTTCTGTGCTGTCAATTCAGGCTGATTGATATATCCTCGCGCTACACCAGCGCCACTGAGATAGAGTTCCCCAATACATCCATTGGGCACACAGTTTAAGTGATCATCCAAAACATAAGCTTGTGTTTGTGCAATGGGCCGACCTATTGAATCCTCACCATTATATACTCTTTTGATATGGGTTGAATAAGTGGTATCCTCAGAAGGACCATACAAATCAAAAACTTCTGGTACACCCGCATCATATAATTCATTCACCAAAGATTGATCAAGGTACTCCCCTGCTAAATTAACACATTCAATATTGTCAGGAATGGCATTTTTATTCAATAAAGCTTTAATGGCCGATGGTACGGTATTGATCAGGCTCAAGTCCCATTGATCATCCGCTAATGCCAAAATATTGGCTACCAATACAAGGCTACCGCCAATAGATAATGGCACAAATATTTCAAACACAGACAAATCAAAATTCAGTGATGTTGAAGCTAAAACCTTGCGTAAACGTTTTTTGCCGTAAGTGTTTTTCGCCCAATGAATCATTGCCAAAGTATTCCTGTGCTCTATCATCACACCTTTTGGTCGACCAGTTGAACCTGAGGTATAAATAACATATGCCAACTGCTCATCGTTGTTGAGCACAACTGGCGGATTAATATCAGGATAACTCCTCAACTTATCATTGAGCTGCCCACTATCTATGGTGATTGTTTTAAGATTAGGTACATTGATTTCATCTGGCATAACACCTTGATGACACAGTAAAAATTCTATTCCTGCGTCTTTTATGATGAATTCCAATCTATCAGCTGGGTAATCTGGATCAAGGGCAACATAGCAGGCACCTGATTTCAGAATTGCTAACAGTGCCATTACCATATCACTGTTACGCTGCATACTGATGCCAACCAGTGTTCCAATAACCACTCCTTGTGCACTCAAATAATGAGCCAATTGATTGGCTGATCTATTCAACTCATGATAAGTCAATGTGTTACCTTGATAAATGACAGCCACGGCGTTGGGTGTTTTTTGTACTTGGCTTTCAAATAATTGATGAATCATCAATTCATCATATTCATGAGAAGGTGCTTGCTGATTTAAATCATATACTAAATGGCGATACTCATTTTCAGACAATAATGACATGTCATTTATCGCAATGTTTATATTGCTGGTGGCTGATTGTAAAGCCTGAACAAAAGACGTTTTGAATCTTTCGATGGTCGTTTGTTTGAACAAACTGGTATCATACATCCAGTTCATCTCAATAAAGGTCTCACTGATTTGACAATTGAGTTCTAAATCAAATTTTGCGCGGCTGGAATCAATTGAGTATTTTTCAAACTGTAAACCATCCAGTTTCAATAGTTTATCCTGGTCATGGTCCACCGATAACATGATTTGGAACAATGGTGAATGTTGGGCAGTTCTTGTGATTCCGCATTGATCAACAAGGTATTCAAACGGAACACTTTGATGCATTTGTGCATTGTGATTGATTTTTTGTACCTTCTTACAGTGCTGAAAAAATGAATCACTTGGGTCACATTGTGTTCTCAAGACCACAGTATTTACAAAACACCCTATCAACCCATCTATTTCTTTTTGCATCCTGTTTGCAATTGGTGTCCCAATGATAACGTCTGAACTTTGACTATATTTGTCTAATACTACAACGAATAAAGCATACAACAACTCAAAAGCGGTAAACTCGTGCCGTGCAATGATATTATTGAAGCCTTTGAGTTCATCACCACAAATTTTATGACACACACTGGCGCCATAGTTTTCTTTATAGAATGGGCGTTTATGATCCATCAATAAAGTATGAACTGGTGGCACATCAAACAATTGTTTCATCCAGTATTTCATGTCACTTGCATAAGATACTGTAACGTCATGTTGCGCTTGCCATAATGCATAATCTGCATATTGAACTTCCAATGGTACTAAACCACTGCTAACACCTTTTGCACCTGATTGATAACATCGAAGAAAATCATTGATAAACAATTTTATTGACAAGCCATCAAAAGCAATATGATGGAAATTCAATAGCAAAATTCCATTCAGTGGTGCAGTTTGCAACCAATCGGCTCTCAGCATTATGTCCTGACGCAAGTCGAAAGGTTGATTAATCATACTTTTAAGTAAATCATCTATACTATTACAAACATCAACAGTACATATTTGTGATGTTATGCTGAATTCAATATTGGATTTAATGACCTGATGGGGTTCATTATTAACATCCATGTGATAAACCGTTCTTAAAATTTCATGCCTTTGAATAATTTCAGATAATACCTTTTCAGCAAGCACAACATCAAATGATCCTGTAATTTTAATCGCAGCTGGCAAATGATAGTGGGTGCTGTCAGTCTCTATCTTATCTAATAGCCAAATTCTTTTTTGTGAATATGATAGAGGTAGTTTTTGACCAGGAAGTCTTTTTGTGATGGTATTTAAAGCATAAGAGCCGTTAAATTGGTCAATTTCCTCTGACAATGCACTCAATCTACTGACATTAAAAAGAGTTTTTAGATCAATTTGACAAGCAAAATGATCATTGATTTCTTTCAATAATTCAACAACCAACAATGAATGGCCACCCAAATTAAAAAAATCATCATTAGCGCCAATGTCATCAACTTCGATCCCCAAAACATCAGACCACACTTGAGCCAACTGTATTTGAGTTGATGTTGTCAGCGGTGCATTGTCTTGTTGTTTAAATTTACGAATTGTTTTGAGTTGCTTTTTATCAACTTTACCATTGGCAGTTAATGGCAACTCATCCAATATTTGTATGGTAGATGGCACCATATATGTGGGCAATTTTTTTGACAATATCGATAATATGCCTTCAATAAAACACTGCTTTTCAATAGAGAGGCATTGATCCACAGTAACAAAACCAACAAGTTGATTATCATTTTTCACCTGATTAATTGCAACAACAACCGCCTCATTTACTCCTGGACATTGACGCAATCGATTTTCAATTTCTCCGCATTCAATCCGGTGCCCTCTGATTTTGACTTGATCATCATTTCTCCCTAAAAAATCCAATTCTCCATTGGCCAGTAAACGTACCATATCCCCTGTTTTATAAACAGGTGTTGCAACAGATGGGCTGAATGAGTTTTCAATAAATTGTTTTTCAGTTAACTCTGATTTATTCAAATAACCTTTTGATACGCCTGCACCAGCAATATATAATTCACCTGGTATACCCCAAGGTTGCAGTTGCCCAGATCCAGAAGCAACATAAAGCTGAGTATTGTCAATTGCATGCCCTATTGTTGGTTTATCTTGAATAGCTTGAGTGAATGTTTTTGCTGTAGTATAAGTGGTGTCTTCAGACGGGCCATACAAATTTGTAATTTTACCATAATCCCTTTGTGCAAATAAGTCATTTAATAAATTCATGGGCAATGGCTCACCTGCCAAATTTATTGCCTGTGTACTCTCGGGTATGGCATTATTATCCATCAACACTTTAATTACAGAAGGAACCGTATTAATTAACGTGACAGAAATTTCGTTTGCTATCAAATCCAATGCATTATCAACCATAACACATTCATTACCAGAACAGATCGGCACAAACATTTCAAAGACCGACAAATCAAAATTAATCGACGTGCTGAATAACACTCGATTTAGTTGACTTGGCTCATATGATTTCATTGCCCACTTTATCAAATGAAAGGCATTGTAGTGACAAATTTCAACAGCTTTTGGTAAACCAGTAGAGCCAGAAGTATAAATCAAATAAGCCCGATTTCTTTCGTGTAAATTAGGTACTTGTGGATTTACACGATGATTGTTTTTCGTTGTTTCAGATAAAATACTATTAACATCAACAAACTTTACACCATCAATTGTGTTTTCTTTACTCAGCTCACATTCACTTAACACCATGGTTGTTGAGCAATCATTAACCATATAAGCTATCCGTTCGGCGGGGTATTGATGATCCAAGGGTAAATAAGCTGCTCCTGACTTTAAAATGGCCAATATACTGACCAACAACTCAACAGAGCGATGAAGGTGAACACCGACAATATCATTTGGGCCAATGCCTGAATTAATGAGGAAATGCGCTAATTGATTGGCTTTAACATTTAAGGTTTTAAAATCAAGTTGGGTATTATGATAAGAAACAGCAATATCATCAGGCGTCAGTTGCACTTGCTTTTCAAAAACACGATGAATGACATCACCTTCAGCATCTAAGGAAAAACCGTCATCAATTAATATTTTTCGTTCTCTATCGGGAATGATTGCATAATCTTCAATATTTTTTGATGGATCGGCGAGCACTTGATCCATCAAAAAAACCATGCGATCAGACATCAAGCTTACTTCAAATTCATTGAAATATGCCAGGTTAAAATCCAGCTGAACTTCAGCGTACTGATCTTTTTCATACTCCCAGACAGTGATCATCAATGGCGTTTGTTCATGCCTGTGGCTCCAGTAAACCACTTGTGACTGATCATTTTCAAATGAAGGTTGATTGTCTAATTTTAAATAATTAAAACCAACGTCATAAACTGTTCCTTCTCGAGCATCAAACTTCATGTGTGCAAAAGGATAACGTTGATGCCGCAAATGTGTTTTCTGTTTCATCAACACTTTTTGCAACAATTGCATAAAACTCATTTCACCTTGATAGTCAAGCACCATAGGGCTGATACTGGTAAACACCCCTAAACTCTTCTTTTGTAAGCGATTTTTTCTATTGTGGAATGGCACACCAAAGACAATTTTTTGTTGTGAATAGGCCAGAGTAAAATAACTATAAAATACAGCCAGATAGACTTGTGCAACACCCACTTTGTTTATAAGTGCTAAATGATCAATAGCAGCTAATTGTTGAGTAGACAAGTGAATAATTGACCTTCGACTGGGAATTGACTGTCTATTAGAGAAGTCATTCAAATAATAAGGGCTCAATATACTCTGGTGTTGGCCAGACAATTCTTTCTGCCAAAATGCTTTATGACTTTGATAACGTTGACTCTCAAGATACTGTTGGTCACTTGCAACGATTGTTGACCAAGCAGCCCTCTTATGTTGACTGTCTGGATCATGGTAATAGTCACTTAATCGAGAGGCAAGATTTGAAAAACCCCAGCCATCCATGATAATGTGGTGTGTCACTTGAACATACCAATGAGTTGAAGGATCAATCTTCAAAAGAAATGCTTTAAATAACTCATTTTCAAATAAATCAAAAGGGCAACCGAACAAATCATCAAGCCATTTTTTTGCATCTCGATGTGGCTCAATGTGGTCTGAAAAATCAATAACAGGAAGTGAAAGTGTTCTTTGATCATCAATCCATTGTTTCACTTTACCATTTTCACTCTCAATGATGCGAATACCAAAAACATCATCACTGCTAATCAACAGAGCATGGGCAGTCTTCAGTTTTTCTACATCAACATGTTCTATTGTTATATAGCCGCCAATATTACAAAATGGATTCTCTATACGCTTTAATTGATCAAACAATATGTCTTGCTGCGTTAAAGTAAGGTCATACGATTTTATTTTCGCTCCCATTCACATTCTCATTGTCAATCTATCAAACACACTTACTAATCATAACGTACTAATAACCATCAATTAATTCTTTAGTACTATGTTGTACTTAAATGTAAACTTTATAGAAGTAAAACTTTAATTTTTACTGCGGATTTATCAGGCCAAAATGTAAATTCATGTACATTAGAATATTTAAAAAAATATTAATGAACTTTAAAATGATAATATTAACCCTATTGAAATCCCTATTAATAAAACTTAATAGTCATTTAAAAGCATGAGACTAATTTACCATTAAGGAAGTTACTTTTTGGTTAAATAGAGGGTACATTTAGGGAACAAATGGACCAAAAGACGGTTTAATGCCAATGAAAACAATTAACTACATAAATAAAATATAAATATTTCAAAATCCAGCACTGTGAATACCATTGAATGGTGTTGTAGTATTCTCCACTGTATTGTAAGCTGCACAATACAATTGTATACTTTTTCAGTTGCAACAATATTGTTTGAAATTTAATGGATAAAGGTCGGCGATTTATTTGCTGCCCTTTGCTCTTAAGTCACACATTGATCGGTACCTGTCAAACGTGTTAAGGGGATTTCTGCTGAGGTATTTTCAATACTTGAACTAAAAGTAAATGTGCCTGAGCGACAATTCTCAAAAAACAATTCACCTGTACCCCATTCTGTTATTTCTGGCGATTCTGAAATCACAAATCCACCACCTGATGTTGATCTTATAGTCAATTGTGCTTTGTTATCAATAATATTACCATTCATAACAAACCTCCTTTGTTGGCCCGTATTTTGCTCATAGGTATATCAATAGGCAACAACTTTATCATCCAACACTTCAAGATTGAGGCCCTGACCACTGTTCTCAGGCCAATACCAAGAACCATTGAGACTGTTACCCAATGTATATAATTCAGTATCATCCACATCTAAACCAGGAAGAATATGATTTCTTAATATTGTGCCAATGCCCTGTCCTGAATAACTATAATCTCTTGCAGTAGATACCACCACCATATCAACTTCAGGGAATACAAATATGTATTGTCTCTCATAACCATTGGCATATTAACTTTTATAACTGCGATTTTTATTGTCTTTAAATATGGTGCTCCACCATTGATAGCCATGACCTGATCCATTGTCACCAAAAACATCTGGGTCAGTTACACCATTGCTGTAAGGAAATATAGAGTCCTCAACCCATTGAGCATCCAGCAATTTTTGCCATATCAAATGGTCTAACCCGAATATTTCACCAAAACGGTAAAAAGTTGATTTTATCCATGAAAGACATGGAGTTAAACGATATTTGTAAAAGTACACTTTGTACCTGAATCGTTCTATGATGAAATATTCGGGCTAAGCCATAGACCAAAACCCAGTGGTGCAATATCCCGTGGAAAGTCTGAAATACCTTGCCCAATAATAACGTTTGATCCGACCAACTCCCAATGATGCAGATTGATATCGAGAGGCTCATACATGTATTGATGAATAAAACTTTGAGGGTTTTGACCACTGATATTATTTAAAATAACACTCATCAGTGAAGAAGCACCTGTACTGTATGCAAAATTTTGATTTGGCCCATGACTCAATGGCCAATCAAGCTTTGCTCGATACCAATCTTGAGAATTCAAAATCATTAATCTCTGAATATTCAGGCATATAGTCCATAATCGAACGATCTAAATCTAATGAATATCCTTGATATTTCGCTATACCTAAAAGTGCAGAACCAATGCTTTTGGTAACAGAATAAACAGGGGTAATTCCATCACCACCATTAAAGTAAACCTCGGAAACCATATGTCCATTTTTTATGACAATCAACGACCTGATTTGGCCATAATTACCTGGCACAATTAAGTTAATGGCTTCATTGATACCTGTGGATGATAAGCCCTGTTCTTCAGGCGTAGAGGTGGGCCAAAAAAATGTTTGTTGTGCGGTCACAATCGAAGATAAAGTCAACAACATACATAATAATGAATTTTTTCATCGCAAACCTCATAACTTTAATTACACCCTATCATGATAACCCTTTTTATCAATTCAAGAGAGATTCAACATTATAAAATCAATCACAAATCCTCGTTATTATCCAGTCCATACAAGCTCATCAAGACTTTTTCAGGCGTCATTGGCGCATGAAATTGCGGTTTATGGCCTGGATTAAAGGCTTTAATGGCATTTTGCAAGGCAAAGTAAACGCCAATACCATACATTAAAGGCGGTTCACCCACTGCTTTAGATTTGAACAATGCCATGTCATGACCATCTGTCACCAATGGAGTGATGTTAATATGATCTGCAACAGAGAAAATGTCTGGGATTTTGTACGTTGATAAAGTATTGGACAAGAGTCGACCTTCATCATTATAAGCAATCTCTTCCATAGTCATCCAGCCTATACCTTGGGCCAATGCACCTTCAACTTGCCCATAATCCACACCTTTATTCATACTTTGACCAAAATCATGGACGATATCAACACGATCGACTGTGTATGTACCTGTTAGACAATCCACAGTTGTTAACATCATTGCCGTCCCATAAACATGGTAGGCGAAAGGATGCCCTTTTTCCTTACTTTTATCGAATTCAATTATGGGCGTTGCATAATGGGCATTTTCACTCAGACAGACACGCTTCCAGAATGCTTTAAATACCAGTGTTTGCCAATCAAAATCAGTTTTTTTACCGTCTTTAAAGACCCAGCCTTGTTTCACCTCTATATTGTCCGAACTGGTCACCAATTCTTCTGCTGCAGTATGCTTGAGGCGATCCAATAATTTTTTACAGGCTTTAAGCAGTGCTTTTCCATTCAGATCAGCTGTTGAACTGGCTGCAGATGGAGAGGTATTTGCCACTCTGGTTGTATTGGTTGTTTCCAATTTTATCAAATCCGGATCGATGGAAAATGTCTGCGCTGCCACCTGTAACATTTTAGTATTAACGCTTTGGCCCATTTCTACCGCTCCAGTACTGATACCAACACTGCCATCTTGATAAATATGTACTAAGGCCCTTGCATGATTCATCGGTGTATTGGTAAAGGAAATACCAAAGCAAATTGGCATGAAAGCCAGCCCTTTTTTTATGCCTGAATTTTCATTATTAAAGACTTTAATTTCATTCTCTATATCATTGATATTTAAATTTTTAAATAACTGACTCCATGAATTTCTTGCTTCAGTCTTTTGGGCGACCTGTCCATAGGAAAAAACATCCTCATCTTGTAAAAGATTGGCTTTTTGAATCACTCTGGCAGGAATATTTAATTCATGAGCAGCTTGTGCAATGGCCGACTCAATAACAAACATACCCTGTGGCCCACCAAAGCCTCTGAAGGCAGTATTTGGTGGCAAGTGTGTTTTACAACTATAGACAGTGGTTTTGACATTCGGAATAAAATAACTATTGGTGGCATGAAACAAAGTTCGCTCTGCAATGGCAGGTGATAAATCAGCTGCTGCGCCAGAGTTTTGTAAAAATTCAACACAAAAAGCTTTTATTTTAAAGTCATCATCCAAACCAATGGTAAATTCACTTTCATAGGGGTGACGTTTACCCGTCATTTTCAAATCATCGTGTCTATCCAGAACCAATTTAACTGGTTGGTTCAAGACATGACAGGCCAAAGCAGCCATGACTGCCCATGGAGTGGCTTGATCTTCTTTACCTCCAAAACCACCTCCCAGTCTTGTTACATCCACTTCAATTTTATGCATTGACAAACCCAGAACTCGGGCCGTAATTCTCTGAACCGATGTAGGACCTTGTGTTGAGGACATGAGTTTAATACTGCCATTTTCCATTTTCTCAGCATAAGCACCTTGTGTCTCAAGGTATAGATGCTCTTGACCATTTGAAAAAACATCGCCATGAAAAACGTGAGCACAGTCACTTAAGGCAGACTCAAAGTTACCTAAATTAAATGAACGCGGTGCATTGATAAAACTGTTTTCTAATTTTGCTTGTTTAGCAGTGGTGATGACAGGCAATTCTTGATAATCAAGATGGATCAATGACCTGGCTTTTTTTGCAATAAAGTCACTTTCGGCCACAATAAGTGCCAATGGTTGCCCTTGAAAGTGAATGTCTTTTTCTGCCAATAAAGGTTCATCCAATAAAATCCCACCGATTTCATTGACACCCGGAATGTCATCAGCCAACAGTACCTTGATGACACCCGGCAATTTTTCAGCATCTTTGATGTCTATTTTCAGTCCATTTGCATGCGCAATTGGCGCGCCCAATACAGCGGCATATAAGGTGTTTTGCTTAACCATAAAATCATCAAGAAATAATGACTCACCTCTGACGTGACCATTGGCATCTATGTTTTTCATGACCCCCCTCCACAATTAACTTTCAATTGCTCAAATGTGATGTGCTCAGGAAATAATTTAATGAAGTGTCCCTTAACCAACTGATTAGCTAAAAGACGTTTGTATTGTGCAGTTCCTCTCACATCAGAAATTGGAGCGATTTCACTGTTTAGCACTTCAATCGCTGCATTAACAATTGATGACGTCAACTTTTGACCCGATAAAAACTCACAAGTCTTATTTAGAAACAATGGAATTGGAGCTACGCCGCCTATCGACAGGTCAATCTGTGTAATAACAGTGTGCTCATCACATTCTATATGAATGGCTGTATTAACAGTGGCAATATCCAAATGTTTTCTTTTGGATACTTTTTCAAAATTAAATTTGGCATTTTTATTCGGCAATTCACAATGAATCTGAGCAATTGATTCGTTGATTTTTAGATCAATGTTTTTATAACTTAAAAAGAAATCTTTCAATGCAACTTGTCGACTTTTTTCATCATGCTCTATGATCAATTGAGTATTGAGCGCCAATAAGAAAACACTCATATCAGCAATTGGTGAAGCATTCACTAAATTACCAGCAATGGTAGCCATATTCCTGATCGGCTCTGATGACACCAACCTTAAATAATTTTTCAACAATGGTATGGAATGATTTAGCACCGAATGATCAAACAATTCTGTTACCGTAGCCGCACCAGAAATAGAACATTGTTGGCCATTAACAACTACGTTTTGATCTTGCTCATGCATGATGTAGCGCAGTTGTTTTTGTTCGATTAAGCTATCGGCTTGTTGAACAAATAAATCTGTTCCACCTGCAATGATTTTTTCTCCAGTCAGTGATAATTTTCCATCATTGATATTGTGTAATTGTTCCAATATACCTAAAAAATAATCCGGAATAAAATCATGTTCTACCAACTGAGACATGGTGAATTTATGGCCTTTATCCTGACATGCTGCAACGATACTTTTAGCCGCATTGATAATGCTCACATAACCTGTACACCTGCATATGTTGCCACTGATTGCATCAAGCATATGTTGTTCATTGTTAGCATTGGCGTTTAAACAAAACTGTGTCATTGCCATAACAAACCCTGGCGTACAGAAACCACATTGGCTGGCATAAAAATCTTTTAATGATTGTTGCACTTGAGTCAATTTATTGACCCTATTTAACCCTTCTACAGTGACAATGTGCTTTCCATGCGCATTAGCCAAAGGAGAAATACATGAAGTAATGGTTTGGTACTTCACATACTTTGTACCATTTTTTTGCTGCGTATACTCGCCAACTAATACTGTACAAGCGCCACAATCGCCCTCTCTACAAACCACTTTTGTGCCTTTTAAGAGACGATCTTCGCGGATAAAATCAACCAAAGTCATCGAATGATGTGCATCAGTTCGGACTATTTTTTTGTTAAGAATAAATTCAATCATGGATACATTTTAATGGATTTAGCCCAGATATTTCATCATAGAATGGAATTTAGGGGAAAAATGGCAAAATAGATTGGTAAAATATCCGGGTTAGGCATGTTAGATGAAGTTTTATGTGGTTATTTGAGACCTTTGCATAAGTCTGAGTCTTAGGAAAAAAGAATTGAAAAGCTCAAGTTCAAGGCAGAAAATGCTAGTAATAGCAGGCTATTGGTGAGTTTTCTAACGAAGAAATTGAACTTTTCAAACTTTTTTACATGATTCATGACTTATGCTGAGGTCTCTATTTGTTATGATTTACTTATTTAATCGAGACACCAATACCGCAGCACTGACATTGGCTGTTACATTCGCAGCCGTAATAAACATATCTATGATCAAATCAACAGCAATTAATATTCCAATACCTTCAACCGGCAACCCCAGAGAAAGATATACTGGCGACATGATTAATAATCCCCCACTTGGAATCCCTGGTGAATAAAAGCTTAATAAACCTATGGCCATTGCTATCACCATCATATGATACACACTCAAATCAATACCATATAGATTAGCAATAAAGTAGGTACCTGAAATACGAGCTATCGGTGAAGCAAATTTGAACATGGTTACTGCAATAGGCAGCACAACTCCAGTAATATCCGATGGCAAACCCAGTTTTTGCGTCGCATCATAGGTGGCAGGTAATGATGCCAATGAAGAACGCGTACTGAAACCTATCACCTGTACGGGAGCTACAGCTTTAATAAATGTAAGCATTGAAACGCCTCCAAATAAAAAAACCAATAGATATAGTATCAGTGTAATCAACACAATGATTAAAGATGTCACAGCAATAAATGTTGCTAAAACAGTTACTGTAGAAACGCCCAATTTACTGGTTAAAGACAGTACCAAAGCAAATATACCATATGGAGCAACTTTCATAATCCAGCCAATCAATACAAACATGCTTTGTTTGATGCCTTCAAAAAACATGGTTACGGATTTTCTGTGTGTTTCATCAATGTGCCTTAATGACAAGGCAAATAAAGCAATAAATACCATCAATGGTAACATGGCGTTGTCAACTGCTGACTTGAATGGATTGATAGGAATCAAACCAGTGAACCATTCGCTGAAAGCTGGTAATGATGTATCAGTTATTGATGTAGTGCTATGATTTAAAAGTTGTTGGCTGGCTTGTGGGTCAATTGTTATGAAGCTCAAAAACAGAGGAGCCATTATAAAAGTTAGGAGACTACTCATGGCCACTAACAATACAATGATTAGACCACTGTGACCACCAACTTTGGCAACATTATGCTGTGCTTGCTGTCCTGCAACTGCGGTTATTAATAAAGAAATCAATAAAGGGATAACGATCATTCTAATCGCATTAACCCACAGAGTCCCTATTGGTTCAATTAACTCTATTATAGAATTTAAAGTTGCACTTTGCGTGGTACTGACCACAACGCCAAGGATCAATGCCAAGACTAACGCCAGTAATATTTGCAGAGATATATTCATAAACCACCAATGATCATAAGTTAGGGTTGATGATACAATAATTCTCAGATGAAATCACAGATATGATGCATCTTAAAATATTAACATTTTTTATGACTGCCATCACAGGGAGAATATTGTGTTTGTATGTGATCTTACTGAGTTGAATCAATGAAATTAAAAAGGTGATTTTTCAATTGTTTTAACTGACTGAATGAACAACAATATATACCAAGATCTGAAGCGCGTTGTTCTGTATATTTACTGAGCTTTTGATAACTGATCAGCATCGCTTTACCTGAACGCCCTCCCAAAGACTCTTTGAGCGTGTCCAATCGATAAATGGCAGCTGCCCCAGGGGTATTGGCATGATTCTTATTGGTGAATTTTCGTGTTTTGCATTCAATGAGGTGTAATCGATTATTGGCCATTGCAATCACATCAATTTCATTTTTGACACCGCCTTTGGCTTTACTAATCTCCATGCCTCGGGCTATATCATTGATATTTTCTCTGGACTTTTTCATGTGAAAAAGTGTATTAAAAACATGATTTTCTAACCAACCACCATTGGCATAAAATCGACATTCTTCATTTTTAAATACTATTTCATTCTGATGTCTTTGCAGCAATCCAACTTCTTCGAATTCCATCAAAATTCTGGTCAAATGCGTTGGTGTATTATTGCGTTTACTCAAATGATATTTTAAAGAGTGCTCAGCATGCATCGCAATATGGTTCAAAGCCGCTAATGATTGACCAAATCTTTCGATATTATCAACCAACCAGTGTGTTAATGATTGCTTCTGTTGTGATTCTAGGCGTGTATCACCTTTATCTGTTACCGAGATAGAAAACAGCTTTAAATACTCTTTGATTTTCAGTTGAGATGCCAAGGCTTCACTGCTTTTGTTTTCTGGTGACAACCAGTTCAATTGATTGGTGAATTTATCAACAACAAATGCTGGCAGTGATGAATTAAAAAAACATTTAAGGGACAATAAAACTATCAAACGCGGGCCCGAACTGGCATTAAAAACCACATCATTGTGCTTATTGTTTTTAAAGATATGGTTTAATATTGTTTGAATTTGTTGCGGATCAAAAGATACCATTTGGCTCTGACAATTGATCCCTCTGCTATTCAATACTGACTTCAAACCACTGACATCATGCCCTTTTCGATGGAGTAAAATCACTTGATCTGGATTTAAATGCAAAGCGCCACTGAGAATCCCAGCATTTTTTCTGTCATATATCGCCAAATGTACTTTTTTATTGGCCATGAATTCTCACAAAAACTCTTGTGAAAGCTCAATTGATCGTTGATTGGCGGCGTTGACTGCCCTTTTTATGATGCCCTCAAATTGATCACTATTGAAAGATGTCAATGCTGCTTCTGTAGTGCCATTTGGCGAGGTAACATTGTTTCTTAATTTTGCAATATCATCAGTACTTCTCTGTGCCAAAATTGCAGATCCCAATGCGGTTTGCTCTGTTAATTTTGCTGCAACTTCTGCAGATAAACCCAGTTCTATCGCAGCTTTTTGCATGTATTCCATAAATAAGAAAAAGTAGGCTGGCCCACTGCCTGACAAAGCCGTAACCACATCGATTTTAAATTCTTCATCAACCCAATGACAAATCCCAACAGAATCCATAATGCACTCTGTTAAATACTTTTGCTCTGTTGTCACCCATTGGTTTGCAAACAACCCAGTAGCACCCTCTCCTATCAATGCTGGAGTATTAGGCATGGTTCTTACAATCGCAACCTCTTCAGCAATCCATTGTTGTAAGTGTTCAACTTTGATACCAGCAGCAATCGAAATAACCAGAGCATTGCTTCGTATGACACTGTTGGCAACGTCCTTGACCACTTGCTTCATGATTTGCGGTTTCACCGCAAAGATCACCACATCTGGTCTACCAAAATGAGCATTGTTATCATCAAATGTTTGTACTCCAAACTTTTCAGTAACTTGCTGTCTTTGATGACCACCAGGGTCACTGGCCCTGATTTGACTGGGCATAAAACCTCTATGCAATAAGCCACCAATTAAACTGGTGGCCATATTTCCTGCACCGACAAATCGTACCTTTAAGTCAGCAAATTTGTTCATAGTCTACTACATTGCTATTTATCAAAATCAGACAAATGCATTAACGGCAAAGGTTGTGGAGAATCACTATTTATAAAATAGATTTTCGAAGCTGGGTCTTTAGATATACTTTTTAGTGCTTCTAACGACATCAACTTAATATAATTGGGGTTGCTCCCAATGGCTTGATTGATTTTTTCAATTTCATAAGATTGAGCATCAGCCAAAATAATTCTTTGCTTTGCTTCTTCTTCAGCAGCTTTTCTCTTGGCTTCTGCTTCTGCCACAATTTGTTGTTGTTCAGTCCGAAATCGTTCTAATTCAGCTTTTTGTTTTTCTACAGCTTGCTCACGTTCTTTTTTAGATTCAATGGCTTTAGTAATGAACGCGGGCAATGTTATATCCCTGATCAATACAGCAGAAACCACCACACCTTTTGGTTCAAGGTATTCTTGTAAACCACTGAGAATTGTCACTTGTAATTTATTTTGTGTTTCCTCAAGAAAAAAATCTTCTGCTCTTCTGATGGTTTTACCCTGTTCTCTTAACAGAGAGCGTAATTTAGGTATCAACTGCACATCCAGTAGTCTTTGCATGCCACCGGTTGTTTGTAACATATTAGCGGCTTGCGATCCATTCAGTCTATATTGAATACTGACATCAATTCGGGTTTGTAATTGATCTTGAGAAGGCACCTCGGCAGTTTCTTTGTGAGATTTTTCCCTCACATCAAACTCATGCCAGGAATACAAAGGATTTACTGGAATATGCAAGCCCTCAGAATAGCTTTGTTCAACAATCTTACCAAATATTGTTGCTACAGCTACATGACCTACAGGCACTGTTTTATAAAGTTTACTGCCAAACATCAATAAAAATATGACAATTGCACCCAGAATAATGCCTTTGACAGGGAATTTTTGTTGAGGCTTGATTTGTCTCACGTTACTCATTTGTTCATCTCCAATTTTAATGTGATTATTTTAACAACATCGCATTAAATTTGCTTGTATCATGAGTCATAGTGACTGATAAATTTTTTAAATCACGCACATTTGACAATGCATCAGGTAAATCAATAGCAATATCAAGAATTTCTTCGACTGTCTCAATAAACTTGGCTGGATGTGCTGTTGCAATAAAGACACCTTTTTCATGCGATTGTAACTCATCAGTCAATGCAGCATAGGCAATTGCACTATGCGGTTCTGCAGTATAATTATTTTGATACAATTGTTGCATGGCGGCATAAGTTTGTTCATCATTCTTTATCGATGAAGCAATGACTTTTCTGACATTATCTAAATCATCATTAAACAGTGCCATGATACGCGGCCAATTACTGGGGTTGCTAACATCCATGGCATTTGAAGCAGTTTCAACCGTTTTTTGTGGCGCCCATACTTGATTCATCAAATACCTTGGTACGGTATCATTGGCATTGGTAGCAGCAATGAATCTTTTGATGGGGGCTCCACATTGTTTGGCTATGATACCAGCTGTTAAGTTGCCAAAATTACCACTGGGTACTGATACAACCAAATCATCATTTTTATAATGACTGGCCAGCTCAAAATAGTAACAAACCTGGGCCAACAATCGGCTGATATTAATTGAATTTGCCGAAGTTAAATGGTGTTTATCACGAATATTTTGTGAATCAAATGCGGTTTTTACCATGCGTTGACAATCATCAAAATCGCCTTCAATTGCATAAGTCTCAATATTTTCTCCTAAGGTGCAAAATAATTTTTCTTGTAAATTAGAAATTTTTCCCTTGGGGTAAAGAATCTTAACTTTTATGCCATCAATTTTATAAAAAGCATGAGCAACAGCCGCTCCAGTATCACCAGAAGTGGCCGTCAAGATGGTGACAAACTCTTCATCATTGAACGTTTTGATGCATTGGGCCATAAATCGGGCACCAAAATCTTTAAAAGCCAATGTTTGCCCATGAAACAATTCCAGACAGCTGATATTACCATGAACGTGTTTTAACGGCACATCAAAATTAAAAGCTGCTTTCACCATTCGATAAACTTCATCGTATGGCAATTCACCTTCTATTAAGTGGTGAATCACATGGCTACTTCTGCTAACAAAATCCATTTCAAGTAATTCGTCAATATTTTTAATGGCTGTAATTTTATCAACAAAAAACAAACCTCGGTTTTTACCAATTCCTTGAATAACGGCTTGTTTGAAGTTGACTTTTTGTTGTGGAATTTTCAAATTGTGTAGTTTCATAAACATCACTGTAATCTAGGTAAGGGAGAAGCTAACTTTTTTCGTCATCAATTTGACGAACGCCAAAATTATCCACCTGACATATATGGCTAAAACCTTCATGTTGGCAAAAATGGCTGAGCGCATAGTTTTGAATGTTATCAGACACTTCAGGATCGTTGGTCACTGCAAATACTGTTGATCCAGAACCTGAAATACCAAAAGCCAGTGCACCGTTGTTTTTTGCGTAACTCTTATACTCGTCAAAACCAGGAACCAACGACTTACGCTGCGGCTCTGCAATAACATCAAACAACACAGATGCGGCCAGTTCATGATCATTGCCATACATCGCATGTATAAAAACAGATAAATTCTGCGCAAATTTGACACACGTTTTCAAGTCATTATTTTCAGTTAACAAACTTCTGGCCAATTTAGTAGCGATTTGTATGCCTGGATAACTGACAACCAATTGCCATGTGTCAGGAAATGGAATTCTGACACATGGCTTGACTTGAGAACCCGTCATTAACTGAAGCCCACCAAGTAAACATGGGGCAACATTATCATAATGAATATCACCACTGACTTGCCCTTCAAGCCTACCGGCTAATTGTAATAGAACATCTTTATTCAGAGCATCATTAAAGAAATGGTTCAATGCATAGAGTGTTGCGATAATAGAAGAAGAACTAGAACCCAAACCACTGCCGACTGGCAGACGCTTTTCTAAATGTAATTTGACTGGTGAGGTTTCAAGGTTACGTTCACGCATTTCATCCATGAATAAATCATGAGCGATACTGACCAAGTTTTGAGATGTCTTATGTGGCAAGGCATCTTTATATGGACCAGAATAACTTAATTTGAAAAAATCCGAATGTTCAATAGAAACAATATCACCAAACAATTCACCGTTAATTGGTGTGATGGAAAGTCCTAAAAGGTCAAATCCAACAGAAAAATTTCCAATGCTGACTGGGGCAAATACTCTCATTGGACCATTCTAATGATAACCCAGAAAATTGACAATGGTTAACTAATATTTAGTCACATTAAACTTGAAATATACGCTTAAGCTTTTGCTTTTTTTTGTTCAATGTAATTGCAGTGAGTTGCCCTCCCCAAACTTTTCCTGTATCAATACAAGTAACATTTTCTTTATCATAAAAGCCTAATGCAGACCAATGGCCAAAGACTACCCTTACGTCTTGTATTTTACGTCGTTTATCTTTGAACCACGGCAATAATTGAGGGAACATTTCCAACTCACCTTTCGATTTAAAAACTAAACCACCATTTTTGTATAAGAATCGCATTCTGGTAAAACTATTGATGGTAAATCGAACTCGATCATTACCTGCTAAGTTTTCATCCCAATGATTGGGTTTTGAGCCATACATTTGGCTCAAAACTTTAATTGTGTTATTTTTTAACAGTCTTTCAACATTCTTGGCTTCAGTTTTTGCTCGTTTTAATGACCACTTAGGGTAGATGCCAGCATGTACAATAACAGCATTGTATTCTTTTAAGTGTATCAATAATTTTTGTTTTAATAACCAACGCATCAATAGGTCACAATCATCTGCTTCAAAAATCCTTTGAAACTCATAATTATTGAATTTCCGCATTTTTGGTAAATAGTATTGCGCCAATAATGCCAAATCATGATTGCCGAGTGTTACCTTACAGCAATATTGGTGTGCATAAATCCAACGCAATACTGCTAAAGACTGACCACCTCTATTCACGAGGTCGCCACAAAAAATGAGTTGATCTTTATCTGGATTAAATTTTATTTTTTTTAATAAATGACAAAAGTCATCAAAGCAACCTTGTACATCACCAATAATATAACTTGGCATTAATTAAATACCTTGGTATTTTTGTTGCGTCTAAACTTTTCGAACTCTGGCAATTCCCATGGTCGCATGGCCAACACTAAAGTTGATCCAAACCGTCTTTCTAAGCCAATGTTTTGATCTTTGTACGCACAATCACTAAAAAGATTTGCCAACTGTTTGATTTTCTTTTGAATGACTTGATTTGATGAATGCGCTAACATTCCATTAATGACCAGCCTCAATTCTCCTGGTTTATTAAATTGACAATCGAAGAAATCTGATTGAATGTGCTCTTCAAAATATCGCTGAATGGGGCCATTGTTTTGCCATGTGAATGTTCGGCTGATTAACGTTTTGATCTTATTATTGGCTTTTAACTCAATGAGTTTTAGCTTTTCAAGTTGTAATAACACTTTTATGAGTTCTGCTTCTGAAAAGTCATATATGGCATGTATTTCTTCAAAAGCCCATTGATTCATGGCAGCCACAGTAACAATTAACAATTTAGTGTCTGAAATAATTTTCCGCTCTTGCTGAATAGATAACTGTTCAATGAGCATACTTTTAACATGTGTTAATTCAAAAATATCGGAAATATCCATTTCTAACATTTCACATATCTTCTCTAACCGACTTAATGAGATATCTGCTTGGGTGAATTGTCTTTTTATACTTGATTCTGAGACGTGTAAATAATCAGCAACCTCAGCATATTTAATTCCTTTGCTCTTTAGTTGTGATTTTAATGTTGAAATGATACGGCTAGATTGACTCATTACTGATTACCATTGTAATTAATAAGTATTAAAACTAATGCTACACTATACTCTATATACCACAAATTTCATAAATTTTGACATCAGGCCCATCACTTTTTTGATACTTTGAGGCAATTCAATTCCACCAGCTTGTTTCGCATTTTCACCATGTCGAATTTCATCAAGCTTCATTTGATTAAGAATGGCATGAGTTTTAACATCATTGACTGGTATTTGTTCAATGTGTTCTTGTAAATGATCTTCAACTTGTTTTTCAACTTCAATGACGAAACCATAACTGACTTTATCGCCAAATAAAGCGGCTATAACCCCTAACATAAATGAATTTGCATACCACCAAGCATTGAATACACTGGTATTGGCCTCAAGTTGATTTAGCCTTTCTTGACACCAATACAAATGATCGTATTCCTCTAATGCAGCTGCAATCAAATGTTCGTATGTTTCTGAGTTTTTAGCAAACAATGCCTGACCATAATATAATGCTTGTGCACACACTTCTCCGGTATGATTTATACGCATCAATCCTTGTATGTTTTTTTTATCAGACGGGCTTAACTCGCACTCGATTTCATCATGCCCAGGTGTTTTAGAAGGCGATTGTGTTGTTTCAGATGAAATAATCTTTAAAAAACGATCAAATTCATTGAACAATTTTGAGGAAAGAGATGTGTCAGTTTTTCTCACTTTGATCAGATAAGAGTGATGAAATATTACTTCATCACTCTGTACTATATGGGCAACAGTTTATTGTTGAATTGTTTCAAAAATCTTTTCATTGATGGTTATTGAAGCGTCATTTCTCAACTCAGCTGTCATATTAACCACTTCATTATTGATTGCAGATCTTTGTATTTGTGATGCAATACTCTCACTTTCATCTTCAGAGATCGCACTGCTATCAGCATTAATTACCGATATTAATTTTACAATAGCAAAACTATTATTAGATGAGTCGACATAAGTCACATCATTGTCATCAGCGTTATATTTAAGAGCAAACACATTTTTTACCAAGTTAAACGGTTGCTTAGATCCAACCCTCTCAACATCTTGTGCTTCAACTACAGTTTTTTCAAGTTCAGTTGATAAATCAGCCAAACTGATTTCTTTAGCATTGATTCTATCTATGTACGCAATTACTTGTTGTTTAGCCAATTCAAGAGATTTTTCAGACTTAAGCTTATTGGTAATTGCATCAGTCACTTCTTCAAGTGGTTTAATCACAGGAGCGTTGTGTTTAGCCAGTTGAATGTAAGCAATGTGATTTTCTCCAAGATCAATCATTTCACTGATTTCTCCATCCACTTTAATTGTATCACTGAAAGCCATGGATGAAAAATTATCATTTGCAGCAACGCCTATTCCACGGCCTCTGGCAAAAAGTTCTGTTGTTTGCAAAGGTAAGCCTGAGGTTTCAGATGCCAATTCAAGCACATTATCAGCATCAATAATGGTTGTATAAAGTTCATCTGCTTGTGTCAGAAACTCTTGCTCTGCCTTTTCTTGCTTTAATACAGCAATCAATGTTTCTCTTGATTCTTCTAGTGATTGCATTTCAGGAGATTTAATCTCATTCAGTTTAATAATATGGTAACCAAATGTAGAGAGTACAGGTTCTGAAATTTCACCTTCGTTCATCTCAAATAATTTTTCGTCAAATGCTTCAACCATATCGCCTTTAGAAACCCAACCTAAATCACCACCGTTGTTAGCAGAACCAGGATCTTGCGATGTTTCTTTTGCAACATCAGCAAAATCTTCTCCATTATTAATTCTATCTGCAATTTTATTGATTTCAGCTTTTACTTCTTCTTGATTACCATCAACAGGCAATAAAATATGTTGCACCTTACGTTTCTCAGCAGTTTTTAATGTTTCCTTTTTGCTTTCGTAGTAAGTTTGAAGCTCTTCGTCATCAACACTAATATTTTCTAATAAATTTGCAGTGGATAATTCTATATAGTTGACTGATACTTCTTCAATCGTCATGAAGTCTTGACCAAATTCGCTGTAGTGATCTGAAATATCTTGTTGTGTCACTTCAACTTTGTCTTCAAAATCTTTACTGGAAACTTCAATATAATCAAAGTTTCTTTTCTGCTTGGACAACTTGTATTGATTTTTAACTTCGGTCTCTAATGAAAATGCCGTATCACTGATCATCCCTGGTAAAGCTGTGCGTTTGATGTCTCTTTTGATGTCCCTTTGCAATAACTCAGCAGATTTATTGATTTGTGCCAAGTAATTTGCGTATGCCTCTTTACTGAACTTCCCTTCAATTTGTAACCCAGGTGAAGACTCTATGTAATCTTTAATGGTTTGAGGGGAAACATCATAGTCAAATTTCTCAGCTTGCTGCCTCATTAATTCAGCATCAATGATTTGGCTCAGCACTCCTCGCTTAAAGTTCTCAGAGTCAAAATATTCAGAACCTATGTTTTCACCAAATTGGCTTTGTAATCGATTTCTTTGTGCCTGGTTGGCTTGGTTGAAATCTGCAATAGAAATTTTCTCACCATTAATTGTAGCAGCAGAATCATTGCCTGCAGATAATAATGAACCACTGACACCCCAAAACGCAAAGGCGATAATTAACAAGCCCATGATGATTTTAGCGCCAAGACCTGAAGATTGTTTTTTTATATCTCTTAACATAGTATTATTTGTAAAAACTGATGACTGATAAAAATCAATCCTTAAAAAAACAAAAAGGTGTCATTATGACACCCTTTTCGATATGGCGGAGTGGACGGGACTCGAACCCGCGACCACCGGCGTGACAGGCCGGTATTCTAACCAACTGAACTACCACTCCTAAAGTGGTGGGTGCTGAGGGGATCGAACCCCCGACCCTCGCCTTGTAAGGGCGATGCTCTCCCAGCTGAGCTAAGCACCCAGTATTACACACTAATAGGGTAATTTTTTAGTTCAAAGCCTCTTTTAATGCTTTACCTGCTTTAAACGATGGAACATTTGCTGCTTTTATTTCGATCGTTTCACCAGTTCTAGGGTTACGACCTTGACGCGCTGCACGATGTTTAACTGAGAATGTTCCAAACCCAACAAAAGTTAGGGAATCTTCATTCTTCAAACAATCTGTGATTGCGCCGACCATTGCATCAAAACATGCATTCGCAGTTGCTTGTGACACATCTGCTGATTGTGCAACAGCCTTAATAAAATCTTGTTTTTTCATTATTTCTAACTCCAATTTATTTTAAAGATTACATTAAAATTTAATCTTTTTTAATGTTATTTCTTCAGCAAAATTCCGAAATGGAATTGTATACTATTAATGTTTAAATGTGGTGTTTTTTTTTATTTATTTTCCACTTTTTTACGTTTTAATTATTCTAAACGCTCTTTCTCGATATTAATGACTAAATGACTCTTGAGGACTGTTCTTTATATCCTTAGCAACATTTAACATGACATTAAAATCTGCATCAGATATCGGTTCAAGATCATTCTCAAGCGCTATGTCAAATACTTCATCAATATATTTAACTGGGATCACTTCAAGTTCATTTTTAACCTGAGATGGCATTTTAATCAAATCCTTAGCATTGTCAAATGGTATTATCACTTTTTTTATCCCACCGCGTAATGCAGCCAACAATTTCTCTTTTAAACCGCCAATTTCGAGCACTTTACCTCTTAAGGTAATTTCTCCAGTCATGGCAACATCTGCCTTAACAGGGTTATTTGTAAGCGCTGAAACAAATGCCACGCACATGCCAATACCTGCACTTGGACCATCTTTAGGTGTAGCGCCCTCAGGAACATGTATATGTATGTCTTTTTTTGCCAATGATTGGATATCTATTCCTAATGACTGTGCCTTAGACTTGACCATCGAAAATGAGGTGTGAATTGACTCCTTCATCACTTTTCCAAGGTGACCTGTCAATGTATGTTTTCCAACACCTGTAAGTACAGTGGATTCAATATGTAAAAGCTCTCCACCTACCTCAGTCCATGCCAAACCTGTAACCATCCCTACTTCACTTTTATAATGCGCTCTACCAAAATTGGTTTTCCTCACACCTAAAAAATCATTTAAATTTTTAATGGATATGCTGACCTTATCTAACTGCTTTTCAGTCAATATTTTTTTAACAACTTTGCGACAAACTTTAGAAATTTCTCGTTCTAGATTTCTAACACCTGACTCTTTGGTATAGTAGCGAATAATTTCTCTTATGGCTGCACGCGAAAAACTCAATTCTTTCTTTTCAAGTCCATTTGTCTCGATTTGTTTTGGAACCAGATAACGTATGGCAATTTCAATTTTTTCTTCTTCTGTATAACCAGGAATTCTAATTATTTCCATTCTATCCCGTAAAGGCCCAGGGATATTTAAGGTATTGGCTGTTGCAATAAACATTACTTCAGACAAATCAAAGTCCATATCCAAGTAGTGATCAGCAAATGTACTGTTTTGTTCTGGATCTAATACTTCTAACAATGCTGAGGAGGGGTCACCACGAAAATCAGCACTCATTTTATCCAATTCATCTAATAACATCAAAGGATTACAAGTTTTCGCTTTATTGATATTTTGTACAATTCTTCCTGGCATTGAACCTATGTAAGTTCTTCTATGGCCTCTGATTTCAGCCTCATCTCTAACTCCACCCAGCGATATGCGACTGTATGTCCGGCTAGTGGCTTTCGCAATGGATTTACCCAGTGAAGTTTTACCTACACCTGGTGGTCCTACCAAGCACATGATCGGCCCTTTCATTTTCTTTTTTCGTTTTTGCACAGCTAAAAACTCAAGAATCCGCTCTTTTACTTCATCTAAACCATAATGGTCCTCATCCAAGACTTTTTTTGCGTAATTAATATCAGTATTAATTGTGCTGCGAACATTCCATGGTAAATTTAATACTGTATCGAGATAATTCCGCACAACAGTTGCTTCAGTTGACATTGCTGGCATCATTTTCAGTTTTTTCAATTCTGAAATAACTTTTTCTCTCGCAGCCGGGCTTAATTCAGTTTTTGCAAATTTTTCTTCTAATTCTCCATATTCAGAATTAGTCTCATCGATGTCCGTAAGTTCTTTTTGTATGGCCTTAATTTGTTCGTTTAAATAATATTCCCTTTGATTTTTTTCAATTTGTGTTTTGACACGGCCACGGATTTTCCTTTCCATTTTAATCATTTCAAGTTCAGTATCTAATACTGCCAATAATGATTCCAATCTTTGAGTAATGTTTATTTCTTCTAGTAATTTTTGTTTTACTTTTATTTGAACATTCAAGTGTGCTGATATGGCGTCTGTCAATTTATCAGCGTCTTCTATTGACACAATTGAATTGATTAAGTCTTCTGGTTCTTTCTTATTTTGTTTTGCATAATTCTCAAAACAGTTTTTCAAAGTTTTTTCTAAAACTTTAATTTTACTGTCGTTATTACTTAAAATTTGCTTAATATTGAAATATTCAGACTGAAAACTTTCGCCCTTATTAAAATTGAGTAATTTAACCCTTTTTGTTCCTTCAACGAGGATTTTCCTTGAACCATCTTTTAGAGGAAAGTTTTGTAAAATAGTACACATAGTCCCTGTGGTGTATATATCGTCAAAAGATGGATCATCGATTTTAGGGCTTTTTTGTGTTACCAAAATCACTGGTAAATTATTACTGAGAGCTGATTCTAGAGTTTTTTTTGATTTATCCCTACCAACAATAAGAGGAATTATCATTCCAGGAAACACTACAACATCTCGCAGCGGCAATACAGCCGCTATGTTTTTTTTTATATCTGACATATTTTTTTTTACTTTTATATTTGGACTGATCCATTAGATTTATGTACTGTTAAAATGTGCAATGTGTAAAATTTGCTATTTTTCATTAACAACTTTTGCCACACTGTCTCTAACGATGATTGGGTTATTACCCTCTTCAATGACAGCTCTATCAACCACTACTTTTTTAACATCATCCATATCTGGAATATCATACATAATGTCGAGCAAGGCCTTTTCCATTATCGTCCTAAGGCCCCTTGCCCCAGTTTTCCGTTTTAAAGCTTTCTTTGCAATAGAAATTAAGGCATCTTCTCTGATATCCAATTCAACACCATCTAAATCAAACATGTATTTAAACTGTTTTGTGATGGCATTTTTAGGTTCTACTAATATTTTAACCAAGGCGGCTTCATCAAGCATTTCCAATGTAGCAATTACTGGCAGACGACCCACAAATTCAGGAATCAAACCATAACCAACCAAATCATCTGGCTGCAAATCCTTGAACAATGCCAATTCCTCATGATCTTTCTTGATTTTCTTAACATTGGCAGAAAAACCAATTCCGGTTTGATTTGAACGTTGTTCAATAATTTTTTCAAGCCCTGAAAACGCTCCACCACAAATAAATAAAATGTTTTTAGTATCAACTTGTAAGAATTCTTGCTGAGGGTGCTTTCTTCCACCTTGAGGAGGAACCGATGCAACTGTCCCCTCAATTAACTTTAATAAGGCTTGTTGCACACCTTCACCTGAAACATCCCGAGTAATTGATGGGTTTTCAGCTTTTCGAGAAATTTTATCAATTTCATCCAAATAAACTATCCCACTTTCTGCTTTTTCAACATCATAATCACATTTTTGCAACAATTTCTGTATGATGTTTTCGACATCTTCACCAACATAACCAGCTTCTGTCAATGACGTCGCATCTGCAATAGTAAATGGAACGTTTAACACTTTAGCCAAAGTTTCTGCTAATAAGGTTTTACCAGATCCAGTTGGACCCACCAAAAGAATGTTTGATTTAGAAAGCTCTATATCATCTTTATTATTCTTATTTTTCAAATTTGACTTAACACGTTTATAGTGATTGTATACAGCTACAGACAAGACTTTTTTGGCATGCTCCTGTCCTATGACATAATCATTTAAGTATTGATGAATGGTCTTTGGTGTTGGCAACTCAGTTTCTTCATTATTTAGAGCGTCTTCAAATTCATCTTTTATAATTTCATTACATAAATCAACACACTCATCACATATATAGACACTAGGTCCTGCGATAAGTTTTGGCACTTCTTGCTGACTTTTGCCACAAAAACTACAATGTTTTAAATCTTCTGTAGTAGTATCATCTGTTTTTTTTGTCATGTTTTCTTTCTTCCATTGTGGAGATGTCTTGTTTATTTTTCAAAATATACAGTCATTTGTATTTCTTATTCAGTATTCTACTTAATTTACACAATTGTCTAAAGCACAATCCCTGCATTTTTAATCTTATAATGTCTTTTACCTTACTATAAGGGTTGATTCACACATTTAAAGGGATATTTTCAATCTTTTGAAAACAATTGTCACAAAAAAAAAGCCAATGTGTAGCAAAAAACTCTGCTACACTATTGGCTTTTTTTTATAATCAACAGAAAAACTTAAAGTTACTTACGGTGCTCAATGACTTCATCAATCAATCCGTAGGAAACAGCTTCGTCTGCACTGAAAAAATTGTCTCTATCAGTATCTTTTTCAATTGTTTCAACAGTTTGACCCGTATGTTTAGACATCACCGTGTTAAGCTTTTCTTTTAATTTCAAAGCCTCTGTGGCGTGTATATTTATGTCTGAAGCTTGCCCCTGATATCCGCCTGACAATTGGTGAATCATGATCCTAGAACTGGGCAATGAAAAACGCTTTCCCTTTGCTCCAGCAGTTAAAATCAATGAACCCATACTTGCAGCTTGTCCCATGCAAATGGTACTCACATCAGGTTTTATAAACTGCATGGTGTCATAAATTGACATACCCGCTGTTACAACGCCGCCTGGGCTATTGATATACAAAGAGATGTCTTTTTCCGAGTTTTCTGCTTCAAGAAATAACAGTTGAGCAACAATCAAGTTTGCCATTTGATCTTCGACTTGACCAATCATAAATATAATTCTCTCTTTCAATAATCGAGAAAAAATATCATAGGAACGTTCGCCTCTGGAGGTTTGTTCAACCACCATCGGAACCAAATTCATCATTTCTTCAAATTTTGACATAACTGTCTTATCCTCTTTTATCTTTAATGTGATCTTCTTAATTAAGCTACAGGATTCATTAACTCATCAAACGGCACTTGAATTTCTTTAACTTCAACCTGAGAAGTTATCCATTCAATCACTTGATTTTCCATTACAGCATTTTCAACTGATGATAATAATTCTGGTGTTTTGTAGTAGTATTCAACAATTAGAGGAGGATTTTCAAAAGTTTGCGAAACTTCAATAACCTTTTCCCTTACTTTTGTGTAATCGACTTGCAAACTTTGTTCCTTAGCTACATTATTAATGATTAAAGAATTAATGATTCTTTCTTTGGCTTTTTCTTCAAAATTTTTGTGATCAGGATGAGCAGGGTTTTCAACACCCATTTGCTTTGCTTGTTCCATGGATTGATGAGCAAGCGCAGCACTTTCTCTCTCAATCATTTTATCCGAGATCTGTATGTCTTTCACTTCGCTTCTTAAAGCTGATAAAACATGGTTTTTATTTTTTACTTCAATGGCATTAGTCAATTCCCTAGTAAGATTTTCCTTAATTTCATTTTTTAAGTCATCTTCTTTTCCAGACTCAACACCAAAAGCTTTGACAAACTCTTCATCAACCTTAGGTAAGCTGCCGCGTTTATGATCACCAATTTCATATGAGAAATCAACTTCTTTTCCAGCTAGCTCTTGCACATTGAAAACATCAGGGAATGACAATCTTAACGTAGCAGATTCTCCAGATTTTTTACCAATAATATCCTTAACCAATTCATCAGGGACTCCACTTTCACCAAGCAAAATTCCCATTTTCTCTTCTCCAGATTCTGGATATACAATGGTATCGCCATCTTTAGCTGAATAATTAAGTGTGATCAAATCACCTTTGGCAATTTTTGCTTTGGAATCTTTCCATTCTTGTTTTTGCTTTTGCAATTTTTTGATCATCTTATCGATGTCTTTATCTGTAACTTCTGAGGCTTCAGTATTAACAACTATTTTTGAATAATCAATTGTTGGCACTTCAGGCATCAGTTCAAGTTTTGCAACAAATTCGTATCCACCATCTTCCAGATCTTTTGCTTCAGTAACTTCAGGGGTTTCAGCGATAGACAATTCATTTTCTTCAACCGCTTTTTGGATAGCAGATTTCATGATTTCGCCAAGTACTTCTTGCCTGGCATGAACACCATATCGTTGAGTAAGAATGTTTTTAGGCACTTTCCCAGGTCTAAACCCTTTGATTTTAACCTGTTTACTGATTTCTTTTAATTTCTCGGCGACTTGCGAGTTAATATTTTCTGCAGGAATTAATACGTTAACATTCCTTTCCAAACCTTCAGTTTTTTCTATTGAGATTTGCATTGTTGCTCCAAATTAGTATTTTGAGTGAATGGTGCGAAAGGAGAGACTCGAACTCTCACGTCTTGCGACACTGGAACCTAAATCCAGCGCGTCTACCAATTCCGCCACTTTCGCATTCTACCTTGTTAGGCAATATTCATTAAGAGTAATGAATTGTGTGACTTGATTTACAATATCAATATTATTGGGGCGGACGACGGGTCTCGAACCCGCGACAACAGGAATCACAATCCTGGGCTCTACCAACTGAGCTACGACCGCCATATTTTTATCCAGTAACCATTGTACTGGCACGCTCGGCAGGACTCGAACCTGCAACCCTCGCCTTAGAAGGGCGATGCTCTATCCAGTTGAGCTACGAGCGCCTGGCATATATAAAATTGGTCGGGGTAGAGAGATTCGAACTCCCGACCCACTGCTCCCAAAGCAGTTGCGCTACCAGACTGCGCTATACCCCGATCTAATACTTCATGATACTTATATCATTTAAAATCAACCTTTATTCAACATCACATCTTAATGAAGGCGTGGCATTTTATTGATAAAAACTTTCTAGGTCAATCATATAATGATAAATTTTCGTAAAAATATGTTAATTTCAAGTTTATGGTGATTTGTTCAAAAATAATAACCATATCAGTTCATTTTAACATTAACAGATATTCCAATAAAAATTGGCACGCCCGGAAGGATTCGAACCTCCGACCACCTGGTTCGTAGCCAGGTACTCTATCCAGCTGAGCTACGGGCGCTCTCTGTTTTGAGCGGCGCATTATGAGGACAATTTACAAACTTGTCAACATAATTTTCCGCTTTATTTCAAAAAAGATTCTAAGAATATTTTTTGAAATTAGTGGCGGAGAGAGAGGGATTCGAACCCTCGATGGGCTTTTAACCCATACTCCCTTAGCAGGGGAGCGCCTTCAGCCACTCGGCCATCTCTCCATATACAGATTTAGAAATAAAATTTCTAAATATTAGACCTATGATTAAAAACAAAAACCATAGATCATAAAACTCTACTGATTACCAATACTGTCTTCATCAGAAGACTGATCTGAATCCTTACCTTGCTCATTTTTAATGCGCTCATAGATTTCTTCTCTATGTACTGCTATTTCCTTTGGCGCATTAATTCCTATTCTAACCTGATTACCTTTAACACCGAGTACTGTCACGGTAACATCATCACCTATCATTAATGTTTCGCCAACACGACGAGTTAATATCAACATCTTAATCTCCTGTTATATCCTGTTATATCCTGTTTTTTTCCTTCACGGGGAATATTTATTATATTTGTTATTTAATTTTATCCATAAAATCTAGGAGAGGCATTAGACTACATTTTTAACAGAATTTGAAGTCTTTTATTAAATATTTATCAAGTTTTTTAATTCAGCCAAATTATTCACAAGAAGTTGTTTCAAATTTTCCTTATCACTGGTTCCGCCGCCCTGTGCAAAGTCAGGTCTACCCCCACCTTTTCCAGAAATTTGCGAAGCGATATTTCTGATAATATTACCAGCCTTAATTTGCCCAGTTAATTTTTCACTTACTGAACAAATCAGCTGCACTTTATCATTTTTTTCGCAATTTGCAAGAACTATGATACCGTTTTCATATTTACTTTTAAATGTGTCGATCATGGTTCTCATATTATCAATAGTAACGCCCTCTATAACCTCAAATAAATATTTAACACCATTATATTCAACAATATTACCCCACAAATCCTGTACAGCATTGCCTGCCATCTTGGCTTCGGCAGCTTGCAGCTTTTTCTCAATTTCCTTGTTACGTTTTATCAAGGTTTGTACTTTATCGATAACATTATCTTTAGATGCTTGTGCAACATGAATAACATTAGAAAGCGCATTTTCTATATCCTGCACATGCTTTATAGCCTTCATGCCTGTAACCGCTTCAATTCTGCGAATACCAGCAGCTATTGAAGCTTCACTGACAATTTTAAATAAACCAATCTCACCTGTAGATTTAACATGGGTCCCTCCGCACAATTCTACAGAATAACCGCCGATGTCTAATACACGAACATGTTCACCGTATTTTTCTCCAAACAACGCCATCGCACCAGTATCAAGTGCCTGTTGATATGTCATCAATTTTGTTTGCGCATGATAATTGCTACGAATGTGATCATTAACTTCAGTTTCAATCGCATGTAACTGGTCAGTAGTGATGGCATCTGCATGAGAAAAATCAAACCTAAGCTTATCAGGTGAAACAACAGAACCTTTTTGTTTCACATGTTCCCCCAGTTGATCTTGCAAAACTTTGTGCAATAAATGGGTTGCTGTATGGTTTAATACAATATCATTGCGCCTGATTCCATTAACTTCTACATTAACATTATCATGAACGACTACTTCACCATCTTGAACTTTAATCATATGAAGATGATATTGCCCTGCTGATTTTTGCGTATCATTGACAAGCATCTTAAAATTTGCGCCAGTCATTATGCCTGTATCGCCAATCTGGCCACCCGATTCAGCATAAAATGGTGAACTATCAAGTATCGCAACACCCTCATCTCCTTTGACTAGCTTATTTACTGCTTTATTTTCTTGGACCAATGCAATAATTCTAGCCTGACCTGTGGCATGTTCATAACCCGTGAAATTTGTCGGATCAATGCTCGCAATCACATCAGCGGGCAATTGATTTACTTGAGCAAAACTTCCAGAGGCTTTTGAACGCTTCTTTTGCTCTGACATACAAACATCAAAACCAATTTGATCAACTGTAAGATCATGCTCTCTTGCAACATCTTGAGTCAAATCAAAAGGAAAACCATAGGTATCATATAATTTAAATGCCACATCCCCAGAAATAATTGAGCCTTCTAGTTCGTTAATGGCCTTGTTTAACAAGCCCATACCCGTTTCTAAAGTTTCAGCAAATCTTTGTTCCTCTCGAGTCAACACATTAATAATTAATGATTGGTTTTCTGATAATTCAGGATAGGCCTCTGACATGGTGTCAATCAGTGGTTGTAATATTGTATTAAAAAATATATCGTTGCTGCCAAGCTTGTAACCATGCCTAATGGCTCGACGAATGATTCTCCTCAAAACATAACCCCTTCCCTCATTACTGGGCTGTATACCATCACAAATCAAAAAAGCACAGGTTCTGATATGATCTGCAATAACTTTTAAGGAAGGATTATCCAAGTCATCTACATGCAATTGCTTTGCGGTAAACTTTATGATGTGTTGAAACAGATCTATCTCATAGTTATTGTGTTGATTTTGTAATATCGAAGATATTCTCTCAAGCCCCATACCTGTGTCCACACAAGGCTTGGGTAATGGCAGCAATTGACCATCAACCTGACGATCATATTGCATAAACACCAAGTTCCATATTTCAATGAATCTATCTCCATCTTCATCTTCCGATCCTGGTGGGCCACCAGCAATATTTGGCCCATGATCATAAAAGATTTCAGTGCAAGGTCCACAAGGGCCTGTATCACCCATTTGCCAAAAGTTGTCTTTTGCACCAATTCGCAATACTTTATCAGCTGCTATGCCAACTTTTTCAATCCAAATTTTTTCCGCTTCATCATCTTCTTCAAAAACGGTGACCAACAATTTATCTTCAGGTATTCTCAATTCTTTTGTCAAAAAATCCCATGCATAAACAATCGCTTCTTCTTTAAAATAATCACCAAAACTGAAGTTGCCCAACATTTCAAAAAAGGTGTGGTGCCTTGCTGTATACCCCACTTGATCTAAATCGTTGTGCTTACCTCCAGCCCTGACACACCTTTGTGATGATACAGCTCTAGTATATCCACGCTGTTCAGCCCCTAAAAAGATATCTTTAAACTGAACCATGCCTGCATTAACAAACAGTAAAGTTGGATCTTCTGCTGGTATCAATGAGCTACTGGGTACTTGTTTGTGTCCTTGTGCTGTGAAATATTCTATGAACTTCTTTCTTACTTGTGCGGTTGTATACATATATTTTTTAAAATTTTTAAAATTTGACAAATAATATAATAAACATCAAAACCTTACAGCTGGCACACTCATTTTTTACATCAAAATATTTTTACGAATAACAAAGGTTATACTTTTTCAAAGAACAATATTTTGTACATGAGCATTAAAACATAAAGATTGCAACATTAGGCATTGAAGTTTTATTAACTTAATTTTTCATGATTTTAGTTTTTCGCAACAAAATGTACAACTTTATTCATTATTCAGGTCTAAAAAACTCTGAGAACCATTGCCTCACAGCATATTGAATATCTAACAGATAATTATACTGATTAATAATTCATTGCAATAACTGAGTTACAATGCCTTCTTGGGTGGCACAAATAAGTTCCCGGCAATCAATCCTACAGCCAAAGCCACTGCAACCAGTAAAGCAGAAAATGCAGTCTGTACACCATCAAGAGTTTGATTATCTAACATCGCTTCCAAAGATCTAAATCCTATACTGCCTGGAACCAATAACATCACACCAGGGACATGCATGATTGACGACGGCCTTTTGGTGAACAGGGTAAACAAATTACCTGCAATTGAAACCGCCAAAACAGCAACAAAAGAGCTGAAAGGTGATTGCAACCATTCGCTGGCCACATTAGACCCCATAATTGCAATGAAGGCGGTCAATAATATCCAAATAAAATCTCGAGGTTTGGCTTTAAAAATAACAGTAAATGCACTACTGATGGTCAATATGGATAAGTAAACGAACCACTCAGAAACTGATTGTAATTTATGAACCTCTATTTCGCCGTAAACCCCAAGCGCAATCATAAATCCCAACGCCAAACCAAAGGACAGCAACAAAAAAGTGGTAACTGCACCAGCCATTCGCGCACTTCCCGAGACCAAGTGACCTGTCGATAACTCTCGGATGGCAGTGGTAATGCCTAAACCGGGAACTAAAATTATCAATCCAGCCAAGGATACAATAAAATGATCAATACTATGGCTAAAATGACTGATGCTCATCGTAGTAAAACCAACGATGCATGCCGATAGAGGTGTGAACAGCAGAGAGAAATGATCATGCTTAACACTGAATTCCACAATTACAGCAGTAAACCATCCCATACACATTGAAACCAGAACATCTATCCAGCTGCCTTGAAATAAACCAGCCAAACTTGCTGAAGCCAAACCGACACAAAAAATATTCAAAAATGAACCATATCGTGATTTACTTTGGTGAATTCTTTTGATTTCATCATAAGCATCATGAATTTCAATTTCATCATTTTCAATGCGTGTAATCACTTCGCTCAAATCACTGATCTTTTCTAAATCAAGGTCATTGGGTTTGGTTCTAACCATATAAGTTCTTTGGATTTCCTCATCTCCCAAACTGGCAAACAAGCCCGTTGGCATAGAAAAAAAATGACCTTGCATGTTGAATTTATCAAGCAATACCTGCATAGAGCTTTCCAGTCTATGCGATGGAGCTCCAGCTTCAGAAATGGCTTTACCCATACTCAATAGCAGTTTAGCTTGAGCCCTTCGAACACTTCTACTCAGTACAGTCACTATAATTCCTTCATGACCTTGAATATTTTATGAGTCGATAAAACAAGAGAACAAATGCAATGCCTGCATAAATCAAAGGTTCTAGTAAATCTGATTTAACCAACCAGATGAAGTGTAAACAAGATAATATTATGATGACATAAATAGATTTATGTAATTTTTTCCACCTTTTGCCAAGTTTCCTGATCATCGCTCGGTTAGAGGTAACGGCCAATGGAATCAATAATAACCATGCTGCAAAACCAACTGTAATATAAGGACGCTTGACAATATCCTCAAACAATTGACCAAATCGAAAACCTAAATCTAAACCGATATATATTAAAAAATGAAGGCTCACATAAAAGAAAGCAAATAAACCAATCATACGCCTTATCTTAAGAAAGAAAACCTGATTAAATATTTGTCTCATGGGTGTCATTGCTAAAGTTAGCAACAATATTCTCAACGACCAAAGACCTGTGTAATGTAAAACATAAGCGACTGGATCAGCACTGAGTTCATCTATAGAACCATAATAAAACAAAAGCATCAAGGGCACTAACATCAATATAAAAACTAAAATTTTCAGTATTTTCATTGGCACAATATTTCCTAACAATATATGTTCGAATTTTACTTGAGAAACCTCACAACAACATCACAAAAATTTTATTTATGATAAAATTGCGCATCTTTTCAACTGAAAGCCATCAAAATAATGTTGTTTCCATCTATTCAGCAAATAAGATCACAAGAACTGTCACAAGTTAAAGGCATCAAAGGGTTGGGCCTTCCTTTGTTTTTAGCTGAGATTGTCAATAACAACAAGGGCTTGAATTTAGTTCTCACTGAATCTGCTCATCAAAGTCAAGTATTAGAAGAAGAGTTGACGCTGTGTGCACCTAGATTAAAAGACAACATATTACACTTTCCAGCTTGGGACACACTGCCCTACGATGTTTTTTCTCCAAATCCAGAAATCATTTCTGAAAGGCTCGCTTTTTTACACAAGATCAATCAAAACATTGACCACGGCATTGTCGTTATACCCGTTACCAATTTAATGCAGCGACTCAGTTCAAAATCATTCATCAAAGGCCGGTCTTTATCAATGGGAATTGGCGACTCGTTTGATATTTCAAAAAAACGCCTCTCATTTGAAAATAATGGTTATCACTGCGTATCTGAAGTCCGAGAACCTGGAGACTTTGCTGTCAGAGGTGGCGTAGTAGATATTTTCCCCACTGGATCACCTGATGCCTATCGTATCGAGTTATTTGATGAAGAAATTGAATCCATGCGTATTTTTGATACTGAGACTCAACGATCCGTTCGCGCTGTAAAAGACATACACATTTTACCAGCCAATGAATTTCCATTTGATGAAGCTGGTCGTATGCGATTTTTACAAAAATTTCGTGAAATCTTTGATGTGGACACGCACAAATGCCCAATTTATCAAGACATTCGTAAATTGGTGCAATTTTCAGGCATAGAGCATTATCTGCCAATGTTTTTTACTGAAACAGCAACCTTATTTGACTATTTACCGCAAGACACTACCATCATTCATACTGGCAATACGACTGCCATTATGAAAACTTGGGAGAAACAAATTTATGCACGATACCAAGAAAGACGGCATGACATTCAGCGCCCTATAATTGAGCCACAACTGTTGTATTTAGATACAGAAAAAGTAGACCAAGTTTTAAAGAATTTCAATACATTATTATTAAATAATGACCCAAAAGCTGAAGACTATCATACACAGCTACCCGATAGATACAATGCAGAAAAACATGACAATCAGGTTACTTGGCTGAAAAACCACACCAAATCAGGTAAAAGAATTTTAATTGCTGCGGACTCATTAGGTAGGGTTGATGTGATTAAAAGACTGTTTTTAAAAGAAAAACTCATACTTAAAGAATGCAAGGACATTCCTGCGTTCATAGCATCAAAAGAAGCATTAGCCATCACCATTGCACCCATAGAAAATGGTGTTAATTTTATCAAAAAAAACCTCATTATTTTAGATGAAAGTTGTTTATTTGGTAACAGAGCCAATAGAACTCGTAAGAAGAAGCGTTTCAAAGCCAACCCAGACGAAATCATCAGTAACCTCAGCGAATTACACTTGGGGTCACCTGTGGTTCACATCGATCATGGTGTTGGTCGTTATCGAGGATTGGAGACACATCACTTTGAAGGAGAAGCTGAATTTTTAGTATTGGAGTATTACGGGGGTGACAAACTGTTTGTTCCTGTTTCTTCATTACACTTGGTTTCACGCTATACTGGTTCTTCTCCCGACACTGCACCTTGGCATAAGCTGGGTGGTGACAGATGGCAAAAACTCAGGCAAAAGGCGGCTAAGAAAGTCAAAGATGTTGCTGCAGAATTATTACAATTGTATGCAATCAGAGAATCTCGTGGAGGCAAAAAGATCTCCTTTAGTGAGCCTGATTACTTACAATTTTGCCAAGGATTTCCTTTTGAAGAAACGGATGATCAATTAAAAGCCATTGATGCCGTTATCACTGATCTACAAAGCCCTAAGTCTATGGATAGAGTGGTTTGTGGGGACGTTGGGTTTGGAAAAACCGAGGTGGCATTACGTGCTGCGTTTGTTGCTGCCAATGACGCAAAACAAGTAGCAATACTGGTGCCCACCACTTTACTGGCTCAGCAACACTATGAAAGTTTTCTGGACCGATTTGCACCTTTTCCCATCAAAGTTGAAACCTTATCTCGTTTTGTCAAGAAATCTGATCAAAGCAAAATACTAAAAGGCATTACCGATGGAACTGTGGACATTGTCATTGGCACACACAAGTTATTACAAAAAGACATTAAATTTAAAAACATTGGTTTGATAATCATTGATGAAGAGCATCGCTTTGGTGTCAGGCAAAAAGAACAACTGAAAAAACTGCGCGCAGAAGTTGACATATTAACCTTAACCGCCACCCCCATTCCTCGAACATTAAATACCGCATTATCAGGCCTGCGTGACTTATCCATAATTGCCACGCCTCCTAAAGCGCGATTATCAGTTAAAACCCAAGTGATAGAGTGGGACAATGCCACCATTAAAGAAGCCTGTCAAAGGGAAATTCAAAGAGGCGGACAAGTGTATTTTCTACACAATGATGTAAAAACCATAGGACAAACAGCAGAGACCATACAAAAACTCATTCCTCAAGCGCGAGTCAGGGTAGCTCATGGTCAAATGCATGAGAACGAACTACAACAGGTCATGTTGGACTTTCATAAAATGCGTTTTAATATTTTGGTGTGTTCAACCATTATTGAAAATGGCATCGATATACCAACAGCCAATACCATCATCATGAATCGGGCAGACAAATTGGGATTGGCACAAATGCATCAACTCAGAGGCAGGGTTGGTAGATCTCATCACAAAGCATTTGCTTATTTGTTAATCCCAAGTATAAAAGTCATCAGCAAAGATGCTTCCAAAAGACTTGAGGCCATTGTTTCCCTTGAAGAACTGGGTTCAGGCTTCACACTGGCCACTCACGATTTGGAAATTCGAGGCGCAGGAGAATTATTGGGAGATGAACAAAGCGGGCAAATTCAAGCCATTGGCTTCAGTCTTTATTGTGAATTACTTGAACGGGCAGTTGAAGCCTTAACGAACGATGAAGAGCCGGAATTGGATGACTTGAGCATTCATGAGACCGAAATTGAACTCAATATTCCGAGTTTATTGCCTGATGAGTACATACATGACATTTATTTAAGATTGACATTCTATAAGAGATTAAGTCAATGTGAAGATGCAGATGAAGTCAACGCACTGCGAGTTGAATTGATTGACCGTTTTGGATTGTTACCAGATCAAGCCAAGAATCTATTCGAAATCAAATTGTTAAAACTGAAGTCAAAAAGTTTTGACATCAAAAGTATTCAACTCAATAAAAATGGTGGGTCTGTAAGGTTTGATACAAAAAATGATGATATTTTAAGGAAATTAATCCAATTGATTCAAACCAAGCATTCAATTTACCAACCCTTACCCAATAATGCCATCAGAATATCTGGTGAATACATGAATGCAGAACAAAGGTTCGAGGCAATAGAATTGTTTTTTGAAGACATGTCATGAGAAATCAACGGCCAATAGAAATTTATTGGCCGTTGTGGTTAGTTTTTAAAGTATCAGTTTATTGATTTAACAACATCAGCAAGAATCCATACTCTTCTGCAACCTCCTTGTACTTTTGATAACGACCTGATGCTCCACCATGCCCTGCATCCATGTTTGTTCTCATCACCAATAAATTGTCATCAGTTTTCATATCGCGTAATTTAGCAACCCATTTTGCTGGTTCCCAATATTGTACTTGAGAATCATGTAACCCGGTGGTTACCATCATATGTGGGTAGTCCTGACGTTTAACATTGTCATAGGGTGAATATGAAAGCATATAATCATAATAAGTTTTATCTTTTGGATTACCCCATTCATCAAACTCTCCAGTGGTCAATGGAATGTCTTCATCCAACATGGTTGAAATCACATCAACAAAAGGTACAGCTGCGATAATGCCTTTATAAATCATACCTTCCATATTAATCACAGCCCCCATTAATAACCCACCTGCTGATCCACCTATGGCAAATACTTGATTTTTATTGCCATAACCTTTAGCCAACAACCCTTTGGTAACATCAATAAAATCAGTAAAAGTATTTTTCTTTTTCAATAATTTACCATCTTCATACCACTTTCTGCCCTTGGCTTGTGAACCACGTATATGTGCAATGGCATAAACAAAACCTCTGTCTAATAGCGAAATTCGAGCATAAGAAAATGTTGGATCAATCGAGGCACCATAAGAACCGTAACCATATACCAACAACGGTCTTTCCTGCAAAGCCAGACCTGTGTCCTTATAAACCAGTGAAACAGGCACCATAACGCCATCTCTGGCTTTGACAAGTACCCTCTTTGTTTTATAATCTTTAGCTTGATAACCTCCAACGACTTCATCTTGTTTCATCATTTTTTGTTGTCCAGTTTGCATATCATAATCATAAACTGTATAGGGCTTGGTCATTGATGCATAACTGTAACGCAAGGTCTTTGTATTTTGATCAGGGTTATAATCCAACCACATGGTGTATGCACTTTCATCAGTAGCGATGACCTTTTGGCTGTTGTCTTTTAGATTCAAAAGATTAACATGTCTTATTCCTGATTGACGTTGTTCAATAGCCAAATATCCCTTAAAAGCTTGAATATCGTAGAGCAAGGTTTCTTCATCATGTGCCAGTACCTCTTGCCATTTGTCCTTATCATGTGCATCTGACAGAGTTGTTTTCATGATCTTGAAATTTTTTGCCTGCCAGTTCGTTAATATATAAAACTCATCATTTAGCTCTTCAATACCATACTCATGACCTTTTTCTCGTTTTAAAAACATTTCAAAGCCTTTTTCCGGATGATTCGCATCCATAACCAACATTTCTGATGTAGTGGTACTGGTCAAAGAAATGATGATATAGTTTTTAGAAGTGCTGGCATAAACAGAGGTATAAAAAGTGTTGTCTGTTTCTTCATAAACCAATTCATCTTGCTCACCACTTCCAAGTTCGTGTTTATAGACCCTATATGGCAATAAGGTGACAGGATGTTTTTTAGTGTAAAAAATGGTTTTATTGTCCAATGCCCAAACGATTTGACCCGTTGTATTGTCGATGACATCATCATACATTTGACCACTGTCCAAATTTTTAAACCGCAGTGTATACTTTCTTCGGCCAGTAACATCTTCGGAAAAACCCAAAATCTTATGATTCGGAGATATGGCCTGATAATTTGATGAAAAATAACTGTGACCTTTGGCCCGTTCATTCATATCCACCATGATTTCTTCTGATGAGGATAAATCGCCTGCCTTTCTGGCATAAATACGGTATTCACTGTTATCAGCAAATCTCGAATAATACCAATAATCATCAATTTTTGCTGGAACCGTTTGTTCTTTAGTTGGCAACCGCCCAATCATTTCTTGATAAAGTTCATCAATCACTGGTTTTTGCTTAATTAATGTTGCGTCAGTATAGGCGTTTTCTTGATTCAGATAGTTAATCACCTCTGGTGATTTTCTCTCATCATCCCGTAGCCAATGATATTCATCATTTCTGGTTAATCCATGTTCTTTATGTTGAAATTCTATTTTTTTTGCTTGTGGAGCTTGGGGGGAATCAGTAAAGTCATTTTTCATTTGTGATGTATCCATATGTGCTTTTGCATAGCATTGAAATGTTAATAATAAGATGATAAATTTATGCATTAATATCCTCGATATAGTGTCATATTTTCGGTTACAATAACGTAAGCCAATTCTCAAATTATACGAAATAATGAAAACAAATATCATATTTATCTGCATAATATTGATGATTCAATCTATTGCATCCGCTGATGTGAAGTTGATACATAACGTTACAGGTCACAGCATCAATCATTCTAAACACATTACTTTTACTGCAATGGCTTTCGAAGATGGCAAAATACTATCAACAGGCACTTATCCAGAACTTATAAAAGATTACCCCGATGCAACATTGATCAATGGCGAAGGCCATACAATTTTACCCGGTTTGCATGATGCCCATGGACATGTTTTGCGATTAGGACAACTTAAAAATGAAATAGATTTAATGGGCGTTACCAGCCTGGATGAGTCATTAAAGATTATTCAAAAATTTATTGATGACCACCCACAGAACAACTGGATATTGGGTCGAGGGTGGAATCAAGTATTGTGGAAGGGCAAAAAATTTCCAACCCATAAAGACCTAGATAAACTAAAAACCAATAAACCCATATGGCTAAGCCGTGTCGATGGTCATGCCGGTTGGGCCAATTCTAAAGCCATGGAAATTGCCAAAAGTCATGAACACCTCAAAGACATGCCGGGTGGCGAGATTATCATAGATGAAACAGGTGCACAAACAGGTATATACATTGATAATGCCATGGCCATAATACAAAAAAAGATCAACAGAGAGAATGTATTAAAAAACGAAAAAATTCTTTTTGACACATTACAAGATTTGGCATCACAAGGCATCACATCGGTTGATGATGCCGGTATTGATTGGCCAACATATGATGCATACAAAACATTGGCTGCACAAAAAAAATTACCGATCAGGGTTAATGCCATGTTAGCTTCGGGTTCTGCGGTTTTAGATAAAATGCTCAGTGATGGTATTTATAAAGACGACTATTTACAGATTCAAACCATAAAATATGTGGCTGATGGCGCATTGGGCTCACGTGGAGCCGCCATGATTAAACCATACGAAGATCGCACTGACACCACTGGCAAACTGGTACAATCTCAAGCATTTATTGAAGAGAAAGTCTTGTCATTGGCCAGCAAAGGTTGGCAGGCTGCCATTCATGCCATCGGTGACAAAGCCAACAAAATATCCATTGAAATACTGTCCAGACCACAAGCTCAAACTCAATTACTGCGTCATCGCATTGAACATGCTCAAATAGTAGATTTTGATGATTTGATTAAATTCAAACAATACAATATCATAGCATCAATGCAACCCACTCACGCTACCTCTGATATGAATATGGCTGAAGATCGTGTCGGCAGAAAACGATTAAGAGGCGCTTATGCGTGGCAAACGTTATTGAAAAAAGGCGTCGTTATCGCATCAGGTTCTGATTTCCCAGTAGAATTATCCAACCCTTTTTATGGACTTCATGCTGCAATTACCAGGCAAGACCGAGAAAACCAGCCTGAACAAGGATGGATTGGTATTGAAAAAATGACTCCTGAACAAGCACTGGCTTCTTTTACCATCAATGCAGCCTACACCAATCACAGAGAAGCTGATTTGGGCAGCTTACAAAAAGGCAAATGGGCAGATTTCATCATCATTGATCGCGATATCTTTTCCATACCTGTACAAGAAATTTGGAAAACCAAAGTGCTTCAAACATGGGTGCAAGGACAAAAATCATTCGATGCTAAAAAATCATGAATATGAATCAATTTAAAATTTCATTTTTTCTATTCATTGTAACTTGTTCGTTAACAGCATGGGGCAAACCTAAGGTCATGCTCAACATCAATGGTTACTCTGTTAACAATGGAAAACTGGTTTCTTTCACTGCCATGGCTTTTGAAGATGGAATGATTACAAAAATTGGCAATAATCATGAGTTGCGTACATTGTTTCGTGATGCAGAATTGATTGATGGTCAAGGCAAATTTGTATTACCAGGATTTCATGATTCAATGGTCAACATGATGCAATCTGCACGTATTGCTTCACATCTTGATCTCAGTGATGCCAAATCTATAGAACAAGTTCAACAAAAAGTGAAAGCATTTGCATCACAAAACCCTGATGAGCTATGGATACAAGGTTATGGTTGGGACCATAACACATGGAACAATCCCGTTCTACCCACTCATAAAGATTTAGATGCGTTAAAGTTGAATAAACCCATATGGTTGAAATCAAAAAATAACAAAATGGGCTGGACCAATGCAAAAGCAATGGAAATGACCAAAGCAGCCAAATATAAAACCAATCCTTCAGGGGGGCAAATTATTTTCAATGAGGATAGAAGCCACACTGGCATATACATAGATTATGCGCTTAATATCATTGCCCCACACATTCCTGATATTAAACCAAGCAAGAAATATCAAAATATCAAACGTAATTTAAAAACATTGGCATCATTAGGCATCACAAGTGTTTATGATTCTGGTATCGACTACCGTACAATGATCATCTATATTTCACTGACCAATAATGGTGATTTGCCTATCAGAGTCAATGCCAGTATTGCCTCTTCTGAAAAAAAATTACCGTTGATAATGAGGAAAGAAGCCTTTCACCAAGAAAGCCAATATCTGCATATACATGGCATAAAGTATTTCGTTGATGGTGAATTAGATACACACAGCGCTGCCCTCTTTGAACCTTATGATGACAGACCAGAGAACAAAGGCAGAATAAAACAATCGCAACCCTATTTACAGAAAAGTATTTTAGAACACTCAACCATTGGATGGCAGTCATCCATCCATGCTGTTGGCGACATGGCCAATAATATTGCTTTAAGTTTCATCAACAATAGCAATAATAAAGATTTGCGACACAGAATTGAAAGAAACACCTTCATGAGCGATAAAGATTTATCGCGACTTACTGATAACAATATTATCTATGCCATACAACCATTAGCAGCCATTGAAAGTTTTCACGAGGATCAGCAGAAATTAGGACGTAAACGTTTAAAGAGATCTCACCAATGGCAAAACCTTATCAAAAATGGCTCCACAATAATCATCGGCTCAGGTTATCCACAAGCTACAGCAAACCCTTTTATTGGGTTACAAGCTGCAGTCACTAAAAAAAGTCATACCAATGAGGCAAAATTATTCTACAGTAAAAAACAAAACTTAACCATTGATCAAGCATTGTCAGCCTATACCATTAATGGGGCTTTTGCCAATCGCCAAGAAATGACTTTAGGTAGCTTAGAACCTGAAAAATGGGCAGACTTTATTGTGGTTGATAAAGACATCATAAAAGCTGATACACAAGAGCTGTCCAAAACAAAGGTATTACAAACCTGGGTTGCTGGTAAAAAAATTTATGACAGTGACAATTCAGATGAGCATTAACCCATAGAGACCTCAGTATAACTACAGTGACGAGTAAAAAATGATTAAATTTATCAACTTTTTGTTAAAAACCTGGTCAATAGCCAGCTATTCCCTGCGATTTTTGCCTCAATTTGAAAAATTTTCTCTATTTTTTCTTTCGCCATCTAGTTATGCTGAGATCTCCCATAGAGAACTTTGTTGGATTCTGGGTGATTGAGAAAAAGAATCAAAAATGTGTCAATCAAGACGCAAAACTTAGAAGGACGCTTTTTTAAACTTTTTATCTTCATTCACAAATCGAACAAAAGTCTCCCATAGTACAAAAAAAAATGTTGTTACTGTCTTGAAATAATTGTTTTAACACTCATATAGTTGTTGTTAATCGCCGATAGGGATTAACTAAAACCAATGGTCTGGGCTCTAATGAGCCAGACACAAACAAACAATTATATTGCTTAATAGGAGAATATATGATGAACTTAGATTTAAGCCCTTTATTTCGTACCTCTGTTGGATTTGATCGCCTTGGTCAAATGATGAATCAAGCCCAAAGAATCGATCAAAACAACGCTTCTTACCCTCCATATAACATAGAGACATTAGAAGAGAACACATACCAAATCACTTTAGCACTGGCAGGTTTTACCGAGAATGATGTTGAAATAACTTCTGAACAAAACACGCTCTCGGTCAGAGGTAAGATCACAAACGATGTGGAACGAAAATATTTACATAGAGGCATTGCAACCCGTTCTTTCGAAAGGAAATTTCAATTAGCCGATCATGTTAAAATTACGACTGCAACCATGGAAAACGGCTTGCTGCATATACAGTTAGTACGTGAGATTCCTGAGGCCAACAAGCCTAAGACCATCAAAATCAATTCACATGTAGACTCAATAGGAAACTCTTGTGAAAGTGAAAAACCTAAAATAGTCAAAAACAATATTGCTTGATGAATAAATAAGTACAGAGACCTCTGCATAAGTCATGACCCATTTAAAAAAGTTTGAAAAGCTCAATTTCTGCGTTAGAAAACTCACCAATAGCCTACTATTACTAGCGTTTCCTGCCTTGAACTTGAGCTTTTAAATTCTTTTTTCAAAAGACCCAGACTCATGCAGAGTTCTCAAGTTAAATAAAACCGCAATAAAGCGGTTTTATTATAATGAAACCTCATAATAAGAATTCAAACACTATTGGCAAATGATCACTTGCAATTCTGGCGATTTTTTTCTTGTAGAGGCTGACCTCACTCATTTGTATGGGGCCTTTATAATAAATCCTATCCAAACCTCCTTTTGGCGAAAATGAAGGAAATGTCTTTAATGGCACTTCACCTCTGGGAACACTTTTATCTGTTGCACAATTAAACTCCATCCCTTCAATGAATAAAGCCCTTAACAATGATCTCCAATCATTGAAATCTCCTGCAACAATACACGGGGTATTTTTAGTGACTCGTCGATATTCTGAAGAATGAAACAACAAACCAGCTTGTTTTTGACGTTCTTTGGCAGACAAACCTAAGTGTAAATTAAAAACATCTAAGAGGATATCATTCTTACCGGGATGATCAATTGATAAAATCGTATGCTGACAACCCCGCCGTTTTCTGTTGTCAATGGTCAAATTGATGTTCCTTTCACGCACAATTGGAAAACGACTTAATGTCGCATTACCATAATAACCTTTTTTCAGCGATACATTATGCCCCAATGCATAATATGGAAAGTGACATGCTTGCGAAATCTCTTTTGCCAAATTCAATTCACGAGATCTTGGAACACCTTCATCAACTTCTTGCAATAAAACAATATCAGCGTCTATCTCATTTAAAATATCAATGATTCGCTGAGGACGGAAACGTCGATCAAGACCAATCGCTCGATGTATATTATAAGTGACCATTGTCACCATTCTTTTTTGTGTCTCTGTATCAGTCATCTGAAGAACCACAAAACTTTGTCAACAATTTTAACAATTGATGCGAATGTATTTTTCTCATAGATAAGTAATTGATACAATGATTAAAAAGTATTGACTATACACCCATACACGTTAAAATCAAGTCTCACCTGAGAAATTTGAAAAGCAAAATCAACAATGGCAAATACCATTCAACATAAGATCAGAAGTTTTGTTATGCGTGCAGGCAAACTTACAGCCGGCCAAAAGCGAGCGTTAGATGAACTTCTCCCACAATTTTTACTTGATGAAACACAGATCTTTAATAAAAGTGAAGCCTTTGGCAATGATAATCCAGTCTATTTGGATGTTGGATTTGGCAATGGAGAATCTTTGATACACATTGCTCAAATGTGTCCTCATATTAATTTCGTAGGAATGGAAGTCCACGCTCCTGGTGTGGGGCATTTATTATTAAACATGGAAAAACATGACTTAAAAAACATCAGAATATATCAATATGATGGTGTTGAAGTCATTAAGGACTGTTTTAAAACAAACAGCATTGACGCATTACATATTTATTTTCCTGATCCTTGGCACAAAAAAAGACACCACAAAAGGCGTTTGATTCAAGAAACATTTTTGACTCTTATAGCAGAAAAGATGAACAATGGATCTTATATTCATATGGCCACAGACTGGCAAGAATATGCAGAGCATATTCAAGAGGTTTTTGCTGAATTTAAAGACTTTATAAATATAGAAAAGAACAATGGATTTACCCAAAGACCTGATTGGAGGCCCATCACAAAATTTGAAAGAAGGGGCTTTAAATTGGGACATAACAGTTATGATTTAATTTACCGCATCAATAAATAATGAATTAATGGAAATTGCAGCACTGGCACTGAATAATGAGATGATGATGGTACTGGCCATTTTGGCTTATACTGTGATTTTATTTGTCACCGAAGTCATCAGACTTGATGTTGCTGCTATTTTAATTTTGGTTTTTTTGGGTTTAACTGAATTGGTTCCAGATAACCACTTATTCGATGGTTTTGCATCCAATGCTGTACTCTCAATCATTGCTGTGATGATACTGGGTGCAGGTTTGGACAGAACTGGTGTGATGAACAAAGTGGCCAGTTTCATTATGAAAATCGGTGGAAAATCTGAGAAAAGTGTTATCCCAGTGGTATCAAGTACTGTTGGTGTCATTTCAGGCTTCATGCAAAATGTTGGTGCAACCGCCCTCTTTTTACCTGTCATGAGTAGAATTTCTACTCAAACCACCATCCCCTTAAGCCGTTTGTTAATGCCAATGGGTTTTTGTGCAATCCTTGGCGGTACTGTTACCATGGTGGGTTCATCACCATTGATATTATTAAATGATTTATTAGAAACATCAAATAGATCGCTGCCACCTGGCGCAGAAACCTTAAAGAATTTTGGCTTGTTCGATGTGACTCCGATTGGTATTGCATTGCTTTTGACCGGCATCATCTATTTCCTTTTTATTGGCCGATTTTTATTGCCTGACATGCAAATGTCAAATAATAATGTCGCTCAAAAGTCTGACGATTATTTTGAAGAAAGTTATGGCATTTATAATAACAAAAAAGAGTTGGTCATCAGTAAAAACAGCCCTTTGATTGGTCAAACGATTCTTGAACTAGAAGCCTTATTTGAGGATAAGATTACCGTACTGGCACTCAACTCAGAAGGACACAGAAAACTATCTCCGTCTAGAAATTATTACTTATGGTCAGGCGACACAATTGGCGTATTAGGCAAACCTGAGGACGTTGAAAATTTTAGCAAAAAATACAAACTCATACCGATCAATGGTCTTAAAGAGTTCAAACACACTTTCAGTGCTTCAAACTCAGGTTTTTCCGAAGCCGTTGTTGTTCCAGGTTCGAGGTTTCTTGGTAAAAGCTTAAGTGATTTTCATTTTAGAAAGGAATACGGCATTACAATTGCCGCCATTTCACGAGGTAACGAGATTTATAAAGGCGAACAAATGTATAATTTGTCTCTAAAATTGGGAGACACCTTTGTGATTTTTGGGGGCTGGAGAGACCAATCAGGTTTAAGCAGCAGTAGAAATGTCGCCTTGGTTGGAGACATACCTACCGAACAGGAAAGGCCGCAAAAAGTGCCATTTGCCTTATTGTTTTTTGCGTTAGCATTGGGTTTGGTAATTTTTACAGATTTTAAATTATCGATAGCCTTACTAACTGGTGCCATTGGCATGATTATTACCGGCGTTATACATATTGATGAAGCTTATCGAGCAGTCAGTTGGAAAACAGTTTTTTTATTGGCATGCCTGATTCCTTTGGGTTATGCAATGGAACACACTGGAACCGCCGCGTGGGTTGCGCAACAAACCATATCTGGGCTGGGGGATGTCAACCAATATGTTTACCAATTCGCCATAGCGATATTGGCCACCGTATTCAGTTTGGTCATGTCCAATGTTGGGGCCACTGTATTATTGGTGCCATTGGCAATCAATATCGCCCTTGAAACTGGTGGAAATCCAACCATATATGCTTTAATTGTAGCCTTGGCCACATCAAATGCCTTCATATTACCAACCCATCAAGTCAGTGCATTAATCATGGGACCTGGCGGCTACAAGGTCAAAGATTTTTTGAGGGTTGGTAGTTTGATGTCCGTTATTTTCATCTTTGTGATGTTAATTTCTGTCAATATGTTCATTAAAGTTTAATCAAAACTTAACGCTCCAATAACTTAAACCAGTCCATGTTTACTCATGGGCAACTCTCTATATCTTTTACCTGTGGCCGCAAAAATCGCATTAGTTAGCGCTGGTGCTATGGGCGGTACTCCAGGCTCCCCAACTCCAGTAGCTGGATTATCTGTTTGTAAAATTTCAACATGAATTTTAGGCGCTTGATTCATCCTTAACATCGGATAATCATGAAAGTTACTTTGTTGAATTTTTCCTGATTTGGCGGTAATATCGCCAAACAAACTCAATGATAAACCAAAAATAGCAGCACCTTCCATTTGATTCATGACCGCATCTTTATTGACAACCATTCCACAATCTATAACCGAATGTATTTCATGAACATTAAGACGGTTGTTTATAACGGAAACCTCAATCACCTGAGCCACATAACTGAAAAAACTGTATTGCACTGCCAAACCCATACCATGACCATCAGGCAAGGTTTTACCCCAATTTGCATTACTGGCAGCTTTTTTAAGAACAGTTTTTAACCGATCAGTATCAAACTTATATTCTGCACTGCCGTCATCGTCAAACAATCTTCTGTCTGATCCAATCAAACTCAAGTGGTGCTCTAAAGGATCCATATTTCGGTGATGAGCCAACTCATCGACAAATGAATTAACACTGAACCCATGAAATATACTGTAAACCGATCGCAACCAGCCTATTCTCACATGGGCTTTTGCATCACCTGCTTCAACCCTAACATTTTCAATAGCATATGGCATGGTTGTTGCACCTTGAGAAACGCCTCCACCAGGTCCTCTGGCCTCTGGATCGAATGTCGCAGATATGGGTGGGAAATCTGATCGATGTAACCACGCTGTTACATTGTTATTTTTATCAATTGCAGCTTTGTGGTATTGAGCAGAAACCGAATGAAAATAACCATTTTGTATCTCATCTTCACGACTCCAAAAAACCTTCACTGGTTTTTTCATCATTTTTGATAATTTGACCGCTTCAACCACAAAATCAGGTTTGGATTTTCGACCAAAACCACCGCCTAAAAAAGTAACATTGATGACAACTTTTGATTTGTCTAACCCCAATTCTTTTGCGACCAAAGATTGGGCGTTTTGAGGTGTTTGAACACATGCCCAGACATCACATCGGTCTTCCTGAACCCATGCCAGTGCCGCAGGTGTTTCCATGGGTGAATGGGCCAAGTGTGGTGCATAATATAAAGCTTCTACCATTTGTCCTTTTTGTTCATTTACTTCATTAAATACAGCATAAACATCGCCATCATTGCGGTGTTCTGTTCCTTGTTTTTTCAACGATTCCTTAAGCTTAATTTTATAATCATCACTGTTATATTCTTGATTATCATTGCCTTCGTTATCCCATTCAACCTCTAATAATTTTTTGCCTTGTTCAGCAGCCCATGTATTACTTGCAATCACGGCAACACTGGCCAATGGATTAAATAAAGCAGGCCCAGGTGTCCCTTCAATTTCAATCACATCGATTACACCGGGAAAAGCCAAGGTTTTATCTTTTTTGATGGACTTTACTTTTCCTCCAATGATGGGCGTTCTTTTCAATGAAGCATAAACCATACCATCCATTTGACTATCGATACCATAAACCGCACGACCAGAAATCAACAAATCATTGTCCAAATTATCAATTTCTGTACCGATATATCTAAAATCTGATACATCTTTTAACTGGGGATCTTCGGGCAAATCCAATGTTTTGGCGCGCTCAACCAACTCACCAAAGAATACTTTTTCTCCACTGGGTTTATGATGAACATAATGACCATCAGCAAAACAGTCCTTTTTGCGTACTTTCATGTGCTTTGCACCAGCTTCGATTAATAATTCTCTCACTGTTGCACCAGCCTTTCTCAAGGTAGTCAGAAAATTTCTTACACTTCTGGAACCGTCTGTATTTTGATTGCCATATTTTTCATCACCAATGGCTTGTTCAATACTGACATGAGACAAATCAGCGCCCATTTCATCCGCTAAAACTGCGGCAAGTGATGTTCTGATGCCCTGGCCCATTTCTGATCGATGAACCACAAGGTAAGTATTACCATCCTTCATGAGGCTTATCCACACATTAGGAATGATACGATCATCACCATAGGCATGATGTTTTCTCACCGTGCAAGAGCTCATATTTAAACCTATGATCAATCCACCAGATGCAACGCCGATACCTTTGAGGAAATCTCGACGACTTAATTCATTGTTGAGTTTACTCATGATTTGACTCCTGTGCGGCTTTTTTGATGGCTTTTCTTATTCGAGTATAAGTACCACATCGACAAATATTACCAGACATGGCATTATCAATGTCTTCATCACTGGGTGATTTATTATTATTCAATAAGGCTACTGCAGACATGATTTGGCCAGATTGACAAAAACCGCATTGTGCAACATTGAGCTTTTTCCAAGCTTTTTGTACTGGATGAAACTCATCGTTTTTCATCAATCCTTCAATGGTGGTAATAGCAGATGTTTGAACCGCACCGACTGGATATAAACACGACCGTGTTGGTGTGCCATTGATATGGACGGTACAAGCACCGCATTGCCCAATACCGCAACCGTATTTGGTGCCTTTTAAATCAACTATATCCCTTAACGCCCACAACAATGGCATATCTTCAGGAACATCCACTTCATAATCTTTATTATTAATATTGAGTTTTATCATGATCTACTTACCCATTTGGTGAAATGACATGGTATTCATTGTATCATATTAATACCCAAGCATAACACGGTAAAAACCAAAATCTCTCTGTCCATAACTCTACACCTATACCCAAAAAAACCATATGATGAAACAACGATTTGAAAACCATATTGTTATTATCTTAGCCGGGGGCCAATCAACCAGGGCAGAAACAACAAAAGGCTTGAGAAAAATTCGTGATGCTTATTGGATTGATCAGCAAATCCAGTTTTTTCATGATTTAGGCTTGAAAAAAATCTATATTGGCTTGGGCTATGATCATGAAAAATACCTCAAGCAATCACATTTTTTAAAAAACAATCAGACCAAAGCCTTTATCAATAATAGGCCAGAAATGGGTGCCTTCTCCACCTTAAAACACGTTTTGAAAAGTGTTCAAAGTTCATCTTGGCAACATGCAATAATTCTTCATATCGACCATGCTCTTCCCACTCAAAAAATCATAAATGACCTCACAGAAAAAACCAATCATTGTGTGGTTAAACCAACGTACAATAATCAATCAGGCCACCCCATTATATTAAGTAAAGAATTTACCAAATGTTTGATTCAACAGCCCGATTCTAGCCAATTGAATAAAGAAATAAGAAAATTACCCATAGAACAAATTTTCTGGTTATCAACAGAAAGTGAAACAATACTTTATAACCTCAACACAAAGCAGCAGTGGATGAGTTATCTAAAAAAACACCAGTACTCTATCTAAATCAATCAATAAGATACAATGAGACTTCATAGTGTATTTTTTTTAAACATATTGAATCAGACAATCCTGTTAAATTACCTTTACATATTGATTGATATTGATAAAATAATTGACTCAATCAATCTTGGAAAATAATATGCACATATCAGACTGGGATCAACTGCCTGAAGACATTACATACCAATTAGATCAACAGGAACTTGCTGAAATTTGGGATAAACTCCACCAAGGAGATCAATACCCCTATCCACTTGATCGTGATGATTATGAACAAGAGGCACTTGATGCACAAGCCCAAGCATGGCTTTATTATCATAACGGAGATTTTGAAAATGCGGCTAAACTGGCTTATGAATGGGGTGATTTCGGAGCAGTTATTTTGGCCAGATCAGTTACGTCATATTGTGATTTCGTTTGCGAAGATGAAGATCAAATCATTGAACTATTGTCCTCAGCAATAGAAATCTGTGAAGCGGCTGCTGAATTGCTACCAGAGTGTGCCAATACGCAGTTTGTTACAGCCTTATTGATGGGTCGTTATGCTCAGGCAATTTCAATAACTAAAGCGCTCAGTGAAGGATTGGCCGGTAAAGTCAAAAAACTCTTAACAGCCACATTAGACCTCGAGCCGAATCATTCAGAAGCCCATACCGCAATGGGCGTATATCATACTGAGATCATTGATAGTATAGGTTCAATGTTAGGAGGGTTAACCTATGGAGCCAAAAAACCCAAAGCCATTGAACATTTTGAAAAGTCACTTGAACTCACTCCAGATACCACAGTTACTGCACGTGAATATGCAAACGCCTTGATGGTATTTGGAAAACAAGAAGAGCGTGCCGCTGAGCTTTATCAACAGGCCTTGGAGTGCACACCCAATGATGCGGTGCAAACTTGCGAAATAATTGTGGCAGAAAATCAATTTCAGACCTATTTTGAAGAGTAGACATATTAAGGCGAAGTTTGTCATTAATTAGGCGAAATCATACAAACAAGATCTTAGGTCATGAATTTATCCTGTCATTCCTTGATAAAAACCACAATGCTGAGATGATTATTTTTTGATATCCCTACCTTGTTGATACATTGATGAACCATTATACATGGTTCATCAATGTAAAATCACAGATCAATAACATACCAAAATTTGAATTATTCAAAAACGATTCCATTGGTCGCATATACCTATCACCCTATCTCATTTGTATTGTTACTGACTATTCTCAATGGTAGTATTGTTAACACTTAAAACTTCGTACACAAGCCATGTCAAAAAATCTAATATTTATCATACTGATCTCATTTGCTGCTTTTGGCAATGCTAAAACCTCACTTAGTTGGCAACAAGTGCTCGAAGTCAATAAAAAGGGTGAAATCATCTCTGGTGATAAACAGACATTAGTCGACGCCATAAGGAAGGGCCAAAATATCAGAGTTTACTGGAAAGGCTCTTATGTTGAACATTTAACTGATGCCCATTTTCTTACCATCATTGAAGATGAAGTGTTTGCTCAAACACCCACCATTAGAGGGCAAAAACCACACCAAACACCTCCTTCAATAGAGCTCAGAGAAAATAATTGGACAGGCATTGTTTCAACCACAGGTAAATTTCACAGTAAATGGTTCGTGCAGGAATAATGCAGTATGAAAACTTCATCAGCTCTATAAAAATTTGATTTTATTGATAAAAAGCAAAACCTTACATGATTTTTTTAAAGTATACTTTATACCTGAATAGCATCATAAAAAATGGTTGATCTGAGAATCATCAGCAAACTTCAAAAACCCAACTCTGATATAATGAGATTTTTGCATAAACTGGCCTGCAAATCAGTATGAATCATAAAGTCGCTTTATTTCTCAATGGAGAAAAACCAAAAACAATACCAAATATTAACAAATACCATGCCATTTTTTGTGCTGATGGCGCCTATACATTTCTAGAAGCTCATGGAATTGTCCCTGATATTATTTCAGGAGACTTCGATTCATTAAAAGAAATACCCGATAATATCACAACCATTAATACACCAGATCAAAACCATACTGACTTTGAAAAAGCATTAAAAATCATATTATCTCATGGTTATTATCAAGTAGATGTGTTTTCAGCCAGCGGCCTAGAACAAGACCACTTTTTAGGCAACCTCAGCACAGCATTGAAGTATAAAAAAGAACTGAACATTACTTTTTATGATGACAGACAACATTACTATTTTCTTAAAAAAAATAATACCATCTCCAATGTCAAAAATAAGACCATTTCATTGTTTCCTTTTCCAAAAGCCAAACATGTGAGCAGTAAAGGCTTAAAGTATCCACTGAATAACTTGACACTCAGCATTAAAAAACACAAAATTGGCACCAGAAATCACGCCAACGATAACACAATTCATGTGGATTTTAAGAAAGGACAACTGTTAATCTTTATTGCCAACAATCCTCGCTGAATCTTGTATAGTTTAATCAATCGTGAGCTCAACGTAACCACAATGGATTTCTCTATTAAACCTCACTAAGCATGAATCAAACTTATACATCGCTTGTGAGTGGTTTTATTCAAGATATGCAGCCATTTTTTTCATAAAACCATTCAGATACAAAGTGTACTTTTATAAATATCGTTTAACTCGATGTTTTTCATAGATAAAATCAATTTTTTTACCGTTTTGATGAAATATTCGGGCTAGATGCCATTTATCAGGATCACATATCTAAGAACAATGTTATAAAAAGTACTCAAAGAAAGACACTTTAAACAATCACCATTTTTTGCGATCTATAAAATCTTTATGCTGATCTTTTTCATGTGTTTGATTATAGGATTTAATTTTCATGTTTTTACCATTCATGATTCTCATTTGATATAAAGATTCACGCAGTAAAACCATGCCTTTGCTTGAAAACCAACTTTTATTGTATAAACGTTTTACTGCGGCAACAGCATCAGGTGACTGTTGTGCAATCTGAGTTGCTAACTCTTTCGCCATCAGTAAAGGATCATCATTCACATGTGTAATCAAACCCTTTTCTTTGGCTGTATCACCATCAATGAATTCAGCTGTCATCGCTAATTCTTTAGCCACATCCATTCTGCAGTTTTCTCTTAAGGCCAAAGTGCCGCCCATATCTGGTATTATCCCCCACCGTCCTTCTAGAATTGATAAAGAAGCTTCTGGATGGGCAACTCTTATGTCAGCGCCCAATGCAATTTGCAATCCACCGCCCCAACATCTTCCATGTATGGCCATGATCACTGGCACCGGAATTTTTTGCCAGTCTGTTGAAACCTTTTGTGCCAAATTAGCTCGCCATGGTAACCATTTGAATAATAATTTAACCATGCCTTTGGGTGAGCCCATGACAGATTTAACATCTAAACCTGTGCAAAAGTCCGGCCCCTGCCCCGAAACCACTACAGCCCTGATACTGCGGTCTTTCTTTAATTGTTTGATTGCACCTACTATGGCATCAAACATATCTATGTCTAAAGCATTATGCTTTTTAGGGCGCGCTAACTGGAGATGAGCAATATTGTCAACAATATTGATATTTATTCTCGAAGTGTTTATTTTCATAGGGATGTATTAATACTCATTTTAAATAGAATAGTGATGAACAAAAATCATTCAAATTGATTGGCGAAAATTATATCAACGGAATCAAAATCTATTTTCACCAGATCAATCAATGTTGCAAGATTCGCCTTTACCACGCCAGAGCCCAAGTCTCTATCTAAGTTTTCAGCAAGGTCATTAACAGTATGATAACCAAAATAAGTCCCAATATCAGGTTGATTTGAAGTAACCGCAGGTATGCCTGCTTGGGAAAAGGACACAAAATCTGTGCAGCACATATTGGTTGACACCTGCCAATCAATATCAGAATAAAGCATCCCATTTGCCGCAACACTGTTGGCTAAACCTTGATAACTGAGTCTATTGGTGACTGCAATAGCAATATTCCTATCATTCAGTCGATAACTGATCATATCCATATTTAACATCGTTTTGATTTTACCCAGATCGTCATCACGGGTTAATTGTGTGATCACATCAGCCGATCCAAGCAGCCCCCTTTCTTCAGCAATGAAGCACATAAAAAATATCGAGGCTTCTGTTTCGTATTGACTGATCACATTGGCTACTTCCAGAACGCCAGAACAACCTGATGCATTGTCTTCTGCCCCAGGCGATGGCAAGGATTGGTCCCAAGTTCTGTTTCTTGAATCTAAATGAGCTCCCACTACATACCAATCATCAGGGCGCTTCGTCCCCTGTTTAAAACCTAACACATTAAATCCAGGATAACTCGGGTGCAATGTTAGTCTTGAGGTACTCAGTCCTAATGCTGCAAACTTGTCTTCTAACCACTGTCCAGCCCGCTTCAAATCTTCATCTTCCATTCTGTCTAAACTGGACAAAAGTTCAACTTGTTCATACCAACGATTCTTGTCTACTGAGTTAACAAGTATTTGTGTTTGAGCATCGATTGAATTGCCCCCACTTGGAAAGTGATTTTTGTATTGATAAACCAATGTGCTATTTTTCTGAAATGCCTTGATGGCATCATGCCCATATAACTGTTGCTTATTGACGAATTTTTTTGTGTTGATGATCTGAGAACTGTGATTTGTAAAAACCACGTCAACAGCATTGTGTAAACTCTGATCATGTTCCGAATGATCGCAATGACCTAAAGTTTGAAAGGCCAAATCATCAGTGTCTAAATCATGTATTACCTTGAGCGTTTTAAAATGATCAGGTAGCTCAACATCAGGCATGGCTGAAACAACCATTTTATCACCCATTTCAACCCACCACTGAATATCATCATGGTTTTTTATTTCAGTTAATGAATTCAGGCCTATTCCATCAATATCGATAATAATAAGATCAACTTTCTCTGCAAGTGCAATATTCTGGTATAAAAACAAAACAATCCACAATTTTAAAAACTTCAACATATTCCAAAAACCTACAAAAACCACTGTGATGTTAACACATTGTATGACTCTACTTGTCATATTCTATATTCAAGCAAAAAAAAGACCAAGAAAACTTGGTCTTTAAAGAGGGAGTGTTGTTTAAAACTTAGCAAGAAAATAAATATTTATATTCTTGACATCTATCTTACCTTCAGCTGCATCTAATTTATGTGAAAAAGTATAAATTTAATTTCACGTTTTTTTCACATTGAAAATCATCATATCTGATCAAAAACCTCAACCTAATTTCACGTTTATTTGACAACCATGTAGCTAAGGTCTCTTTCTTATGTTTAACGATCAATTGTTATTATGGAGAATGATTTTTATCTAAAGTATTTTTTCCCAACGAACTATCAGTCAATCATGGACAGAGTCAATAGCATTTTGCCAGACAGTTATGTTAAAAACAGAAATTTCATAGATGGTGATGTCACATTACTGTCTCCTTATATATCACGTGGAGTCATTTCAACCGCTGTGGTCTTAAGGCACCTCATCACTAAAAATTATGATTTAAAAAGCATCAGAAAATTTATTCAAGAATTGGCCTGGAGAGATTATTGGCAACTAAGATGGCAACATTTGGGAGAACAAATCAATCAAGATCTGAGAGACCCACAAAAAGGGGTTAATAACGACCAATTCAGCACAGCCATAAAGCAAGGGCAAACTGGAATTAAAGCGATAGATGATGCGATTGCATATTTTTATCAAACAGGTTACCTACATAATCACGTAAGAATGTATATCGCATCACTGGCCTGTAACATTGCTGCCAGTCACTGGCTCAAACCTGCTCAATGGATGTATTATCATTTACTGGATGGTGATTGGGCAAGTAATGCATTGAGCTGGCAATGGGTTGTTGGCACCAACGCTCAAAAAAAATACGTTGCAAATCAAGAAAACATCAACAAGTATTGTTACACACAACAAAAAGGCAGTTATCTAGATACGTCTTATGAAGCATTAAAAAACATCAAAACTCCTGAAGTATTGAGTGGGTATGAAAATATTAACCTTTCAACAAAACTTCCAAAACAACAAGCCATTAATATCAATAAAGACGATCCGACTTTAATTTATAACTATTACAACATGGATCCGATTTGGCACAATGACTTAAAGGCCAATCGTGTTTTATTGCTTGAGCCATCAATTTTTGAAAAATACCCTGTTTCGGATAAAAGCATCAATTTCATGATGGATTTGAGTAACAACATTGAAAACATTATGGTCTATGTTGGCGAATTTGATGATTTCAAAAAGAATCATCCTTGTCAAAAAATCATCTATAAAGAACACCCGTTGAATCAACATTACACGGGTTTACAAGAGTCAAGAGATTGGATGTTTGATGTACAAGATGATTATCAATCGTTCTTCAAGTTTTGGAAAGCATGCACACAATCAACTCAACTTGAATTGTAGTATCTAAAAGATGCACAAAAAACCTCATTTACCAACAAAAATATGCATCGTTTGTCAAAAGCCATTTAGTTGGCGTAAAAAATGGAAAAAAGACTGGCAACAAGTTAAATACTGCAGTCAAAGATGCCGATACCAGAAAAAGAACTCATCATGAATAAACACGTTAATATAGTTTTTCCACATCAATTATTTTTTGATACCCCATTCACCACTAATGGTCATTGCACATATATCATTGAAGAATATTTATTTTTCAGTCAATACCCTTTTCACAAACAAAAACTGGTGTATCACCGCACATCCATGAAACATTATCTGGATTATCTAGAGCACAATGGCGTAAAAGACGTCAAATACATCAATGCAATAGAAAAATGTGCGGACATCAGAGTATTGATCAATGAATTATCAAAAAAAGGTTATCAAAACATACATTACATCAATGTGTGCGATGATTGGTTAGAAAAACGCATACGCAAAGCCTCAGAACAACATGATATAAAAACATTAAGGTATCAGTCACCTTCATTCATCAATCAAAATCAGGACCTCAAAGGTTTCTTCAGAGCCGATAAAAAGAAATTTTTCCTAACCAGCTTTTATAAAAAAGAAAGGCAAAGATTAAAAATCATGGTAACAGAAGAAGGCAAACCGGTCGGTGATAAATGGTCTTTTGATCATGAAAACAGAAAGAAATACCCAAAAAACAAAACGCCTTTACAAGTACCATCCGTAGAAGTTGATAACCATTATCAAGAGGCTTGTGCATATATCAATGAACATTTTGATGACAATCTTGGTCATATTAACCCTCTACCTTTATACCCCAACACACACAGCAGCGCAAAAACCTGGCTCAATGATTTTCTAGAAAAACGGTTTCACGAATTCGGGATTTATCAAGATGCCATTGTAAAAGACCAACATTTTCTCAATCACAGCATTATATCTCCCATGCTGAATAATGGATTACTGACTCCTGATGAAGTGGTTAAGTCCATCGTAGATTTTTGTTCTACAGAAAAAATTCCCATCAACGCACAAGAAGGAATCATTAGGCAAATCATTGGTTGGCGTGAATATATCAGAGGCGTCTATATCGCAAAAGGTGTCTTTCAAAGGACTCACAATTTCTGGCAATTTAAACGCAAAATACCCAACAGTTTTTATCTTGGGAACACAGGGATAGAGCCAGTCGACAAAACCATTGAAAAAGCCCTGCAGACTGGTTATTCACACCACATAGAAAGGCTAATGATTATTGGCAACTTTATGATGCTGTGCGAATTTGATCCTGACCAAGTATACCAATGGTTTATGGAAATGTATATTGATGCATACGACTGGGTTATGGTTCCTAATGTCTATGGTATGAGCCAATTTGCTGATGGAGGCTTAATGTCTACCAAACCTTACATCAGTGGCAGTAATTACTTAATCAAAATGAGTGATTATAAAAAAGGCAAATGGTGTGAAATATGGGATGCCCTATTCTGGCGATTTCTCGATAAACATCAAAGTTTTTTTCAAAAAAACCCGAGAATGTCTATGCTTTTAAAACGCATTAATTCGATGGAACCCGATAAAAAAGAACGCCTCATACAAACTGCCGAAAATTATTTAAAACAATTGGATAAAACCGAATAAGATTTGAGCAAATAAAAAACAAAACAGTGTAGATACAACATCAATTTTTTTATCAAAACTCCAAAAAAAAGGCCTGTTGATAAAAACAGGCCTTTATAACAAATCAAAGAAGGTAACTGATTATAAATTTACGGAGCTGAAGGAGGCATGATCACAGTATCAATGACATGTATTACACCATTGCTTGTGGCAATATCAGTTTTGACAACGTTGCTGTTATCGTTTAAGACTACGCCACCATTTTTTACCATAATATGCACGTTATTTCCCTGTACAGTTTTCGCTGAATCAAGCTTAACAACGTCTTTGGCATTGACTTTGCCGGATACCACATGATAAGTGAGGATATCAGCTAACATTTGTTTGTTTTCTGGCTTCAATAATGTTTCAATTGTGCCCTCAGGTAATTTTGCAAAAGCTGCATCTGTCGGTGCAAATACGGTAAAAGGGCCATCCCCTTTCAAAGTATCGACTAAACCAGCTGCTTTAACGGCTGCGACAAGTACAGTGAAGGAACCAGCCTTTACCGCCGTGTCTACAATGTCTTTTTTCTTATTGTGGTGGCCATGACCACCAGCCATCACATTAATACTCAATGTGGTTAATATCAATAGTACAGAAATTTTAAATGTTCTTAATGTTTTCATAATTGTGTTCTCATCGTTTAAGGGAATATTTACGTTTGATTCATTATCAATCGTTGAGCACATGATAAGACAACCATGATCAATGTTATGTGAGAGAAAAGCATTTTTCTCTTCACGCTAAATTCACAATATGATATTGATTGATGAACAAGGCAAGCTTGAAAAACTGGATTAAAAAGCACAGAAATGCTTCTTGCTGCATCAACTATTATCAAGGTATTTAAAGAGCTTATTTGATCCTATTAACTGATGCTAACAAGACAGTCAAATAATGTTAGCCTAGCTAGCCCGAATATTTCATCATAGAATGGATTTTAGGGTAAAAATGGCAAAGTAGATTGGATAAACATCGCTTCAATGCCAGTTATTCATGGCTTTGAAGTGATTTTATTCAAGATATGCAGCCATTTTTTTCATAAAACCATTCAGGTACAAAGTGTACTTTTATAAATATCGTTTAACTCCATGTTTTTCATAGATAAAATCAACTTTTTTTTCCGATTTGATGAAATATTCGGGCTAGATAATAACGCAATTTAGGATATGAAAAATAAGCTTAGGCTGAATTTGCACTATTATCTAACTGGGTTAATAGTTAATATTTAAGAGACAATACTGGGCCATAACCATGCAAAAGTGGCTGCTGAAATTGCAGCATAAACCAAAGCATCAATCATAAATCGTAAGCAATTAGACCATGGATGACCATACCAAATTGAATCCGGAATCGCACCATATCCAAATGCCAAAAACCCCACAGGCATAATGACTCTAAAAACGCTTGTTGTATCAGCCGACATACCAAGAGATAAAGACGCAACATAGGCAATCAATAGACTACCTACTAAAAAAAACAAGAATTGCTGCAACAGTAATTTACCCAGTGGAGGCATGCCGTTGTTCATGATACTGATCACCGCAACAGGACCTTTATTGAACTTATCAATTGTGGCCTGACTGCCCATTTCTTTCATATCCGTACAATATGGCATTTGATAAAACCCGGGTTTTGGGTGACCTGTTCTTATGACATCGGATACCTGCTGTTCATTACTCAGTTGCTTGTAATCTGCATTATGATGCTTGATAAACATATGCGCTATCATGCTGGCAAGCCAACAAAAAACACCACTCAATAATATTGGCAACCACAAATCTAATAAACCGATAGAAATCATCATTTTAATTCTCCTCCAAGTTAAACTCTATGAGACCTCTGCATAAGTTTGGGTCTTTGGAAAAAAGAATTGAAAAGCTCAAGTTCAAGGCAACAAACGTAAGTAATAGCAGGCTATTGGTGAGTTAGCTAACGCAGAAATTGAGCTTTTCAAACTTATTTACATGATTCATGACTTGTGCAGAGATCTCTCTATATCAGTATATCACAAACAACACTGTTCATAAAGAAGATTCTTGTCAGCAAAGGCTTGCTCTGAGGCTGTTTTATTGACTTATAAAGGCATTGAATTTGACACTTCTTGACGATATTGGCTGGGTGTTTGCCCTTGGTATTTTTTAAAAAGTCGATTGAATGTTGATTTAGAACTGAATCCCACGGTTAATGCGATGTCCAAAAAACTCAAGTTAGTTTCTTTATCTATCATTTTTTTTGCAGCATTGACCCTTGCCTGATTGATAAATTCATTAAAATTCACCCCCCCAGATTGATTAAGGGCTCGTGAAATATAAGTTTCATTGGTGGCAAGTGTTCGTGCCAATTGAGAAATGGTCAATTTGGGTTGTAAATACAGTTGATGTTCATAGACAGCTGCACTGATTTTGCTCATCAATTCTTGCCAGTCTTGATGGGGGCTTTTTTTCTTATCAGGGGTTGTAATGAGCTCCGGCTTTGGATAATTTTCTAATAGATGACACAAGCCATCATGGACTTTCCATAAAACCAAAACACTTAAAGTCACATGAAAGGGAAACTCTCCCCTATAACTCAGCGGGTACAAATAATTATCTATGATCACATACACAAACCACAAAACAACTACCCAAAAAAACATCATCAAGAAATTGTCCAACCATTTGGGATCAAAACTATCGATATCAGACTGAGTATTATTCAAGAAGCTTTGATAGTGTTTGATTTTACTTCTGATCTTCACACCACAATAACCTGTTATTAAAGTAATGAGTATAATTTCTAAAGGATAGACATAAGGCACATGCACCGCTTCACTGAAAACCCATTTGTCTCTATAATCATCAAATGCAACAAAAACAATACAGTAATATAACAATTGTAATACACCAGGTATTAAGAGGTATTTAAGTTTTCCTAAAGGCTGTTTACTGGTTAAAAAATGAACATGAATCAACAACAATGGACCAAGCAATAACTCAAGAATAAACGGCGCAAAAGTCAATTCTGGCCACAAATCATAGGCCCCCATAAAACCAATCATTTGTGGCACATTGCTAAAACTATAAATCAGCAGAAAGAGCCCCAATACCATTGAGGCCATTCTCTCGACTGGTTTTAACATCAATTTGATCATTAATAATTGTTGAGGAATAAATAAACTCAATAAAATTGCTGATCTCCACCCTATGTCTAATTCACTCATCATTTTTGGTCTATTGTCAGGTTATTTTTTATCATTGATTAATCGAATGGTCGCTTGCATCGCCGTATCATGGTCGTTCATCCAGTCTTGATAGTTATCATTGGCATAGACATCAGGGTAAGCACCCTGTCCGTCTATAGCATTGTCAATCATGTAACGATTTCTAAAGACTGGGATTTTAACAGAAATACCTGTGTAAGGCAGTTTTAGAAACAACATAACTGTTGCCGTTGTTCCTCCCTGATTGCCACCAGTCGGTTCACCGACAACAATAACATTTTCTTGTTGTTTTATATGCAACAGTAAAGCCGCTGAAGCTGAAGCATTATCACGGCTGCTCAGCATATAAATTTGACCATCAAATGCCAGAGCAGCAGGCTTTTGTTGTTTATAATTTGGGCCCATCATGCTGCTTGGTATGCGATAGCCTAATGTTTCTTTTGTCAATTGTGAAGTATCAGGAGACAACACACTCTTATCCCATGTTTGTAAATACTTTTTTAGCTCACCCAAATCAGAATAGACAAACCAAGCTGCATCATTGACTTGAAATGGTTGATTGTATAAGTGTTTTAATAATGCCAATTGTGCATCATCACTGCCCCCTCCATTGTTTCTCAAATCAACAATTAAATGCTTGATGTTATTTTGTTTGAGCGTTTTAAAAATCTTTTTGAACTTTTTCATGGCATTGACTGGATTGCGATAATTAACAAAGGTATCAACAGTCAGCACTGCATAATCCCCTTTCATTGTTATGTTGACAGCATCTTTAAAATCCAATCTATAAGGTTGTCCATCTAATGCCAACCAACTGTCAAAACTTATGGTATCAACGGTTTTGATAAGTAATGACGTTTTGTTTTTTGGGCGGTATTTGATGGTATATTGCTTGGGGTATTCATCTAAACCCAACAACTCTAATGCAAAAAACTGTTCAAATCCTGAACCCAAAATATCATAATCACCTTCAATATTTCGAACCACAGCATGATCGGTATATCCGTCACGACTCATCAAAGGTGACAACTTAACAATAATTTCAGCTATGCTTTTACCATTGATAGTGATGATTTCATCGCCTTTATTCAGTTCCATCGTTTGACTCGCTTGATCAACAAACATGCGTTGATTGAATATTCTGAATCGAAAAGGCATGAAACGCTGTTTTTTCTGTTCAGACAACGCTTTTGGCAATGTAATGACAGTATGTTCGCAACGCAATTGAGCCGTTAATCGTGATATTTCCAATGAAACTTGAGCCAATGACGTATTTTCATCAACACTGTTGGTGAGTCTATTCCACATGGCTTCTCTTTGTTCGGATGTGGTGTAACGGTCATATCCAGGATGAATCACCTCTAATCCTTGTTTCAATAGACGGAGGTCATTCTTGATTGAGTCAGCTTGCGACAACGCCATGTGATGTGAAAAAATCATGATTAATATGGCATATAACTTTAGTGAATTGACTGTTTTCATGGATCTTACTCATGTTGTTGGAAAGTCTCCAATTTAGTCATTTCCAGCATAAATGGCGTCTCAAAAACAGGAATCATCAACCATTTACGGATATTGGCACCTTAATTTTGAGTTTCGAGGCCTAAATTTAATGGAAAAAACCTCTTTATAACTCAAGCATCTGTTTAAATTTTTGTGATTGCCTCCTCGATATATCAACAGTCACTCCATTTGATAAGTAGGCTTTTAGGCTGCCTTTGAACCAGGATTCAATGTTATTAATGTGTTTCAAATTGATGATTTGTTGTCTATTTGCTCTGAAAAACACATCGTCAGGTAAGTTACTCTCAACTTGATTAAGAGATTTATAAATGAGCGGTTTATTGTCATCAAAAAATACACGGGTATAATTGCCCATGATCTCAAACATGGTTATTTGTTGCAAAGATACCATCCAGCAATCATCACCTTCCTTAATGAATATTTGATTGTCTTCATTTAATTTTTTATTGTGTTTATCAGTTTGCCTACTTGTAAGTAATGGCAATACTTTATCAATGGTTTGATCAAAACGCTTTTGACTGATTGGTTTGAGTAAATAATCAAATGCGTGATGTTCGAATGCTTTCACGGCATATTGATCATAAGCCGTTGTAAATACAACCAGTGGTAAATTATCTAACGCTTGTAAAAGTTCAAAACCATCTTTTTCAGGCATATTGATATCCAGAAATATAATATCTGGTCGTTGTTTGTTAATTTTTTGAACACCTTCATCGACGTGTGAGGCTTCGTCTATTATTTTTATATATGAGTGGACTTTCAATAATTCCCTTAATTCTAACCTAGCCAATCTTGAATCTTCAACAATAATTGCACTAAATATTGTCATGATTGTGGCACCACAACTGTTGCATAAACTTTATCATCCTTTTCTTTCAAATCAAAAGAGGATTTATCTTTATATAGCAACTTTAAACGCTTATGAATATTTTTTAAACCAATTTGCGTTGAACTCTCATGCTCAATAAGCCGACCAGAATTGATGATTTGAATGATAATTTTTTTTTTGAGACTGCTGATTTTTAAAAGCACCTTTCCTCCTTGTTGTTGATGGGCAATGCCATGTTTCAGAGCATTTTCAATAAGCATTTGTATAATCATAGGCGGTATCATTTCATCTAGTAATGTTTTATCAATTTCCTGTCGAAAATTCAGTCTATCTTCAAACTGAATTTTTGATAGAGCTATGGTATTATTAACCATTTCCAACTCTTCGCTCAACACAACTTTGTCCTGATCATTGTGCCCCAAAGAATAGCGCAATAAGTCTGAAAGATGCGTGATCATATCTCTTGCTTTGGCAACATCTTCCAACATCAATGCTCTGATATTATTCAAACAGTTGAACATAAAATGCGGATTAATTTGACCTTTCAAGGTATTTAATTGCGACACTTTAAGCTCTTTTTTCAAAACCAGTTGATTCATTTGTACTTTTCTTAATCTCCTATACTTTTTTATTGAAACATATAAAATCAACCAAATAAGCAAATATATATATGTATTGATTACATTTCCAAGTATCATTTGAAACGATATTATCACTTCATCATTATGATAATAAGTATATAACGGAAGGGGCAATAGCAAAGTTAGAGAATATACAAATCCAACAAATAAATAGGCAATGAGAATTTTAAAAAAATATACTTTTTTAAAATTCTCAAAATCAATTTGATATTTTAAGTAATGCCGCAAACCCAATGTAAATAGTAACCCCAAAGAATAAACTATAAGCCCTTCAAAAAACACATATTGAGGTTTAAGAGTCTTAACATATAAATATTTTGTTCCCGAGTTTAAAAAAAACAGTAATCCCCAACCTGAGATATGCAATATCCAAAACAATCGATTGTTCTTCATTTTTCCAAGTTCTTTTTTAATGTTGATTCAGTAATAATGATGGCACATATCATAGCAATTACTAACATTGAAATGGACAATAAAGGATCATGAATATAATTTTCTGGAGTTAATACGTAAATAATAGAAGAAATGATTGTTAAAATTAACCCAAAAATGATTAAAATTTTTCCTGAATATCGCTGAGAGAAGTCCCAATTCTTTTGAGATTTCATCGATGCTGGCGTTCTGTATCCGTATAAAGCATTTATTTTCTTTGGAGGAAAGAAAAATAAGATCAACCCAAATATCAAGGTGGTTACTGCAGACAATACAGGTAAAATCTGTTTGAATATTGGTAAAATGTCATTTAATATATCTGTACTCATCCGTCGCTCCCAAACCTTTGATTTATCCAACCAGTAACCAATTTTAGAGCCTTTGGTGCAACGGTTTCTTCAATGGTGCCGTATTCAGTTATATAACCAGTCTTTGCTGTTTGAAACAAGTGGTTTAAGCCATCCAGCTTTTTAATGGTTACATCTTTATTACCGGCTTTTACCAAGGAACGTTTAATTCCATTAAGATTTAAATCAGCAATCACTTGAAAATCAAGCGACCCATTGATGGCTAATGTTGGACAGGTCACTTGAGATAAGAACTGATCCGGATCAGTATTCAAAAAATACTGGTACCATGGTGAGGCTAATGTTTCTACTTGAGCAGCGATTCTGTCATCAGTCAATCCAACTGCCAATGTTTCAGGAACTTTATTCCGCATACTTTTGAGATAATTTTCGAGCAGCTCCTCTAATTTCTTATTGTGATGATTTGTCTTCATTATTTGATGCGTCTTTGACATTATTTGTTGATTGATCTCAATCGTTTTTTTATCCATACCAGCAAGTTTTGAAGCTTGTTCTGATTGTGTATACAATACTTCAGAACCAATCACGCCAGGTCCTGCCAATGAAACAACAAATGCAATGTTTTTATTATTTGCTGCAACCATTGTCGCAATAAACCCTCCTTCTGAATGCCCCACCAATCCAATTTTATTCACATCAACATCAGTCCTTGATTGCAAATAATGAACTGCCGCTTCAACATCACTCGCATAATCTTTTGATGTGGCCTCATTTCGTGTCCCTTCTGACTCAGCAACACCTCTATCATCATACCGCAATACCGCAATACCATGACGAGTTAAATAATCAGACCATACCAAAAAAGGTCGATGATTAAACAGCTCTTCATTTCGATTCTGAGGCCCAGAACCCGTAATTAAAATAGCTACTGGAGGTTTATTACTGTGCTTAGGTAAAGTTAATGTACCAGCTAAAGTAATATCACCTGCTTCATTATTGATAAAATGAACTTCCTTTGATTCATAAGGTAATGGTGTATTAGGGTCTTGTGGCCTTATTATATTTGAGGTTGATTGGTTGGAATTTTTATTCAATTTTAAGGGTATTATTCCACCTCTTTGTTGAAAAGTACCAATGAGTTGATCTCCTTCTAACACCGCATTATATTCAGCATCAATTTTCTCAATTATTACTTTTAATCGATTGTTTTTAAAGACTGTACTCGTAGTTTTCTTGCCCATCACATTTTGATTCGGACTATCCATTTTTGTCGAGTAACCTTCTTTGTTTTTATCAATATGAAATACGATTTTCAACGCATTCCCAGGTACCTCTAATTCTCCATACCAACTGCCAGTAATATCTGGCTTCATCAAAGCATCCGCTCCTTCAACACCATCTGATTTAATACTTTCAGGCGCTTTGATCAAAGTCAATGGCAACCTCATACCAGACTGAGAGAAGTGACCTATTAATTGATTGTTCGTTAATGTTCCTTTAAATTGCCCTCCAATTTTTGCAATGGTGATTTTTAACTTATTATCAGTAAATGTGGTTTTTGTCGTAGCAATGCCAATTGCTCCTTGGTCAGGGCTGTCCATTGTTGAAGTGAACACTTCATCTTGTTTATTAATATGAAACAGCAAATTTAATTTCACGCCTTGAATGTCTAATTGACCATGCCAACTGCCAGTAATTTCATCTGCTCTCACTGAAAAAAGTTGTAATAATGCCAATAAAAAAATGGATATTTTCATAATTTTTCCCCGTATTTTATTAATTATACTTAACCCGGATATTTCATCAAATCGGTAAAAAAATCGATTTTATCTATGGAAAACATTGTTTTAGATGAATTTATTAAAAAGACACTTTGTACCTGAATGGTTTTATGAAAAAAATGGCGGCATATATTGGGCAAAATCGCCTCAAAACCATGAATAACTGGCTTTGAGGCGATATTTCCCCAATCTATTTTGCCATTTTTCCCTTAAATTCCATTCTATGATCAAATATTCAGGTTAATAGAATAGATCAAAATCATCAACCAAACCATCATTTTATGATGAGCGGTTAAATGACATTTTAAACGGTTATATTGGTTGTCATAATGAATAAATATTTGTGTAATATTATCAATGAGGTTTTTTCAATGGCTTCACGATTTTTTGTTATAATATTGGCCCTTAAAAAAAAAAGATAATCATGAAAATACATTCTTTACTTTCACTCATAGCTTCATTGACTTTGTCAACACAAGTATTGGCAACACAAGTCAATGTCAATCATCTGGCACCTTTTGCAGGCACGATTGAAGAAACTGAAGTTGCCATTAATGTAAATGGAACTGAGGCGCTCACCAATTTTGTCTATAAACAATCAACTGGATACATTGAATTGGCAGAACCTGGAGTAGCACCTGGTGAAACCATGCTTGAGGTATTTGCACCTCCTGGCACAGACACCCCAGCAATATCAGCAACACTAGATCTAGCTGCTGATACATTCTATTCGGTTACAGCAATTGGTGATGGGGTCAACCAACCACTGAGCCTACTTGCATTAGAAGACACACAAATGACACCCAGTGAAGGTAATTTGATGATCAGGGTTATCCACGCAGCTCCATTTGCATCAGACATTAATGAGACCGCTGCATCAATAAGATTAGATGATGGCACCGTGATCAATGGTTTAGATAATGTTTTATTTGGTCAAAATTCGGATTATTTTGAAATCCCAGCGGGTAATTATGATCTGAATGTTTCAAGTGCTGATGGCAGCACAAGGTTAATTGATATAGCACCAATAGACCTCCCTGCAGGTGTGATTGTGAGTTTATTTGCCATTGGCGATGGTGTTAATCAACCAGTTGGAGCCTATGCTGTTTTGGGAGATGGAAGCGTAACTGAATTGGAGCTGGAAACCACACGTGCTAACCTTGTTCATTTGGCTCCATTCGCAGCAAATGATGCTGATACTGCTGTCTCTATAAATGCCAATAACGGCGAAATCTTAAGCGGGATAATTTATCAACAGTCTTCAGGATATGAAAATATTACAGAAGATGGTTCAGATCCTGGCCCAATACAATTGGATGTATTTGCTCCACCAGGGGCAGCAAAACCAACCATAATGGACATTGTTGATCTGGCAGCTCAAACCGATTATACCGTAGCAGTGATTGGAGACGGAACCAATCAACCTTTGGCCATACTTCCACTTGTTGACGATAACTCTGCACCTGCTGAAGGTTTTGCAAAAGTGAGAATTATCCATACTGCACCTTTTGCAGCGGCACTAGAGGATACTGCTGTATCAATCAGAACTGATTCAGGAGACATTGTCAGTGGTTTGTCAAATGTTCAATTTGGTCAGAGCTCAGGATACCTAGAACTTCCTGAAGGCCTCATTGACCTGAATATAGCAACGCCTGATGGCAGCACAGTATTGATAGATCTTGCACCAGCTTATCTGACATCTGGAGATATCATCAATGTATTTGCTACAGGTGATGGCAGTAATCAAGATTTGGGTTTCTTCGTTACATTCGGAAACGGAACGGGTGCAGTGCTCCCACTCGATAAAGAGTTAACCACTTTAAATGAAGGACTCAATGGCTCTTGGTCTGACCCAGAGAACCCTGGTCAAGGCTTTCTAGTTGAAGTTTTACCCGCCATAAACACGCTATTTGTTGCATGGTTTACTTATGATACAACAGCTGCCGAAGCAGGTGAAACTGCAGTTGTTGGCGAACCCAACCACAGATGGCTAACCGCTCAAGGTCAATATGAAGGTACATCTGCAAATCTAACTTTATACCTGACACAAGGCGGAATTTTCAATCAAAATGCCATGACACAAACCAATGAAGTCGGATCTTTAATCATTAATTTCAGTGATTGTGACAAAGCAACAGTACAATATAATATCACTGACAGTGAACTCAGTGGCATGATACCATTAAAAAGAATTTCTGGCAGTGCAGTACCATTCTGTCAATCTTTAATTGTCCAATAACGTTTTAATATTTGGAAAGGCTTCTTTATGAGAAGCCTTTCATTACTTGCTTTGACTGAAAATAACATTAATTATGTCAATTCAAAAATCAATACTTTCACATCTCTTCTTCAATTTTTATTAGTCAGTATTGATAGATTAAATCAATATGACTAACTAACCCGGATATTTCATTAAATCGGTAAAAAAATCGATTTTATCTATGAAAAACATTGAGTTAGGCGATTTATTAAAAAGACACTTTGTATCTGAATGGTTTTATGAAAAAAATGGCTACATACATTGCTTAAATTCACACATGAATTTAATGATCATGTTAATCACCTCAAAGCCATGAGGCTTTATAAACTATTAATAAGGACTTTGAAGCGATATTTCTCTAATGTATTTTGCTATTTTTACCCTAAAATCCATTCTATGATGAAATATCCCGGCTAAACCACCATGGTATGATAGATGGTTAAAAGCCATTTTAAATGATGAATCAGTCTTTTATAGTGAAATAAATATTTGTGAAATATTTGTGAAACTTTATCAATGGCTTTTTCACAATGACTTCACGATTGCTTTCTATAATTTAGACTCTTAAAAAAAAAGATAATCATGAAAACACATTCTTTACTTTCAATCATTGCTTCATTGACTTTGTCAACTCAAGTATTGGCAACACAAGTCAATGTCAATCATCTTGCGCCTTTTGCCGATTCGACTGATGGCACTGCAGTTGCCGTTAATGTAAACGGAACTGAAGTACTTACCGATGTTGTATATAAACAGTCATCTGGCTATCTTGAACTGGCTGGTCCAGGTATCGCTCCTGGTGAGACCATGCTTGAGGTTTTTGCCCCCCCAGGTACGGACACAGCTGCAATATCTGCTACCGTAGATTTAGCTGCTGATACATTTTATTCAGTGACAGCAATTGGTGATGGAGTCAACCAACCATTGAGCTTACTGGCATTAGAAGACACACAAATGACACCAAGTGAAGGTAATTTGATGATCAGAGTTATCCACGCGGCTCCATTTGCATCAGATATAAACGAAACTGCTGCATCAGTAAGATTAGATGATGGCACCGTGATCAATGGCTTAGACAGTGTTTTATTTGGGCAGAATTCAGGTTTCTTTGAAATTCCTGCAGGCAATTATGACCTCAATATTTCAAGTGCTGATGGCAGCGTTAGGCTAATCGATATAGCGCCGTTAGACCTCCCTGCAGGTGCGATTGTGAATGTATTTGCCATTGGTGATGGTGTCAACCAACCAGTTGGCGCCTATGCAGTTTTTGGTGATGGTAGTGCTTCTTCATTAGAGCTAGAAAGCACATCCCCAACACGGGTCAACGTTGCTCACCTGGCACCATTTGCAGCAAATGATGCAGATACGGCCGTTTCGATTGAAGTCAACGGTAATGAAATTTTAACAGGAGTCATGTATCAACAATCTTCAGGTTATTTAATCGTTGCAGAGAATGGTGAATCTCCGGGCTCAACAGAATTGGCTGTATTTGCCCCCCCAGGTTCAGTTGAACCAGCCATATTGGGCAGTGTTGATTTGGCTGCTGAAACCGATTACACAGTTGTTGCGATAGGAGATGGAACCAACCAACCTTTGAGCCTACTTCCGCTTGTTGACGACAATGCTGCTCCAGCTGAAGGTTTTGCCAAAATTCGAATCATTCATACCGCTCCATTTGCAGTAGCCCTAGAAGATACTGCTGTTTCAATCAGAACCGACTCAGGTGATGTTGTAGGTGGTTTATCAAATGTTCAATTCGGCCAAAATTCGGGATATCTAGAATTACCAGAAGGTCTTTATGATCTAAATGTTGCCACTCCAGATGGCAGTGCCGTTTTAATAGATCTAGCGCCAGCATATTTGAGTTCAGGCGAAGTCATAAATGTATTTGCCGTCGGTGATGGTAGTAATCAGGATTTGGGTTTCTTCGCTTTATTTGGCAATGGTACAAGCGGCATGCTTCCACTTGACAAAGAACTGTCAACATTGAATGAAGGACTTAATGGTTCATGGTTTGATGCTAGTAATCCCGGTCAAGGATTTTTAGTTGAAGTATTGCCAGCAGTCAATACATTATTCGTTGCCTGGTTTACCTATGACACTACAGCGGCCGAAGCCGGTGAAACAGCAGTCATTGGAGAGCCCAATCACAGATGGTTGACTGCTCAAGGAACATATGATGGAACATCAGCAAACCTGACATTAAACCTTACACAAGGTGGTATTTTTAATCAGAACGACATGACACAAACCACAGAAGTTGGATCTTTAATCATTAATTTCAGTGATTGTGATAGTGCCAGTGTCCAGTACAACATTACTGATAGTGAACTCAGTGGTATGATTCCATTAAAGAGAATCTCCGGTAGTGGAGTACCGTTATGCCAAGCATTAATTAACGAGTAATTGGCACAATCCCGAAAGGCTTCTCAATGAGAAGCCTTTCAATATTAACAACTCTTTGTCAAAGCTTGATCAACAAATAAAACATTCAAAACTCATCAAAATCGACAAGATGTTAAAATTTTGTAATATGTATTTAATTTTATAAAACGAAAATTTAACATATGATTTGACTTTTCCATTAAACATTGTTTTTTCTTTCAATTTACGGCCTTATTCGCTATAACAGCAACATTCCCAATTACATCAATATAATTATGCATTTTTTATTTATTATTCTACTCAGCTTAACTTTTACAGCTGCATCACAAGACCCCAAATTAGCACTGGATAAAGTGGTTGTGGTCGGCAAAATTCCAGGCCCTGATTTATGGATGGTTAACAATGGTGATAACACCATGTGGATTTTGGGCACTCAATTACCCATGCCTAAAAAAATGAAATGGGAGTCTAAGCCTGTTGAAGTAACCATCAAAGAATCTCAAGCTTTTATTACCTATCCAAGCATCACTACTGACCTCAATTTTTTTCAACAGATCACATTGATTCCTTCAGTTATAGGCATTGAAAACAATCCAGAAAAGAAGAAACTTAGAGACGTACTGCCTACTGAGGTTTATGATCGTTGGCTGAAATTAAAATCACAGTATATTGGAAAGAATAAAGTTATAGAAGAAAGCAGGCCAATGTTTGCAGCTCACAAGTTATATCAAAAAGCACTTAAAAAGTCCGGGTTATCAGAAAAAGAGCAAGTCTATAAAAAAGTCCGCAAAATAGCCAAAAGAAATCGATTAAAGCTCATTAAACCTGAAGTTAAATTAGCAATTAAAAAACCAAGAAAGACCATAAAAAAATTCAAGAAGTCGACAATCAATGACCTTGAATGCTTTACAAAAACCTTAGATAGAGTAGAAAAAGACATACCATCTATGCTCATCAGAGCGGAAGCTTGGGCATCAGGTGATATCACACGAATCAAATCACTGGATTACCCAGATCAAGGTGAAGCCTGTGATAATGCATTTATGAACTCTGACATTGCTGAAGATACTGGAACAGATGATTTACTGAATCAGGTAAAACAAGTATGGTTAGAAAAAGCACAACAAAGTTTAAATGAATATGAATCAACTTTTGCTGTTTTACCCATAAGTGATCTGGTTGGAGACAATAACTATCTTGATGATTTAAGAGCAATGGGCTTTACTGTAGTTGAGCCTAAGTAAAATCTAATGACTGCTGCTATAAGTTCATAAGGCATAAAGAATAACATCCAATATGCAGATTTTTCATCCATTGATAAAACCCACCAAGTGTTGGTGGCTTTTATCAATGGATTGGATTACCATGACTGCTCAATTAAACAGGACTTATTGTTAGATCTGTTTAATCATGGCCTTCAGAATCTGATGAATGAAAAAAGCACATAATCAAATAACAAGTTCACCTGTTATACCTTCAATCTAACCAAAAAAATTGATTGATCGAAACCATGACACACATGCCATGAAGGCCAACATTTAATGGTATTAATTGTTACGATTCATGACCCAAACACACAGACGACTCAGTGTATAAATTAAGGCAGGATTGATTAACACGACGCCATTAAAATAGAGTAAAATAACGGGTTAACAACCATGAATATGAATCTATGAAATTTATTAACGACCATGATTATAAACATGGTTCAAAACAGCCTACTGGCATCCTCATTACCAACCTAGGCACACCAGATGCTCCGACTAAAAAAGCATTAAAAAAATATTTAAAACAGTTTTTATCAGACCCAAGACTCGTTGAAAGTAATTTTCCTCGATGGGTATGGTTATTGATTTTAAACCTGATTATTTTAAACATCAGACCAGCAAGATCTGCCAAAGCTTATCAACAAGTATGGGGACATTATGGTGAAGGCTCTCCCTTATTGGACATTGCCAAACAGCAATTATCAGGACTTGAAAAACGTGTCACAGAAATAATTGACGGCCCTGTGGTTTGTGCTTTAGGCATGAGATATGGTAATCCTTCGATTGCCAGTGCTCTTGAAGAATTAAAAAAGCACAATGTTCGAAAATTGGTGGTCTTACCACTTTATCCTCAATATTCAGCAACCACTACCGCATCAACATTTGATGAAGTGACCTCTGTATTACAAAAATGGCGTTGGATTCCTGAATTAAGATTCATCAATCATTATCACAATCACCAAGGCTATATTAATGCCTTGTGCCAAAGCATCAAAGACCATTGGAGCAAACATGGACAAGCACAAAAGCTGATCATGTCATACCATGGTATTCCCAAGAGGTATTTAATGAATGGTGATCCCTATCATTGTGAATGCCATGCCACCTCTCGATTGGTTGCAGAACAATTAGGACTTGATGAAAGCCAGTATATGACGACATTCCAGTCCATATTTGGTCGTGAAGAATGGTTAAAACCCTATACAGCAGACACGCTGAAATCCTTGCCAGCACAAGGCATCAAAGATATTCAGGTCATTTGCCCAGGGTTTTCTGCTGATTGTCTCGAAACCATTGAAGAAATTGAAGAAGAAAATAAAGATTATTTCATCAATGCTGGTGGAGAAAAATTCAGTTATGTATCAGCATTGAATGCCAGAGATGACCACTTGAATGCTCTGACATCTATTTTGCAACAACATACACAAGGTTGGAACAACATAGCAGCTTATGACACCAACCTTGAAAAAAACAGATCAAAATCATCAGAGCTTTATGAAAAACTCAATAAAATTTCCAATTAATATTGCCCCATCTCAAGGAGCGTATTCCATAAACCTGTTAGTTGGTAGTCAACAACAGCCTGTAGAATTGTTAATTGACACTGGTAGCAGCACCATAACTTTTAAAGAAACCCACTATGACCCTCACCTAGATGAACACAAAGAACTAACCCCATATGCCCAATGCATAACTTATGGCAAAGGTGGCTGGGCAGGACCGGTAATCAGATCAACCATTACCTATTCAAATGGTGCCGACTCTTTTGATATTACCGATGCACCTTTTGCTTTAGTGGAGGATCAGTTAACTGACAGTTTTCTTGGGTTAGATGGCATATTTGGATTGGCCTATCACCACCTTAACCGAGCTTATAATTTGTCAGATTTTTTAAAAGAAAATAATCAACAAACATATTCATATCCCTGGCAATTTTCCGATACCATATCAGAGAAAGGAATCAAACCCTTCAAACGGTTCTTAAGGCGCCATCCTGAAAAAGACGTGACACCAATATTTACCGCTTTTGAAGAACAATATGTCAACATAAATATGTTCTCACTATTAACACACAGAGCCATTGCCTACGTTCCTAAGCAAGGCATGAGTCCAGATGAAAAAAAACAAGAACAACTGAATCAAGGGCTGTTTATTGTTGGGCATATTGAACATGATGCCGACCTTTATGGTGGTAACTGTAAGAATGTTAAGGTTTTACATGATGCTTATTACAACACCAATTTACTGTCAGTCAAAGTTGAAGGTTTTGAAAGTTTTGATGCCCCACCTTTGGATAATAAGCACCTGAAAACGTCTTTTACCAATGCCATTATTGATTCAGGCTCTAGTTACTTAATGTTGCAATCGAAAATCTATCAATACATCATGGATTGTTTCAATACAATCAATCCTCAATTTACCACATTCATTGACGGTTTTAACGAAGCCCAGAAATCTGGAAAACCTTACAAGCCCGATGATTTAGATTTCGCCTCATGGCCAACACTCTATTTTACATTTGAAGGCGCTACTGAGAAACAAACCACGGTGAGCTGTCCAGCGACACATTATTGGCAAACACATGCCATTTCACCCAATCAAGCTTTTTTTACCTTATTAAAACAAGTACCAAACTGGCCTGACCAATCAGTCATCGGCCTACCATTAATCAGTAATTATTTATGCATCTTCGATCGTTCTGCTGGGGCTGATGGAATGGGTGTTGTTAAATTTGTTAATAAAAAAGATAACTGCTGAATAATAAATATCATTCAGAGCCTTGATAGACCTGAACTTGGTTTCTCCCACCATTTTTGGCTTGGTATAAAGCCGCATCAGCATTTTGCATAAGGTCAGCATAATCATAACCTGATATTTCTGTTGTGGTTATACCAAAACTGGCTGAAATTGTAAAATCAAAACCAGTCTCTTCTTGAGTAGAAATTTCTTGAATCGCGACCCTACACTTTTCTGCAAATTCCTCAACTTCTTTCAAACTGGAATCATTAATGATCAAGGCAAATTCTTCGCCACCCAAACGTGCAAAAGTGACTTTATTGTTACTCAATTTTCGACAAACCATAACAGAATTTTTGATCACCCAATCTCCAATCGCATGGCCATATTTATCATTGATTCTCTTGAATAAGTCCAAATCAAAAATACCATAAGCAACGATCTCATTTTTATTTTTGGAATACGGTAACAAATAATCCATATAATCCTTAATGCCTTTACGGTTATAGATCTTCGTCATTGGGTCTCGTTCTGAAAGACGTTTGTATAGTTTTTGTTGTTTGTATATTCGATAACCCAATATCAATAAAAACAATATGATGATACCCAACAAACTGGTCAACAACAGTTGGTTGGTCTTAGATTTTTCTGCCAATTTGTTTTCCAATTGCAGTAATGTATTTCTTTGATTCAATGACTCTATTTGTAATGTATTGGCTAAACTGTCATGTTTCACAGTTTGATAAGCCATCAATTTTGCTTGCTTATCAGAATAGAGTTTTTTCTCAGCATTGTTTCTTTCAATTAAGAAACTATTGACCTTTTCAAAATCTTTATTGTATTGATAGTAGTTAATTAATACCTGTAAAGCGTCTATTTTGGGTTTTGTTGCACCTATAGAGTGACTAGCTTCAATGGATAAATTTGCAAAACTAGTTGCTTTTGAATGGTTTCCTAATTTTTCATGAATTTGTGCAAGAAGGCTATTCTTTGCAGCGATGAGGTTTTTATAATTAGTGTTTTCAATTTCACCATCTGCATCTGTTAATAAAGATAAGAGCTTCTCAACTTCTTCTTTAGAAGTCGATGAGTTTAATCTAGATTCTATCCATTTTGTATTTAGACCTTGAGCATAAACAATCTCACCTAAATTTTGACAGTGTTTTATAGCTGTCTCAATTTCAGATTCAGATGGAGAAGAATTATTTGATTTAATTAAAGAAATGTATTTATAAATTTTTGCTTTACAAATGTAACTTTCAGGTGGGTTTTCATTTAGTAATAAATCAGAAAACTTTAAACTCAATTGATATTGATCAACTAAATCATAAACAACTATTGCAGCCATATATGCAAGATATTTATTGGTCTTGTTCGATGTTTTATCAACATTAGGAAATAAAAAGTCCAAACTGGAAATAGCTTTCAGATAATCGCCTGAAATAACATATAAATTTGCTAATAAAGATTTAATTTTTAATTTAATATCTAAATCTTCACATTCACCAAAAAGCTGATTAAGTTGCTTACTTGCAGATTCAAATTGTCCAATTAAACTAATTTTATAAATAGATAGATAATTAAATAAACATCTTTGGTACGCAGAAAATATCTTTTCACTTTTTTCCAACAATTTGAGTTTATCCTCAAATTGTTGGAAATTTCCTGATCTCATACTTTCAGCTTCAACCAAGATTTGATTAATGTTATTACTTTTATCAACAACTACATTTTCTTTCACATGTTCAACATCTTGAGCATAAACAAAAGTGATACAATAAATAATTAAAACGATTAATAATTTTGGATATTTAAGAGTCATATATTACTTAGATTTCATTGGTATTAATCTATGATTATAGGTTAAATTATTCATCTTCCCCTTTGTCTTCACCTTCTTCATCTTCAGGAATCAGCAAACAAACGAACTCATTTGTAGTATCTTTTATCATTCGCAATGAATCATGCTGAGCAACATTTATACTTTGTAGCATTTCTATCAAATTATCATGCTGGTTTAAAGATACATTCTGACCAATTTTCTCTAAAATTTTAATTGCTGGATTCATACTTTACCCTCTTGTAAATTATTGTTAAATGAGCGATCATGGTATCATACAGGCTATAAATTTTCTACAAGTTTAACAATGTCCTTATTTAGTGTAGTTTTTTTGTATGGAGGGAGAATTGCCGTTGTTTTCAAGCTCATTTCAGCTTCTGCAAACTCAGACAATTTTATCTTTTTAATCAACGTTTCTTCTATCGGCAAAACTGCACATTCATAAAGTGTTACCTCGAAGTCTGCAGGATAGGTTTGTAACAACATATCTACCAATACTTGTTTATATTTGGCAACGGTTGAAAATTTTGCTAGACTTTTATCACCGGCAATGCCCACTTGCCATAATACCAAATAAGCTGATGGATCAAATGTTTTATTTCTGAACATAAATTGACTGGCTTCAAAATGAGTGCATCCGTATTTACCTGGGTCAATTCCCAAATCTGCATACAAACAATCTTCTGCCGAAACACCTGGCTCCATATGTGCTTTATAGCCCTCTGACTTTGCTTGCTTAATTGACTCATGTGGCGCCCATGCAAAAACACCAGGGTGGCCATAAAATGCTCCACAGACCTGCTTGCCAGCTCGCACTTCCTGCATAATGGCCTCGACCATATTACGATACGTAATCATCCGAGAAGTCCCTTCCTTATAATAATTTTGTAAACTTCGCACATCAGTATTCATGCCTTCAACCCATTGCTCTACAATATTATTGGACGCTGCAACAAAGACCACATCGGCTTTTTCTATATAGCTTCTGGATAATGGGGTGATATGCGATCCTAAAGTCATGCCTAAGCCAACATTAACTAAACTACCTTTTTTGTGATTGTCTGAATTGTTCAATTGTGATTTCCCATTTAATTTTATGTTGTAATTGAGATTGGATAGTGCCTTTATTTTTAAAACCTAATGCATGCGAGATTCGATTCGCCATGGTGTTGTTCAGATTGCAAAGAACTATCATTGACTTAATATTGAGTTCATCAAAAGCACTTTCCATCAATAATTTAACAGCTTTGTAGGCGTAACCTTTGCCATGGAAAGTTTTCGATACCATTATGCCCAATTCTACTTTATCTCGAGCCTTTTGATTCCATAACAAGCCAATTATGCCCAGGTCGATATCACCCTTTTTAATGACATAAAAGAGGTATTGAGGTGTTTTTTTACCGATCTCAGATAACACCCTATAAAACAATGCCACAGTTTCTTTAATTGTTAAAGGTGCGCCAACATTAATCATCATCTCAGTATCGGTATACGTTGTTAAAAACAACGGTAAATCACTTTCAGCCAGTGGCTTCAGATCAATTAAGGATAATTTGCTTATATTCATGGTTATTAATGATGATATTGCTAAATTATATTAGCACAACAAATATGAAACTCATTTAGGGTTAAAAAAATAACTTCAAATGACTTAAAAAATCATAAACGCCAAACAAATTGTATGGCGCTTATTAATACTAACATCATATGTGTTTACAAAAATCCATATCTTAATGAGTAATAATTCAGTAATTACGCTCCATATTTTTGCAAAACCAAAGTAGCATTGGTTCCGCCAAAACCAAAACTATTTGACATCACTGTATTGATGTCAATATTTTCTATGTTCTCTCTGACTATTGGTGTATCACTGGCTATTTTGGCATCAAGTTCATTGAGGTTCGCTGTTCCTGTGATAAAACTGTTTTCCATCATCAACATTGAGTAAATGGCCTCATGAACTCCAGCAGCACCCAAGGAGTGGCCGGATAAAGACTTGGTTGATGAGATTCTTGGTATATTCCCGCTAAACACCTCACGAACGGCATTAATTTCTACCACATCTCCTAAAGGCGTACTTGTGCCATGTGTATTGATATAGTCAATTGGTCCATCCACCGTTTCTATCGCCATGTGCATACAACGTATCGCACCTTCTCCAGAAGGAGCAACCATATTATCACCATCTGAAGTTGCACCATAACCAACCACTTCTGCCAAAATATTCGCTCCACGCGCAAGTGCGTGATCCAAACTTTCTAAAACCATTATCCCAGCTCCACCTGCAATTACAAAACCATCTCGGCTTTGATCATAAGGCTTTGAAGCTTGCTCTGGTGTATTATTAAATTTAGTGGATAATGCACCCATACCATCAAACATCATGCTTAATGACCAATGTTCCTCTTCACCACCACCTGCAAAAATGACATCTTGTTTACCAAATTGAATTTGTTCTACTGCAAGACCTATACAATGAGCACCTGTGGCGCAGGCTGAGCTGATAGAATAATTCAAACCTTTTATTTTATAGGGGGTAGCTAAACAAGCTGATATGCCACTGCTCATTGATTTTGTAACCACATAAGGCCCTACTTTCCGTATACCTTTTGCCCTCAATTTATCAATGCTCTCGACAATACTCTCCGATGAAGACCCTCCTGCTCCGACAATCAAACCCGTTTTGATATTTGATACTTGTGATGGTTCTAATCCAGATTGTTCAATGGCTTCTTTCATAGCGATGTAAGCGTATGCGGAACTTGCACTCATGAATCTGAAGTCCTTGCGCCCAATGTGGTCTTTTAAATTAATATCGATACTACCTGAAACATGGCTTCTGAGACCATTTTCTACATAGCTCGGATTGAATGATATGCCAGATTGACTGGACTTAAGTGAAGTTAAGACCTCTTGCTTATTATTTCCAAGGCAAGAAACTATACCATAACCTGTAATAACGACTCTTTTCATAATAAATTAATTAAAAATCCTCTGTTGATGTGAATAAACCCACTCTTAATTTTTCAGCAGTATATATTTTTTTTCCATCAACACTGACTGAACCATTGGCGATGGCGTATTTTAATTTTGATGCTATCATTCGTTTAATGTTGAGATGATAGGTTACTTTTTTAGCGTTTGGCAAAACTTGACCGCGAAACTTGACATCTCCAACACCCAACGCCCTACCTTTGCCTTCATAACCATTCCAAATCATGTGAAAACCAACCAATTGCCATAATGCATCTAAACCCAAGCACCCTGGCATAACTGGATCACCTTTAAAATGACAAGCAAAGAACCACAAATCAGGATGAATGTCTAACTCAGCAATGATTTCGCCATTGTTAAAATCACCACCGTTATCATTAATTTCAACTATTCTGTCTACCATTAACATTTGATCGGATGGCAGTTTAGCATTGTCTTCTCCAAACAATTGGCCTTGGCTGCATTTGATCAATTCCTTATTACTAAAAGAGTTTTGCTTTGTCATTATTTTATCAAAATTGATTGAATGAAAGCTGGCATACTAAGCAGTATTATTACCAATGTCAAGCATGATTAAACATTTAGATTTTTTAGTTTACATGTGTACTCTGAAAATTCACAATTATCCTAATAAAAATCTCAATAAAATATCTAAGTCATTGTTTTATATTATTATTATAATTATCAAATTTATTAACAACCATACGCCAGCGTATCTAATATTTTTTTGAAGCATGACATCTATAGGTATTAAAAAAGCCATTGCAACTGCAACGGCTTTTTTATATAAAACTGGTAATTAAATCAGCCAATTACCAAATTTTAACACGATCTTCTGGAGCCAAATACATGCCATCACCTTCTTTAACATTAAACTGTTTTAGGAAAGGAGGGAAGTTTTTCAAAGGTCCATTGCCTCTGAATTGAGCTGGTGAATGGGGGTCTGTAGCCACTTGTTGAAGCTGAGCTTCATCCCTCATTTTTCCACGCCAAATCTGTGCCCAACCGAAGAAAAACCTTTCATCTGAAGTCAAACCATCAATCGTAACATTCTCTGGATAAGCGTTTTTATAGGCTTTATAAGCGATAGATAAACCACTCAAGTCACCAATATTTTCGCCTTGTGTTAATTCACCATTAACGTTGGCCGTTCCGTCCAGTACTGTATAATTGTTGTACTGTTCAATCAATATTGCAGTTCTGGCGTTGAATTTTTCTCTATCTTCATCAGTCCACCAACTACTTAAGTTACCATCTCCATCAAATAATGATCCCTGATCATCAAAACCATGGCCCATTTCATGCCCAATAACGGCGCCAATTCCACCATAATTAACAGCATCGTCTGCTGCCAAATTAAAGAATGGTGGTTGTAAGATGCCAGCAGGAAAAACTATTTCATTTTTGGTTGGATTATAGTAGGCATTTACTGTTTGAGGGTTCATGCCCCACTCTGTTCTATCAATGGGTTTTCCTAATTTACTACGATTTCTGTTGATACCCCAGGTTTGAACAGCATGCATATTTTTAACCAAAGAAGCTTTATCTATGTTTAAACTGCTGTAATCTTTCCATTCACTTGGATAACCGATTTTTGGATCAAATTTTTTCAATTTATCCAGGGCTTTAACCTTTGTTTCTTCACTCATCCAATCCAATTCTTTGATACTTTGACCATAAGCAGTGCGAAGGTTTTCAATCAAATTATCCATTTTACGCTTGGCATCTGGTGGAAAATACGATTTCACATACACTTTACCTACCAACTCGCCGACTCCACTGTTTACGGTGCCAATAGCTCTTTTCCAACGTTCTCTTTGCTCTGTTGTACCCCTCAAAACAGTACCATAAAATTTAAAGTTTTCATCATCAAATTTCTTTGGTAAATAGCTTGCCGCAGCATCTATCAGCTTCCAGTTAAAATAGGTTTTCCAATCATCAATAGATGTTTGTTTTATGATTGTATTGAGTTTTTCCAAATAATCTGGTTGGCCAACAACCAATTCTTCAACGTTTTTAAGTGTGGTATTACCCATCCATTGATCTATATTTAAATCTGGCATCAAACCTTTAAACTCATCATAAGTTTTTAAGTTATAAGATTTTTCACTGTCACGTCTCTCAACATTGGTCCAATGCCCTTTTGCCAACTGTGTTTCAAGCGCCATGATTGTTTGAGCAGACTGCTTTGGATTGGCAAAATCTGCCAATGTAAACATATTCTCAATTAAGGTTAAGTATTTTTCTCTGATATTTTTAAATTTTTCATCTTCATTTAGATAATAATCCCTATCTGGCAAACCCAATCCAGACTGACCAATATAGGTGATATAACGATTTGAATTCTTTGCATCCACACTCACATACAAGCCAAATGGGGCATCTGTATAACGATCAGCGTAAGCCATATACTTTAAAAGGTCGTTGTAATTAGTGATTGCTTTGATTTTTTTAAGATCATCTTCTAAAACACTCAGTCCAGCCTTTTCTATGGCATCCACATCCATGTAACTTTTGTATAAGTCACCTATTTTTTGCTCGTCTGAACCAACTGCATAAGTGTTTTGTGCTAATTTATCAATAATGGTTTTAACGTCCTTTTCACTCTTATCTCTTAATGCATTGAAAGCCCCATAACGTGATTTGTCAGCTGGCATTTTATATTCTTTTAACCACTTTCCATTGACGTATTTATAAAAGTCATCTTGGGGGCGAACAGAATGATCGACATATTGTAAATCTATTCCTGAACTTAATTGACTGATAGCTTCAACTTGAGTATTTTCCTGCTTATTAATACTTTTTGTATTTGCATATTTATTTTCTTTGTGATCAACACCGCAACCACTCATGGTCAGTGCTGTCATCACGAGAAAAACCGATTTTTTCATGATCTTTTCCTATATTATTATATTGATAAACTGTATGATTCTATATAAATATTGACTCAATTCCAATAGGCCAATAGTCATAGCCTATGGAATTACTATAAACAAAACTTTTTACCGCAATGTTCAGTTTTTATTTTCTGTATTTTTTTTCACCTGCTTCTATGTAAACAGGGATACGGTTCTGTGGAGGAGGCAAAGGGCACGTTGAATAATCTGAAAAGGCACACGGTGGATTGTATGCCTTGTTAAAATCAATGACCACTTCATTTCCTTCCTCTGGCTTTGGAACATATAAAAATCGCCCAGGCCCATAGCTCGTTCGACCACTGGTTTTGTCTGCAAAAATTACATAATACTCATCACCAGCATCTAACACATCCAAATTAACACTTTTTCCATCCATATCAAAGTTCAATCGACCCAATGCATCAGATCGACTTAACAAACCCAAAACATTGATAATTTCTAGCTTCTTCACTGGCGTGTACGGAATAAATTCAGCTTTCACCCTAAACTCTTCCATAACAGGAAAATAATCAATTCCAGAGAACTCTTTTAAACTCGTTGCTTGACTGTCTTTTATTCTAAGAGCAGGTTTTCCTCTTTCTATTACATAAAACTGAAAGCTATCTGCAGTAAAAACAGTGGGTTCACCGCTTGAGTCCATTTTCACAACCATCTTTTCTGTGATGGGTTTGTCATTGGCTTGTATGCTCACATCCTTTTGAGGCACAAATGTGATCACTTCATCTTTATACCAGAATGAACCAAGATATTCAGGCCCATGGGGTAACACAATACTGTTGTCATTGGCAGAACCAATGCTATTCTCTCCTTTTGAAAACCACTCCATACCAATTAAACTCAGCCACCCATGTGGTTGTGTTAAACGTTCAACCCTCTGTTTTTTCCAATCAGTTAAATCAGATTGCCAATCTTTGGCTTGAATTGAACCATTCACAAGTACTATGCTTAAAATTAACATCAACCTCATCACTTAACTCCCATTTCTTTCAATAAGCGATCCGCGTTATCTATTTTATCCATAATCCATAAAATATATCGAATGTCCACATGGATAGATCTGGCCAATTGTTTATTAAAAACCCAGTCGGCATTAATGCTTTCATAGTTACCATCAAAAGCCAATCCAACCAATTGTGCTTTGCCATCTAAAGTGGGTGATCCCGAATTACCACCTGTAATATCCAAGTCAGTGAGAAAATTAACGGGGACTGACTCCATTTTAGCCATCTCATATTGACCAAAATCACCTTTTTTGATCGCATCCAACTGCTTAGTAGGTGCATCAAAAGGTTCTGTGCCCGTATCTTTTTGTAAAATGCCGTTCAATGACGTGAACGGTTCATAATATACAGCATCTTTAGGACTGTAGCCTTTAACTGTACCATAGGTCACCCTTAGTGTACTGTTAGCATCAGCATAAACAGGTAAACCCTGTTCTTTGGCGTATGCCAAGTAAGCTTTCATGTAATTCATCCTGGCTTCTTGCAAATTTGCTTCCATGGTTTCATCGTTTTGTTCCTTTTCAATGCTCATGGGGTACATTGCTACTGCCAATTGGATAAAACTGTCTGTAGAATTTTTAAAATCCTGAGTACTTTTATCTAACCACGCCATTCTTGATGGCTTATCATCTAAATTGGTATTACTGTAAAGCTTATCTAATGCGTTATTTATATTCCCTACATCATTTTCATTGCCTTGGATACCAAACAATTTATCAACAGTTTTTAAACGATGCTTGGTTGGCAATTGTGCATATTCATTCAGCAAATAGCGCATGATGATTTTATCCATGGCCAAATCGAAACTGCGGTCAATGCGATCAATACTGTTACTGATACGACCCCAGTTTCTTTTTTGGTAATTGCTGTTCCGTTCGACATCAGCTTTTCGTTTTTCTTGTGACAATCGATACATCTTATGAGCTGCATTCAGCAATGAACTGCGTTTAATCCGATCAACAAAATAATCTCTATCTCTGTGTTCACGCTTTTGCTCAAGCAGTTTTTTTAATTGTGTCAAAGCACGAATGGCTTGCTCATTGTCCGTTTCTTCTAGCCATTGCTTAAATAATGTTTCAGAATGTTTTTTCTGATTAAGTGCTTGTGGATTCTTAAACCCATCAAGCATGCCTTCGGAATTTTTCAGATAATTATTGATTCCAGCCATGGTACTGGCATATTTAACACCCACTTCAGGCCTTTTTTCTGTTTCTTTCTCAACCAACTCTATGTATTTCTGATAAGTTTTTATGACCAATGGATAACGCCATAGAACTGAATCATCGATTTCTTCAGCCAACCTATGACGGTATGTTCTTCCTGGGTAACCCAATACCATCGCAAAATCATTGTCTTTTAGACCATTTTTATTAACTGTTAAAAAAGATGATGATTGATAAGGCACATTATCCTGTGAGTACTCAACTGATTCACCAGTTTTAGAAACATAGGCTCGTAGAAATGCAAAATCACCAGTATGTCGTGGCCAGATCCAATTATCCACGTCACCACCATATTTACCTATGGCATCAGCAGGAGCATAAACCAATCTCACGTCTTTGATTTGTAGTTGCTTAATCAAATAAAACTTTAAGCCACCATGAAATACCCTAACACTACAACGAAAAACTTCAGAAGTTTCGCAATCAGCAATCATACGTTTTTCTAATAGGTCCATTCTGTCATATCTTTTTCTACCATGCAAACCATCGAGTGCAGCAATCATATCATCACTGACATCTTTGATGTCTTCGGTAACATAAATATACAAACCAGGTCCACCGGCCAGTTCATTTTCAAGTTGTTCAGCATAAAACCCTTTGTCTATTAGATTGTTTTCTGCTGTAGAATTGTATTGTACTGCACCATATGCACAATGGTGGTTAGTTATGATCAATCCTGAATTTGATACAAATGAAGCGGAGCAAAAGCCCAAAGAAACCATTGCAGTCATTGGATGTTTATCCAACTCAGAAATATTTTCCACTGGAATCTGCAAACCTTTGCGCTTAACATCCTCAGCCAAGCCCAACAATTGGTGTGGTTGCCACATACCCTCAATAGCAACAACTTGCATAGGTATGAAAATAAGCAGTAAATATTTAATCATTTTGTACATAAATTTTCCTGTTTTTTATCATTAATAATTGATTGAAATTTCTAGGCATTTAAAATGTTGCCATGAGCAATATAGTGTACGCCAATGTTATTATTTTATATTGCAGCCAAAATTTTGATTTAACTTTTGCGAAACTCCAGTAGATTGCCATGTTCCGGACAATGGTGCCAGTAAGTTAATTTCAGTAACCATACTTCCTGTCTGTTCAGTGAGGTAAGTATTGTAAATGCTTCCAACATTTTTGGCAATGGTCTCACTGACAGCACAGTTAGGGCAAAACCCTCCAAAAATTTGGTCCAGTAAAGTTTCTACACTGCTCAATTCTCTGGTACCGATGACCCAAACTGGTAAACCTAAATCATCATAAAAGTAAAAAACCGAGGATTCGGTTTGTTCAGTTGCCAAAATTGTACTGCCGAAACCCAATTGTTCTGGCAAAAACCATAAGCCAGTGACATCAAGCAATTGACCATCATCAAACGCTGGGCACTTATTATTTGGAGAATACAATGAAACCAGCTTTTCAGTATAAGTGATGCGAGGAGTTGAAATGGAAATGATCGCAGAATTCTCACTTAAATACACCAATGATATATCACCAAAGGCCTGTAATTTTGCAGCCTCACCATTCCATGTTATATGATTCATTGACCCAGTCCATTGGTTTTTTTCGACAAGAGAGCCAACTGCTTGCATCCAAACTGGCTTTGTTCCATCATCTCCATAAGTATACCAAGTCACCGCTTGAGAAGAGGCCGTTCGGCTTAAATCTATACCCCAACCTCTTCTATCTGGGTTAAACCACAAGCCCTGATTAGGTAGTATCATTTGGTCATTATCATAATTCACTTGACCGTCAAGAGCGAAATAACCAGACAGATCACCACTTTCGATCATGGTAAGCGGCTCAATCTGAATATACCATCGAGAAGGTTCAAAACCACTGACATCAATGATAACTTGTTGTATATCAAACATACCATCGCCGGTTTCTTGCAAAACAGAACTAACAACAAAATCTGGTGTTGAGTTTGACAAATCTGGTACATAATTTAACGGATCAAATTCAAAATCAGTTCGATAGAAACGCGCTACATAAGATACTTCTGGAGCATTAAGTACAATTTCATTTGCTCCAAGTCCTACATCAATATACATATTCGATAAGTTATCACCCACTTGATAATTAAAATCAACAACGTTATTGTTTAAAGCATAAACTTTATGTGTAATGACATCAGATACTGATAATTTTATAGGAATAACAGCCGTTTTGCCTACTGAATTAACATCAGCCCCGACAGCAATAGCCGCATAATAATTACCAGTCGGCGATTCTTGTGCTGGCAATTCATATTCTATTGTTAACTCAGCATTTGTACCAGTATTGACTGGCCCTTTTACATATACCCCTGAAGCTTTTTCAATGCCAGAATCTATCGAAAAACGTGTTTTTTTTGCAATATCATTGATATCAAATACAGCCAGTTCCGTTGTAACATTCGAGAAACCATTAACGGGATTGTTATTCACCATTAACCAGTATAAACCAGGCCTTAAGTCCTTAACAATACACCTTTTTATGACTGCAGTTCCCCTGTCTTGGCAAATGATTTCTTGCTCATCTGGCGTGTTATTGATGTTGAGATCTCTACCCACATATAAATCAGCTCCAAAATTCGAACTGCTGATGGCTTCAATGATTGCTACTGGTTTATGCTCGTTGATTTCAAATAGTCGAAAATCAGATCCAGAGACTTCATAAGTTCCATTATTGCTGAATGCAGCATTATTTGAGTCGGTAATCAATGGGTGAGTTTGAGATTCTGGTAGTGATACACCCAAACCAACAAATGTTGCATCAGTCATCGGAGTAATATCAATCAGATCAATTGAAAACTTACCATGCCTCGATGACAACTCTTGAGATATGAAAGGAGGATAATTTCCAGCTGGGACATGAACAGCAACAGGAAGCTTACTAACAGCGGGGCTGATCGTATCCAGCATTGGGTCCGAATGACTACTGGACTCTACAGTAAAAACAATATTGGCTTGTGCCCAGTCACCGATAACATCATTTGCCGTCGTATCAATGGTAATATTTAAAACAACTTCATCTGAACTGGTGAAATCAAAACTATTGGGCGTCACAGTAATACCCAAACCATTTGATTGTTCTGTTGTGACCCGCCATACGGGATCAACAACATTATAACTGTTTAATAGTTTCACCCTGCGTGTAAAACTACAGGTGGGATAACAATTGTTATTAACCAGACTCGGCACATTCAATTGTGTTATGTCCGCTCCATTTTGCGGGTTAGCATTGATGTATTCCTGTCTGCTGATATCAAAATATATGGAATTACTCACGGCACGATCAACGCGAGTTCGGCCTGCACCTTGATCAGTAAAGTCTGCTCGAGTAAATTGATCTTCTTTCAACATTTGCGAATCTTCTGCCGTCAATAATAATGAGCTTTCAATTTGAGCAGGTGTATAACTCGGATGAGCAGATTTTATTAAGGCCACAGCACCGGCTACATGTGGTGCAGCCATTGATGTTCCTGTCAATGTTGCCAAACCATCTCCTGTTTGAGCAGCTGAAAAAATCGATGTTCCAGGTGCAGCGATATTGGGTTTCATGTAGTTGACAGCTCGCCTTGTGGCTTCGGTCTGCGCAAAAGTGTTGAAAACAATTTCAGCTGGTCCCCTAGAACTACTGGCATTGAGCACATCCCCCAGAGCTTCATCATAAACCAACGTTTGACCTGTTATTGTTGCCATGTGATCATCACCAGAACTTAACCATTGTCTGAGATTATCTCCAGCATTATTTCCTATGTGTGTGGCAGGAAGACAATGATCATCTGCTGCGATACTTTCTTGTTGAGCAACCGTGTTGGCCAATATGTAACCAGCTGCACCAGCTTGCATCACATTAAAGCCTTTTTCTACTCGACCATAGATGCCTCTGTCACACACCACAATTTGACCATCGAATGTATTATTTGCAAAAGGGTTACTTGATCCAGTTAATGCGCCACTTCCAGTACCACTACATACTGTGCCAAATTCTGGCTCTCCTTGCCCACATAGAGCGTTGCCAAAATCTCTGGCATGCACTATCGGCAATGGCCCGATTCCATCTGTTGCACTGGCACCAATCAAGTCTTGTAAAGCCGATTCACCACCAGAAAAATCAACAACTTCACTTTGTAGTCGACGAGAATGTGTGGAGTTTGCAACAGCAATGACCCAAGGAGCAATTGCCGGATAACCAACTGTGGCAGCACCTGGCCCGTCATTACCAGCAGATACTGTAAACAAGACCCCTGCATTTCTGGCATTAAGCATGGCGATAGCTTCTAGACCCACTTGAAAATTACCACACCAATCGCCATTATTGTCTAAGCTTCCCCAAGGAGAACATGGCACCGATGCACCAATGGAATAGTTTACAACATCAACCCTATTGGCTGTAGCTTGATCAATGGCAGCCAACAAATCATCTGAAGCACAACGCCCTGACGGACTGTCTTCACTGACAAAACAAGCCTTATAAGAAATCAAATTGGCTCTTGGCGCAACACCTGATACCGTAAAGTCCAAACCCAGGTAATTGGTTGAATACACATTACCAAGTGCAATGCCTGCCACATGTGAGCCATGACCCGTGGTATCAATTCCTGCTGTCCCTTCATCGGTAAAATCATAAATACCGATAAGCTTAGCATTACAGTTTTGTGCATTACACAAACCAAATGTCATTCCTCTAGGGTTGGTATGAAGGTATTCATCAGCAGTTCCCGGTTGAGATACGGCTTGAAAAGCTGGGTGAGTAGGATTAATACCAGTATCAATGACCCCAATAACGATCCCCTCTCCTCTATTGGCCGGCATGTCCAAAGACAAACCCTCCCATATGCGATCTGCGCCAATCCATTCAGGGCCTATATCTGTATTGACTTCATAAAATTTCTGTAAAGTAACAGATTTTACCTCTGGTAGGCTTTGCACCCACAAAGCTTCCTGTTTATTCAGAGATAAAGACAAACCGTTAAAAGCGTAATAATATTCATTTTTGATTGAATATGATGCAGAAGATTTTGAAAACTGACGTGATAATAACTCTGTAAATGCTTGGTGTTGCTGAGATATTTTTTTATGGGATTCTTTTGCCGGATCAGAATCGAGTGACTTACCATAGGTCAGAGCCAATGGAGCCGTTTTAAACTCAACAACAAAAGTCCGTTGTTGTTGTGCATTGACATTATTACCATACAGTAAAAAAAAACAAAATAATAAGACTGATGTATTTTTAATAATCACGATTGACACGATTGTATTGACTCAAGATATTAGAGTTGCCTAGTTAACTTTATATTACAAAAATTAGATGACAATTAACGAGTATATGACAGAAACGAAAAAAATACTAAAAATTTACGACATTTTTTAATTTTCTCAATATTTTTAAATTCAAGTTCTTGAATTAAAGCATTCAATAATGATAGAAGTTGGTCATTATAAGCCAATTAGTCTTATTATGCCTAAACCTTCAATACAAAGTGTAGATGAGTTTATCAATCGATTTTTTGCAATATTCGATAACAGAGCCAACAAATCACCAGATTTTTCACAATTAGAGAAAATGTTTCATATTGATGCCATCATCACAAAATATGACAATCAAAAAATTCACACCATGTCTGTATCAGATTTTATTGAACCAAGAGTAGCGTTATTTAACAATGGTTCTTTGAGCAATTTTTATGAGTGGGAAAACCACTCACATACCGCCATCGATCATTTGATTGCAAATCGAATGTGCCAATATCAAAAAAGCGATCAATTAAATGGTAAAAGCTATACAGGAAAAGGCATAAAGCATTTTCAATTGATTCTGCATAAAAATGACTGGAAAATCATTTCCATTTTATGGCAAGATGATGAGTGAATCGTTAGGCGCAAAAATACTTCATCAAACCGATCGTATTTAAACGCATTCATAAATCAGAGAAACATACTAATTATTAACAAAGATTTCACTGGTAAAATAACAATAAATTATCGCTATAGGTATACCCAAATGACTTCCATTCGCTTTGTATTGCTGTACGTTTTATTATTTTCTTCGATTAACTCAAAAGCATCAAAAATCATCACCTATGACTGGCTAACACTGGGTAAAAAATCGGGTGAACATATAGTAACATTCGAAGATGATTCGCACCTATCTGTAGACTTCTCATTCAATGACAGAGGACGTGGCCCCAATACCACTGAAAAAATAACACTCAATAGTCAAGGCCAAATGATCAACTATAACGTCACTGGCAATAGCTATATGGGCGCAAGTGTGAAAGAGTTTTTTTCGCTCAAAAACAAACAAGCCAGCTGGCATTCAGACGGTATTGATGGATCTACTGCCATGACACAGCCTGCAGCATATGTGGCTGCCAATGGTTCTCCACAAACTTTGGCAATTCTCGCACAACAATTATTAAATCAACCGAACAACTCCCTGAACCTACTGCCTTCTGGTAAAGCATCCATCCAACAGGTTTTAAAGACCACAATCAGCAATGAAAGTGAAACCAAACAAGTCAAACTGATGGCCATCATTGGCCTAAATTTAACACCAAGCTATATGTGGCTTGATATGGATAACAATCTTTTTGGTGTCGCCTATGGATGGATGGGCCTCACACCAAAAGGTTGGAACAAAACATTATCTCAATTACAATCATTACAAGATGAAGCTCAACAAAAATATCATCAAAAATTGGCTCAAAAATTAACTCAAAAATTAGCTTCGAGCACTTTAATTAAAAACATCAACTACATTGATGTCAATAATGGAAACTATATAGAAAATTCACATGTACTTATTGAAAATGGCACCATCAAAGCCATCGGAGAAGCAGCAAAAAACAGTACCGCCCAACAAACCATTGATGGCAAGGGAAAAACTTTAATGCCTGGGTTGTGGGACATGCACGCCCATGTCTCACTGGCTGATGGATTATTAAACATAGCTGCGGGGGTTACCAGTGTAAGGGATTTAGCCAATAATCACGATGAACTGATGCAAACAATCGAATCATACGATCAAGGCCGCACCATAGGCCCCCATGTCTATAAAGCTGGCTTTATAGACAAAAAAAGCCCTTACTCAGCGCCCACTGGTAAAGTAGCAGAAACACTCGAAGATGCATTAGCATTCATTGATTGGTATGCTGAAAAAGGTTACCCACAAATTAAAATCTACAGTTCTATTGCACCTGAATGGGTTAAACCCATTGCTCAACGCATCCACAAACACGGCATGAGATTAAGTGGCCACATACCATCTTTCATGACCACAGAACAAGCCGTAAAGGATGGTTATGATGAAATTCAACACATCAACATGGTGTTCTTAAATTTCCTTGCAGGACCTAAAGATGATACACGCACACCATTAAGGTTTAGTTTGATCGGTGATAAAGCAGCCAGTTTGGACCTTGATTCTCAAGAGGTGTCCGATTTTATAAAATTACTCAAAGAAAAAAATGTTGTGATTGATCCTACTGTAACCATATTTCACACCATGTTTCTGAATAAGGTTGGTCTGGTTGACCCAAGTTATGCCATGATCGCAGAGCACTTGCCCACAAGTATCAAACGTAACTTTTTGGCCAGCACCATGGATATCAACGACGATAACGAAGAAAATTATAAAACATGGCTATGCATGAAACTCCTGTTTCATATTGTTTTTGCTGTTTTTATT
>CAYGTC010000002.1:0-208276 GCA_964352735.1 uncultured Alcanivoracaceae bacterium | reverse complement strand
TTGATGCATCAAGCATTAAACGCATGGCTGACAGTTTTGTTGTGTTATTACAAGGGATCAGTGAACAGCCTCAACAAACCTTATCAAGGTTACCTATTGTAAGTCCAAAATATACATATGGTCTTGTGGACTCATTGTTTGCCATTGAACATAAACCTCGACAATTTTTACATAACAGATTCGAGCAGCAGGTGCTCAACTATCCTGATAAAATAGCGGTGGTTTGTGGTGATCAGTCCATCAGTTATCAACACATGAATACTTTAGCCAATCAATTGGCACACCATTTGATCAATAGAGGTGTGCAAATGGATGATGTGGTTGGCTTATGCATGAGTCGATCTGTCGACATGATGATTGGTATGATTGCCATACTTAAAGCAGGGGCTGCTTACTTACCGTTAGACCCTAATTACCCTGTGAAAAGAACCTCTTTTATGATTGAAGACAGCAATGTTGCTGTTGTGATCAGTCAACAAAAGCATATAAGCTTGTTGGAAAATATTGAGTTGGTATGTCTTGATGACATCAATACTTCATCAGTACTTAAAAAACTGCCTGATATCAATCCGCAAAGAAAAAATTTAAGCCTTCAGCATTTGGCTTATGTCATTTATACCTCTGGTTCTACTGGCATTCCTAAAGGCGTCATGATAGAGCACGGCAGTATCAGTCAACACATTGCAACGATCATTGATCACTTATCTTTCAAACCCGGGGACAGCTTCCTGCAATGTGCTTCTGTCAACTTTGATACTTTTGCTGAACAATCCTTTGCCTCACTAAGTGTTGGTGGAACTTTGCACTTAAGCGGCGATACATTGATGGACAACAACGAGTTTTATGCTTACTGTAACATTCATGCCATTAGCGTAACGGATTTATCTCCTTCTTATTTAACAGCTTTATTGAATGATGATAAAGATCAATTTTGGCATCATTGCACCTTATCCAAAGTTGTTGTTGGCGGAGAAAGTTTACCCAAAGGTTTAGTCAAGCGGTGGTTTGAATCAGGTGCCAATCATGGCTGTCAATTATTTAATGCTTATGGTCCAACAGAAGCGACCATTACCTCTAGTATCAAAGCGATCAATACCATTGAACCACTGATATCAATTGGTCAGGCTTTATCTGGTCGTCAGTTATTGATTTTAGATGATCAACTCAATATTGTGCCTCAAGGTGTGGCAGGGCAGATAGGCATTGCAGGGCATTGTTTAGCCAGAGGTTATCTCAATCGTCCCAAACAAACAGCTGATCGTTTTATTGAAAAAAAATTGGTTGTTGATCTCCCTCCAATCAGGCTCTATTTGACTGGAGATATCGGTCGTTACTTGTCAAATGGTGAATTGGCATTTTTAGGCAGGAGCGATGAACAGGTCAAAATTCGTGGCTTTAGAATAGAACTGGGAGAAATAGAGCAGCAACTGTCATTACATGATGAGGTTGATGTATGTGTGGCCAGTGTGATTGTAGATGAATCCAAACGTAAAAATTTGGCGGTGTTTTTTAGCAGTGCTCGCCAATCAATTTCACAAGAAAATGAGGCTGAGCTAAGACATCATTTGATGGCTGTTTTACCTCCATACATGGTGCCAAGCCATTTTGTTTTAATAGATAAATGGCCACTTTTGCCCAATGGGAAAATTGATCGCTCAGCTTTGTTACTGCCCAATGCTTCGAAAACATTGAGCGGAAATTATAAAGCCCCGCAAGGACAAATAGAAACTGCCTTGTGTGAAATTTGGGCAGATGTATTGAACATGCCTTTATCAAAAGTGGGTGTTATTGATAATTTCTTTGGCATGGGTGGTGATTCAATTTTATCAATACAAATTGTTTCTAGGGCACAGATAAAAGGCCTTAGGCTCACTATTAAACTCATTTTTGAACATCAAACCATCAGAGATTTGGCTCCACATGTGATGACCAGCCGAATTCACGCTTCACAAAAAGCAGTGCAAGGCAACATGCCACTATTGCCGATCCAACATAACTTTTTTGAAGATGAAACAGATCTGCATCACTACAATCAAGCACTATTACTGAATCCACCAGAAGATTTTACTCAATCACACTTAAAGCTTTTTGTGCGCCACCTCTTTCAAAGGCATGATGCACTTCGATTAAGGTTCAGCAAAGTCGATAACCAGTGGCAAGCCAATCATTGCGAATTTAATGATGAGATGTGTGAACAAAGCATGGATGAGCTCATTTGTGAAATGAGTGACTTCTCTGATTTGTCAGAAAAAGCTCAATCACATCATTCGGGCCTTGATTTGCAAAAGGGCCCTTTATTTAAAGCGCTCTACTGTCATCATGGTAATGGCCAAAAACGTTTATTATTGATCATTCATCACTTGTTGGTTGATGGGGTTTCATGGCGCATTCTATTGGACGATTTAGCATTGATGTACCAACAAATGATTCTCAATAAGCCATTGAAATTATTGAAAAAAACGTCTTCCTATCAAGAGTGGGGCCATTTTTTACACAGCTATGCCAATAGTTCAGACGTGTTGAGAGAAAAAAAATATTGGCAAACCACCGTTGATGCATCACGCACTTTAGCTGTGCCACGAAAAGAGCAAAGCAAATATAAAGACAGATATGCTTCTGTTGAATGGCAACTGGATTCAGATATCACGGCAATTTTGTTGACTGACGCACAAAATGCTTACAGTACTCAAATCAATGAATTGTTATTGGCCGGCTTATTAAAGGCTTGTCATACATGGTTGGGTATCAATGATGTGTGTATAGATTTGGAAGGACATGGACGCCAAGAGTTGTATGACAAGATTGATTTAAGTCAAACAGTCGGGTGGTTCACCACATTGTTTCCACTTTATCTCAGCAGCGAAAAAATGGATTGTCACTCTGTCATTTGTGCAGTAAAAGAGCAAAATCGTGCTGTACCTCATCAGGGCATCGGTTATGGTGTATTAAAATATCTGGCTGGAGAAACTGAATGGAAGAGTCACCGTTCCCCTATATTATTCAATTACCATGGTGTGGTATCTGATAAAAAATCTGACGACAAATCATTCCGTATAAGTTCAGAAAATCATGGCGATGTCATCAGTCCTTTACGACAAGAAGAACATGGTATTAATTTCAATGGTTCGGTATTCGATGATCGTTTGTCATTTACCATCAGTTATCATCAGCTCAGCTACTTGGCATCAGATATCAAGCAGTTATTAAACTATTTTGAACAATCTATCAAAGAAATTGTAGATCATTGTTTATCTTTAAAACAAAAACATTTGACGCCATCAGATTTTGCATTGATAGAAGTTTCACAAAAACAGCTAGACCAGTGGCAAGCTGTTTATGATATTTCAAATGTATACCCTGCTACAACCATACAAAAAGGCATGCTTTTTCACAGCGCTTTGGATGACAGCGCCTATGTTTCTCAAATGTTAGTAACATTGGAGAATGGGGTGGATGTGTCAGTGCTTGAAAAAGCTTGGCATAAGTTACTCAATAGACATGACGTTTTAAAAACGGTTTTTGTGAAAAGCGATGCTGGAGAAATTATTCAACTGGTTCAAAAAAATACCCACATGGATTGGCAGCTTGATGATTTGAGTGATAAACAATCACAACAGCAATCTGAGATTATCGAACAAGCTCGTGTGAATGACAAACAGCAAGGCTTTATCTTATCAAAAGGACCATTGATGCGATTTAAGTTATGGTATTTGGGAAGCGGAAAATACCGCATGATGCTCAGTGATCATCATGCCATTACTGATGGCTGGAGCATGCCCATTATTTTTGCCGAGGTGATGGAGTTGTATCGTAATGAAAAATCGGCATTTAAGCTGTCATTACCTGTTCCAGTTCCATATCGCAATTATGTACAGTGGTTACAAAAACAAAATCATCAAAAAGCCCTTGATTACTGGAGTAATCAACTCTCTGATATCAATGGTTCATGTGTTATTTTTGAAGCCAATAACAAAGGCAAAGGTCACTTGCATCATCAACTGAACATCAATCAAGAAACCTGTAATACTCTACAGAGATTTGTTAGAGATGCACGATTGACAATGAACACAGTATTGTTGGGTGTGTGGGCTTATGTGTTGAACCTTTATCAGTACAATGACAAAAAAATAGTGATGGGAACGACGGTTTCTGGCCGCCCAGCAGATTTACCCGGTGTGGAATCGATGATAGGCTTATTCATCAATACCATCCCTCTTTGTATCGATGTTAATCAAGATAATAATCTAAAAGAATGGTTACAATCTATTCATCTGCAACAGATATCTTCTGACCAGTTCAGTCATTTACCATTGACTGATATACAAAAAATAACGAATTGCGGCACTCATGCATCGTTATTTGACACGTTGTTTGTATTTGAAAACTATCCATTTGATGAAAATGTGGTTAACAATGAAAACAATGGATTCGCAGTTTCAGCCGTTGATGCGCATGAAGAAACTGATTATAGTGTTATGATTACAGCCTCATTAACTGATCAACTGAATATTAAATTTTCTGCCAAAAATAGTCATTTCAATGAAACGGCTTTGAAACGTTTGGCTGATCATTTTTATCAGGTTTTATTGTCAATCAATGGAAGCAACGAACAGAAATTAGAAGACTTAAGGCCATTTAGCCATCATCAATTGCACTATTTGATGGAACAAAGCAGTGCTGAAATAAACTCAGTTATAGAATCAAAGTTAATTCATGAGTTGTTGGAAACACAAAGCAATGATTACCCAGATAACCATGCTTTAATTTTCGAAGAACAATCTTTCAGTTACCATGAGTTGAATGCTGTTATTAACCAATTGAGCCATTATCTGATGCAACAGGGCGTTAAAGCAGGCGATGTTGTGGGTTTGTGTATGGACCGTTGTTGTGAACTGGTCATTGGGCTCATGGCTATTTTAAAAACGGGTGCAAGCTATGTGCCACTGGATGTGAGTTATCCACAAAATCGCTTAGATCACATCATGTCAGATTGTGAATTGAGTGTGGTTTTGAGCCAAAGTCATCTGCGATCCATCACCGATGAGAAAAATATTCAACAAGTGTTTGTGGATGATGCAGCCGTACTCAAAGCTGTGAATCTTTGTTCTGTTGAAAATCCACAAGTCCAAGGTGTGAGTCCAGAGGATGTGGCCTATATTATTTACACCTCAGGTTCAACCGGTCAACCCAAGGGGGTTATGCAAACTCACAGGACTCTTGTCAATCTTGTTCAAGCACAATCCAGTGACAAAGGTTTGTTAAAGCGGATGAACACTTTGCAATTTGCTCCGATCAGCTTTGATGTGTCTATACAGGAAATAGTCACCAGTTGGTACACAGGCAGTTGTTTGGTTATGATCAGTGATCAACAAAAGCAGGACTTGAATCACTTGCCTGCGCTTATTCAAAAACATGGTATTGAACGTCTTTTTGTCCCACCAGTGGTATTGAATTGGCTGGCTGAGGCATTCATGACACAAGGCTATGAAGTGTCTGAGATGAAAGAGGTCATTGTTGCAGGTGAAGCCTTGCACATTTCTCATCATTTAGCTGAGTACTTGTTAGAACATCCATCATGTTCCCTCTGGAATCACTATGGTCCAACAGAAACACACGTGGCGACGGCTGCCCTCATTGGAGTATCTGATGTAACGAATAGATCTATCGCACCACCCATTGGTCAAGCATTGCCTAATGTCTCGTGCTATGTACTGGATTCGAACCAAAGGTTATTGCCGTATGGAGTAATAGGGGAATTATATATCGGGGGTGCTGGATTGGCTCAGGGTTATGTGAACCAACAGGCCATGACCGATGAACGTTTCATCGAGTATACTTTCGAGGATATCACAACAGAACTCTTATACCGCACCGGAGATATGGTTCGTTATCTTGAAAACGGTGATCTGGCATTTATGGGTCGCATGGATGATCAAGTACAAATCAGAGGCTTTAGAATTGAGTTGGGAGAGATAGAGCAACAACTGTCTGCACACCTTGATGTGGTTTCTTGTGCTGTGGTTGTACATGAAAGTGATACTGGTGATGAACATTTGGCGGCGTATTTTGTCAGTCGATCAGTATCTGATGATGAGTTGTTGATAACTGATATCAAAACCGCATTACAACAACGTTTGCCTCATTACATGATGCCCAACCTATTTAAACGTTTAGCAGATATGCCTTTAACAGACAATGGCAAGGTTGATGTTAAAACTTTACCCAAATTCGATGTTTCAGCAATGGCTGCTATCTATATTGAACCGATTGGAGAGGTTGAACAGGGTATGGCAGAGATTTGGGCTGGATTATTGAAGATTGATCAGCACAGCATCAGTCGTGATGCCAACTTCTTTGCTTTGGGTGGTCATTCGTTGTTGTCGGTGAGGTTGTTGGCTGAAATCAACAATAGATTCGATTGTGAGTTGTCTATCGGTGAAGTGTTTGAGCAGCCACAGTTATCACAGTTGTCAACACTCATTGAGGCCTCGAACAAAAAAGTGCGCCCTGAAATTGTGGTTGTAGATCGATCTAATGGCCCTTTGCCAACCTCTTATGCTCAGCAACGTTTGTGGTTCATTGATCAAATGGACGGTGGCAGTGTGCATTACAATATGCCATCGGCACTGCGGGTTGAAGGGCGCTTTGTTACAGAGGTTGCGGAACAAGCCTTTGATCGTATCATCAGTAGGCATGAAAGCTTGCGTACTATTTTTTCAGAAGGTGTTGATGGCCCTTTACAGATAATTGTTGAGGATTATAAATTCAACCTCACTCAAGTGGACTTGATTGACTTGCCAGCGTCAGTGCAAATTGAACAGATAGAGCAGGCCATGCAGGCCGATGCCAATACAGCATTTGATCTTAATAAAGCATTGATGTTGCGCGCCAGTTATTATCATCTAAATGACGAAGCAGGTGTGCTGTTGTTCAATATGCATCACATTGCCTCTGATGGCTGGTCGATGGGTGTATTGATCAGAGAGTTTGTAACACTTTATGAAAGTTTACTCTCATCAGAGAAAGTGACTTTACCTGATTTGAGCATTCAGTATGCCGATTATGCCCATTGGCAACGCCAATGGCTACAGGGTGAAGTGCTAGAATCTCAACTGGCTTATTGGCAACAACAATTGGCAGAGCTGCCTCAGGTACACAGTTTGCCTATGGATCATAAACGTCCTGTCAAACAAAGTTTCAATGGTGCGGTGTATGAATTCAGTATCGACTCAAGCGTGTTGGGTGAACTGGAAACAATAGCTATGGAGAATCAGGCAACGCTGTTTATGGTGGTTCATGCGGCCTTTGCGATTCTCTTGAGTCGTTATTCAAACAACCCAAACATCGTGATGGGTACTCCAGTTGCTAATCGCAGACAAAAGACATTGGAAAGTTTGATTGGATTTTTTGTTAATACATTGGTGTTGCGTGCCGATTGTGCTGGTGACTTATCTTTTGTGGCTTTTTTAGAGCAAATTAAGAACAGCAATTTGGATGCACAAGCCAACCAAGATGTGCCCTTTGAACATCTGGTTGATCGGATCAATCCAGAGAGAAGTACACAATACAGCCCGTTGTTTCAAGTGATGTTGAGTCTCAACAATAATGAAGCGGTAGATTTTGATTTGACTGATGTCAGTTTTAAACCGATTGAATCACCAGAAGTCACAGCAAAGTTTGACCTAGAGTTGAGTGTTGGTGTTGAAGCAGGAGATTTGAACTGCGTTTTTGTTTACAACACGGATTTATTCAGTGAATCTCAGGTACTGCGCTTTGCTGAGAGTTTCATTCTATTGATGACAGGCATTGCTGAGGATTGTAGTCAATTGGTTTCACAATTACCGATACTTGCAGAGCAAGAACAAAATTACTTATTGCAGATCTTGAATCAAACACAATTGGATCATGGGCAACAGCGGTGTTTGCACCAATTGTTTGAACAGCAAGTGTCATTGAGGCCAGATCAATTGGCTGTTTGTCATGAGGGTCAGTCACTGAGTTACCAAGCCTTGAATGAGCAGGCCAATCAATTGGGTCACTATCTGTTGTCTCGTGGTGTTGAAAGTGGCGATGTCGTTGGCGTTTGTTTAGAGCGCGGTGTATCCTTGATCACTGCAGTGATGGCGATCATGAAAACGGGTTGTGCTTATGTTCCACTTGATGTAAATCACCCTAAAGCACGTCTTGGGTACATGATTAATGATAGTGGTTTATCGATGGTACTGACACAAAATAGCATTCAGGATATAGTGTTTGATCTTGTTGATAATCATCTGGTCATTGATGATATAGGTGTAATGGCTGATGTGAGTGTATGTAGTACAGAAGATATACACATAGCATCTTTGAGCACAGATGATCTTGCATACATTATTTATACTTCCGGGTCTACGGGACTACCCAAAGGGGTTATGGTTGAGCATCACAGTGTATTCAATTTATGCTGTAACTTGAGTGAGAAAATGCCTGGAGTTGTATCAGGTCAATGGGGTTGGTTGGCATCCTTATCCTTTGATGCTTCAGTACAAGGCCTTTGTGCTTTGGTATCGGGTCAAACGTTGCAGATTGTGTCTCAAGAGGCAAAAACAGATACAGAGCAACTGGCAAAATTATTGTCTGAACATGACTTGAGTATTATAGATTGTACACCGACATTAGTGGATTTGTGGTTAAACATTGGTTTGGGTCCGATATTACCGAACTTGTTGATTGGTGGCGAGTCGATTTCAGTGGAGTTGTGGTCTAAACTGGTTGAATGGCAAAATCAGTACGATAAAACGGCCTATAATGTATATGGTCCAACCGAATGTTGTGTTGACAGCAGTTTTACACGAATTAAAGGGGACCAACCACACATTGGTCGCGCCTTGAATAATGTTGAGTTTTATGTGTTGGGTTCTGATCATGAGGTTTGCCCTTTTGGCAGTGTGGGAGAGCTTTATATTGCAGGTTCAGGTGTGGCCAGGGGTTATGTAAATCAAATTGATTTGACCGAACAGCGTTTCCTAGATGTGTATTTGCCAGAAGTTGGGATGAAACGTCTGTACAAGACAGGCGATAGAGTACATTACCTGCAAAGTGGCGATTTGGCGTTTGATGGTCGCATAGATGCACAAGTTAAGATTCGCGGTTATAGGATAGAATTGGCAGAGGTAGAGCAACAGATGCTGGGTTATGATGGTATTGATGCTGCTGTGGTTATTGCCAGAGATGATCGCTTGTTAGGCTATTATGTCAGTGCTGAGACCGGGTCTGATTATGAAGAGAACCTTAAGAGCCATTTGATGAAGCATTTGGCTGAATATATGTTGCCCTCAGTTTTGATTGGTCTTGATGAATTGCCCATGACAGCCAATGGTAAAATAGACCATAGAGCACTGCCTGAATCTGTTGATGTCGATGATTACCGTGCACCGATTGGAGGGATTGAACAGGGTTTAGCAGAGATTTGGGCAGGGTTATTGAAGGTCGATCAACACAGTATCAGTCGTGATGCCAACTTCTTTGCTTTGGGTGGTCATTCGTTATTGTCAGTGAGGTTATTGGCTGAAATCAGTAACAGATTTAATTGCGAGTTATCTATTCGCGAAGTGTTTGAGCAGCCGCAGTTATCACAGTTATCGTCACTCATTGAGTTCTCGCACAAACAGGTGCGTCCTGAAATTGTGCTTGTAGATCGATCTGCTGATTCATTGTTGACCTCTTATGCCCAGCAACGTTTGTGGTTTATTGATCAAATGGATGGTGTGAGTACACATTACAATATGCCATCGGTCATGCGGGTTGAGGGTGCTTTTAATACAATGATTGCACAATATGCCTTTGATCAAATCATTGCTAGGCATGAAAGTTTGCGTACCATTTTTGTTGATGATTCAGATGGCCCATTACAAGTGATTGTTGAAGATTTTGATTTTAATATCACCCAAATAGATTTAAGCGATTTACCAAACTCTGTTCAAGAACAAAAGATAGACAAAGCCATAAAGGTGGATAGTAAGCAATCATTTGATCTCACAAAAGATTTGATGTTACGAGTGAGTTACCTTAAATTAAGCGATGATGAAGGTGTTTTGTTATTCAATATGCATCATATTGCCTCTGATGGCTGGTCAATGGGAGTATTGATCAAAGAGTTTATGAAACTTTATGAGGCTAAATTATCAGGAAAAGACTACCCTTTATTGCCAATGAGCATACAGTATGTTGATTATGCTCATTGGCAACGCCAATGGTTACAAGGAGAGGTCTTAGCATCTCAATTGAACTATTGGGATATGCAATTAGCAGATTTACCATCAGTGCACAGTTTACCTTTAGATGCAGAGCGTCGAGCTCAACAATCTTTTGAAGGCGAGGTTCATGAATTTACTATTGATGCAGCCATTGTCAATAAGCTTAATGTCATTGCATTGGACAATCAAGCAACCATATTCATGGTGGTTCATGCAGTTTTTGCCATTGTGTTAAGTCGTTATTCAAACAATTCGGATGTTGTCATTGGAACGCCCGTTGCCAATCGATTACAAAAAGAGTTAGAAGGTTTGATTGGATTTTTTGTTAATACCTTGGTATTGCGTGTTGACTGTGTTGGTGATTTGTCATTTACAGAATTCTTGAAGCAGATCAAAGAAACCAATTTGGATGCTCAAGCCAATCAGGATGTACCTTTTGAGCATTTAGTTGATCGAGTTAATCCTGAGAGAAGTACGAGTCATAACGCATTGTTTCAGGTGTTATTAAGCATGAATACCAATGATGACATATCTGTGGACTTACCTAATGTTACATTGAATTCAGAAAAAACAAACGATGTGACTGCCAAATTTGATTTAGAGCTCTATGCCATAGCTGTTGATGAGGGTCTACATTGTTCTTTTGTTTATAACACAGATTTATTTGTCGCCAATACCATTGAGCGTTTTGCTCAGAGCTTACAAAGGGTCTTTCTTGCTGTTACACAAAACAGTACGCAGTCTATTACTAAGTTGCCATTGTTGGCCGAAAGTGAGCAGCAATTGTTGGTCGAAGATTTTAATAATTTTAATGTTGACTATCCCATTGATCAAACCTTAACGCAATTATTTGAGCAGCAGGTAAAAGAATACCCTGATCATGTGGCATTAAGATATCAAGACAAGACAATAACCTATCAACAACTGAATCAACAGGCCAATCAACTAGCCCATCAAATGATTGACTTAGGCCTTAAACCACAATCAAATGTTGGTATTTGTAGCCATCGTTCTATTGAAATGGTTGTTACCATATTGGCAACATTAAAAGCAGGTTGCGCTTATGTTCCATTAGATCCAGGTTATCCAGTGCAAAGATTGTCATTTATTATTGAGGATACGCAATGCTTTTTACTGTTTCATCAGGCTGGTTTTGAGCATACATTAAATAAGATGACAGATATTCATGCCATTAATATTGAGCAGGCGTTATCAGCTGCTCATCTTGAGTACTATCCAAAGACAAATCTGGATATATCGTTGTCTGCGCTTAGTAATGCCTTCATCATTTACACCTCAGGTTCAACAGGCAAGCCCAAAGGGGTCTTAGGTCATCATTTGGGTATTGTTCGCTTAGTTAGTCATCCGAATTATATCACTCTTGATTCTTCAACCATTACGGTATTGATGTCATCTATATCATTTGATGCTACTCATTTTGAATTATGGGGAGCACTCTTGAATGGGGGTAGTGTTGTTCTCTATTCCAAAAAACAAATGGATTTATCTGTCCTTAATCAGATAATTAATAACAATAAGGTGAATACTGTTTTCATGACGATTGGTTTGTTTGAACAATGGAGTCTTGAGGTAGAAGGTTTAGATTCATTGCGATGGATCATTACTGGCGGTGATATTGTTAATCCAGTAGTGGTTCATCGAGTACAGCAAGTTTTATCTGATGTTAATATTATCAATGCTTATGGGCCGACCGAAAACTGCACTTTTAGTACAACTTATCAAATACCACGTTCACAAGAACCGTTAGATAATTTACCCATTGGGCATGCTATTAATGGTACTTCAACCTATATATTAGATAACAACTTGCAGTTATGTCCCTTAGGTTCAACTGGAGAGTTATATTTGGGTGGTGCAGGTGTAGCTCATGGTTATTTACATCGTGAAAAACTTACAGCACAACATTTTATAAATAATCCATTCAACAAAGACGATCGCATTTATAAAACAGGTGACTTGGTCAAATATGACAATAAGGGTTGTATAAGTTTTGTGGGTCGTGTTGATAAACAATTGAAGGTCAGAGGCTTTAGAGTTGAAGTTGGCGAAATTGAACACGTATTAACATCACTGGAATATATCAATGCAGCTTTAATAGAAGTTTTTATTGATCAATCAGGGCAAAAAAGTGTGGTGGCGTATTTAATAGCTGAAGAAAAAGCAACGGATACAACGGTATTAATTGATCAAGTGAAATCTGATGTGAAACAACAGCTACCTGCTTACATGTTACCATCGGCTTATGTATTGCTTGATGCGTTTCCGCTGAATATTAATGGTAAGGTTGATCGCAATGCATTACCTCAACCAAATCGAGATAGGCATACAGAATATGTTGCTCCAATTGGTCATCAAGAGAAAACCCTAACAAAAACATGGTCTTACTTACTTAAAATACCTGAAGAACAGATCAGTCGAGAAGCTCACTTTTTTGAGTTGGGCGGACATTCATTGTTGGCGATACGCTTGTTGGCAGAGATTCGCAATATTTTTAATTGTGAGTTATCTGTGCGTGATATCTTTGAAACCCCACAACTTTCGATGCTTGCTGCAAAAATTGATACCTCAAGTGTTGCCAGTTGTCCTGAGGTCACTCAAATTAAACGCGATATTGATTTGGTCTTATCTTATGCTCAACAACGCTTGTGGTTTATTGATCAAATGGATGGTGGTAGTGCACATTACAATATGCCTGCAGCCATGCGAGTTGTTGGTGATTTTAATCTGAAAACTGCACAACATGCCTTTGATCAAATCATTGACAGGCATGAAAGTTTACGCACAGTTTTTGTTGATGGTGCTGATGGCCCATTACAAGTGATCATTGAAGATTTTGATTTTTGTATCACAGAAATTGATCTACGCGATTTACCAAAACCTGTCCAAGAACAAAAAATAGATGAAGCCATGAAGGTTGATAGTCATCAGTCCTTTGACCTTAAAAAAGATTTGATGTTACGTGTGAGTTATCTTTTCTTAAATGAGGATGAAGGCGTCTTGTTGTTCAATATGCATCATATTGCCTCAGATGGTTGGTCTATGGGTGTATTGGTGAAGGAGTTTGTGGCGTTTTATACAGAGGGTTGTTCAGGCGAGTCGATTGCAATGCCGTCATTGGCAGTACAGTATGTTGATTACGCCCATTGGCAACGAAAATGGTTACAAGGAACAGTTCTAGAAGCCCAATTAGATTACTGGGCTGAACAACTCGCTGATTTACCCCTTGTACACAGTTTGCCATTAGACCATGATCGCCCGAAGCACCAAAGTTTCAATGGAGCAGGGTTTCACTTTAAATTGGATTCATCGGTGTTACAACAGCTAGAGGTCATTGCTTTAGACAGTCAAGCGACGTTGTTTATGGTTATTCATGCAGCCTTTGTGATCTTGTTGAGTCGTTATTCCAATAACCGTGACATTGTCATTGGTACACCAGTGGCCAATCGTCAGCAAAAAGAACTGGAAGATTTGATAGGTTTTTTTGTAAATACATTGGTGTTGCGTGCCGATTGTGATGGTTCTTTGTCCTTTGTTCAATTTCTTGATCAAATTAAAAACACTAATTTGGATGCTCAAGCCAATCAGGATGTGCCTTTTGAACACTTGGTTGATCGAATTAATCCAGAGCGCAGCACCAGTCACAGCCCACTTTTTCAAGTGATGCTGAATTTGAATAACAACCAAGCAACAACTTTGGAGCTACCCAATGTGCGGTTAGAGCCTTTACAAGGTGAAGAGGTTGTTGCTAAATTTGATCTCATACTCAATGCAATAACAGTTGATCAGGGTCAAGGTAATGAATTGTCTTGTTCTTTTGTTTATAACACTGATTTGTTAGAACAAACCACCATAGAAAAGCTTTCTGTTAGTTTGGTGCAGATACTGGTGGCAATCACAGAAGATGCCACGCAATCAATAGCGCAATTACCAGTGCTTGCAGCGAAAGAACAACGTTATTTACTAGATACACTCAATGATACACGAGTCAATTACTCAGATGAACTGTGTATTCATCAATTGTTTGAACAACAGGTTCAAGAAACACCGGATAATTTGGCTGTTTTTTATGAAGGGCAATCATTGAGTTATGCTGAGCTCAATCAAAAGTCTAATCGACTGGCACATTATTTGATAGATCAGGGCGTAAAACCAGATGACATCATCGGTATTTGTCTTGAACGTTCGAACGTTATGGTGGTTTGTTTACTGGCTATAATGAAAGCGGGTGGGGCATATTTGCCACTTGACCCTGAATATCCGCAAGCCCGTCTTAAGCACATCATGAGTGACAGTGAAGCCTCATTGGTATTGACACAAAGATCGTTGATAGAAATCACTGGTCATGACTCAAGGCAACAGGTTGTTTTAGATGATCAAACATTAATAGAGACATTGTCATCTTTGAACACAGATAATCCTGTGGTTACCGATTTAACCTCACAGCATTTGGCTTATGTCATTTATACATCCGGTTCAACAGGTCTGCCAAAAGGCGTGATGATAGAACATCATAGCATTATTAACTTATCAGAGAATGTGAAAAAAATCACTGCTCAAATACCTGAGGGATTATGGGGATGGTGTGCTTCAATTGCTTTTGATTCTTCAGTTAAAGGCTTGTGTGCTTTGATCACTGGTCGAGGGCTTCAGGTGATTACCACTGAGCAAAAAACCGATGAAAAAGCTTTGCGCCGTATATTAGGTGATCAACAAATAGCGATTATTGATTGCACACCCAGTTTGTTAGATTTATGGTTCACTTTTGGGTTGAGGGATATGTTACCGAATCTGATCATTGGTGGAGAAAAAATTTCTGATGGACAATGGCGAAGACTGGTTGAATGGCAAGAGCAAAAGCACACTTTAGCCATCAATATATATGGCCCAACAGAGGCGAGTGTAAACAGTACTTTTACCTTTATTACAGGAGAGTATTCTCATATTGGGGCGGCCTTGGACAACGTCAGTTGTTATGTGCTTGATGAGAATAAACAATTGGTGCCTTATGGTACCACCGGAGAACTGTATATTGGTGGAGCTGGTCTAGCAAGGGGTTACAAGAACCAAGCAGATTTGACAGCGAGTCGTTTTATTCAGCATCAGTTTGATGATAAAAAGGTGATGCGGTTATATAAAACTGGTGATGTGGTTAAGTATAGTGATGAAGGCAATTTAATATTTGTTGGTCGTGAAGATGAACAAGTTAAGATTCGTGGTTATCGGATAGAGTTAGGTGAAATAGAGCAACAATTGAATAACAATGCTCAAATTGAATCTTCGCTTGTTGTAGTTAGCCCCGCCAAACAATTGATAGCCTATATCACCAATAAAAATGCAGTAAAGAATCACTCCTCTTTCATTAAAGACATTCGTTCGGAATTGATGAGCCAATTACCTGATTATATGATTCCTGGGGCATTTGTTTTACTCGATGAGTTTCCATTAACAGTCAATGGTAAGGTCGATCGCAAAGCTTTACCAGAACCGGATATGTTTCACGATGAATATGTGGCTCCTCAAGGCGAGGCTGAAATCCAATTGAGTGAGATATGGTCATCAGTATTGAACATGCCTGTTGAAAAAATCAGTGCAACTGATGGCTTTTTTACTTTGGGTGGTGATTCAATTCTGTCTATACAAGTGGTGTCAAGAGTACAAGAAGCGGGCTATAAACTGACAATCAAGCAAATTTTTGAACATCAAAATATCAAGGCTATTGCTTTGCACATGACAGTTAAGGCAACTCAAATATCTCAAAGGACTGTGGATGGCAAAATCCATTTATTACCAATCCAGCGGGATTTCTTTACTGATGAAACTGACTTGCATCATTATAATCAAGCTGTTGCGCTTAAAGTGCCCAATGATTTCACGTTGCATTTTTTGAAGCAATGTGTTGAATTGATATATCAACGACATGATGCTCTACGTTTGCGATTTAACAAACAGCAAGATGGCTGGAGTGCGAGACATCAGTCTTTTGATTCTTCAATGGTCACCCAAACCGTTTCTGAAATGTCATGTAAGAATGACAAGGAGGCTAGTGCCGAATTGAATCGGTATCAACGCAGCTTATGTGTTGAGCAGGGACCACTTTTTAAGGCCATTTTACGAAAGGACAGTGAAGGATCGAATGATTTATTGTTGATTATTCATCATTTGGTGGTTGATGGTGTTTCGTGGCGTATTCTGATTAATGATTTGCAACGGTTATATCGACAACACTCAAATGGTCAACCCCTAGAGTTATTGCCCAAAACTTCTTCATACCAATCTTGGAGCAATCATCTGAAGACTTATGCGCACAGTTCCGAATTGTTGGCTGAAAAAGCCTATTGGAATCGAGTGCTTTCGGCCTCCACAGATGTTTTGTCAGCAAAAAGAATACCAATTTGTAATGAGCAACCTCATGAGATCAATTTCATCAATCAATCCATGATACTAGATGAGGGCAATACCTCATTGCTCTTGACTCATGCACAAAAGGCTTACAATACACAAATCAATGAACTTTTACTGGCAGCGTTGTTGTTAGCGTTTAATCGTTGGGTAGATTGTCAATATTTATCATTGGCTCTAGAAGGTCATGGACGTGAAGAGATTGATGATGCCATCGATCTGAGTCAAACACTTGGGTGGTTTACGACCGTATATCCTGTCAATATTGGTTGTGATAATACAGATATAATGTCAATCATATGTGCTGTAAAAGAGCAATTGCGTTGTGTGCCACATCATGGATTGGGTTTTGGGTTATTAAAACATTTTTCGGAATCAGGAAATGATTTTTCATATAAACCTTCCATAATTTTCAATTATTTAGGTCAATTTAATGAAGTAAAAAGTGATGGTGTAGATTTCCAACCGAGTGACAGAAGTATTGGTGATTTGAGCAGTCCTGAACGTCATCCTGGGTATGATTTTAGTTTCAATGGCTTGGTGAGTGATGGCCATTTGACTTTTAATGCCACTTATAATCAAAACGTATTTGATGATGAGTCAGTTGACATTTTATTACAGTACTTTAGACAATCTATTATCAAGATGGTTGAGCATTGCGTAGAGCCAACCAGTGGTTGTTTAACCCCAAGCGATTTTCCTTTGATAAATGTCAGTCAACAGCAATTGGATGTTTGGCAAAATGATTGCCAGATTCAGGACATTTATCCAACTACACCGATGCAACAAGGCATGTTATTCCACAGCGCTATGCAACAAAGCGCTTATGTGACACAATTGATATTCACCTTTGATGGGCTCAAAAGGCCGGCTTTTTGTAACGCATGGCAAGCTGTCATTAACAGACACGACATATTGCGAACGGTTTTCATCAAAACTGACGCTGGAGAACTGTTACAGTTGGTGCATGAATCAGTAGAGCTTGAATGGTCATTGTCAGATCTTGCGAACATGTCTGATGATCAACAGGTTTCATTGATAGAATCAGAACGCCAATCAGACAAGTCGAGAGGTTTTGAAGCAGCCGAAGGCCCGATGCTGAGGCTTAAATTTTGGCGTTTAGGTCAAGGCAGTTATCGCGTTATGTTGAGTCATCATCACGCCATCACTGATGGTTGGAGCATGCCGTTAATTTTTTCTGACGTTATCGCGAATTATCAAGCTGAACTGACTGGTAAGACTGTGCAATTGCCAACGTTAATGCCTTATCGACATTATATCCAATGGCTGTTAAAACAAAACCAACAACAAGCCCTTGCGTTTTGGCAACAGGATCTGTCTGAGGTTGAAGGCCCGACACTTATGGTGCAACCAATCGCCAACCAGAACACTGGTCACTTGCATTGTCAATTGAGCATAAACAGTGAAATCACACAACAGTTACAGTCCATAGTTAAGACACAGGGTGTGACCATGAACAGTGTGTTGCTGGCGTGTTGGTCGTACGTATTGTCCCGATACAGCAATCATGATCGCGTTGTGTTTGGTACCACCGTTTCTGGTCGTCCAGCAGAATTAGCAGGTGTTGAACAGATGGTTGGTTTGTTCATAAATACCATTGTGGTGAACTTTGAGGTGCCCACAAGCCAAACAGTTGATGACTGGATCAAGTTTATACACGCCAAACAAGTTGAACGCAATGAATACAGCCATGTGCCACTGGTAGAAGTGCAACAATTGGCCGGTGTTGATAATGAGCAACGTTTGATAGATACACTTTTTGTTTTTGAAAACTATCCCGTTGATGAAACATCCATCAATACTGAACAACAAGGTCTGGAGGCTTCTGATTTCGAAGCTTTCGATGAAACTGACTATACGGTAATGATCACTGCTTCAGTAACCGATGAGTTGCTGTTACGGTTGTCTGTTAAAAACAGTCATTTTACCGAACAGTCATTGGAACAACTGACTCAACATGTTGAACAAGTTTTGTATTCGATTACACAGAATGTTCAAAAATCTGTAGAATCGCTGTCGATGTTAACGCGGCAACAACATCAACACCAATTATATGATCTCAACAAGCATGATGACGCTTTACCTCAGCAGCGCTGCATTCATGAATGGCTTGAACTACAAGCATTGAATAACCCCTTTCATCCAGCCGTATGTTTCGAAGGGGAAACATTAAGTTATCAAATATTGAATCAGCGCATCAACCAGTGGAGTCATTACTTGATAGAACAGGGTGTTGAATACAGTGATGTGATTGGTTTGTGTTTGGATCGATCGCTTGAAATGATTATTGGTTTGATGGCGATTCTCAAATCAGGTGTTGCTTATGTGCCATTGGATGCAACACTGCCACACAAGCGTTTGCGACACATGATTGATGATGCCGGCATAAAACTGATATTGACTCAAAGTCATTTGTCAGAGGTAACCTCCGGCTACCGTCAAATGTTGATGGATGATGATCGCTTGATTGCAACTGTGACAGGTTATTGTACTGATAATCCTGTTGTTAACCACCTTAATCCAACATCTTTGGCTTATATAATCTATACATCAGGTTCTACAGGTCATCCCAAAGGCGTGTTACAAACGCACCAAACCATCAATAACCTGATTCAGGCACAAGCCAGCGATAAAGGCTTGAGTACACGGATGAACACTTTGCAATTTGCCCCGATCAGTTTTGATGTGTCAATACAGGAAATAGCCACTTGTTGGTACACTGGCAGTTGTTTGCAGTTGATCAGTAATCAAGCCAAAGAAGCACTTGATCAGTTGCCACAATTGATTGAGCAGCAGCGCATTGAGCGTTTGTTTTTGCCGCCGGTGGTATTGAATTGGTTGGCAGAAGTGTATGTCAATCAAATGAATCATGAACAACCATTAGGGCAGCACATCAAGGAAGTTGTTGTAGCAGGAGAAGCTTTGCAGGTTTCTGATGATCTGGCTACGTTCTTGAAACAACAATTGAGTTGTCGGTTGTGGAATCATTATGGCCCAACCGAGACCCATGTGGCCACCACAGCATTGATTGATTCAGTTCATCTTGACAACTGCCATGTGCTGCCACCTATTGGAAAAGCATTAGCTGGTTTATCGTGCTACGTTTTGGATCGTTATCGACGATTGATGCCTTATGGTGGTATTGGTGAGTTGTATGTAAGCGGTGCAGGTCTTGCACAAGGGTATGTGAATCAAGCTGAATTGACTGCTGAACGATTTATTGATCACGTGTTTTCAGATGGAAAAAGGCAACGTTTGTATCGTACAGGTGATGTGGTTCGATATCTTGAAAGTGGGCAATTGGCCTTTATGGGACGAATCGATGACCAAGTACAGATACGTGGCTTTAGGATTGAGCTGGGTGAAGTACAGCAGCAATTATTGGCTCATCCTGACATTTTATCATCAGCGGTATTAGTTCAGTCAGATGTCTCTGGCAATCAGCATTTGGTGGGTTATGTTCAGTCTCAGAGCTCATCAGTTGACTCAGAATGGTTGGCTGATGTTAAAAATGATTTGTCAAAACAATTGCCGCACTATATGGTGCCGACGGTATTGCATTGTTTAGATGAGATACCGTTGACCCGTAATGGTAAGATTGATTATAGGGCCTTACCAGTGGTTGATTTGGCAGCTGAGTTGGGCAAATACATTAAGCCTGTTGGGGAGATTCAACAAGAGTTGGCAGAGATGTGGGGGCATTTGCTGAACATAGAGGTGAGTGAAATCAGTGCTGATGCTCATTTTTTCGCCTTGGGTGGTCATTCTTTGTTATCGGTCAGGTTATTGTCAGAGATCAGTCATGGCTTTGGTTGTGAGTTATCGATCCAAGATATTTTTGAAAAGCCACAGTTATCGCAATTAGCACAACTCATTGATTCATCTGAAGATACTGTTCGTCATGACATTACCATTATTGATCGAGAAAAAGAAAAATTAAAACTGTCATTTGCCCAACAACGTTTGTGGTTTATTGATCAAATGGATGGCGGTAGTTCGCATTACAATTTGCCATCAGCCATGCGGGTTGTGGGAGCGTTTAATACAAAGATTGCGCAATATGCTTTTGATCAAATCATTGCCAGGCATGAAAGTTTGCGTACCATTTTTGTTGAAGATTCAGAGGGTCCATTACAAGTGATTGTTGAGGATTTTGATTTTTGTATAACAGAAATTGACTTACGTGATTTACCAAAATCAGTTCAAGAACAAAAGATAGATGAAGCGATAAAGGTCGATGGCAATCAATCCTTTGACCTTAAAAATGATGTGATGTTACGAGTGAGTTATCTTGCCTTAAGTGATGATGAAGGTGTTTTGTTATTCAATATGCATCACATTGCCTCTGATGGTTGGTCAATGGGTGTATTGGTCAAAGAGTTTATGACACTTTATAAGTGTAGATTAGCTGGTAAAGAGAGCCCTTTGTTGCCTTTGAACATACAGTATGCAGACTATGCGCACTGGCAGCGTCAATGGTTGCAAGGAGAAGTTTTGGAATCACAGTTGGCCTACTGGGATCAACAATTGGCGGATTTACCTCAGGTGCACAATTTACCACTAGACCATGATCGCCTTGAACACCAAAGCTTCAATGGAGCGGCACATAAATTTACTTTGGATTCATCCGTGTTAAATCACTTAGAAGTTATTGCTTTAGACAATCAGGTGACGTTGTTTATGGTGGTTCATGCAGTATTTTCGATTTTGTTGAGCCGTTTTTCGAATAACCGTGACATTGTGATAGGTACGCCAGTGGCCAATCGCAAACACAAATCTTTGGAAAATTTGATTGGTTTTTTTGTGAATACTTTGGTGTTACGTATTGATTGTAAGGGTGATATGTCATTTGATGAATATTTGCAGCAAATCAAAACCGTCAATCTTGATGCACAGGCGCATCAGGATGTGCCTTTTGAACACTTGGTTGATCGCCTCAATCCACATCGAAGTACACAACATAGTCCGTTGTTTCAAATCATGTTGAGCATGAATAACAACGACGAGTCGTTATTCCATTTGAGTGATATAGACTTCCTTCCCATTCAAAAGAAAACGACGGCAAAATTTGACCTTGAACTCGGCATCGGGGTTGAAAATGGAGAGTTATCTGGCCATTTTGTTTACAACATCGATCTGTTCACATCATCAAGCATTGCGCGATTTGCTGATGGCTTTCAACGTTTGATAAAGGCGATCATCAGTGATGATCGTCAACGTCTCTCACAATTATCTTTGTTGCAGGAACAAGAAAGGTATCACCTCATAAAGACATTGAATAACACTCAAAAGAGTTTCGGGAAACAGAAATGTTTACATCAGTTGTTTGAAGAACAAGTCGCCTTGACTCCTAACCATGTGGCTGTTTGTCAAGGTGAGCATGCATTGACTTACCAAACATTGAATTTACAAGCCAATCAGTTGGCCCACTATTTATTGGATCATGGACATGAAGTAGGCGACATTATTGGTATTTGTCTGGATCGATCTGTGTCTACAGTGGTATCTGTGATGTCTGTTCTGAAAGCCGGTTGCGTCTATTTACCATTAGATCCTAATTATCCGCAAGCACGACTGAAACACATGATTGTAGACAGTGGCTTGTCGACGGTTTTGACGAATAAACAAGTTTTCAATACTTTGTCTGGTGTCGATACCGATCTCATTGTACTTGACAATAAAGGTGTTGCTAGTGAATTGATGGATTGTGCTATAGAGAACCCAGTCATCAGTGCATTGAACTGGAATCATTTGGCGTATATCATTTATACCTCTGGTTCAACAGGTGTTCCTAAAGGTGTGATGATTGAACACAGAAGTGTGATTAATTTGTGCATGAATTTGAAACAGAGTTTAAAAGAAATGCAATCAGGCCAATGGGGTTGGTTGGCATCGTTATCATTCGATGCATCATTACAAGGTTTGTGTGCATTGTCATTGGGCCAGACACTCACAGTAGTGCCTCAAGAGACAAAGACAGACACACAAGCCATAACACAGTTATTGTCTGAAAGTCATATCAACCTCTTGGATTGTACACCAACTCTGGTTGAGTTGTGGTTGAATATTGGTTTAGGTCATTTGTTGCCAAACTTATTGATTGGTGGCGAAGCAATTTCCGTTGAGTTGTGGTCGAAATTGGTGAAGTGGCAAAAACAATTTGATAAAAAAGCTTACAATGTCTACGGTCCTACTGAGTGTTGTGTTGACGCCAGTTTTACCAGAATCACAGGTGCTGAACCACACATTGGACAAGCGATGAATAATATTGAGTTCTATGTTTTGGGTATACATGGAGAAATTGTTCCTTATGGTACTACTGGAGAGCTTTATATTGGTGGAGAAGGTTTGGCTCGTGGATATATCAATCAACCTCAAATGACTGAAGAAAAATTCATTGAGTACACATTCGATGAAAATCAATCAAAACGCTTATATAAAACTGGTGATCTAGTGCGTCATCTTAAATCTGACAACCTGGCTTTTATAGGACGAACAGATCATCAAGTTAAGGTGAGAGGTTTTCGCATTGAACAGAATGAAATTATACATCAAATGATGCAACATGATGATGTGAAAAGCGCTGCCCTGACTATTAATGAAGGTCATTTAATAGGGTACTTTACCAGTAATTCAGAGGCATCGGTTACATCACTTATCGATCAAATCAACAGGCATCTAAAACAATATTTGGCTGAGTATATGATGCCGTCAATCTTGATGCGCTTAGAGACCTTGCCTATGACAGTTAATGGCAAAATAGATCACCAAGCATTGCCTAAACCAGAATTCAATGCATCAAATAAGATGGAGCAATCCATTGGGCCAACGGAAAATGCTTTGGCGCAAATCTGGGCTGATTTATTGAAGATTGAAACAAAAATAATCAGCCGTGATGTCAATTTCTTTGAATTGGGTGGTCACTCATTGCTATTGACACAAATGTTACATGCTGTAGTTCAAAAGTTTGATGTTCAACTGCCAATTAAAAGTGTATTTGCAGCCCCTACCATTGGTCAAATGGCCAAAAAAATTGAAGGTAAGCAAGGCATACAAAGTCAATTAAAGGCTGTTGATCATCAAGGACCTGTGCCTTTGTCATATGCGCAATACCGAGTGTGGTTTATTGAACAATTGAAAGATCATACCAATGAACACAACATGACATCTGCCGTTCGTATTATTGGAATATTCAAACCAGCAATCTTACAAAACGCATTAAATAGTATGATTGCACAACATGAAATCTTACGTACAAGAATTGAAGTTATTGATAACCAACCGTGTCAAATCGTTGAAGATCATTATGACTATGATATATCTATCAAAGACTTAAGAGGATTACCTAATGTTGATTGTGTTAAAAAGGTAAAAGAATTGACTTATCTTCATGATACGCAAGTTTTTGATTTAAGCACTTTGCCATTATTGTCGGTTTTGGTGTTACAGGTTGAAAATGAGGAGTTTTTATTACATTTTAATATACACCACATTATTTCAGATGGTTGGTCTCAGCAGCTGTTCTTTGCCCAATTGATGGATAATTATCAATCACATCTAGACAACAAACAAGGCAGTAAAACTGTTACAGATTTAAACTATGGTGACTATGCTCATTGGCAAAATCAATTTCTACAATCTGAACAAGCAGATGAGCAACGAGCGTTCTGGCAACAATATTTGCATGATTGTAATGAACATTTAAGCTTGCCAATTGAAAATAGCCAGAGTGATTTTAATGCAAAACACAGCCATTGCTCTACCATAATAAATGAGGCACTGAGTAGAAAACTTAAGTCATTATCACATTTACATCAAGGCAGTTTATTCAATGTTTTACACAGTGCATTTGCTGTGTTATTGGGCCGTTTAAGCGGTGAAAATGACTTTAATATCGGGTTGCCAGTTACTGGTAGACATATTTATGGCACACAAGATATGCTGGGTATGTTTTTAAACAATTTACCGATTCGTCATCAACTTGATTTGTCTGTTCCTTATGATGAGTTATTAAAACAACAAATTAATAATGTAAATCAAGTGTTATCTCATCAAGATATTCCATTTGAAAAGATTATAGAAATTTCTGGTTGTGATAGAAGCCCAGAGCATACGCCTTTGTTTCAAATACTTTTTAATATGCTCAGTTTACCTGAATCTGAAAGTGAAAAAGTCAACAATGATTTTGTTGTAGAAGCACGATCAACTGCTGAAATCGAAACCAAGTTTAACATGACTCTGTATCTGGCAGAGACAAAGGAGGGCGTCAATATAAGTTGCCATTTTAATAGCGCTTTATATGAGGTAAAAGTCATTGAGCAATTACTGAATCAATACAGTTATTTGTTAACTCAAATTGCAGAAAATAGCCAGCAAGTTTGTGCACAATATTCACTTAATGTTGGGCCTTGTTTGATTGAGCATGATGCCATTGAACGCTTTCATACCGATGATGTCATGGCATTGTTTTATCGTCGGGTGAAATGGTCTCCCGAGTCGGTTGCGGTCATTGATGGCGATGAAAAATGGACGTACCAAATGTTGAAAAGTGCATCGGATCATGTATCGTGTACATTACAATCTTTGGATATCTCATGTGGTGATGTCGTCACTATTATGGCAACAAGGCATGTGTCAGTGGTGATTGCCATCATGGCCACATTACAAACGGGCGCTGCGTATTCCATTGTGCTACCCGATAGCCCTGTATATCAAATTTCTCAGCATATTTCTGTAGTTAATACTTCAGTATTGTTATTGTGTGAATCTGATCAAGATTATTCACAAGCCTTACTATCAGCGTTAAATAATTCACTTGATGTCATAGAGGTAAACAATTATTCTTCATCTTATTCAGAAATTACGCCGCCATTTGTGCCCTTTAACAACAAGCCTGAACAACTGGCATGTATTACCTTTACCTCGGGATCATCAGGTCAACCGAAAGCCATATGTGGCACCCATGCCGGACTCAGTGGTTATTTGCAATGGTGGCCTGATCAATTCAATGTCACAACACAAGACCGTTTCAGTATGTTATCAGGTTTGGCTCACGATCCACTGCAAAGAGACATCTTCAGCAGTTTGTGTATTGGTGCTTGTGTGGTCATGCCTTCTGAAAAAGATTTCACGGCTTTGAAATTTGTTGAATGGATTAAAAATGAGCGCATCTCTGTTATGCATCTAACACCAGCCATGGCTGAGGCCATAGCGATTGAGGGCATTGTGCCGATTGATTCTGTTAAAACCATTTTATTAACAGGTGAAGCATTGCGATTTGAAACAGTTCAACAACTGAGAAAATTCAATTCAATAGTTGCATTATATAACTGTTATGGAGCCTCAGAATCACAACGTGCGTTAACATATTATCACATACCTGGAGCGATGGATTTTTCTTTGAGTCCGATTGCCAGGAGTACCCCAGATACACGTTTGCGAATTGTTAATGAGTATGGAACCGACTGCGGTGCTGGAGAACCGGGTGAAATCTTCATTGAAAGTGCGCAACTTTCAAGAGGTTATATGCATGATGATGCCTTAAATGCGGCATGTTTCAATGAGATCGGTTCAGGATTACGCAGTTATAAAACTGGAGATTTGGGGCTTTATTTAAGCAATGGCGATATTCAATATCTGGGACGTAGAGATTTTCAGGTCAGTATACGCGGTTATCGGGTTGAATTGGGCGAAATAGAACATCACCTTTTACAAATCCCTGAGGTCAACTCAACAGCCGTCGTGTTGAAAAAAGAGGACACTTTGGTCGCATTTGTTAGCCTTAATGTTACCGAGGACTCTAATGTATTGAAGAACATCAAATCTGAACTTGAGTCAAAATTAGCCCCTTACTTGATTCCTTCCATTTTTACCGTGATAAATCAAATGCCACTCAATGCCAATGGCAAACTTGATCGCAAAGCACTGTTGAAGCTAGAAGTTGATGATCAGGCAATAGCGTTTGTCGCACCTGCAAATCATGATCAAATACAGTTGATAAAAGTGATCAGTGAAACACTCGATATCCCTGCTGATAAGATCAGCATGAAAGCCAGTTTCTTTGAGCTGGGAGGCCACTCCTTATCCTTGCTTAAGGTATTAAAAAAGCTGAGCAAACAAGGCATTACCATCGACATCAGAAGATTTTATGAGTCGAAAAGTTTGATAGAGATTTGTGATGATAAAAAGCACTCAGAAGTTGAGTCAACATACCCATGTATAGTTAAACTCAATCATTGTTTGAGTGGCACGCCTTTATTTATGGTGCATCCATTGATTGGTCGTGTGGATTGTTATAAACAGTTGGCTGATGATTTGGCAGAAGTGTGTCCAGTGTATGGTGTTCAAGCACCATTTCTTTCAGGGCAAGATTGTGCATTTAATGATGTACAACAATTGGCTGAAGAGTATGTCAATCAGTTGTTGATGGTACAACCCTCAGGCCCTTACCGAATTGTGGGTTGGTCATTGGGTGGTCGTATTGCGCAGAAAATGATCATTACATTGCAAAACTTGGGTCATGAAATTGAATATTATGCGGCTTTTGACAGTATGTTATTCTATAGGGATAAAGAAAGTAATACTCAATATCAAGCATTGCAACATGCCTTTTGGGTTTTTTCAACAGACTTGTCTGAAGTGGATTCACAGGCCCAACAGTATGAAAGCATATGGCAAGCTTCATCTGAAATGATAGCGGACCTCCCTGATTCAAAACAAGCGTCTCTGGTGGCGGATTTATTGATTGATCAAGGATTCGAAACACACTTGCCTGATAAAAAGTCAGTGGTTCTGGCTTTGAAATTTGCAATCAATTTGCCTATGGAACAAAAAACACTTCAACCCATTGACATAAAAGGACGATCAGTTTTGTTTATTGCTTCAGAAAATGACGACAGATTGATGTTGAAATATGGTTGGAGAAAAGCAGTTCAATCACCCTCAGAGTATGTAATGGTCAATGGTGAACATAACAGTCTATTGTCTGGTGAAAGCTATATACAAATTAAAAACAAATTAATAAAAGATTTATCAATAAGCGCACCAAATTTGGGCCTTAAACAAACAACTCAAAATAAAAAAAATTAAATTATATAAAATCAAATGAATAGTGAAAATAATCCCGTGAAGCTTACAGAACATAACACTTTTCCACTAACTTCAGGCCAAAAAGGACTGTGGTTATTACATCAAATTGATCCTTTGAGTAGTCGATATAACGTACCTGTGACTTTTAAACTCAATACACATATTTCATTAGAGGTCATTTCAAATCTGTTTAACTTATTTGTCGAAAAGCATGATTTAATGAGAAGTCGCTTTCAAAAAGATGATAGTCAGGTTTGGCGAACAATTGATGTGAACTTAAATTGCTCTGTTGATCAATTATCTGTCTCATCATTAAATCATGAAGACATGTTGAGCTTAGCCAAGCAAAAATCAGAAATTCCCTTTGATTTGGACAACGGGCCATTACTAAAAGTTACTCTGTTCGAAGATTATGAAGACCACCAGGTATTAATGGTTAATTTTCACCACACCATCTTTGACGGTGCTTCTTTGAAGCTTTTGATGGATGAGTTGAATGCCATTTATCGCAGCACATCAGAAAGTGAGATGATTTCAAATAACACTGTCAGTTATCACGATTACGTTGAATGGCAATTGCAATGGCTTGAAACTGAAGAAGCAAAAAACAGCCAACAATTTTGGTTAGAACAATTGAAGGGACAACTACCAACTTTAGCATGGCCATCACAAAAAAAACGCCAAGATGGGGAAGTGATAAAAGGTGATTTCAATAAATTCTATATTCCAAACCAAGTCACTAAAAAAATGAAAGATCTGGCAAAACAGCACAAATCCAGTGAATACCTTGTATGGCTGGTTGTTTATTTTTGTTTTCTTTCCAGATTTTGTTCTAAAAAAGAGATCATTATTGGCAATCCGTATATGGGCCGACCTGAGTCACGTTTTGATGAGGTGATCGGTTATTTTGCTAATGTTGCTCCATTGAGATTTCATCGTGAGGATCATGAAAGTTTTATTGATATCTTGTCGCGTTGTAAACCACAAGTGTATGAGTCTCTATTTCATGCTGACTATCCCGTTGAAGAATTGATCAGTCAGCTAAAGTTAGATGGTGACAGTGCGGAAGGCTTGTTATTTCAGACCACCTTTATTTGGACACAAACTGAACAATTGACAGTCAGTAATAACTCAATGGGCCTCGAAGTACTGCCCATGACTCATCAATGTGGTGATTTACCACTGTCTTTGGAATTGCTGGCTTTTGAAGATGAAATCGAAGGCATTATTAAATACCGATCCAATAATTTTGATAAATCAGCAATTGTATATATGGTTGAGAGTTTCATACAATTCATCACTGAATTGGCTGATCAACCCAATTTTGACTTGTCATCTGTATCGGTTTTAACCAATCAACAAAAGCATTATTTATTACATGAACTGAACAGTAGTGATGGTAAGTACCAAGCGAAGTATTGTGTTCATCAGTGGTTTGAACAACAGTTGCAGGATCAGTTTGATGAAATTGCAGTGGTTGACGGAGATGAAAAGTATACATATCAACAGCTCAATATAAAAGCCAATCAATTGGCACATCAACTAAAAGAATATGGAGTGATGCCCAATCAAATTATTGGTGTTTGTTTGAATAGATCCTTTGATATGATCGTTAGTGTGTTAGCCATATGGAAAGCAGGTGGCGCTTACTTACCTCTTGATCACAATTATCCGTCAACCCGTTTAACCCATATGATAGAAGACAGTGGATTGTCGATATTAATCAGTAAAAAATGCATGAGTGACAACTTAAAACTGAAAAATCAAAGATTGATACTTTTGGATGATAAAACTGTCGTTGAACAATTGGCCGTAAATTCTAAAAATGATCCCATAGAATGTATTGCTAAACCTGATGATTTGGCTTATATCATATACACTTCAGGTTCTACCGGAGCCCCAAAAGGTGTGATGATTGAACATCGCTGCTTAATGAATTTATGTCAGTGGTACCAAGAAGCCTATGATGTTACAAAAGATAAATGTGCTACACATCTTGCCGGTATCAGTTTTGATGCATCAGTTTGGGAAGTTTGGCCATATTTATTATCAAATGCTCGAATCATGATTGTTTCAGATGACATAAGATCCGATCCCCAGCAATTATTAATAACATTGAGTAAAAACAAGGTCACTCATTGTTTTTTACCCACAGCCTTACTAGAAGCATCTGTACAATTTTTTAATGCCCAGTCTGAGTTGAGTTTGGAATATGTGCTAGCTGGTGGTGAAAAACTTTCTAAGATGGTTCTTAATCATGGGAATCTAGTCAATCTCTATGGTCCAACAGAAGGTACAATAATCACTAGTTATTATACTGTAAAAGAGAATGAAAAAAGTGCTCCTCCTATTGGCAAAAGCATTAGTAATGTCAGTGCTTTGATATTGTCGGATGATCAAGAGTTGTTACCATTTGGCGCTGTAGGAGAATTGTACATTGGAGGGACTGGTTTGGCACGTGGTTACATTAATCAGATAGAATTAACCAATCAAGCTTTTATTCAACATCCTTTTAAATCCGATGAACGTTTGTATCGTTCAGGTGATTTGGTACGTTATCGCTCAGATGGAGAATTGATGTTTATGGGCCGTGTTGACGACCAGGTAAAAATCAGAGGTTTCAGAATTGAGTTGGGTGAAATTGAGCATCAGATTTTACAAGTTGATGGTATCAATACTTGTTCTGTGATTGTCATCAAAGTTGGTGGTAATCAGCAACAATTAACAACCTATTTTACCCATGCTTCGGACTTTACTGAATCTGTGCTTATTGAAGAGATTAGAGCTCATTTGATATCAGTATTGCCTGATTATATGGTGCCTTCGCATTTTATGGCACTGGATAAATTGCCCATCACTGCCAATGGAAAAGTTGATCGCAAAGCTTTGTCATCATTGAAAGTCGATTTAAACCAGCAAACAAAATATACCAAGCCTTCCTCAGAAAAAGAAAAGCTGTTGTCTCAAATATGGTCTGATGTGTTGAATATTCCAATTGAAAATTTATCTATACATGCTAATTTTTTCACGTTGGGAGGCGATTCTATTTTGTCTATTCAGTTAGCTTCTCGAGTCAATGAAAATGGTTACAAACTGACCATAAAACAAATACTTGAACATACTACAATTGCACGACTAGCAGTTGAAATGAAAACAGCAAATGTTGAGATTGCTCAGCATGATGTGGAGGGTGATATGCCTTTGCTGCCCATACAGCAAAGTTTTTTTGAGGATAATATAGATGTCAATCATTTCAATCAAGCAGTATTGCTGAAAGTGCCGGATGACATGACTGTGTCTTTATTGAGGGAAATGATCGAAAAGATACATGCTCGACACGATGCATTAAGATTGAGGTTTTATGAAAGAGAGCAGGGTTGGCAAGGCGTTCATAAATACTTAACCGCATCTGAATTTAATGATTCGGTCAGTGAGTTGTCAATAAGTATGGATGAAAGTGATGATTTATTGAAACATTTCAATGATATTCAACGCTCTATATCCATAAGTGAAGGGCCAATCATGCGTGCGGTTTTGATCAATCGTGATAATGGGGAAAAAATGTTGTTGTGGGTGGTCCATCATTTGGTTGTAGATGGCGTTTCTTGGCGTATCTTAATGGATGATATGAAAAGGCTTTACCAACAACATAACAATCAAGAAACACTATCTCTGCCAGAAAAAACTTCATCTTATCAGTCGTGGGGACACTTTTTGCAACAGTACAGTTGTCATGAGGTTTTGATGCATGAAAAACTTTATTGGTCGAAAGTGCTCGCCACTCCTGTAGATGAGTTTTTAGGGCGTTCAACAGCAGGTTCAACTCAACAGGACTGCGGACATTACACTTTCAAGATTGATGAGATAATCAGTCATCATTTGTTAACAGATGCGCACAATGCTTATCGTACTCAAATCAATGAGCTGTTATTATCTGCGTTGCTTTTGGGCTTTTATCGGGATTCGGGCCTTCAATCCTTGCGAATTGATTTAGAAGGGCATGGTAGAGAAGAGCTATCCCAAGATATTATCCTTAATCAAACAGTTGGTTGGTTTACTGCTGTATTTCCATTTGTTTTGCATGCTGAAAAGATGGATGTTGAGTCAATCATTTGTTCACTGAAAGAAGCACATCGTGCCATACCTCAACATGGCATTGGTTTTGGTCTATTGAAATATTTAAGCAAAGAACAAATCTTCCAAAGTGATCCTGGTTCATCTGTTCTATTCAATTATTTAGGATATTTTTCTCAACAAGATAAGGATGAATATTTTTGCATGATTGATCAGGATGTTGGTGATTCAGTCAGCCCCAAAAGACCGCAAAATCACCCATTGGTTTTTAATATTATCATTGTTGAAGGGTGTTTGAAATTCATGATTGATTATGATAAATGTTATTACGATGCTAATCAAATCAAACAGCTTTCAGAAAATATTGATCAGTCGATAAAAGACATAGTTTCACATTGTCTGGATGAAAATAATGGCCATTTTACGCCAAGTGATTTTCCTCTGGCAGAGGTGAAACATGATCAGTTAAACCACTGGCAGTCCAGCTATGATATTAAAAATATTTATCCTGCTACCATTATGCAACAAGGTTTGCTGTTCCATAGCGATATTGATAAAAAAGCCTACAATACACAATTGCTATTTACTTTAGCAAAAAATACCGATCTGAATGTTTTTCAAGAGGCTTGGCAACAAGTCATCAATCGACATGATGTTTTAAGAACAGTTTTCTTGAATAATGATGAAGGTACTTTGCACCAAATGGTTTTAAAAAACATGGACATCAGCTGCGATCATCATGACATTTCTGCTCAGCCCCTTGAAGAACAACAAGCCCGTATTCAAGAACTGCAAGTACAAGACCGTCAGCGGGGGTTTGATACAGCAAATGGGCCGTTGATTAGGCTTTGTGTGATAGATTTGGGTGTAACTGGATATCGTGTACTATTAAGTAATCATCATGCCATACTTGATGGGTGGAGTATGCCCATTATTTTCTCAGAAGTGCTGGAGTATTATCACAGTTATATGGCTAGCAAAACGGTAAATGTGAAGCCCGTTGTAGCATATTTTAACTACATTCAGTGGTCATTGCAACAGGACAGATCGAAGGCGATTGATTATTGGCAACAACAATTGGCTGGTGTAGAAGGTGGAACGAGATTATCACGAATATCATTGTCCTCTTCAGTTAGTCAAAGTAATCATTATCATACATTTAATGAATCTTTTAGTCAGGAGCAAACACAACAGTTGAATCGTTGGTGTCAAGATTTAGGCATTACGCTCAATACAGCGCTTCAAGGGGCTTGGTCGTATTTGTTATCAAGATATTGTGATGAAAAAAGTATTGTTTTTGCAACCACGGTTTCTGGTCGTTCAGCTGGTATTGCTCAGGTTGAAGATATGGTTGGATTATTGATTAATACTGTTATAGTCAAGGTTGATATCAATGATGAGTCATCAGTGTTGGATTGGTTGAATGGTATACACAGGATGCGCGTTGAAAGTGATGAATATGATTATTTATCACTGACTGAAGTTCAGCGTTACGCTCTTAATGGTGCCAATGAAAAACCAATAGAAAGTTTGTTGATTTTTGAAAACTATCCAGTCGATGAGAGTTTATTGGTAATTGATGATGATCATCACTTAAAAATATCTGATATTGAAAGTGATGAACAAACCAATTACCCAATCACAATCACTGCACAGCAGAGAAATCATCTTTTCCACATTTCTTTAGCGGCCAACCATATGTTTTTTGAAGAGTCTTTTATCCGAAGAATTTCACAACAATTAAAACACTTATTATTGAACATGTGTGAATACAGTCAAGATGAAGTGTCGCAATTGCCTCTGCTCAGTTTGGCAGAGGAAGAACAGATGTTGAGTGATTTGAATCAAACAGTAGTTCCATTTGCTCAAGATCATTGTGTCCATCACTTATTTGAACAACAAGTTGAGAAAACTCCAGGCAATATTGCGCTTGTCTATGATAATACGCATCTGACTTATCTAGAATTGAACAATAAAGCCAATCAATTGGCTCATGCATTGTTGGAAAACGAAGTTCATCCAGATGATGTTGTGGGCTTGTACATCGACAGGTCATTAGAAATGATGATTGCTATTTTGGCCACTTGGAAAGCAGGGGCAGCTTATGTGCCATTGGATCCTGAATACCCAGAAAACAGGCTCAAGCACATGATTGATGATGCTGCGGTCATTATTATTATCACACAAACAGTACATTCATCTGAGTTATACAATATGGTTGATAACTCAACCACAGTCTTAAAGCTTGATGAAGATGAACTCATTAGTCAATTATTAAATTATCCAATGTTCAACCCACAAGTGCCAGGGTTAACATCAAGCCATTTGGCTTATGTGATTTATACCTCTGGCTCAACAGGCATGCCAAAAGGTGTAATGGTAGAACACATGAGTTCGGTTAATCGCATTGAATGGATGCAAAAACACTATCAGTTATCTGAGCATGATGTGGTTTTACAAAAAACGCCCATCAGTTTTGACGTTTCATTATGTGAATTGACATGGTTTTTTATGGTCGGTGCGCGATTGGTTATTGCTGAACCACAAGGTCATAAAGATCCTGATTATTTATGTAAATTGATTCAAAACCAACAAGTCACTCAAGTCCGTTTTGTTCCCTCAATGTTCAGATTGATCATTGAACACAATGAGTGGCAAAACTGTGGCTCGCTTAAAAATATTTACCTCACTGGTGAAGCTGTCGATGTCAGTATTGCTTTGACCCATTATGGTGCAAATAAAGCCGCATTGCACAATATGTATGGGCCAACAGAAGCGACTGTTGAGGTCAGTCATTATCTCATACCTGACGATCCAAATTTAAAAACTGTTTCAATAGGACGCCCCATCCAGAACACAGGTTTTTTGATCATGAATGACCAATTTCAGCTACAACCCAAAGGGGCATTGGGAGAATTGTTCATCAGTGGCGTATGTTTAGCGAGAGGATATTTGAACAGGAAGAATCTAACAGCAGAACGGTTCATTGAACATACTTTTGATGATGGATCAACCCATCGTTTATATCGCACAGGTGATTTGGCCTATCAACAGGAAAATGATGAATACGTTTATGTTGGCAGAAAAGACAATCAAGTCAAAATACGCGGTTTCAGAATTGAACTGGGTGACATTGAAAAACATTTGTCCCAGTGTGATGTATTGGTCAATAGCGTTGTCCTTGAGGGTAAAAGTCAACATGGCCATCAGTTCTTGTTGGCCTATATCACTCACAAAACCTCATGTTCAGAACAAGAAGTCATTGATCAGGTGAGAGAACACCTGTCGAAACAATTACCAGAATACATGATTCCAACTCATTTTATTGTATTGGATGACTTGCCATTGTTGTCAAATGGTAAAGTAGATCGCAATGCACTGTCAAGAGAACCTGAAATTACGATCAGTAGTATAGATGAATATCGCGAACCTCAAGGTGAATATGAAATTACCTTGAGCCGAATATGGTCTGAATTATTGTCAGTTCCAGTTGATGAAATCAGTGCCGATGCTCATTTCTTTAAAACCGGAGGAGATTCCTTAATTGCGGTTAAATTGACATCAAAGATTGCAGCTCAATATGATTTTAAAATGAATCTTAAGGTGATATTCGAGTTCCCTCAGTTATCAAAATTGGCTTTACACATTGAAGCCGTCAAAAGCAGTCTGATGGCAACTGATGACGAGACCGAAATGGAGGATTTTGATTTATTTGAAATATAAAGGGCATGGCTTATTTTAAAACTAGAAATCATCATATCTCACGTTGTTTTAATTTTATCAATATTGCGCTTTAATGCCGCTCTTTCAAAACACTGTTCAGAGTCTGATTCTGAGCAGTGCTGATCCTTTGAATTATGGGGGAATTATGTATTATACTTTTGATTAAAGTTCTATGCCATTACCTGTTAAACAGATAAATCCAAAGTTATGCGTTTGGTACAAATGTTGGTGTCAAAGAGATCAGGAAAAGAATTAATAAAAGATAGTTTATCCAATAATTTTCATGGGAAAAAAGCCATCGAAAGCTCAAATGATTCAAGCTTATATGTCAACAGTGATCATTTGCACATTTTACAGGGTGAGAGCTTAGGTCAAATAGTCAACACAATATCAAAGGATTTACAACAACTTAAACCTTAAACCATCAAATGATTGGCTTTAAAGGCAGGCATTGCTCTGGTTCCTAAGAGCAATGCCCGGGTAACTCCTTCCTCAATCATATTTTGGTGAAAAGTAGCTTTATATTCATACAAATATGTATTTTAAGGGAAATTTCTTTATTTATTTTATAAAATAGATTCATAAAAACAATAAATATTGGATTGCACACTTCCCACTTATGCCATCCGTCATTTTTTGACCACAAAGTAATAAAGAGGAGTCATGCCTATTCGTTCTTATGTGGGAACAATCTGTCCTGTCATGTATTCCAATTGTGCTCCAACCTTAAAATGTAGAGCAATGTACACTAAAATTCAACAGTATTAGACCATGACAACATTCAAACTACTGCAACTGCTGCACGAACAAAACATCAGAGTTTTCAACAAAGATGGTAATCTGCAAGTTAAAGCCCCCAAAGGGGCGATGACCAAGGAAATTCTTGTTGCTTTAAAGGCCAATAAACAAGCATTGATTGATTATCTTGAAGAATCACAACAGCAAACTCTGGAAATGGATGTTGTTGACCGCAAGGTACCACACCCTTTGTCCTATGCCCAACAACGTTTGTGGTTTATCGATCAAATGGAAGACCAAAGCAGCCATTATAATTCGACCGTTGTTTTACAGGTGAGTGGTGATTTTGATGTAAAAGCGGCTGAATTGGCGTTTTCTAACATCATCCAAAGGCATGAAATACTGCGTACTGTTTATATCAAAGGTCAACAAGGGCCCTTACAAAAAGTGAAGGCTTTTGAGGGCTTTAACCTCAACGTGATTGACATCCAAGCCTTGAGTGAGGTCCAACAACAAGAAAGAATAAAACAATTGATTGCTCAAGAAACCCATTATACTTATCGACTAACCAGTGATTTGATGATGCGCGTGAGTTATGTTTGTACTGGATTAAAGACAGGGCTGCTTTTGTTCAATATACATCACATTGCCTCTGATGGCTGGTCACATGGCATTTTGATCAAGGAATGGGTGGCGTTGTACGATGCTTATATACATCACCGCACCCCTGAGTTGCCACCATTGCCATTACAATACATTGATTATGCCCAGTGGCAGCGTCAATGGTTCAATGATAAAGGACAAGAATTGCACCTTGATTACTGGATAAAGCAGTTAAACAACCTGCCACAAGTCCATGAGTTACCTATTGATTATGAACGACCAAAGATGCAATCATTCAAAGGGGCGAGTCATTCATTCATTATAGGTCAAGAATTATCAACAGCGTTAAATGCGCTGGCGCTGGATCATGATGTGACGGTGTTTATGTTGCTACACAGCGTTTTTTCTGTGTTGATATCACGTTATTCAAACACCACCGATGTGGTTATTGGTACGCCGGTTGCTAACCGTCAACATGAAACGCTTGAGCCTTTGATTGGCTGTTTCATTAATACCCTTGTATTGAGAATAGATTGTTCTGACAATCCAGCATTCAGTGACTTTTTGGCACAAGTCAAAAGAATCAATCTGGATGCACAATCCCATCAGGATGTGCCGTTTGAACAGGTGGTTGATGCCTTAAAACCAGATAGGGACACCAGTTATCATCCCTTGTTTCAAGTGATGTTCAGCATGGATACCAATGAGAAACCTGCCATGAATTTGTCTGGTGTAGAGTTGGTGATACAAGCTCAAGATGATTTGATGGTTAAGTTCGATCTCATCCTTAATGCCATTAATGACAAAGACCAAGGCTTGATTTGTGACTTTCAGTTCAATACAGATTTGTTTAGTCCTTCAACAATAGCCAATTTTACCCAAAGCTTTACACGGATATTAGAAGCAATATCGGTTGATGCAAACCAGCGCATTGCTGAATTGCCACTGTTGAGTGAGCAGCAAAAGCAGTATTTGATACATGGGTTAAATGACAATCATAAAGATTACGATACAGCAATTTGTATCCAGCAACAGTTTGAACAGCAAGTGTTAAAAACACCACATGCCATAGCAGTGGTGGGCGATCAGGAAATCACTTATCAACAATTGAACAAGCGTGCCAATCAACTGGCTCACCACTTGATGTCTTGTGAGGTGGATATTGATGATGTTGTGGGTATATGTTTGCCCAGGACAGAGGCCTTGCTGGTGGCAATATTGGCGATTCACAAAGCCGGAGGGGCTTATTTGCCATTGGACCCGATCTATCCAATCAAGCGTTTGAATCACATGATTGAGGATTCTGGTGTTTCATTGATCATCACCAATACAGCACTTTGTGCCTTAACCGATGAAGTGGGTTGTTCACGATGGCTCATTGATGATGCCATGGTTCAAGAGGCATTGCATCGCATGCCAGTAGAGAACCCTCTGATTGCAGGGGTGCACAGTGAAAACCTGGCTTATGTCATTTATACATCGGGTTCGACGGGTTTACCCAAAGGTGTGATGGTTTCACACCGCAGTGTGATCAATCTTGCTGAAAATATACTCTCAATCACAGCCCCATTAAAAAAAGGGCTTTGGGGTTGGGTAGCTCCTGTTGCCTTTGATGCATCGGTACAAGGTTTGTGTTCTTTGATTCATGGCACAGGGCTGCAGATCATCAGTACAGAACAAAAGACAGATGAGTGTTCAATGCGGGGAGTGTTGAGTAAGCGAAGTTTATCTGTAATGGACTGTACCCCGAGCCTACTGGATGTGTGGTTTAAAATTGGTTTGGCCGAAGACTTGCCCCATTTGTTTATCGGTGGAGAAAGCATTTCAGTTGAGCTGTGGCAACGTTTGGTGCATTGGCAAAGTGAAAATGGCACCCAAGCTTTTAATGTGTACGGGCCAACTGAAGCCTGTGTCAACAGCACATTGACCGCCATTACCGGCGATCAAACCCATATAGGCAGGCCTTTAAACAATGTCATGTGTTATGTGCTTGATGAGAACAGACAAGTGGTTCCTCAAGACACACCAGGAGAGTTATACATTGGTGGGGCAGGGCTTGCCAGAGGCTATATCAATAACCCAGCTTTGAGCAATGAACGTTTTGTTGATGTAGAGTTGGATCAGCACACAACACTTAAGCTGTATAAAACCGGTGATTTGGTACGCTATTTGCCCGATGGTGCATTGTTGTTTATTGAGCGCATGGATGAACAAGTGAAAATACGGGGTTACCGCATCGAGCTGGGTGAAATACAGCATCATATAGTTGAGCATCCCTGTGTTGATCATTGTGTGGTCACAGTGGTTGAAGACGATCATTGTAGCAAACACATTGTTGCTTATTTGACTCACCATGAGTCCATCCAACAAGAACAGTTACTGAGCAAGCTCAAACAAACCCTGGTTCTACATGTGCCTGAGTATATGGTGCCATCGTACTTTATTGTGTTACAAGAGTTGCCATTGACTGCCAATGGCAAGGTTGATTACCGATCATTACCCAGGAATTTCACTGAATCCGATGATGAACAGGTCTATGTTGCCCCAACAACAGAGGTTGAGCGCACCTTGTGTAACATTTGGGCTGAACTGCTCAACAAGGCGCCAGATACAGTGAGCATCACCGATAATTTCTTTGCCTTGGGTGGTGACTCTATTTTATCCATTCAAGTGGTTTCTCGTGCAGTGCAAGCTGGTTTGAAAGTGACGGTTAAACAAATTTTTGAGCACCAAAGTATCCAGCGTTTGTCCCCACATGTGCAGATCAATGCGCAACAGATTTCACAAAAGGCCGTTGAAGGGATGATGCCATTAATGCCCATACAAGCGCAATTTTTTACAGATGAAAGGGCATTGGATCACTTCAATCAAGGCGTGATATTCAAAGTGCCCAGTGATTTTAACCGTGACTTTTTGCAACAATGCCTCTTAGCCTTGTATAAACGACACGATGCCTTACGCTTGCGTTTTGAGAAAAATGAAGGCCAATGGCAAGCCAGGTATGAACCGATTAATCAACAAATGATTGATGACAGTCTTGTTGAGATCAGCGTCAATAAAGCTGAGTATGATGATTTTGCCGATCGTGCCAATGTGCATCAAAGCTCCTTGTCCATATCCGATGGACCATTATTAAAAGCCGTCTATTGCCATGAAGGTCAAAGTGAGGATGAGGATGAAGATGAAGGACAGGCGCGTTTATTGTTGATCATTCATCATTTGGTGGTGGATGGAGTATCATGGCGCATTCTGATTGATGATTTGGAGCTGTTATTGAAACAGTACAGAGCTGGCGAATCATTGAGTTTGCCGGCAAAGACGTCCTCTTACCAATCGTGGTCAGAGTATCTGGTGTCGTTTGGCCAAAGTGCAGCTTTGTTGCTGCAACAAAGCTACTGGAGTAAACTGTTGTCACAACCCTTGATTGATTTGAATGGACAACAGATGATCAAGCAACACCGCGATGCCAAGGTATTTAAACGTAAAGCATTGACTATCGAGTCTGATATTACAGAACAATTACTGTCATCAGCGCCTGCTGCTTATAACACTCACATTAATGAATTATTGTTATCGGCATTGTTGTTGGCTTTTTATCAAACAACGGGTGAAACAAATCTGCGCATTGATCTGGAGGGCCATGGTCGACAAGAGTTGTCCGATGAGATAGATCTCAGCCAAACGGTTGGTTGGTTTACCGCCATGTTTCCATTGCAGTTGCACAGTGAATCGATGGATATTGAATCGGTGATTTGTGCCATAAAAAAACTACATCGATCCATTCCTGATAATGGTATAGGTTTTGGTCTACTCAAATACATCAACCCATGTTTTCCAGATACATTACCTGCGCCAATATTATTCAATTATATGGGGCAGTTTGCGGATCAAGAAGTTGAGGGCAAATGTTTTCATCTGTCAGATGAAGATATTGGCGATTCAATAAGTCCAGATCGAGGCCTTGATCATGACATCAACTTTAATGGCTCAGTTATGGCCGCAGAGTTGTCATTTGTGGTGGATTACAATGCCTCAATCTATGATGAGGAAACGATTCACGCCTTTATGGCTCATTTCAAATCCTCACTTGAGCAAATCATAAAACATTGTATTGATCCTGAGAATGGTCATTTAACACCTGAGGATTTTCCTCTGGCCCAAATAACACAACAACAATTGACTAGTTGGCAAACGCAACATGAAATTGCTGACATTTACCCCGCCACTGCGATGCAACAAGGTTTGTTGTTTCACAGTGAATTGGATCACAGTGCTTATGTCACGCAATTGATGTTCACTTTAGGTGCAGATGTTGATATCCAAGACTTTCGACAAGCTTGGCAACAAACCATGGATCGTCATGCCATTTTGCGGACAATTTTTATTACCGATGATCAAGGGCATACCCAACAAGTGGTTTTGCAGCAAATGCAATTGCCGTGGAATGAGCAAGACCTATCTGATCATGAGCAAGATAAACAAAACCAAGTGATTGAGCAGTACCGATTGAAGGACAAAGCATCAGGTTTTGCCTTGGATCAAGGTCCATTGCTGCGCTTTGCTGTGTGGTCATTGGGTGATAAGGGGTATCGTGTATTATTCAGTAATCACCACTCGATCATAGATGGTTGGAGTATGCCTGTCATCTATGCAAATGTGATTCAGTATTATCAAGCCAATGTGAATGGTGAAAAAGCCACTCTCAAATCGGTAGTTGATTATAAAGGCTATGTTGAATGGTTACAGTCGCAAGATACTGAAAAAGCAGAAGCATTTTGGCAACACTATTTGCAGGGTGCCCAATACGCACTGCCGATATTTGAAAAGGGCTATGATGCTGAGGGTGAAATCACAGAGCAAATCAGTTTAGATGATCACCACACAAACTTATTGAAGAATGCGGCCAAAGAGATGAATGTCACAGTTAATGTGGTATTACAGGGTCTATGGTCTTATATTTTATATCGCTATACTGGCCAAAAAAATGTGGTATTTGGAACAACCATATCAGGCAGACCCGCAGAGTTGTCTGGTATTGAAAACATGGTTGGTTTATTCATCAATACCATACCGATCAGTATTCATATTGATCCCACAATGTCATTATCTACATGGTTAAAAGACATACATGATCAGCAAAATCAGAGAGATCAATACAGTTTTCTGCCATTGGCAAATATACAAAAGCAGTGCATTAGAGATGATGCTCGAGAATTGTTTGACAGTTTGTTTGTTTTTGAAAACTATCCGGATATGAACAGTGACAAGGACATATCTGTGACTGATATTCAATCCTATGAACAAACTAATTATCCATTGACTATAGTAATAGTATTAGATCAACAATTGGATATAGGTTTCACAGGAAAATGTAATCATTTCAGTGCACAATCATTGCAACAATTGGTTAAGCATTTTGAATACTTATTAAACTATTTTATCAAAACACCTGAACAACGCATTGAACAGCTGGATATATGGAGCAGTGAACAACAAACTGCGTTTGTAAAATCATTAAATAAGACCGTCAAAGCTTATTCTCAAGAACAATCTATCATTGAACTGTTCAACCAAAAAGTTAAGTCAATACCGAAAAATATTGCCATTATTCATAATGCTAATTTAATAAGTTATAAACAATTAAATGATAGATCCAATCAATTGGCACACTATTTGTTAGATCAGGGGCTTGGCCCTCAAGACTTGATTGGTGTGATCATGAATCGAAGTGTAGATATGATAGTATCAATATTGGCTGTATTCAAAATACGTGGAGCTTATGTACCAATGGATCCGATTTACCCTCAAGAGCGTTTAAATTATATGATTCAGGACAGTGGGGTGTCTTATATTTTAACGCATCATAAACATGAACAAAAAGTTTTATCTGATGCCCAAATAATCGTATTGGATGATACAAGCATTGCTCAGCAGGTTTTATATTGTGAGGCTGATTTACCTGATGTTGGAACGAATGAACCAACAGATTTGGCTTATGTTATTTATACTTCAGGTTCAACAGGTCACCCCAAAGGTGTTTCGATTGAACAACAATCATTGCTGAATTTATGTCAATGGCATATTGAAAAATATAATGTTAATTCTCAGACTAAGGCCTCTCATTTAGCAAGTATTGGTTTTGATGCGGCAGTATGGGAAATTTGGCCTTATATGGTCAGTGGATCAAAAATAGTGGTGATTGATGATGACATGAGAATTAATGCGCATGCCTTATTGTCTTGTCTTGCAGACAAAAAAGTTACGCATTGTTATTTACCTACAGCGTTATTAAAAAGCATAACTACCGAATTAAATGCGAATCAAGCTTTATCTTTGAAATATGTGTTAACTGGTGGTGAGCAATTATCATTTGTTCAATTAAACAATGTTCAATTGGTCAATCATTACGGCCCAACTGAGGCTACAGTGGTCAGTAGCAGCTATACAGTTCGTAATGATGAACAACCTCCAATAGGCAAGGGTATCAGTAATGTAAGACTATTGGTCTTATCACCAGAACGACAACTCGTTCCTAAAGGTTGTTTAGGAGAGTTATACATAGGTGGTATTAGTGTCGCACGGGGGTATTTAAATCAGCGGCAACTCACTCAAGAACACTTCATTGATGATCCATTTATATTCGGTCAACGTTTGTATAAATCAGGTGATTTGGTTCGCTACAGATCAGACGGAGAGTTGATGTTTATTGGTCGTGTTGATGATCAAGTGAAAATACGAGGCTTCCGAATTGAACTTGGTGAGATAGAAGCACAATTGCAGAACCAGAAAATGATCAAAGATGCCTTTGTGGTATTTGATAAAGAGGGTGGTGATACTGAGGGTCGTTTGGTCGCTTATGTTACAGTCAATGATGAATTAGATCAGGAATCCTTGCGTCAAGACTTGAGTGCATCATTACCTGAATACATGGTTCCTCAGATTTATATTGAGTTAGAGGCTATGCCATTAACGACAAATGGTAAGGTGAATCGTAAAGCTTTGCCCAATCCAGAGAGTTATTTGAGTCAGGTTGAATATGTGACACCACAAACTGAAACCGAAGTCATCTTGTCAGAAATCTGGCAGGACTTGCTTCATGTTGAACAAGTCAGTCGGCATGATAACTTTTTTAAATTAGGTGGTCATTCATTATTGGCTGTTCGCCTTGTTTCATTGGTGCAAAAGCGATTGGAACGATCATTGAGTTTACAAACATTGTTTGAAGAACCCATACTCAAAGATTTATCTAAAGCTATGAATGATACAAAGCAATCTGAATTATCGCCGATTGCATTAGCCGATCGGACACAACCTTTACCATTGTCATGGGCGCAGCAGCGTTTGTGGTTTATCGCACAGTTAGCCGGTGGTAATGCGGCTTATCATATTCCTGGTGCTGTTCAATTACAGGGTGAACTCTCCCGTGGAGCCTTAGAAAAAACATTTATGACCATCATTACCCGTCATGAGTCTCTACGCACGGTGTTTAAAGATGTTGATGGTGAAGTGTGGCAAGAATTTGTTACTCCTGAAATTTTTAACTTTAATTTAGAGTACAAGGATTTAAGTCATATTAATGAACAGCACAACGAACTGACAATCGAAGCTGATGCATTTAATCAGAGACCCTTTGATTTAACCACTGGGCCATTGATTCGTGCAATGTTGGTGCAATTATCAGAGCACGATCATGTTTTGTTGGTGACGATGCACCATATTGTTTCTGATGGTTGGTCGATGGGTATATTGGTGAGAGAATTTAATGCGCTGTATGAAGCTTATCGATTAGATCAGTCTGATCCTTTATCAGTATTGCCTATTCAATATGCTGACTATGCCGTGTGGCAGCGCACAGAGCTTGGTGATGATGTATTGATACAACAGGGTGATTATTGGACAGAGCATTTGGCTGATATCCCTCAACTGTTGAGTTTGCCAACGGATCACCCTCGCCCAGCGAAGCCGAGCTATCGAGGTGGTGTCGTTGACATACAATTGGATGCTCAATTGAGTAAACAAATCAGAGCTTTGGCCTTAAGTCAAGGCATGACTGTGCATATGGTTTTGCATGCTGTGTGGTCGGTGTTGCTATCACGTCTAAGTGGTCAAGACCAAATTGTGGTGGGTACGCCAGTGGCCAATCGCCGCCGTCATGAAGTAAATAACTTGATTGGTTTCTTTGTCAATACTTTGGCTTTGCGTGTTGATTTGAGTAAGGCTTTGAGTGTTAGAGAGGTTCTATCACAAGTCAAAGCCATTACTTTGGATGGTTATGCCAATCAAGATGTGCCATTTGAACAAGTGGTTGAATTGGTGCAACCAGAACGGAGTCTACGTTATAGTCCAGTGTTTCAAACGATGTTTAATTTTGAACAAAATGATACAGAAGGTGAATTGAATTTATCAGGTTTGACTGCAAGAGTCATGACTCTTGACTCAGAAGAGGTGGAGAAGTTCGATCTTACCTTGTCTCTTGTTGAGATAAAAAATATGGCAGGTGCTGAGAATGATGGCATAGTGGGTAGCTTAACATATGCCCATGATTTATTTGATCAGCAGACAATCCAGCGATGGTCAGTTTATTTCAGCCGTTTAGTGGCAGCATTTGTCAATGACATTGAGGCTCCGGTTTACGAGTTATCTATGTTACCAAAGGCTGAACGTCAGCACTTATTGGTGGATTTAAACCAGACACAAGCAGATTATCCTGATTCAGCATTGATTCATGGTTTGTTTGAAGGTCAAGTGAAAGACAACCCTGATGCCATTGCAGTAGTATTTGAAGGAGAAAATTTAAGCTATAAAGAGCTGAATCAACGATCCAATCAATTGGCCCATTATTTAATTGAACAGGGCGTTAAGCCAGATACATTGGTAGGTTTATGTCTCAACCGTTCAATTGAGATGGTGATTGGCTTGATGGGCATATTAAAAGCTGGTGGTGCTTATGTACCGTTGGACCCAACTTATCCTGAAGCACGTTTGACTTATCAAATTACAGATGCTGATCTTGATATCGTTGTGACGCAAGCATCACTGCAAGATCTTATGATTTCAGCCAAGCCTTTTAATACTGTTTTTTTGGATAGTGAAGAGATACTTGAATGTTTACAAAGTTATTCGAAATGTAATGTGAATGTTAAAGAACAAGGTTTAACAACTGAAAATCTGGCTTATGTGATTTATACCTCTGGTACTACAGGCAAACCCAAAGGTGTGATGATTGAACACCGCAATACGGTTGCCATGTTGTCATGGGCATTAAATGCTTATGATGTGTCTGAACTCAAAGGTGTACTTGCTTCTACCTCTGTGTGTTTTGATTTATCGGTGTATGAGATATTTGTATCATTATCAAGCGGTGGATGTGCTTATGTTGTGAAAGACATTCTTGATCTTGCATTGATGGAGAATGCTGACCAATTAACCCTAATCAATACGGTGCCTTCGGCCATCGAAGCATTAATGGCAATAGATAGTTTACCTCCTACTGTAAGAACCATTAATTTGGCAGGTGAGGCATTAAAACAACAGACTGTTGATAAACTGTATCATGCGGGCGTCAACAAAGTTTATGATTTGTATGGTCCGTCAGAAGACACGACATATTCGACCTATGTATTACGTGAATTGAATGGTCAACCCAGTATTGGTCAACCGATTCATAATTCACAGGCTTATATTGTCGATTCACATATGAATTTGTGTCCTTTTGGTGTACCAGGTGAGTTGTTAATTGGTGGTGCAGGTTTGACACGTGGTTATTTGAATCATCAAGAATTGACTGATGAGAAATACCTAGCCAATCCGTTTTATGATTTTGATGGTCAAAAAAGCAAGCGCTTGTATAAAACAGGCGATCTAGTGCGCTGGTTGCCGAATGGCAATATCGAGTATTTGGGCCGTATAGATCATCAGGTCAAGCTGCGTGGCTTCCGTATTGAGTTGGGTGAAATTGAAGCACAATTGATAAACCAAGAATCAGTACGTGATGCTGTTGTGGTGCTTGATGCTGATCGTTTAGTGGCTTATATCGTAGCAATTGATGGTTCGGACTTAGACAATGATTTATTGTTTCAGGCTTTAAAGACTTCTTTACCGGAGTATATGGTGCCACAGATTTATATTGAGCTAGAGACTCTGCCATTAACTGCTAATGGTAAGGTAGATCGTAAAGCCTTGCCAAAACCTGGTGATGAACACATGGCACATGCCCAGTATGAAGCACCACAAAGCGAAGCAGAAATCAAATTGGCTGAGCTTTGGCAAGATTTGCTCAATGTTGAACAGGTAGGTAAGCACGACAACTTTTTTACTTTAGGGGGGCATTCTTTATTGACCATGCGTTTATTATCGCAAATTCGAAATACTTTTCATGGCGAATTATCAATACGACAGATATTTGAAGAGCCGAATTTGCAACAAATGGCGCAAAATATTCAAACCTCAATGACCAATATACGTCCTGCCATTGAGCTTTATGAGCGAAAGAATAATCAGGCACTGAGTTCGTATGCACAACAGCGTTTATGGTTTATTGATCAAATGGAAGGCGGTAGCTCACACTATAATATGCCATCAGCCATGCGCATTTATGGTGATTTTAAAGCGGATGTTGCTGAAAAAGCTTTTGCAGAAATTATCAATCGTCATGAAACATTACGAACTGTATTTATTAATAGTGAAGATATACCATTACAATTAATTATAGAAGATTTTGACTTCAGTATTAAGCGCATTGATTTAAGTCATTTATCACCCGAACAACAAGAATGCACCTTACAGCAGTCGATTGCAAGAGATGCGAATAAAGTCTTTGATTTAACTGAAGATTTAATGATCAGGGTCAGTTATTATCAACTTGGTTCTGATACAGGTGTTTTGTTGTTTAATATGCATCACATTGCTTCAGATGGTTGGTCGATGGGTATTCTTGTCGATGAATTTTGCCAGTTATATGAGGCTTTATTACAGGGTCTAAGCATTGACTTGCCGCCATTAAGTATTCAATACGCTGATTATGCACACTGGCAACGTCAGTATTTAACTGGCGATGTATTGGAAGCCCAATTACAATACTGGCAGCAACAATTATCAAATGTACCAGTGGTTCACAGCTTACCATTAGATTATGAACGCCCTGAGGAACAAGGGTACAATGGAGGCATCCATCATACTCATATGGAGCATCACACCCTAAAACGATTGGATGCATTGGCAGCCTCACATGGTATGAGCTTATTTATGTTGTTGCACGGGGCTTTTTCATTGGTTTTATCTCGATATTCAAATAATACCAATATTGTTGTTGGGACACCAGTAGCCAACCGACTTGATAAAGCGGTGGAGCCATTGATTGGTTTCTTTGTGAATACATTGGTATTGCGTACCGATTGTTCGGGAGATCAGCGTGTGACTGACTATTTGACACAGATCAAGAACATACATGTAGATGCTCAAACACATCAGGATGTGCCTTTTGAATATTTGGTGGACCGTTTGCAACCTCAACGCAGTACCCGTCACAATGCTTTGTTCCAAATCATGATCAATATGATTACTACAGAGGCACAGGAGATGGCCATCTCAAATGTTACTTTGGAGCCTTTAAGCGGTGAAAACACTGTCTGTAAATTTGATATTGAGTTGTCTATACATCACGATAAAAAGGAGTTGTCACTGGTATGGGCTTATAAAACTGACTTGTTTAAACCTGCTACCATTGAAAACTTTTCTCAATCATTATTGAATATATTGGATGCAATATTGTTGGATTCACATCAATGCATTGGTGCCTTGCCATTGTTGACTGGTTCACAATATCACTATTTAACTCATACTTTAAATGATAATCGTTGCGAATATCTACAAGATATATGCATTCATGAACTCATCGAAAAACAAGTTAAAAAGACACCTGATAACATTGCTGTAGTGTGTAAAAATGAATCATTGACCTATACAGAATTGAATCAACAGGCCAATCAATTGGCACATTATTTGTTAGAACATGGCGTCAAACCGGACGATTTTGTCGGTTTGTGTGTGGATAGATCATTGGAAATGATGGTTGGTGTATTGGCCATCTTGAAAGCGGGAGGTGCTTATTTGCCATTGGATCCGAGCTACCCTGAACAACGAATGACTCACATGTTGAATGATTCACGGGTTAATGTATTATTAACACAATCTCCATTATTAGACAATTTGCCCATAGAACAGGATAGGGTCATTTGTATTGATGAGATGCAACAATTCTCAGCATACCCAGTTGGCAATATTGATAAAAATAAGATTGATCTTGGATCAAATCATTTGGCTTATATCATTTATACATCGGGTTCTACAGGGTTGCCGAAAGGCGCAGCGGTTGAGCATCGTAATGAAACCAATTTATTGTATTGGTATCAAAAACACTACAACATCAACAGTGCTGATAAAGTGCTGATTATGAGCGCCATTGGTTTTGATTTAACACAAAAGAATTTATTCGCTCCTCTTGTTTGTGGGGCCTCGGTACAGTTTGCTACAACGCGTTATTTTGATGTCAATAAAATATGTGAGTTTATTGAAACACAAGGCATTACCATGACCAATTGTGCACCCAGTGTTTTTTATCCTTTGGTGGAACATCAAAACCATATCAATCAACTCAGTAGCTTAAGATGTGTGTTATTTGGTGGCGAGGCGATTGTATTTGATCGATTGAAAGCTTGGTTACAACAGCCAAGAGATCATCATTTACAATTAATCAATATGTATGGTCCAACAGAGTGTACCGACATATCTTGTGCTTATGATATTCCCATTGATGGTGAATTACCAAGTCATGCTCCGATTGGATCAGCCAATGACAATGTTGAACTTTATGTGCTTAATAAGCATCAACAATTGTTACCATTTGGCGTTGCTGGAGAATTATGTATTGGTGGTTTAGGCGTTTCTCGGGGTTATTTACATCAGCAAGAATTGACAGCAGAAAAGTTTATTGCGCATCCTTTTAACAATTCTGATGGTAAAAAGATTTACCGAACAGGAGACATGGTGCGCTGGATTAAAGATGAGCATGGAGATGCTCAGTTGCTATTTATAGGCCGTATTGATAATCAGATAAAGATCCGTGGTTTTCGAGTTGAGTTGGGAGAGATAGAGTCTGTTATTCAATCCCATGAGGCCATTAAACAATCAGTGGTGTTGTATGATGAGGTCAGTCAGCAATTACATGCTTATGTTGTTGTGAATGATGGAGTAGATACTTCTGATTTAGGTGATTTTGTTAAAGAACAATTGCCGGATCATATGAGGCCGTATGATTTTATGCAATTGGATGCATTGCCATTAAATACCCATGGCAAGATCGATAAAACAGCTTTATTAGATGCACCTATGAAGCCATTGGATGTGATGCTGGCCTCAAGCTACCGTCAACCAGAAGGTCCAATAGAGTCGGGCCTCACTGAAATTTGGGCAAATTTACTGGATATTGAGGCTTCAGCCATCAGTGCAGATGCCAATTTTTTTGAAATGGGTGGGCATTCACTGTTATTAACCACCATGTTACATAGAATTGTAGAGCAATGGCACAAACAACTGAGTGTTAAAGATATTTTTCACGCACCGACCATTGTTGCTATCGCTGAAAAAATCAATAAAGATAAACAAGCCATATCACCCTTACAAAAGCAATCTGATGGCTATGAAGGTGGTTTGCCATTGTCCTATGGCCAATACAGGGTGTGGTTCATTGAGCAAATCAGGCCTGGCACCAATGAGCACAATATGGCTGTTGCCAGTCACATCGCCGGTGATTTTCAGGTTGATGTTTTGCAAAAGGCTCTGAATTTCATGATTGAACAACATGATATCCTCAGAACTCGCATAGCAGTAGATGATAATATCCCCAAACAAGTGGTTGAAACATCTTATCAATATGAAATTGAAGTCATTGATTTAACAGACTTAGATGATGCTGATCAACAGCAGGAAATAACAAAATTGGGAGCAAGGCAAGACCAAAACAGTTTTGATCTATCACAATTGCCTTTGTTTTCAGTTTTATTGATGAAAGTGCGCACAGACAGTTATGTATTGCACTTTAATCAACATCACATCATTTCTGACGGTTGGTCTCAGCAATTGTTTTATTCACAATTGATGAAATATTACCAATTATTTTCAACTCAAGATATCCCTCAGATAGATGATAAAGCGTTCAGTTATGGTGATTATGCATTGTGGCAAAAGCAATGGTTAGAGTCAGATGATGCTGAACATCAAAGACAGTATTGGTCAGGTTATTTACTTGATTGCCAACAACAATTGGTCTTACCGATACAAAATCATGATGGTCAACTCAACAGTGATCAAAACTCAGCACAAATACACATGCCTCTGTCATTATCACAAAAACTCAAGCAACTGGCCCATGCCAATAAAGGCAGTTTATTTAATGCCTTACACAGTGCTTTTGTTTTATTACTGGCGAGACTCAGTGGTCAGAATGATTTTAACCTGGGTTTGCCTGTTACAGGAAGACACATATATGGCACACAAGACATTTTGGGGATGTTTCTGAACACCTTACCAGTCAGGCACCAATTGGACCTGAGTCAGTCCTTCCTTGGTTTGTTGAGAGAACAGATTGAAAATGTTGAACAAGTACTCTCACATCAAGACTTGCCGTTGGAGCAAATATTTGAATGTGCACAATGTGATCGCAGTGCTGAAAGTACACCATTGTTTCAGATATTTTTTAATATGCTGAGTGTACCAGAAGATTCGATTGATTATGATGAGTTACCATTTAACATCAGCGGGCATGAAACAGCAGATGTTGCCAATAAATTCAATATCACATTGTATATAAAAGATGATGTCAATGGCTTATACGTGAATTGTCATTATAACAGTTCATTGTTCACGGCAGAATCGATTGAAATATTATTGGATCAATATATGACATTGCTCCAACAGATAGCGCAGAACGTCAATAAATCTTGTTACAGCTATTCGCTTAATATTGGTCAACATGCGATCAATTATGACAGAGCATTGCCAAGCTTAAAGAAATCGGTACAAGATGTCACAGCCCGGTTCAGAGCACAAGCCGCTCAACAGCCTGATAAGATTGCGATCAATGACGAATATTTCGACTGGAGTTATCAACAATTGCAGCACTACTCATCGCAATTGGCCATTGAACTGAGGGCGATGGGGGTTCAACGGGGCGGTGTTGTTGTGATTATGGCGGAGCGTCAAGCCAACTTGGTTGCGGCAATTTTAGCAATATTACAGCTGGGGGCTGCTTATTCGATTGTGACAGAAAAGATGCCAGCATCAAAAATAGTGCAACAGTTAGAAATTCTTGAAGCCAAACAGTTGTTGTTGTGTTTATCAACTGATGATTATGATGAACAATTATTGCACAATATTAACAGAGTGGCAGATATTAAAGAGTTGTCTAATGATCCCAATCATTATCAACATAAAAACGAACAATTCTCTTTTGAAACAGATTTATTGAATGACATCGCCTGCATTACTTTTACCTCTGGTTCATCTGGTGTGCCGAAAGCGGTGGCTGGAACATTTTTAGGTTTAAGTGGTTATTTGAATTGGTTACCAAATCATGCTGAATTTGGCTGTGATGACCGTTTCAGTTTATTGTCGGGACTGGCCCATGACCCATTACAGCGCGATATTTTTGGCGCTTTGTGTACTGGTGCAACATTAGTGGTTCCTTCCAAAGCTGACTATACATCACTGACATTGTCAGGATGGTTAAAAGAGCAATCTTTAAGTATTTTGCATTTAACACCAGCGATGGCCGAGATCATTTGTATGCATTGTGATGCAGATTTATCTCAGGTGCGGGTGGTGTTTTTAACGGGTGAACTGTTGCGTAAGGATACAGTGGCGGCTTTATTGAAATTGAACCCAGATATGACTGTTTTTAATTGTTATGGTGCCACAGAAACACAAAGAGCCGCGAGTTATTATCGAATGACAAACATTGATGATGTGCCACCGGTTGTTCCTGTAAATTTGAATACTGATGATACAAGATTAAGAGTGCTTAATGAGGCAGGACAAAGCTGTGCTATAGGCGAGATTGGTCAGATATGCATTGAAAGTGACCGCATTGCACGAGGCTATCTGAATGATGAGTCACAGAGTACAAAGCAGTTTATTGACATCAATGATGGTTTAAGGCGATATATGACCGGTGATTTGGGTGTTAGTATCGACGGTGAACACGTCAAATACATGGGGAGAGCAGATGCGCAAATCAATATTCGTGGTTTTAGGATTGAATTGGGTGAAATAGAATACCACTTATCGCAACACGCTCAGGTGAATCGTTGTACAACCGTGATACAGGATGAGCAATTTATCATAGCTTACATCACCAAAGAGCCTGATGTGGTCATTGCAAACGAAGAGTTTAAAGCCTCATGTTTTGCCTATGCACAAAAACATTTGATTGAGTACATGCAACCCAACACGATTGTTGTGCTGGATGAAATGCCTTTGACCAGCAATGGTAAAATTGATAAAAAATCGCTGCCACAAGTGGATTTTTCCGAGGTTCATGATTACTGCGCTCCTGAGAGTGAAACGGAATGTCAAGTTACTGAGATATGGTCAGGATTACTCAATTTACCAGTTGATAAAATCAGTGCCAAGGCAAACTTTTTTGAATTGGGTGGTCATTCATTGTTATTGATGAAATTAATCACAGAGGTGCGGGCGATATTTTCTTTAGAACTCAACCTCAAGTGGTTATTTGAGACAAAAGATTTAAGGGCATTGGCTGAAATAATAGATGCATTATCCGAAAGGCAACGCGTTACCACAAAACTTGACAGTCTTGATGAAGATGAGATTGACGAAATTGGATTTTAATGATCCATCATAAGAACTATCGATAAATAAAAATATGAAAAATGTACAGAAAATCATCAATCAATTGGCCCAAGCTGATATAGAAGTTTTTGTTAAAAATGGACAACTGAAGGCCAGAGCCGCAAAAGGACAATTGTCGCCAAAATTCATTGATATCATTAAAAACAACAAAACGTCGTTGTTAAAACATTTGATCGGCCTTGATTCAATAATGCAATCACAACAAAGGCCAGAGATTAAGCCCTTAGCACACAGAGAAAAGTACTTGATCAGCTCTTATGCGCAACAGCGATTGTGGTTTATTGATCACATGGATGGTGGGAGTGCGCATTATAATATGTCATCGGCGATGCAGGTGTTTGGTGATTTTGACTTAAATGTAGCAAATCAAGCGTTCACACAAATCATCAATCGTCATGAAACTTTGCGCACCCATTTCAAACACCATAACGATGAGCTTTATCAATACATACAACAAGATTTTGAATTTAACATAGTTCTGTATGATATTCAGAAATTGTCCGAAGTCGCTCAACAAAACAGATGTCAGCAATTGATGGATGCAGATGCAAATAACAGTTTTAATCTAAGCAAAGACTTGATGTTGCGAGTGAGCTTTATTAAAACTGCAGATGAAGAGGGTTATTTATTATTCAACATGCACCACATTGCTTCAGATGGTTGGTCGATCACGGTTTTGGTCAAAGAGTTTGTTGAGTTGTATCAAGCATTGATTGAAAATCGAACACCAAAATTGCCAACTCTGGACATACAATATGTGGATTATGCGCATTGGCAAAGACAATGGTTACAAGGTGAAGTGCTGGAATCACAATTGAACTATTGGCAAAAAAAGTTGGCAGATCTCCCACAAGTGCATGATTTGCCTTTAGATCATGAACGTCCAAGTTATCAAACATTCAATGGCGCATCGCACACATTTAACATAGATGCTGTCGTGTTATCACAACTAGAAAAAATTGCTTTAGAGAATAAAGCGACACTTTTTATGGTGGTTCATGCCGCTTTCGCCATTTTGTTGAGTCGCTATTCAAACAACCAGGACATTGTTATTGGTACACCTGTGGCCAATCGATTACAAAAGGAATTACAAGGGTTGATTGGATTTTTTGCCAACACCCTTGTTTTACGTGCTGACTGTCGTGGTGAATTATCTTTTGTGGAATTTTTACAACAGATTAAAAAAACCAATGTGGATGCACAAACCAATCAAGATGTGCCTTTTGAACATTTGGTGGATAAGCTCAATCCAGAACGCAGTACCAATTATAATGCATTGTTTCAAATCATGTTAAGTATGAATAACAATGAAACATCTACTGTGAACTTACCTGGTGTAAGTTTCAGTCCGAAGCAAGGGCAGGGGGTGGTTGCTAAATTTGATTTAATGTTAAATGCAACAACTGACTCTGATCAAGAAGATAAAGGCTTGTATTGCTCCTTTGTTTACAATACCGATTTGTTTGATCAAACCACAATAATTCAATTGTCTGACGGTTTAGTTCGATTATTCTCTGCTATTGCTCAAGAGACTACGCAACTTATTATGCAATTGCCCTTGATCAGTGATGATGAAACCAATATTCAGCTTCATTATTTTAATAATACAGATAAAAGTTATCCTAATGAAATCTGCATACATCAATTGTTTGAACGTCAAGTAGAAAAAGCACCGAACAATATAGCGGTAACTTTTAATGATAAATCAATAACATACCAAGAGCTAAATAATAAGGCTAATCAATTGGCTCATTATTTAATTGATCAAGGAATTCGTGCAGATACCATTGTTGGCATATGTATGCATCGAAGTATAGATTTGGTGATCGCCATAATTGCTGTTTTTAAAGCAGGTGGTGCATACTTGCCATTAGACCCTGATTACCCGTTAAATCGCTTGGAACATATGATTTCAAATAGTGGGTTAACTCTTATTATTACCCAAGAACATTTGATTAAACTGACAAAATCAATGGGTGATCAGTTGATCATTGACAACGAGTTGTTTATGGCTAAGTATGCATCTGGTTTATCAGAAAACCCAGTAATAAGTGATTTAACCTCACAACACTTAGCTTATGTCATTTACACCTCCGGCTCAACTGGTTTACCTAAAGGTGTTATGGTTGAGCACCAAGCCTTGGTCAATCGAATTGATTGGATGCAAAATGAATATCAATTAACAGAAAAAGATGTGGTTTTACAAAAGACTCCATACAGTTTTGATGTATCAGTTTGGGAATTTACATGGTTTTTTACTGTTGGTGCGCAATTGCTCATAGCTGAGCCTGATGGTCATAAAGACCCTCGCTATTTAATTGATTTAATAAAACAAAATCAAGTGACAACGATGCATTTTGTACCATCTATGTTTCGCATGATTTTAGCGTATAAGGGTTGGTCACAATGTGACAGTTTACGCCAAGTTTTCTGCAGTGGAGAAGCTTTGCCCGCTGATTTGCCAAAAATGCATTATGAATTGAATAGCGCTCGAATACATAATTTATATGGCCCCACTGAAGCCGCTATTGATGTCAGTTATTGGTCAGTTCCTGATGAGCACGCATTGGCTAATATACCAATAGGAAAACCAATTCAGAACATTCAATTATTGATATTAAATGAACAGATGCAAATTCAACCAAAAGGTTCACCTGGTGAATTATTTATTGGTGGTGTAGGGCTAGCTAGAGGATATTTAAACCAACCTGATTTAACTGCGGAGCGTTTTATTAATAACCCTTTTACTGCTATAAACAGTGATCGATTATATAGAACTGGAGATGTGGTTCGTTATTTAGATAATGGAGATATTGAGTTTATTGGTAGGGTTGATCACCAAGTTAAATTACGGGGGTTGAGAATAGAGTTGACTGAGATTGATTATCAATTATCACGACTTCCTCAAATTGATGCTTCATTAACTATGGTTAAACAATCTCAGGTAAATCATCATTATTTAATCTCTTATTTTACCAGTGTTGTCGTATTTGACGAAAAGACACTGATTAAACAGATTAAGTCAGCAATACAACAAAATTTACCAGACTACATGGTGCCGTCAATTTATGTTCGTCTAGATGAATTTCCTTTGACTTCTAATGGTAAAATTGATCGCAAGGCCTTACCTGATCCTGAAGTGTTAGCTGCTGAATATGTGGCCCCGCAAGGCCAGTTGGAAAAAGAGTTGAGTGTAATATGGTCACAATTGTTGCATGTGAATCCTGACAAGATCAGCAGAAATGCGAACTTCTTTGAATTAGGTGGTCATTCATTATTGTCTGTGCGATTGATATCAGAGATCCGAAATACTTTTGATTGTGAACTATCGGTAAGGAATATTTTTGATACACCAGAGCTTTCACAAATAGCAGAAAAAATCACTAAATCAGAGGCCGCTAACCGTCCTAAAATCATGAGAATTACTCGTGAGAAAAATCAATTAACCTGCTCTTATGCCCAGCAAAGATTATGGTTTATTGATCAAATAGGTGGTGGCAGTGTGCATTACAACATGCCCTCGGCAATGAGAGTAAAAGGTGACTTTAACCTTATTGTGGCTCAGCAATCATTCCAACAGATCATAAAACGTCACGAAACATTACGTACTGTCTTTGTTGATAGCGATCACGGGCCATTACAAATTATTAAAGATAACACTGATTTTAAAATAACATTTATTGATTTAAGTTCAGTTGATAAGGTAAGTCAAGAAGATAAGATTCAATTGGCTATTGCCAATGATGCAAAGGCTCCATTTGATTTAAAAAAAGATGTCATGTTAAGAGTCAGTTACCTCCGCTTAAGTGTAGATGAAGGTGTTTTATTGTTCAATATGCACCACATTGCTTCCGATGGTTGGTCTACAGGGGTTTTGGTAAATGAATTTGCTCAACTTTATCGTGCAAATCTAAAAGGTAAAAGTTGTCCACTGCAAACCTTGAGTATCCAATATGCAGATTATGCTCATTGGCAAAAAGAATGGTCAAAAGGTGATGTATTTGATGCACAATTGCAATATTGGGATGAAAAGCTGGCAGATTTACCACAAGTACATGGTTTACCATTATGTAATAAAAGGCCTTCAACACAAACTTTTAATGGAGCCTCTATACAATTCGACTTGGGTAAAAAAGAATGGTTCAGATTAAAAGATATCGCCCTTAATCATAAAATTACATTATTTATGCTACTCCATGGCGCTTTTTCATTATTGTTGTCACGTTATTCAGACAGTAATGATATTGTTGTTGGTACACCTGTCGCTAATAGATTGCAAAAACAGCTTGATCAGTTGATTGGTTTTTTTGTTAACACTTTAATTCTAAGAATTGATTGTTCAAATAACCCAACTCTCATAGACTTTTTGAAGCAAGTTAAAAATACCAATCTTGATGCGCAAGCGAATCAGGATGTACCTTTTGAGCATCTTGTGGATCGTTTGAATCCAGTTCGTAGTACCAGTCATAGTGCTTTGATCCAAATTTTGTTCAGTATGAACACCAATGAAGTACAATCGCTGTCTTTGCCAGATGTTAAATTAAGCCCAGAACATTATTCAAATCAGAGCACAAAATTTGAATTAATCTTAAATGCAATAGAGCATGATGAAGGTTTGGTCTTTGATTTTAAATATAATAGGGATATATTCAATGCATCATTCATCAGTAGTTTAGGCAAGAGCTTTTTATTATTACTTAAAAATATTATGCTTAACAGCAATGGTCATATTGCAGATTTAGAAATTTTCGACGATAAACAGAGAAATCATTTATTATATACACTTAATGAAACACGTGTAAGTTATAAAAATGAAATGTGTATTCATCAAATGTTTGAAAATACAGTGATCAATAAGCCAAATAAAATGGCCCTTGTTTTTGAAGATCAGTCATTGACTTACTTAGAATTAAATCAAAAAGCCAATCAATTAGCGCATTATTTAATGGCAAAAGGTATTACTGTCAATGCTAATGTCGGTTTATATTCAAAACGTTCAGTCAATATGATTGTTGCCATGATTGCAATTTTGAAATGTGGTGCAGCTTATTTACCTTTAGATACTAATCAACCGATTCAAAGATTAAATTTTATTTTATCAGATAGTGGAATTGACTATATTGTGAGTGATTTATTGGTATCAAAACTCACCCTTGATGACATTAATGTAGTTAACATGAATGATACGCATCACATCAAACAATACTCTTGTGATAATCCTGAAGTGAATAACTCCGTATCTCAATTAGCTTATATTATCTATACTTCAGGCTCTACAGGTTTACCTAAGGGCGTCATGGTAGAACATAAGAATGTCATGGCATATTATCTCTCTCTGCAGCAACAGTGGCAGTTGCTTGATGGAGATAATGTTACACCCTGGCTATGGAATGCTTCTTATGCATTTGATGCTTCAGTTAAAGGCTTATTGTCATTATTCACAGGGCGTGGTTTAGTGATGCCCAATGATTCACAAGCACAAAACCCTCGAGCCTTAGTGACTTTGATCCAAAAAAACCAAGTAGGTATTTACAATGCCAGTCCTCATTTGATGGAAATTGTGTTATCGCGTTTGACGGAGCAAAAAACAGCTCATTTGCCACATTTAATAATAAGTGGAGAGCAGATACCCAGAGAGATATTTAATAAAGTGGTTAATTATTGCCGATGCAATAATCGTAAAGCGATAAATGCGTATGGCCCAACAGAAACGACCATTAATAGTACTTTTGGATTAATTAGCAATTCCTTAAACATAGGGCATCCTATTGCCAATACTCAAGTATACATATTAGATCATAACAGAAACCTTGTGCCATATGGCAGTGTTGGAGAACTGTATATTGGTGGAGAAGGCTTAAGTCGCGGTTATCTCAACCATCCAGATTTAACAATTAAGCGTTTTATTGATCACGAATTTTCAGATGGCTATAGAACAAAACTGTATCGGTCTGGTGATTTGGCGCAATATCAACAAGATGGGAAATTATCCTATATGGGTAGAATCGATGACCAGGTTAAACTCAGAGGTTTCAGGATAGAGTTAGGTGAAATTGAGCATCATTTAGCAACCATAGATGGCATCACTTCAACTCGAGTCATGATTTGCAAAGATCAAGCAGGGCAAAAACAGTTGGTGGCATATCTTATACTGGATAAAAGAGAAAATAATTTTGGTAAAGATGAAATCAATGATATCAAAAGACAGTTAAGGCAGTCTTTACCTGATTATATGGTACCAAACTTTTATATGATATTGGATGAGTTCCCAATCACATCCAATGGTAAAATAAATTTTAAAGCTTTACCAAAGCCAGAAAGAACTCTAGGTAATTATGTTGCTCCTGTTACAGAGATCGAACAAAAATTAGTGACCATATGCTCAGATTTATTAAATATTGATAAAAAATTAATCAGTATGGATGCCAGTTTCTTTGAATTGGGTGGCCATTCATTGCTGTCTATGCGTTTGTTATCTGAAATACGCAATGCTTTTGATTGTGAGTTATCCATAAAAACTGTATTTGAAACACCCCATTTATCAGAATTGGCAAAAAAGATTGAGTTATCAGGTGTTACTGCTCGTCCAAGGATAACTAAAGTTAGCCGTGATACAAATAAATTAATCACTTCTTATGCACAACAACGTCTATGGTTTATTGACCAGGTAGAAGGTGGTAGTGCGCATTACAATATGCCAACTGCTATAAGAGTTGAAGGTGATTTTAATATTAAAATAGCACACCAATCATTGCAACAGATTATAGATCGTCATGAAACATTGCGCACAGTATTTATTGATGGTAAAGATGGCCCAATGCAAGTCATTAATGATGATGTGGAATTTAAAATCAATAAGATTGATTTAACTGATAAAAATAAAGTCAATCAGGACATTACAGTTGAACATGCAATTAAAGAAGATTCACAATTACCGTTTAATATCCGGAAGGACTTGATGTTACGTGTCAGTTATCTTCATTTATGTAGTGATAAAGGGATTTTGTTATTCAATATGCATCATATTGCTTCAGATGGATGGTCAATGGGTATATTGGTGAGCGAATTTGCACAGCTTTATTGTGCTAACCTTGAAGGCAAACATAACCCTTTAACACCATTAAGCATTCAATATGCTGATTACACTTATTGGCAAAGGCAGTGGTTACAAGGTGAATTTTTGGAATCACAATTAAGCTATTGGGACCATCAATTGGTTGATTTACCTCAAGTGCATGAGTTTCCGTTAGACCATGATCGCCCGATTTATCAAACATTTAATGGTGCGACTCATTCATTTTATATGAATGAGGATATATTAAATGGCTTGGAACACATTGCAAAAGAAAACAAAGCAACCTTATTTATGGTGATTCATGCAGCATTTGCCATCTTATTGAGCCGGTACTCAAACAATAAAGACATTGTTATAGGCACACCTGTGGCTAATCGATTACAAAAAGAATTAGAAGTATTGATAGGTTTCTTTGTCAATACTTTGGTTTTGCGTGCTGATTGTGATGGTGAGTTGTCATTTATAGAATTCTTAGAACAAATCAAGCATACCAATATCGAGGCTCAAGCCAATCAAGATGTTCCTTTTGAACATTTGGTTGACAGACTAAATCCACAACGAAGCACAAGTCATAATGCTTTGTTTCAAGTGATGTTAAGTATGAATAATAATGAAAGACCCATACAAGAGCTTCCAAAAATTAAATTTAGCATGCAAAAAGGACAGGACGTTGTTGCTAAATTTGATCTGGTATTAAGTGTTACACCTGTTAATGGAAATGATGAAAAGAAAGGGTTGTTTTGCTCGATTGTCTACAACACCGATTTATTTAAACCATCTACTATAGAAAATTTATCAGATAGTTTGGAGCGATTGTTTTTGTCGATTATCAAAGATACTTCACAATTGATTTCACATTTGTCTTTACTTGGAAAACAAGATAAGCAGTATTTACTGGAAAACTTGAATAATACAAAGACCAGTTTTCCAGATGAATTATGCATTCATCAGTTGTTTGAACAACAAGTAGAAAAGGCACCAAATAATGTGGCTTTATTTTATGAAAAGCAGTCATTAACTTACAAAGAGCTCAACGAAAAAGCTAATCAACTCGCTCACTACTTAATAGCTCAAGGTGTTAAACCCGATGACATGATTGGCATCTGTGTTGAACGCTCGATTGAAATGATGGTTGTTGTATTGGCAATATTGAAAGCAGGAGCCGCTTATTTGCCACTTGATCCAGACTATCCTCAAGGGCGCCTTGATCATATCATCAGTGACAGTGATTTGTCCTTGGTGATTACTCAACATGACTTGACTGAGATCACTCAATATCAGAAGGTACAACAAATTGTTATTGATCATCCACAATTGACAAATATTCTATCTGGCTTTGGCCCTGAAAATCCATATGTTGATTATTTGGCATCCAATCATTTGGCTTATGTGATTTATACATCTGGTTCAACTGGGTTGCCAAAAGGAGTTATGATAGAACACAAAGGGGTTATTAATTTGGCCTGTTTCCTAAAACAATATTTTGTAACAAAATACCACAGTAAAATTCTACAATTTGCCTCATTAAACTTTGATGCAGCAACGTGGGAATGGATACTTGCTTTGTCTCATGGCGCATCATTGTATATTTGTGAACAGTCAGTACGTTATTCTCCAGATAAATTAGCAGATTATTTAGAATCTCATAAAATTACTCATCTTGCGTTACCACCAGCGGTTTTACAATATCTGGATATTGGTAGAGATTATGTTTTTGAGAGTTTGGTTGTTGCAGGAGAGGCTTGTGATGAGAGTTTGAGCCATAAATGGGGGAGCAAATATGCATTATTTAACGGTTATGGACCAACCGAAGCGACCGTAGCAGCAACAGTCAGCTCTCCAATAATAAACCAGAAAATAAATATCGGTAAAGCCATCAATAATACGGAGTTATTTGTATTGGGTGATAATCAACAATTATTACCGTTGGGCTCAACTGGAGAGCTTTATATTGGTGGGGTTGGTTTGGCAAGAGGGTATATTAATCAGGAACAATTGACCAGGCAACGTTTTATGAAGATTAGTATAGAAGGAGAGCGCAAGAGGTTATACCGTACAGGAGATCTTGTTCGATATAAAGATGATGGTAACTTAGTATTTATGGGCCGAGTAGATGATCAAATCAAAATTCGTGGTTTTCGGGTGGAGTTAGGAGAAATAGAGCAACAGTTGAAGAAACATTCGAATGTTGAATCATCGTTAGTGACTGTTTCACATGAACAAAAAATGATTGCTTATATCATTGTTGATACTGTTCAAGATGAGCCAGATTTCATCAAGGATGTGCGTTTATTCTTAAAAAATCATTTGCCTGATTATATGATTCCCTCTGCCTTTGTCATTCTGGATGCTTTTCCACTGACTGTCAATGGGAAAATAGATCGCAAAGTATTGCCTGATCCAGAATTTTTAGAGTCAGAATATACAGCGCCACAAGGCAAATTAGAAAATGAATTGAGCAGAATATGGTCAGAATTACTCCATATTGATCAAGAAAAAATCAGCCGATCATCGAGCTTCTTTGAGTTGGGTGGCCATTCATTGTTGTCAGTACGTTTGTTATCTGAAATACGCAATACTTTTGATTGTGAGTTATCCATAAAAGCTGTATTTGAAACACCACATCTATCAGACTTGGCCAATCAAATTGAGTTGTCTGAAGCTACTCAACGCCCAAAAATAACCAAGATCACACGTGATACAAATAAATTAGTGCCTTCTTATGCTCAACAACGTTTGTGGTTTATTGATCAAATGGAAGGTGGTAGTGCACATTACAACATGCCATCAGCAATGCGTGTCAAAGGCGATTTTAATATTAAAATCGCTCAAAAATCATTTCAACAGATCATAGACCGACACGAAACATTGCGCACGGTCTTTATTGATGGTGAAGATGGCCCGTTACAAGTCATTACTGATGAGGCAAAATTTCAAATCACACAGATTGATTTGGCAGATAAGATCAATGATGATCGAGACCAATTGATCAAAAAAGCGGTCAGCAAAGATGCACAATCGCCTTTTGATTTGCGTCAAGATCTTATGCTGAGAGTCAGCTATCTTAGCTTAAGTGAAAATGAAGGAGTGTTGTTATTCAATATGCACCATATAGCCTCAGATGGTTGGTCTATGGGTTTATTGGTGAATGAGTTTACACAATTGTATCGTGCTAATATTGAGGGTGTTGATCATGGATTGCACTCACTGAGTATACAATATGCGGATTATGCCTATTGGCAACGTCATTGGTTGGCCGGTGAAGTATTTGAATCTCAACTAAGCTATTGGAGTCAACAATTGGCTGATTTGCCCCAAGTACATGGACTGCCTTTAGATCATGAACGTCCAATTTATCAAACATTTAATGGAGCATCTTACCCATTTCATATTGGTGGTGATGTATTAACCCAATTAGAGGCATTAGCGACCAAGAATAAAGCGTCATTATTTATGGTGATTCATGCTGTATTTGCAATTTTGTTGAGTCGCTATTCAAACAACAGTGATATTGTTATTGGTACACCAGTTGCCAATAGGTTAGAAAAGGAACTAGAAAACTTGATTGGTTTATTTGTTAATACCTTGGTATTGCGTACTGATTGTAATGGGGAATTGACTTTTGAAAGTTTCTTACAACAGGTTAAAGAAACCAACTTGGGTGCACAATCCAATCAAGATACATCATTTGAGATTCTCGTAGACAAACTTAAACCAGAACGCAGCACCAGTCATCATGCATTGTTTCAAGTTATGTTAAATGTTAATAACAATGAAACGTCAATAATGGAATTACCAGATGTAATTGTGAGTCCTATTGGGCGTAATAAAACCATAGCCAAATTCGATTTAGAGTTAAATGCAGTTGTTACCAACTCTGGTAATTGCAACAATAATTTGTCTTGTTCCTTCGTTTATAATACTGATTTATTTAATCATAATACAATTGAACGTTTTTCTGCCAGTTTACAAAGATTATTTAAGGGAGTTGCAGAAAATTCTACACTCAAAATTGCTGATTTACCTTTGCTTGGCCGTAAAGAGACTCAATTTTTGCTCAACTATAATAATGTATGTGAATTAAGGACACAAGGCTTATCTATTCATCAATTATTTGAACAACAAGCCAATAAAAACCCAGATAATATTGCAATAGTATTTGAAAATAACCATTTGAGTTACCTTCAACTCAATGAGAAAGCGAATCGATTGGCTTATTATTTGATTGCAGAACACAATGTTAATGTTGGAGATATTATTGGCATCTGCATGCACCGTAGTATTGAAATGATTGTTGGCTTAATAGCGATTTTGAAAACTGGAGCCGCCTATCTGCCTCTTGATCCTTTGTATCCTAAGGAACGTATAAACTTTATTGTAAAACACAGTGGCTTGGCTCTTGTGCTGACACAAAATGGTGTCACAGCTTCAAGTAGCGAATTATGTGTGTTTGTTGATGATCAAGAAGCGTTAGAGATATTAAAAACGCATGATAAAAGCAATCCGGTTGTTCAAAGGTTATCACCCGAAGAATTGGCTTATGTCATTTATACATCGGGCTCAACTGGCCAACCCAAAGGAGTGATGATTCAGCACAGTGCCGTTGTTAACTTTATCATTGGTATGCAAGTACACTTAAAAGATGTATTACACACCAGTACCAAATGGTTGGCGGTGACAACGGTATCTTTTGATATTGCTGTGTTGGAAATATTTGGTCCTTTATCGTTTGGAGGGCGAGTGATATTGGCATCTAAAGATGATGTGATTAATCCAGAACGTTTGTTTAATTTATTAGACACTTACAAAATAAGTTGCATGCAAGCGACACCAGCTACATGGCAAATGATGGTGGATAATGGTTGGCAGGGACAATCTGGTTTGACCATTTTATCAGGTGGTGAAGTATTGCCTGTATCTCTAGCACATTCATTAATTGATGTTAATGAAAAATTATGGAATTGTTATGGTCCTACAGAAGCAACAGTTTGGTCATTGGTTAAACCGATCAAAAAAGCTTCTTTAATTGATCAAAAAGTCAAAATAGGTCATTCATTGCCAAATTACAACCATTTAATTCTCAATCATCGTGGTGAATTAACTCCCAAAGGAGTGGTTGGAGAACTTTACATTGGTGGTGCGGGTTTAGCCAAAGGTTATATCAATGATCCTGATTTAACAGCTCAAAGGTTTATCATGAATCCTGTAAATAAGGAATCGCAAGATCTTTTGTACCGCACAGGTGATTTGGTTCGTTGTCTTGATTATGGTTCATTCGAATATATTGGTAGAACAGATCATCAAGTTAAAATCAGAGGCTATCGAATAGAGCTGGGAGAAATTGAACAACAATTATTAAAACATAATGCCATTAATAATGCAGTTGTTACAGTATATACAGGTACGGGCAACCAGCATAATCTGGTGGTTTATTTTACAAGTAATGAAAGTGACGATACAAAATTATCAGATGACATCAGAAGTAAATTACAAAAGCATTTGCCTGATTATATGGTGCCGTCTATGTATATCTGCTTAAGTGAGATTCCTGTGACACCAAATGGTAAAATTGATCGTAAAGCGTTACCAGACCCTGAAATATCAGAAGTTGATTATGTGGCTCCACATGGAGACTTGGAAATAGAATTAAGCAAGATATGGTCAAAATTGCTGCATATCGACAAAGAAAAAGTCAGTCGAGAGGCAAATTTCTTTGAGTTGGGAGGACACTCCTTGCTTTTACTTCCATTGATCAATCAATTAAAAGAACGTGGTATTAATTGTTCAATTAAAGCATTTTATGAACATCAGACTTTAGCTGGAATTTGCCAAGCTTTTAAAACAACTTACACATCACATGAACAAACATTGGTTAAATTAAATGATTGCATTGCAGGGATACCATTATTTATAGTTCACCCTCTGAATGGCCGGGTGGATTGTTATGCGAACTTGGCTAAACAATTACCTGTACCTGTATTTGGAATACAAGCCCCTTTCTATACTGAACATTTTTTACCTTTTGAAGACATTAAAACATTAGCGAATTTTTATGCAGATGCAATCATATATCAACAAAAACAGGGACCTTACCGTCTTGCTGGTTGGTCTGCGGGAGGGCTTATTGCCCAACATATTGCCCACGTGTTAAACGATAGAGGCTTAAAGGTTGAATATTTTGTGGGCATTGACAGTTTTATGATACAGCCTTTCAAACAGCAGAAGTGCCGTTATGAGGCATTAAAACAAGTGATGGGAACAATCGAGCTGGCATCCGATTTATCAGAAGATATTTTGGACCCTGATTTAGTTGAACATTCTTATGATGAACAATTGAATATAATCTATGATGCGATAGATTTTTCAGACAGCGGTATGAGTCAATTACAAATCATTCAAGGATTTAAATTTCGAGTGGACTTTTTTATGGCCGCGATTAATTTACAACCTCAATTCATAACAGATAGATCACGATTATTTATCGCTGAAAAAAATACCAAACAATCATTATTGCTTGATGGTTGGCAAAAGGCCATTAATTGTCAAAATGATAGTTATGAATATATTGATGGTGACCATGAAAGCCTGCTGATTGGCGAAAATCTACAAAGGATCATTAATATATTGATTAAAGACATTGAACAATTGGCAAGCTAAAGTTATTTGGAGTTTGTATCCTAGGGAAAGGACCGTTCTTTGGTAAAGCTGTTTGTATGAGATTAAAATACCAGTCATGGGTTCCGTAGAACTCCATGTTAGTAATTTAGGTGCGGGCCTATGTCAGTTTTTTTGATCCAAAAAATATTGCCAATTATCGGGCATTTTATCAACCCCAGCAATTTCCATCGCCAATTCGGGTGAAAAGGGATGAATGGTAAATTCACCTTCAATTAGTATGTCTCCATCATTGTCTAACGCTTCAACCCCAATGACTAACGGTTGCCATTGGGCGGTTTCCTTAATGATATGAGAACGTAATGAGTGTTGGTCTTTGAGCATGGCAGCTTTGCGGAAGGCAAGTTGAGAATCGGTAAGAAACCATATGGCTTTGGTCTTTTTTCGCAAACGATAAGGTGTCCAAACAGATAAACAAACCATCGAAGTAAAAAATGCACCTGGGTGTACAATATTTGGAAAGGCGAGTGCATGTTCTGGGGCTTTAAATTGACCGATTAAACCCTCTATGCCATCTGTTCTATCTCGTAATTTAACACCCATGCTGTCAGGGTTTTCCAAGCCACATCCAAAACAATCATTGCCTGGCATAAGGTCACGATTAATGATAAAGTCTTTTTGTTCTGACATGATTCTTTCTCGTTAGTAAGTGCTGACAATTTATTTTAGGCCGACCAGTATAAGAACTGCTGAAGCTTAAATCAATATGACCATTAAAAAAATGCAAACTAATGAGTCAGAGATTCAAAATCAACCCTGATTAATTATAAATAATGAATAATTTATTACTGAATTGAGGATTTCAGATATTTTCTGTCAATGACTGATATTATCAGCCTAAATCAATATTAAGGTGATTTTTTTTGCAGAAAGTGTAGAATAGTCAGATTTGTTATTTTGGGCAAAATTGTCCTTTGAACTTTGATTAAGATTTTTAATAATAAACTGGACGAGACCTCAGCATAAGTCAAAAAAATAGGCAATAATATGATAATAGACTTGATAAAACAATACCGCTGGAAATTGATAATCACCACCATATTCAGTGCGTCGAGCTCTGCCATAGGTATTTTTTTATTGGCTGAAATTACCAATAATATCAATTTTACAGACCAAGATACGCTGATCAGATCTGCAATAGTATTTTTGCTGTTACTGGCCATTTTATTCGTTGTTAGTTTTGTTTCTCAATACACTTTAGCAAAATTAGGGACTTCTTTCGTCTATCAACTCAGAACACAACTATTACAACAAACCTCTAAAATTAACTATGAAAAACTAGACATTATGGGAGGCCATAAAATATTGGCTACGCTCACCACTGACGTGACCAATATATCAATTGCCCTTGCCATATTACCTGTTTTTGCTGTTAATTTAGCCACCATTATATTCTGCTTGATATATCTGTTCATGCAGTCCAACATACTTTTTGTGTTTTTGATTGTTGGATTATTGATTGGTACTACGGCTTCTGTGTTAATCATGAAGGTGGGTCGTGATCAATTTATTAAGCTGCGAGAGAAAGAAGATAATTTATATTCAGTCTTTAAAACGTTAGTTGATGGCAGCAAAGAACTCAATATTAATAGCAACAGACGTGACTTTTTTTACAATCAGCAAGCCCAACCCTGCATTGAAGAAGTTAGAGATATTGACTTGAAAGCCAAAAGCTATTGGATACTCAGTGACAGTATGTTGCGTGCTGTGGTTTTTCTGGTTTTAGGGATTGTTTTATTTGTTGCGCATACTTATTTCAGTATTGAACCAGTGGTTTTAACTGGTTTTGTATTGTTTACCACATATATCATCACGCCTATTAACTTTCTGCAATCAACTTTTCAGGCCTTTATCAAAGGAAAAGTAGCCTATAATAAAATCGCATCTTTGGATTTGACACCCAGTCAAGATTTATCTGAAGAGATGATAAAAGAAAACGTTAATAACTGGAAAACTTTAACCTTTAAAAATGTCCAATACCAATACCATAATGAGAAACAACAATTTCAATTTGCCATTGGACCCATTGATTTTACAATCAATCAAGGCGAGAATATTTTTATTTGTGGTGGTAACGGCAGTGGTAAATCAACTTTTGCCAAAGTACTGGTTGGGCTTTATCAAGCGCAAAAGGGTCGATTGATTTTTGATGGCCAAGAGATCAACAAAAGTAATATGCAATGGTATAGAAATCATTTTTCAACCATATTTTCAGATTTTTATTTGTTTGATCATGTGATTGATGCCAAAGGGCATCTGGTCAGTAACGATGCGGTGATGCAACATTTGAAAAAATTGGATTTAGACCAAAAAGTGACTGTTGAAAATGGAAAAGTCTCATCGACGAAATTATCACAAGGACAACGGAAACGTTTGGCCATGTTATTGGCATATATGGAGGATGCGCCAATTTATTTATTTGATGAATGGGCAGCAGATCAGGACCCAACTTTTAGAGAATATTTCTATCAGGAGCTCCTGCCTGAATTGAACAGCAAAGGCAAAACATTAATAGTCATAACACATGATGATAAATATTTTAAACTGGCAGATAAATTAATCAAATTTGATAATGGTCAGTTAACCGAACAATTGAATAAAAACTACTATGAGGAAGGGCAGGTAATCCATGTATCATGACACAACATCAGTAAGTTTATCTTTGAAATCCATTAATTGGTATAACAAAAAATATTGTGATATGAATGTCTGTTTTTTTAAACTGTTGAAAGAAAATCATCTAAAAGGAGAGTAACGACACATGTCTGATTGGTTTAAAGTTTATCGTTCATATGAACAACCCAAATTGCGGGTTTTTTGTTTTCCATATGCAGGTGGTAGCGCTCAAGTATTTTCTGAGTGGGCGACAAAGCTTCATAATACCGTTGATCTTTTTGCGATTCAGGCACCTGGAAGAGGGCGCAGGTTTTCTGAGAAACCCATTGGATGTTTGAAAGAAAAAGTCAGGTTATTACATCAAGAAATTTTGCCATATACTGGTGTGCCTTATATGTTTATTGGTCACAGCAATGGGGCTTTATTGGCTTATGAACTGGCCAGAGAATTGCAAAAAAGTGGTAATTGTCATTTGCAACACATCGTGTTGTCAGCAAAAAGGGCGCCACATTTGCCAAATATTAAGGAACCCATACATGATTTACCCCAAAACGAGTTCATAGAAAGACTAAAAGAATATGATTTCACACCCGATGAAGTATTACAAAATGATGAATTAATGGAATTGTTTTCACCAATGTTACGAGCAGATTTCTCATTGAGTGAGACGCTTGACTTTGATTCAAATGATTCATTAGAATCAAACACCAGTGTGTTTTGGGGCAATAAAGATAAGGATGTACCATACAATGACGTGTTGGCATGGAAAGAATTGATCAATGGAGAAGTGAATTTTGTCGAATTTGATGATGGGCACTTTTTTATATCCCAATGTCAGAAGCAATTCTTGCAAAATATCAATGATTTAATTTCCCAAATTATTTAAGATCATGTGATGAACTTTCCAGATTTGAAAAAAGATGATGTGTTGGTTTTAGTATCACAAGACCCTGGTTATAACGATTATGAACGGACTGCCTATTACCTATCAAAGATTTCTGAAGAAGAGCAACAACAATACCGCAAGTTTTATTTTGATAAAGATCGCAGATTGTATTTATTGTCTCATGCATTATTAAGAATGGCAATTGCACATTATTGTGACTGTTCTGTTCATGAAATTTCTTTTGGGAAAAACAAATATGGTAAACCATTTCTGTTGAATGACTCTCAACTCAGATTTAATCTTTCTCATTCAAATAAAGCAACAGCCATTGCTCTACATAAAAACCATGACTTGACACTGGGTATTGATATTGAATGTCACAATAAAAACGAAGATATCATTGATTTGGCTTTTCATTATTTTTCGCAAGATGAATGTTCTCTATTAAAACAATACCCCATTGAAGAGCAGCTTAATGTTTTTTTTAAGTTGTGGTCATTGAAAGAGTCATACATAAAATCTATAGGGAAGGGTTTGTCTATTGATTTAGACAGTTTTAGTTTCAGTTCACTTGAAAAAGGCATTACTGTTGAACATTGCAATGCTGATGAACAACAAAAACATTGGCGTTTTTTTCAATCACCTATTTATAAAGAATATATGATGGCATTGGCAATTCGTTCTGAAAACACTATCGTTAATGATATGAATGTTTTAACCTTTGAGTATTTATCCAGTCACAATATTATCAATAAAAATATGAAATATTGTTTTTGAGAATGGTGTTTTTATGGCAACTGTTAAAATATGGCTCATGGAAATTTATAGATGATGGTGTTAGACTGTCACTTTAATTAGCGCTCTGAAAAAAATGATAACAATGAAAAAAATAGGGTCACATAAAAGAACACGAAATAATGGATAAAACTAACAATATGAAACCATTAAAACAAAAAAAATCACAACAAGTTCGTCGAATCGATGTATTCATTTTTGGTTGCGGTATTGTCGGTGGCAGTTTAATAGAGCAAATACGAGAACAACAAGTTAATTTACTAGACTCTGGCGAGATTGAAATCACAGTTTTTGGAATTGCTAACAGTGCTCAATTGAGCATTGATGACAATGGCATTGATTTGAGTCAATGGAAAACAAAATTATTGACCTCAAGTGATGCTTATGAATTCGATAAATTATTGACTTTCATTAAAAAAAATGATCTACCTAATCCGGTTATTATTGATTGTACAGGCAGTAAGAAAATTGCCATGCAATATTTGGACTTTTTTGAAAACGGCATACACGTAGTCACAGCAAATAAAATAGCCAATGGTGAGTCTATTGATTATTATCATCAGATCAGACGTGTTGCAGCAACTCACAATAAAAGTTTTCAATATGAAACCAATATTGGAGCGGGGTTACCTGTCATTGAACCCTTACAGAAGTTGTTAAAATCAGGGGACCGTTTAGAACGTTTTGAAGGAATTCTCTCAGGTTCATTGTCCTATATTTTTGGTGAATTGCATAAAGGTTTAACCCTTTCTCAAGCCACAATTAAAGCCAAAGATCTTGGTTATACCGAGCCCGATCCACGTGAAGACTTAAATGGCATGGACGTTGCCAGAAAAGTATTGATCATAGCCAGAGAAACAGGCATGAATATTGATCTGGCTGATATACAAGTTGACTCTGTTTTGCCCGATAGTTTCAGTGATTTATCTAGTGCAGAAGCATTCATGTCAAAATTACCTGAACTGGATGAAAAATTTTCACAAAGAGTTGAATTGGTTGAAAAAAGCCATGAAGTTTTACGTTATGTCGCCAGCATTAAAGACGGGCGTTGCAAAGTTTCAATTGTTGCTGTTAACGAAAACAACCCTTTACATGCCATTGATGATGGAGAAAATGTACTGGCATTTTACACTCGCTATTATCAACCAAAGCCTTTAGTTATCAGGGGTTACGGGGCTGGGCCAGTGGTTACTGCCGCAGGTGTGTTTAGTGATTTGTTAAGGATTGTTGATTGATGTAGAATCGAGTACAGCACTCTTAAATTGTTTTTTTCTGAACTTTTTGCATATATGTGTTCCAAGTAACCATTAATAACCTTTGCATAACAACAGTAACGAAAAACAATGATTAAATATATAATAAGCATAACATTGGCATTTATGCTAATAAGTTTCAGCGCTGAACTCAAATCAAAACCTCTACAAGGCATTGCACTGATTAATGATGTCAGCTTTAATAATGCTGAGTATGACAATAACAATGCAGGCAATGGTTTCATCGTTACCCACAAAAACATGAACTATGCCATCACCGCAAAACATATTTTGATGATTGTTAAGACCGATAAAATGACCTCTGTTGATTTTGCAGGAGAGTTAAAAAATTGGAAAATGTATGACAAAAACAATACAACAGATTATCTTATTGTTGATCAAATGCTCAACGCTGACCGTAAAGAACAACTGAATTGGCAAACATTAAAGAATGATTGGTTGGTTTTTTCAATTAAACAAAACAAAACCGACAATAAACCCTTAAGCTTCAGAACCACACCATTAATCACAGGAGAGCAATTGTTCGTGGTAGGTTGGTCTTATCAGGATAAAGAAGGACCGCAAAGAACTTATCATTATGAGTTTGAGAAAACCACAGATGGTCTTCATCATTTAAAACAAATCACCGGACCACAAAGTTTAGCAGGTTTAAGTGGTTCCCCAGTAATTGATAAGAATAATCAAGTCATTGGTGTGGTTTCTACAGGATGGCAAGATGAAGATACAAAAATCACTTATATTCAAGCGAGTTCAGCTTCTGACATAATGGATTTTATTGAGAAAAATATAAATAAAAAATAACTTTTTATAAGTCACAGTTTAATATTAATAACCATCATTATTGTGAACCCCTCAATTTAATGTCTAAGCGCAACAACACTTTATTGGCATAAAGAAAGTAAGGTGTTGAGATTTAAAGAGACTTTACCTCAATTCAATATATCTCTTTAGTAATAAAAGATTTGCATGTTGATTTGTCATGGTTCACAATAAAACATCGTATGTATACATTATAGAACCTGCTTGAATGATCATGAGCCAGATGAAGCACTCAAATATAATGAATATGGACTCAGTATGGTAAAAAATGTGAATGAATTAACTCAATTTCTCAACCTGACCAATAAAGACATGACAAGCAATGATCATGAGGCGCTTAATTTAATATATGATCAATTAAAACGAATTGCTAAAGCTCAAAAATATAAAGTATCACAAGGTGAATTAAATACAACCGCCTTGGTCAATGAAGCATGGTTAAAACTCTATAAAAGGCATAAAATATTTAACGATCGTAACCATTTTTATGCAACATCTGCACTGGCCATGCGACATATTCTCTTAAATCAAGCCCAAAAACAAATAAAACACAATCATTCATCGCTTTCAGAAGATGATGTTATGGCAGATCAATCAGAAGCCATCTGGCTAATCGATTTGGAAAAACACCTAGAAAAACTGGGGCATTATTCCAAAAGACTGGAAGAAGTGTTTATTTATCGCTATTTTGGCGGTATGCAAATTGAAGAAATCGCTGCGTTGTTATCACTCAGTAAACGCACCGTTAACAGAGATTGGAAAAAGGCCAAATTGATGTTGTCGGTTGCTATGGGATAATGACAGGTAATAGTGATAACAATACCATCGATTTTGCCTTAATGGATATTTTGGTTGAACGCAATCCTGACTTAGATGATAAGGATTTATTGGCCCTCTATCAAAGACATGCCAACAGTGATAAAGACGAAACCATAGAACTGTTGACTGGAAAAATTACCAATCGCACAAAAAAACTGTTTAATCTCGCTACCAATGAAAAGGCTCCAGAAACAGCCCATAGCCGAGCCAGTTATAAAATTGGACAACGCTTACAGTCTGGTGGTCAAAGTGATGTCTTTGTCGCACACCGCGATGATAAGGCTTTTCACAAAAAGGTGGTCATCAAGCGTATGCACCATACCGTTGCTCAAGAAATTGATCAAACCCATTTATTGCAAGAAATGCAAATTCTTGCCAACCTTAAACACCCCAATATCATCACTATTCTTGATGCCGGTATCGATGAAACACAACATCCATGGATGATTCTTGAATACATTGATGGTCAACACCTCGATGAATATATTCAAAACAATGCTTTATCTACTAAAAGTATCATCAAATTACTAACTGATATTGCCAATGCATTGCTCTATGTTCATCAACAGGGGGTCTATCATTTGGACATTAAGCCTTCGAATATTTTGGTCGAGAAATCAGATGGTAGAATCAGACCTGTTATTATAGATTTCGGTATTGCTGACATGTCTCATGACTCATCCAAGCAAGATCCTGCAATGATCATGGCAACACCAGCATTTGCGGCACCCGAACAATTAAACCCAGGTGGCATTAAAATTGACCATCAGAGTGATATTTTCAGTTATGGCAAATTATTAAAACACGTTTTACGAGATCATGTCTCACTGGATGCAGATTTACGTTCCATCATCAATTGCTGTTGTCAAAAAAATAAATCACTTCGTTATTTAAGTATGCAGCAATTATACAAGGACTTAAATCATTACCTTAATGGTCGCCCAGTCAGTGTAAGGCAACTGTCATGGTTGCAACGCTTGCGTAAAATGGTGTTGCGTAATAATAAAGCTTATAGCATTGGTGCCATCATCAGTATCATCATTTGTAGCTTATTGCTCTATGTATGGCAACAACAAGTAAACAGCAAAAATCAACAGCAACAATCAGGAGCGATCAACCAACATTATTGGCAACAGGCTCAGTCAATCACTTCTGATATTGCCATGTTATTTGCCAAACCAACCCAAAACATTGAAAAGTCCTATGCTCATTTGCAAAAGCGCTACGATGACCTTGCATTAGCGTTATCTCACGAAAATTTAGAGATAGATCATATGCCAATGGTTTTAACTGCCAGCCGTTTAGGACGACCATTGGCTGCCCAGTATCATTTGCAAAATGTCATAGGTCTGCGAAAGAATGACTCAGATGTATTGGTGTCAATGGCAAAAAATCATTTCAATTTATACCATTTATACAGTCAAGAAGTCAGTAAACATGAGGAACCACAATTACAGGACTCTCATTTGAGGGCACTGAGAAAAAAATGGATAATTCCAGCGTTGTCGTTGCTCAAACAGGCACAAAATCAAAATAAAAAAGAGGATCCTGTCATTAAAAGTTTGATGTTGTATCATCAAGGTCTTGCTTCAGAGGCTTTAACGGCATTGACAGAAACCCGATTGGACAATGTATGGCCTGTTGAACAATTACAGCTATCGGCGCAAATCTTAAAGGATGCAGCACAGCAAGCTTTGTTTGAAGGCGAAAAAAACAAAGCTATTGAGCAGATAAATGCCAGTGTAAGCGCTATAAAGCACGCTCATAACATTGCCAGAAGTGATCCGTTAGTGGCTAAACAATGGTGTCAACTTGAAGCTTTTGCGGCACCGATTGATTTATCTTTAGCCAAGGATATAACTGGTGGTTGTGCATTGTTATTGACTTTGTTACCCAATAATATTGATGCAATCGAATTGGCAGCAAACACCATCTGTGTAACAGCCCAAAAAACATTGGAAAATGGGGATAACCCTTTGCCATTGATTGATCAAACCAGCACATTGTTAAGTAGAATTGATACGGAGCCTTCAGCTGAACACCATCATAACTTGGGTATGTTAACGGCAATGCGTGCACGTTGGCAAACCATCAGTGGTCAAAATGGAATGCAATCTTCATTGCAAGCGATTGAGTATTATCGACTAGCGGCAAAAAAGAATGTGGGAGACTATCACATGCAAATGAACTTAGCCGACACATTGTATGATTTTGCGAATTTATATTATACAGCTTATCACCAAAGTGAAAACATGTTTGAAGAATCAGAATACTGGCTTAAACAATTAACCAAACATCCGCAGTCAAATGTTTTTTTATACAGTAAATTGGTCAGCGTATTAACTGACCACAGTTATCGACGTTACAAAAGTAATCTGAAAGCCGATGAAATGCTAAAAAGGGCTAACAGTGCATTCAACCAGCTTAATGAGTTGTGGCCGAATAATTCCAATGCCGTTGTTGCCGGCGCTTATTTATACTGGACTTATGCCGATTATCAAGTTTTTAATCATGAAGATCCTGAACCATATTTTAGTTTAGCGATGCAATATTTTGAAATGGCTTTACTTGATGATCCAGAAGGTTGGGTCATGAGGTATAATTTTATCAGTTTGTTGTTGATAGGCGCTCATTATCAATTAGAACTAGGAAATGACCAACAAGAGCCTTTACAAAAAATTCACAAACAACTTAATATTCTCAAACAACAAGTGTCAGAAGAAATCAATCTGCACAGCCATTTTGGTTACTACCACAATCTATTAGCAATACAATCTGCCATTGAGATGAAATCACCCGATGTTTATTTGCAACAAGCCCGACAACTCAATCTTCACTCCGTCAACAGTGAAATTGATCGTTATGCAGGATTAACCCATTTGGCCACCACGTTAATCTTAATGGTACAACACGCGCCTCATTTAAGTTTACAGAAAGATGTTGAACTGTTAAAAGAGGGGTTAAAAGAATTTCCTGAACATCATCAATTACGGGCACAATATGGTCGTTTGTTATTAACGATGGCTCAGTCAAATATCGCACAAAAAACTCAAATGCTGACAATATCTTATGAACAGTTGAGTAGAGCGATTCAGGCAAACCCTCTGTTAAATAAGCGTTTTATAGCAGACCTTAACGAGGTTCAGAAACTACGCTCAACGCCTCAAAACCATTAGCAAATATTGAATTCATCAACCATATACTGAAGCTGACAACTAATTATTCATAGTGAAATTATACTTACAGCTTTTAAATTGATTAACCATTAAAATTTAAAATCAGCATCTATACTTAAAAAAGTGAATTTTATAAGAATTTACGCTTAACTTTTGACAGCGTAAAAATGCCACATTTATTTTATTTTGTGATATATTATTTGGTAAATATTATGTAGAGGATTGTTATGGAATTATTTGGTATCAATATTATAGCAGTGATTGCTGCTACAGTCGTTGGAATGGTGCTTGGCGCATTGTGGTACTCACCATTCTTATTTGGTGATAAATGGATGAAATGCCTGGGTAAAACACCAGAGACACTCGGGAGTGCAACCGGACCTATGATTGGTAGTATCATTGCCAGTTTACTAACGGCTATTGGCGTAGCTTTGCTATCACACCTTATTAAGGTCAATAGCTTTGAGATGGCATTGCACACAGGTTTAGTGTTAGCCTTGTTGATCATCTTTCCAGCTTTTCTATCTGACAGTCTCTTTTGTGGCTGGGGTAGAGGGTTATTGTTTATTCAATCAGGTTATAGAATGGTCAGTGTAATTGTGATGTCAATAGTGATTTATTTTATACAATGACTTTAATTGCTGTTTTGCTTCATAAGCATAAACTCATATAAAAATGAGTCTTATATACTTTTTACTGCATTTTTACACTTAATGTTTAGTCTCCCCCTGAAAACCCTCTAAGCTTATGACTTAAAATAAAAAGTTAACTAAATCATTTTAAATTTCGACCGGAGTTGATTTAATATTGATTAATTATTGGTCGAAATCGACATATAATGTCCTGTTTGGTTGATGCTCAAAAGTCTTTATTATCATAGTGATGGGTCTCTCATAGACCAATTGGTTGATGAATCCTTATTACCAAGTAACGACTGTTCCTTGTCATCCAACAGAGCTGGTCAAAAAAGCGTGGATCAGATATTTTCTCTGTCTGTGAAGCTGCATGATCGATTGAGTGAAGAAAAGACCGTATTGGTTGGTACCACAGTTCAAGAAAAAAATGTTTGGAACATTTTTTCACGTAAGCCTTCATGGAAGAAGGTAAGTATCATAGATGATACGCATAAAAGGCCACCACTTATCCGACAGACATGAAATTTGCCATTAAGATCATCAATCGGTTGAACAAGTTGGCCAAAGCTAAAAAACAGCCTTGAAGTGTTTGCGTACCATTGTTGGCATATTGATGCGCGAACTTGAAAGGCAGTTAGCTGTTGAGATACTCGAAACTCAGCGTCCTTATTTCGACCTTTAAACCAAGGTGATCAATCAAGAAAAAACACTAATAAGAACAAAATTTATTGGCTACATGAACCTGATGTTTACTGTGTAGGCAAAGGCAAGGATCACGAAGCTTATGAATATGGTCGAAAAGCTTCTGTGGTCGCTACGGCCGAAAGTGGCGTTATTGTTGGTGTTCAGTCACATGATGAGCATCTTCACGATTCTAAAACGTTAAAAAGTGCCATTGTTCATGCCAACAGTCATCGACAAACAGACATTGAGTTGGCTGTTGTTGATCGCGGTTTTCAGGGGTGACTAATTATATGAATGATGAAACTGTTATCATGGAACATTCAAGTATATCTGGATTAATGGCAATGACAGAAAAACACGCAACTTATATGACTTAACTCTCAAACAGTAGCTTAATCAAACAAGCCAACAGTTTGCAGTTAAAGCCTATCACATTGAATTGATTGATACCAAAGAGTAAATATCATAAGTTTAACAACGATCAATTAATTTAATCAGCAACATCAGAATGAAACCAAAAAACTGGCAATTGAATAATGTATTTTTAGGTGTACAAAAAAGCGCATCATATTTGATTGTGTTTATCATTAATGTTGATGAGACAATTAATTTATTTGTGTAAATGAAAAATATCAATCAAACATAATTTGAGTTCTCTCAAAGTCATGAAAATGATTCGATGTTTTAAAGATAAAATTGCTATTTTCAAGGGGTATTGGATGAGCTTTTTCAAAAAACATTTAAATTTCAAGGTAAGTATATTACTTAATAAATAAAATGCAGAATTAATTAAAGCGATTGTATATTAAACTGTACTCTAATTTTTAAATTTAATATTTACTTATATATTATATACATATGATTGAAATGAACCTAAGTTCTTCCCATATTTAACCAATTCAACCCAATTCTTACCCGAGTAATTCATTGCTACTCACATAAATTTGACATAACATCTATTTCGAATTTTGTTTACTTTTGAATGAGTACTTGGTTTTAAGTATTACCATTCAGTTTCATAAATATGACATAAAAAATCATCAATAATAGATGGTTTTTTTGTGTTTTATTGTATTAACATCAGTTTTTTATCTTTCTAGATGTGTTTATTAGATGGATCTGAATCGAAGTATTTTTTAGAAAACAAAAATGTACACTATAGTATGATCGTTAACATTATCGTCACATTATCTATGTACTATGTCGCACTGAAAAAGAAAAAAAGAAAAGGAAAAAAAGGAAAAATGAAAAAGAAAAATGATATTGCGATTATCGGTGTGTCTTGTAAACTGCCAGGTGCAGATAACCCATTTCAGTTTTGGGAACAACTTGCTAGCAATAACAATTGTATAAGTGAAGTTCCGAAGGACCGTTGGGAGTGGCAAGAATATTGGGGAAATCCTAAAGAGGATGAGAATAAAACCAACAGTCGTTGGGGCGGTTTTATAAAAGATGCGTATGATTTTGACCATGACTTCTTTGGGTTGATTCCTAAAGTTGTTGGAACAATGGATCCTCGGCAAAGATTAGCACTTGAATTAACTTGGAAATGTCTTGAAGACGCAGGCGTTCAACCGTCAAGTATCCGTGGTAAAAAAGTCGGGTTCATTCTCAGTAATTTTAATCATAAAGACTTACAAGGATTGGGGAATAGCACAATAGAACCTCATGATTCAACAGGCAGTGCTTCACCAATTATTGCAAATCGAGTCTCTCATTTTTTTGATTTTAAAGGCCCAAGTTTACTTATTGATACTGCCTGTTCAGGTTCTTTACATGCCATTCACTGTGCTGTTCAAGCATTGCAGATGGGTGACTGTAACTTGGCACTTGCAGGTGGTATTCATCTGATGCCGAATCCAACGCTTCACATTTCTTTAGCCAAAATGGGCATGATGTCTCCTACCGGTACATGTAAAACGTTTGATGAATCGGCCAATGGTTATGTTCGAGGTGAAGGTGCCGGTATTCTTCTACTCAAACCTTTAGAGAAAGCACTTAAAGATAATGATTCAATTTATGGAGTGATTAAAGGCACTGCAGTTAATCACTGTGGTGAGACCTATACGTTGACTTACCCAAGTGCAGATGCACAAGCCGATGTCATCATACAAGCACATGAACGTGCCGGTGTTCCTATTGACACAATAAATTATATTGAGGCACATGGTACAGGCACTCCCAAAGGTGATCCAATAGAGTTTCAAGGACTAAAGCAGTCCTTTGAGGAATTGGCGAAACGACAAAATATTAAATTGAAAAATAACTATTGTGGACTGGGCACTGCAAAAACCAATATTGGTCACCTTGAGCCAGCTGCAGGCGTAGCTGGGGTTATTAAAGTTTTGCTTCAAATGAGAAATAGACAACTCCCTGCGGTTCATCATTTTAAGAAGCTTAATCATAGAATTTCTATAGAGAATACGCCTTTTTATATTGTTGATGAAAAACAAAAATGGACCCCTTCTGTTCAAGGTGAAAATACAAAAACAGACACAAAACAACCTTTAAGAGCTGGAGTAAGTGCATTTGGTTTTGGGGGAACAAATGCGCACATTGTGCTTGAACAAGCACCCGAAAGAGCAATCAATAAAAATACCAAACGAGAATTAGCAGTATACCCAATTGTTTTGTCAGCAAAATCGAAAACTGCCCTAAAAGAAATGATAGAAGGGCTTCAAGAGTGGCTGGTTCAAAAACACCAAGATAACGCTGTAAACATAATCGACCTAAGTTATACATTATCATGTAGAAGAGAGCACCTTTTAAACCGCGTGGCATGTGTGGTCGAAAATATAGATGATTTAATTAAAGGTTTATCGACAATTGATATTGATAAAACCACGGTATACGATTTTAGAAAACACACGAAAAATGCCAAACCTAACAAATTTGAAAAACAAGCCATCACATTTCTTAACACTTATCTTAATGGCGAGTCTGTTGAATTTAATGGGTTGTTTTCAGCAAAGAAGGCCAAAGTTTTACGTTTGCCAACTTATCCCTTTACAAAAAATCGTTTTCTATTAACACACAACAAAAAATCTCAACAAACCCTTTGTTTACATCCTTTAGTTCATACCAATATATCAGATTTTGAACTTCAATCGTACCACTCATCATTTTCTGGCAATGAATTTACTTTGAAAGACCATCAAGTACAGGGGAAATCTGTACTTCCAGGAGCAGCTTATATTGAAATGGTTACTCAAAGTATTTTTGATTCAACACGAGTAAATCTTAACGATAAAGCATTGCAGGTTAATGATATTGCTTGGTTACGTCCGATAGTTGCCGAGGGTAAGAATACAGAGATATTCATAAATTTGTATCCAACAGAAAATAATGCAATTGATATTAAGGATAAAAAATCTTTTAACTTCAGTGTAGAATTTGAAATAACAAGTTCATTTGATGGAGAGAAGACCATACATTGTCAAGGTGTGGTCACATTACTGGATAAACCAGTCGATAAGATTAATAAAGATCAGGTGACTAATTTGGCAGTAATACGATCAGATTTTTATAAATCTGATCGTGTACTAACGTGTCATGCTGAACGTTTCTATCAATTGATGGGTATTGCTGGCCTTGATTATGGCGCCGGTTATAGAGGGATTGTTTCATTAGATTTGCTTGACGATACTGCTATTGTGCATGTCAGTTTACCCGAAATTATAAAGAGTGGAGACAGGGAAAAATACATTGTTCATCCATCGTTACTTGATGCTTCAATACAATCCAGTGTCGCGGTGATTTGGGCGAACCAATTTAAAGGGCAATCAAAATTAACGGAAATTTTTAATTCATCAACATTGGTTAATGACATACAAGCTCAACTGCCATTTTTATTAGAAAACGCTTTGATACAGAATGGACTTGGCGATGAGCTTTTGGTTGTTGTTCGATTAAAAAATCAATCAAATGACATCGTTCATAAATTTGATGTGGATATTGCCAATATCAACAGTGAAGGAGACATTCAAAATATAGCATTGAGCTTAAAAGGTTTAACCTTAAAAACGCTATCAAAAGAAACGCTTGAAAACTCTGAAAAAACAAATGCTACCTCTGATCGAGAACAACAGAATGATGTTGATCACAGGCTTTCTATTGCTAACGATGAAGGCTACTATGCACCATTATGGCTTGAGCAAAGCTCAGCAATAACAGAAACAATTTCCAGTAATAAACCATCTGTTCTGATTGTTTATCAGCAACAGCAACGATCATTGGCGCAGTCCCATATTAAGCACTTATCATCTAAAGGCGCAGATGTTATTGAGTTGATGATTTCAGATGAGTTTCTCAGTCTTAATGATGAGCAAAAAGCACATATAAGAACCGCAAATGAAGAAGATGCATCATCATTTGTTACAACGCTTAAGCAAAGAAAAGTATCATTAGATTATGTGCTTCATATCCCTGCATCAGCCAGTTATGCCATAAAAGTTGAAGACTTAAACAAATGTTGTTTAGCTATTGATAATACTGTGAAAACGTTATTTTTGCTTACTAAAGCATTGATTAAATATGTAAAAAAATTGCGTTTTATGATATTGGTTAGTGGCGAAATATTCTCTCAACCTCAATATCTGGGACTCAGTGGTTTTTTCAAAACGCTTAATCAAGAAAAACCAAGTTTTAATGGTCGAGTTGTTCAAGTTGATCGTGATGATTTAGATTATTTGAATTATGTTATAGAACAAGAGTTTTTCGACCCACAAAAATCTAACGATATAGCTTACATCAACAATAAACGTTACATTCGTTCTTTTGAAGATTGTAACGCTGTATTAAAAAGAGAAACGCAATACCAGCCTTTACAAAACCTCAATAATGAAGATGCGAAGTTCATTGAAAATGGTGTTTATGTGATTACTGGCGGTCTGGGTGCTTTGGGATTGATTTTTGCTCGTCACCTTCTTAGCAACTATAATGCTAAGGTTTATTTGACTGGACGAAGCACATTAAACGATAAGAAAACTGCTGAAATTGAGTCATTAAATAAGCTTGATGGTCAAGTCGAATATATTCAATGTGATGTTAACGACTTTGATAGTGTTAAACATTGTATAGATAAGGTTCGTGGTAAAAATAAAAAGCTTGATGGTATATTACATTCAGCAGGTATTATTGAAGATGATTTTATCATTAAGAAATCTTTTATATCTTTTGAAAAAGTTATCACTCCAAAATCTCATGGCACAATCAATCTTGATCTGGCCACTATTGATGACCAATTAAGCTGTTTCATCCTTTTTTCATCAGTTGCTGGAGCATTGGGTAATATTGGTCAATGCGATTATGGTTATGGAAATGCTTTTGAGGACTATTTCAGCCTTTATCGTAATATTTTAAGGGAACAAGGACTCAGAAAAGGCAAAACCACTTCCATAAATTGGCCATATTGGCGTGATGGAGGAATGAGCCTGACCGATAAGGAACTAGAGGCTGTTAATAAAAACTTTGGGATTATCCCGCTTGAGACAAAAGCAGGCATCGAAGCCACAGAAAAAGCATTGCAATTACCCATAGCCCAATTATCAGTGTTACCGGGTGATACAGAAAAAATTCGACAAGTATTAGGATGCACTGGGCAAATTAATAATCAAATGCAGTCAGTCGATCTAGCATCGTCAAACATGGACAACCATTTAAGCTTTGAAGAGTTAAAGAAAAATGCTTCAGAATACCTCATAGGTTTATTTGCAAAAGAACTCAAAGTGCCAGAAGATAGATTTACCATGGAGGGTGCTTTTCAAGAATTTGGTTTTGATAGTGTGGTTATGCTTGATATGATAGGGCTGATGGAAGAACGTTTTGCGAATTTGCCCAAAACGCTGTTTTTTGAAAATCAAAGCATCTCAGAGTTAAGCTCTTTTCTTGCTGAAAACTACGTAGCAGAGCTCAGCCCCAAGCAAAAAAATGCAGCATCTGAAGATCAAACTGTCATTCAAAATAAAGCCATTGAAAACACTTCTATCCGTCAAAGGTTATCTCGTACTCGTTTATATGATAGTGGGCACACAAATACAGCCAAGCAAAGTGATTTTCGTATAGCCATCATTGGTTTGGCGGGCCGATATCCGGAAGCTGATAATATTGATGAGTTTTGGGAAAATTTAGCCAATGGTGTAGATTGCATCCGTGAAGTGCCAACAGATCGTTGGGATATTGAACAATTTTTTCAACCTGGTGAAAAAGCCCAAGGTAAAAGCTATAGCAAATGGGGCGGCTTCCTGAAAGATGTTGATAAATTTGATCCCCTTTTCTTTAACATTTCTCCAAAAGAAGCTGAAAAAATTGACCCTCAGGAACGATTGTTTCTTGAGGTGGTTTATCACGCCATTGAAAATGCGGGTTATCATCCGAATAACCTGGCCAGTGCGATGCCGAATCGAGAAAATCCTGTTGGTGTTTATGCAGGCGCAATGTGGGGAGATTATCAATTACACGGTGTTGAAAGCAGTAATTCAGATAATTGGGTGACACCACATTCATTCTATTGGTCTATTGCCAATAGAGTTTCCTATTTATTTAATTTTTCTGGCCCGAGCATGACATTGGATACGGCATGTTCATCGTCTCTAACTGCCATTCATCTGGCTTGTAATGCCATCGTTAATGGCGAGATTAAAGTCGGAATTGCCGGTGGAGTGAGCCTTTCACTACACGCCAATAAATACAATTTACTTTCAGATTTAAATTTCTTATCAAGTGATGGCCGTTGCAGAAGCTTTGGTGAAGATGGAGATGGTTATGTTCCAGGAGAGTGTGTCAGCGCTGTAGTACTCAAATCATTGGCCGATGCTGAAAGAGATGGTGATCATATTTATGGAGTGATTCGTGGTACTTCAGTTAATCATGGTGGAAAAACTTCAGGTTTTACCGTTCCCAATCCAAAACGTCAAGCATCACTTATAAAAGAAGCACTTGATAAAGCTGAAGTGAATCCCAGGCACATCAGTTATGTTGAAGCCCATGGTACGGGAACTTCATTAGGCGACCCAGTTGAAATCAGCGGATTAACCAAGGCATATGCACAATCTGAGCATCAGTACTGCACCATAGGTTCTGCTAAATCGAATATCGGTCACACAGAGGCTTCTGCTGGTATAGCCGCTTTAAGTAAAGTGCTTCTTCAAATGAAACATAAGCAATTGGCACCTTCATTGCATTCACAAACTTTAAATCCATTTATTGACTTTGCAACAACACCTTTTAAAGTGAATCAGGATTTAACAGCATGGGACAGGCCTTTAGTAGTTGATGAAAGTGGTAATGATATGGAATTACCAAGAATTGCTGGGATCAGTTCATTTGGAGCAGGGGGGGCAAATGGACATATTATTGTTGAAGAATATGTTTCTACTTCTGAAACAGAGCATGCTCAAGGTGAAAATTATATCATTCCCATTTCAGCCAAGAAAAAACAATCACTTTATCACAGTGCAGAAAATTTAAGAGATTTTTTGGTTAAAAATGAGAATCAGGATTTAAATTCTTTGGCATATACCTTGCAAACAGGTCGTGTTGAACACGATTGGCGTTTGGCTATTATGACACAGAATCAGCCCGAATTGATTGATCAACTCTCTCAGTTTTTAAATGGTGAAGATTTAATTAAATCGATATTTTACAAGAATTTACCTATAAAAGTTAAAGCTGATTCACATAAAATAACACCTGATTTATCTGTTTCTAAACAAACGACAGAAAGTTTGAGAAAACTGGCAAATAGCTGGGTAAATGGCTCAAATATTATCTGGAGTGCACTTTATGGCAAACAAACACCAACAAAGTCACCCTTACCTGGCTATGCTTATCAAAGACAGCGTTATTGGATAGAAAAAAATAATGCTCAAATCAATATTAAAGGTTTGCATCCCGTATTACATAAAAATATTTCTACTTTACTTAAAGTTGCGTATACAACTAGTTTTCACAGCAGTGACTTTTATCTTAAAGACCATCAAATTAATGGTAACCGTATTGTACCCGCGGTGGTCTACCTGGAAATGGCTTACCAAGCCATTTCGGATGCTTTGCCTGATGCTAAAATTGAATCTATCTATGACATTCAATGGCTAAAACCGATTGTTGTTAACAGTGGTGAAAATATCAATGATTTTGTTCTTGAAATATCTGAAGATTCTTATGGTTATATCTTTGAGATCACTCAGGAGCAAGATACAGTTAGACAGGTTTATTGTAAAGGTGCCTTTGGTCTAATACAGGCATCAAAGATCACCGAAGTTTCAGGCTTGAATATGATCGAAAACCGTCTGGACTCAAAAGAGATGCGTAACAAACAATTTGACATTGCTGAGCTTAGACGCAGTGCAAGTTCGATATCTAATTTACAATTGAATGAAAAATTTGAAAAAATGGGATTCAAATTTGGTGAAACTTTTCAGCCTTTCAAGGAAACATTTTTTAAAGAACATTATGCCCTATCGCAATTAGAGCTTCCTCAAGCTGCAATTGAACCATGTTCAAATTTTGTGCTCAATCCCGTAATTTTAGATGCTGCTTTGCGTACCAGTACAGCTATAGGGTTTAACAACATAGTACCCGCTGCTACGGCATTGCCTGTAGATTTGAGTCGATTGCAAATACTACGACCATTAGAAAATAACATTCATGTGTATGTAGAAAAAGTCAACTCACGACGTGAAGTTTCAGGTAGAGATGAGTTTGATATATATCTACTGGATCAACGTGGTAGAGTTTTACTTTACTTGGAATACTTTGCAACTCAAAAAGTAGAAGGCTTTTTAACTGAACATGTAACGCGATCTAATGCTCAAATTAAAAAAGACATTGAACCTAGGCAAACTGAGGCAATAAACTCGACAGTTTCTAATTTAAATAATGAGAATACTGGAATCGCTGTATTAAATCATTTGAAATCTTTATTGTCAGAACAAACAAAGATTGCAATTCAGGATATCAATGAATCAGAATCGGTTGAGAGTTATGGCATTGACTCAGTTATGATGCATACCATTAATGAAAAGTTGACAGAGACCTTTGATGAAGAGATTTCCAAAACATTATTTTATGAATATGCGACCATTGGTGAAGTTGCTGATTACTTGGCCGAAAATTATGCAACTCAGGCAGTTACATTGGTTAAAACTGACAACCACAACCAATCAGCAATAGCAAAAAATAATCTACAGAATAAAGACACAAATGCTGTTGTTCATGATGATTTGAATGCAATGGAGTTGTACCTTTCAAATTGTATCTCGACTATTTTAGGCACTGATTTGAGTCATGAAAAAAATACAAAAGATATATTTCTAGATGATATTCAACAATTAAAGTTAAGCCATAAACTGCGTGTAGAGTTGAATATATCTTTAGGTTCATCTGCCATGCACATACATCATATAAATGAACTGGCGTCTTATATGATTGAAACCCACAGTATTGATTTTGATGCGCTTGAAAAACTTAATAATACAATTGAAAGTAAGCATTCTATAGATGCAGCAAAGCCGGCTGCAGTTAGCGCTGCAATACAACAGCTTCCAAATATAGAAAGAATTCATTCGAATAGGAAGTTATTGGCTAACTTATTGGCTACTGGTGGCAATCGTTTAAATAAAAGAATTCAAACTCAAAACAATGAGGATATTGCTATTATTGGCTTGAGTGGACGTTATCCGCTGGCAGATAACCTCGATGATTTTTGGAAGAACTTAATTGAAGCACGGGACTGTATACGAGAAATTCCAGTTGAACGTTGGCAACATGCCAAATATTTCGATCCAAATCGTACTGCCAAAGGGAAGGTGTATAGCAAATGGGGCGGTTTTTTAGATGATGTAGATCAGTTTGATGCAGATTTCTTTAAGATGACTCGTCGAGAAGCAGAACTACTGGATCCTCAGGAAAGACTGTTTTTGCAAACTGCCTGGCAATGTTTGGAAGATGCCTCTTATTCAAAAAACAGCTTACAAGATTCCAGTGTTGGTGTGTTTGTAGGTGTTATGTGGGGCCACTATGAATTAATTCAGGTCTCACAACAGCAGGAAAAATTTGGTAGGCCCACAGCTTCGTTTTCTTCAATTGCCAATCGAGTTTCTTATTTCTTTGATTTTCATGGACCATCTTTAGCCATGGATTCTATGTGTTCTTCTTCTTTGTCGGCTATCCATACAGCCTGTCAGAGTATTCGATCAGGAGATTGTGAATATGCCATAGCTGGTGGTGTAAACATTACATCACATGTCACAAAATATCAGCAGCTTTGTCAACAACAGTTTCTCTCAGATGATGGTCGTTGTAGAGCTTTTGGGGAAGGTGGTAGTGGTTATGTTCCGGGTGAGGGCGTTGGTTCAGTATTACTTAAACCTTTACAAAAGGCCATTGCTGACGGCGATAATATTTATGCAGTGGTAAAAGGTTCAGCTATAAATCACGGCGGCAAAACAAGTGGTTTTACTGTGCCGAACCAAAGACAACAAAGTCAGGTTATCAGCAAAGCAATCAAACAAGCCGGTTGGTCTGCCGACAGTATTCAATATGTTGAGGCCCATGGCACAGGCACTTCTTTAGGCGATCCGATAGAAGTTTCAGGTTTAACAAAAGCCTTTGTTGCAAGTGAACAGGATAATCGTAAAGAGCCTTGTTTCATTGGCTCAGTGAAAAGCAATATTGGCCATTTGGAATCAGCCGCTGGCATCGCAGGATTGACTAAAATTCTATTACAGATGAAAAATGGCATGATAGCGCCTTCATTACATTCCAAACAGCTCAACCCCAATCTGACAATGGATAAGAACAGATTTAATGTGCCTCAAAAAGCTTGTGAGTGGAGAAGAAGAACGGATGAATCAGGCAATGAACTGCCTCGTCGTGCGGGGTTAAGTTCATTTGGTGCTGGAGGATCAAACTCGCACTTATTGATTGAAGAATTTATTCAAAAAAATGCAGAACCGCAGAAGCAAATAAACCAACTCAATGACATTAAAGAATCCTTTGTGTTTGTGCTTTCTGCTGACACTAAACAGCGATTAAAAGGCTATGTTGAAAGGGTTAATCGTTTTATTATTGAAAAATCATTCAATAGTCAAGCCCATGAGACAACTTTTTTAAGACAGTTATCTTGTTCAAGTCTGTTTGGTCGAGTTCATCAAACACAACGTTTGGCAATCATATATTCAACAGTTGAAGAATTAACAAAGGCCTTAAAGGCATACCTGCAAAGTGATACGATTAATGGCTTATATGTTGGAACATATAACAAGAACAGTGGTTTATACAACATCGTAGATAAAGAAACCAGAGCAGTTCTTTTATCTTCATTACTCAAACCAGGACGTATGGATGCCTTGGCAAACGCTTGGGTTTCTTCTATGGACATAGAATGGCATCAATATCTGGATCAGATTTTTAATGGTCACATACCCAATCGCATGAGCTTCCCTTCACAACCTTTATTTACTGAAAGATTCTGGGTGGATGAAGCTTCACAGAGTAATGTCTCATCTATTATATCGTCCATACACCCGTTATTGGATGCCAATATTTCTACAATACAGCATCAAAGTTTCACTAAGATATTTACTGGAAAAGAATTTTATTTGAATGATCATCAAGTTGAAAATGATGGAGCACAGAAAATATTACCAGGAGTTGCCTATCTTGAAATGGCTCATGCTGCAGCAAGTATGTCTGTTCCAAGTGATTATGATGTTTATAAAATAAGGGATGTGATGTGGCTAGCTCCTATTCAGGTAGATGATAAAGCCCGAAAAATTAAAGTCGTACTGTCACAAAAAGGCCATGGTATGGAATATAAAGTGATTGACATGGAAAATGACACCAAGTTATACAGTTCTGGAGATGTTGATTTTTCATACAGCCTTGCTCCCAAAGGGATTCAAACAATTGATATTGAAAGCATCAAAAGACAAGGTGGATTAAAAGAAAACTTACTCGAAATCTATCAAAAATTTCATTCAATGGGCTTCTACTATGGGCCCGCTTATCAGGTCACTGAATGGCGCATATGCCAGGATAACAGCACTTTGGCTAAGCTCAAATTACCTGAGTTTTTACAATCAGACAGACAACAATATGTGTTACACCCATGCTTAATGGATGGTGCGATTCGTACTTGTTTGACGCTGGGTCAACAGGATCATTCGTCACCAATGGTTCCATTTTCATTGGGCGAAATTGAAATCTTTGCACCGATTACTGCCGAATGCTATGTTCATGCGACAATATCAGATGATAATCAGCAAAATACCGATAGCAGTGTGTCTTCAACAGCAAGTTATGATCTTGTTATTGCAGACTTACAAGGCAATATTCTTGTTAAAATCAATCAAATTACAGCAAGAAGCCTATCAAAACCTGATGATAAAGATAGTCTGAATTATTTTGAATATGATTGGAAAACAGCTAAGGTTAACTCAGATCAAACAGCTGATGTTGTCGGGTTACTGGGTTTTGCAAATGAAGAAAAACAAAAATCAATATATCACCCTCTTTGTTCGCAGGATAAACAAATATGGGTCACTCCCGGAAAAGGATACTCTGAATTATCAAATAACCACTACACAATAAGACTTGATCATCAACAAGATTACCAACGCCTTTTTGAATCTCTTGATAAACGCCAGTTTAAACTGTCACATGTTATCAACCTTCTTAATACAAAAAATGTAATTTTAGACTCCTTAGGCTCAAATAATAGTGAACTTGAGAGTGATATTCAATATGAGTTGGATTGTTCTCTACATTTAATTTACTTTCTTTTCAGACAAATCAATCAATATTATTCTGATATTGACATTCGTTTTTTAGACGTTAATCAAATGCAAGACAAGCAAAGAAACCCATTCAAAGCTGCGATGGTAGGCTTCGCTAACTCTATGGTGGCTATCAATCATAAAATACAAATGTGTTCTCTTTCAATATCAGATAACAATGAAAAGGGCCATTTAAATATATTGAAGGACATTTTAAGGCTCAAACGAATGAATGGCAGAGAGTTTCGTTTGCTCACATCTCAACAAGGTTTGCAAGAACGATTGTTGACTTTAAGTCAACATCCAGATGAGAAAACTGCCACACAATCATTTAAAGAAAATAATACTTACATCATTACTGGTGGTTTGGGGAAAATTGGGCTTGTCATAGCTGAATATTTAGTAACGCATTATAAATGTAACTTGATATTGGTTTCTCGTTCCAAACCTTCTGGTTCTCAGCAAAAAAATATTGATAAACTCATACAAAAATTACAGATGAAATCACCAATTCACACTGTTGAACATAAGAATGTGGATATATCCGATCACAGCTCCGTGCGAGAGTTATTTGCACAGGTGAAAGCTACCTATGGTGAAATTAATGGGCTTATTCATGCTGCAGGTCAGGCCACAGAAACTTCGGTGTTGGAATTAAATAGTGATGAATTTTCACTGGGTCTTAGTGCAAAAATTCATGGGTTAATATATTTGACTACTGAAGCACATCAATACAACCTTGATTTTATCATTAATTTTTCCTCAGTTTCTTCACAACTTGGTGACCTAGGTAGCGGTAATTATGCGGCCAGTAATCGATTTATGGATGAGTATGCTCTGTACTATAAACAACGCCATAATGGAGTTATGCAGTCAATCAATTGGCCTTTATGGAACAGTGGTGGATTGACAATGCCAGACAGTGAAATTGCTGCCATGCGTTTTTCAGGAATGGCGCCTATGCCTGAGGACAAAGGCATAGAGGCATTCGAATATGCTTTAGCTAAGAATACGCATCAGATATTTGTAGTATATGGGCAGAAGAGTCGCATTATGCAAAAATTCTCAGTTGCACATGATAATTTCAACGTGAGTGCGATAGAAAAAGTATCTAATGACATGAAAAAGACTGTATTAGTAAAAAATCAAGTTGAAGAAAAACAGATTCCCCCAAGTCAAAGAACATTACGAAAAGGACAGCAATTATGAAAAAACAAATTAAAGAGAAACAAGTTTACGCTAATCAAATTATGTCGAATGGTGATAGTGATTTGGCTGTTATTAAAAAGTTTGTAAAAAGCTTTATTACTGATGTAACGAAGCTGACACCCAATCGTATCAAAGATAACGATACTTTTGAGAGCTTTGGAATGGACTCAGTCCAACTCATGGAGTTGCAGAGTCAAATCGCTGATCAGGTAAATGGCCTGCCTAAAACTATTTTGTTTGAGCAAGATTCGGTAGAAAAATTATCAAAATATATGCATGAAAATAAATTTAAAGAATTATCTGAAAAACTTGATTTTTCAACAGAGCAAAATTCTGTGGCAATTGATGATTCTAAAATTTTACAAAACACTAGAAAAGATACGACAGAAAATGTTGTCTCACTAGCAAAAAATGATATGGGTCAAATTCCTGAAAGCGGTGTTGTTTCCATTGCACATTTGTTCCAGAAAGGAGCTTCACAACACGTTAATGAGTTTGATGAAACCAGTAAAGAAAGAGACCAATCCATTGCCATTATTGGTATGGCCGGTCGTTTTCCCGAGTCAAAAAATTTAAACGATTTTTGGGATAAACTGGCCACTGGATACAATTGCATACGCCCACTTTCAGAAGAACGCTGGTCAAAGTATCAGACAGGTAAAAAAAAGCATCTGCAATTAGTAAAGAAAGCATATGGTGGTTTTCTTAACAATGTTGATGGTTTTGACCATGAATTCTTCGGTTTATCACATCTTGATGCCAGCAAGATGGATCCACAACTGAGCATTCTTTTGGAAACCGTTTGGCATGCAATAGAAGACTCTGTTTACACCAAAGAATCATTACCTAAAAATGATGTTGGTGTGTTTGTGGGTGCCATGAATAATGACCACAGCAATATCAGTGAAGATCTATTATTACAGGATAACACATATGTTGGTCCTGGTTCTGTTGACAGTGAACTGTCTAATCGTATTTCATTTTTATTGGATGTTCATGGTCCAAGTTTAACTATTAAAACGGCATGTTCATCATCGATGACAGCTTTACATATGGCTTGTAAATCCATTCAAACAGGTGATTGTAAAGTTGCTATTGTTGCTGGGGTAAATTTAAGTTTGCATCCTCAAAAATACCTGATGATGCAAGATATGAAAGTACTCTCTACTAAAGATGAGGAGAAAACATTTGATGCCAATGCTGATGGGTTGATTCCAAGTGAAGGGGTGGGTGTCGTTATTATTAAGCAAGAAAGCGAAGCGATAAATGCATCAGATAATATTCATGGGATTATCAAGGCAACCTCAATAAGCCATTCTGGGGTAGGTGCAGGTCAGTTTATTCCCAATATCAAAGTCCTTGAAAACACTATGCAGCAATGCTTGGATAAGTCGGGCTTGGATGCCAAGTTTCTGAATTATGTTGAGACGCATGGTACTGCCACTGCACTTGGTGATCCGATAGAACTCAGAGCAATAGAAAATTTTGCAAATAAAAATGGTATTAAAAATCTTCACATAGGAACAAAAGCCAATCTTGGTCACATGGAGGCAGCATCGGGAGTTTGTTCTCTCATCAAAGTCTTATTGAGTATGAAAAATCAGGCCGTTGCTCCCTGTGCAAATTTAAATCAGGTATGTGATGCCATAGATTTGGATAATACACCATTGACTTTGAATAAACAGCTGATCGATTGGAAAAAAAATACCACTGGAACTCTTGTTGCCGGAATTAATTCATTTGGTATGGGAGGTTCCAATGGCTTCGCTATCATTGAATCTTTTACTGATAAAGCAGAAAAAGCATTTAGCCCTACTGAAATACCTGTTGTGCTTTTCTCAGCCAAAACAAAAGAGCAAGTAGAATTGTTGATAAAAGATCATATCCATTATTTCTCAAATGAGACAAATAAAGTAAGCAACACCCATTCTTTTGGTTCGGTTTGTTATTCAACACAATGTGGTAGAAAAGAGTTTTCTCAGCGTGTTGCATTCATCGCATCTTCTGTGACACATTTGCTTGAATTGATGAATGCCTTTATAGAATCACCTGAAGCAGAAAATGATAACATTGTTTTGAATTATCAATCAAAATCAAGCACAGATGTTATTGAATTACTGAATCGCTTAGACAGTCAGAAACTTTATCAAAGTTTATATGAATCTAAGCAATGGCATGAATTAGCAAGTCTGTGGGTTAATCGCATGATGATCAATTGGAAATCAATGTACCAAAATACTTTTCCTGCCAAAATGAGTCTTCCAGTTTATCCATTTAAACATGTGGATTGTGCAATTCATAATGTGTTAGATGAAATCAAATCAATAGAAAAAAAGAAAAATCTCAGTTTATCTATCTTAAACCAAAACAAAAACGAATTAAAAGTTTCTAAAAATGCACGTTGGTTTGTAACTGATAAGAGTGAAATACTGCAGAAATTTGAAAAACAGCCTATTATCAGTGGCGACAAAAATCGTGAAAAGTATTTTAGTGATTATTGGACAAAACAATTTGCTGAACAAGAGACGATTTTATGTCAATCTCTGAAGCAAGAAAACACGAAAAAGTCAAAAAATAATAACAAAGCTAGTGCCAAAATCACAGGGTTATCATTATCAACTTTAAAGAGCTTTTCATCTTACAATCATATTGAAATTGAGACCATTGCAGCAGCAGCTTGGGCATTAATCCTCAACAGAAATACAAAAGTAAAAATCCCATGTTTTGCTTTAGGTATTGATAATGGGAAAAGCACAGTCAATGAAACCACTGATAGAGTTTTACCTTATAAGTGTCGTACCGTCGTAAAAAGTAAGTGTCTTCCTTGGCTTGTTGATTTACAAGCTCAAATGGAAAGCAGATATGTTTTCTCGCATCTTGAAAATACTGCTACCAATGTTATTGATTTGCTCAATGCACCCATGAATACAAATATGGACTCGGCTCTTATCATCAATGGTTCTGTGTCAGAAGAGCTGCAAAGGCATTTTAACATTGTTGCATCATTAATTTATAGCGATGAGAAAATAGAAGTAACGATAAATTGTGCAAATACTAAAGTGGTTGAGTCAGAACTTAATAGAGTGCTTGACGAATTTATTCTGGTCCTGACAAGTATTCAACAATATACAGATAAAATGCCTGGTGCTATTACTCTCAAACCACCTAAAAATAAAATTCAAACTGCTTTTAAACGTTTAGAGGGGATGTAATCATGGATAAGGTTTTTTTAACTGGTGGCAATGGTTTTGTCGGCTTAAATATTGTTTCACAACTTGTAGAGCGGGGAGCAGAAATCCATGCCTATGTGCGGCCTACTTCAGATATTAAATATTTAGAGAGTTTTCCTGTCAAAATATTTCGTGGGAATCTTTCTGATGAGTCGGCACTTGAACAAGCGATGCAAGGCTGTCGTTATGTTATTCATACAGCAGGTAATACCAGTTGTTATCAAAAGGACTTGCCTATATTAACTGAAACCAATGTCAAAGGTACTGAAAGTGTGATCAATGCTGCTTTAAAAACAGGTGTTCAGCGCATGGTATTTACCAGCACCACATCAACAATTGGTGGTAAACCTAATCAATCATATCAAGCAACAGAATTGACAGAGCTTAAAGGTTTTCGTTCTAAAAGCCCATATGCTATTACAAAATTACAGGCAGAAATAAAATTACTTGAAGCGCAAAAAAAGGGGCTTGAAGTCATCATTTTAAACTTAGCTGAAGTGATCGGTGCATTTGATCATAATCTGCAGTGGGGCAGAATGGTTTTGGCTGTTAAATACGATCAAGTGCCTTTCATTCCACCAGGTGGGGGCAGCTTTTGTAGTGCAAAACAAGCGGCAAAAGCACATGTAAACGCGTTTACAAGAGGCAAATCTGGCGAACGTTATATTATAAGCGGTGCCAATCACAGTTTTTCAGAATTTATTCAGCATATATCCAGAAAGTTGCAAACTGACTTTACTGTGCCGAATAAAAATTACTTTGGGCTACAAATCAGTGCTCGATTGCACGAAACATTTCCAAAGTTTTTCAAACAAGAACCCTTAGTTGACCCATATCGTATGCGTGTTTTGGGAGGCCATTATTATTTTGATTCTCAAAAAGCGCAACGAGAATTAGACTATCAAGTATCCAATTTAGATGCAATGTTAGATGAGACAATAACATGGTATGAATCTAACGGTTTTTTTCAATAATTTATATTTAAAAAGAGGAAATTTTTCATGGACTCAAGAGCAATGATCGAGCTTGAACGCATGCCGTTTCAAGAACGTATAAATAAACAATATTCTTTTTACCTGGATGAAGTCTCAAAAGGTTATATGAGTGGCAGGCAAGGGCAAGGACCAGTTGGCAGCAAAATGAGATACAAAGACCTTCATAGTGATGCATTTAATGACGTTCTGGTTTTTGGTTCTAATAGCTACCTTGGATTATCCAATGACCCTTATGTCAAAAATAAAGTCATTGAAGCTGTCGAAAATTATGGTATTGGTTCTGGCGGTTCGCCTGCTTTTTCCGGTTATACCAAACAACACAGTGACTTGGAAAAACGCTTGGCTAAATTATCAGAGCACGATGATGCAATATTACTGCCCAGTGGATATATGGCAAACCTATGCTGGGTCAACGGTTTAATGAATAAAAATGACATCATTGTATATGACAAGAACAGTCACGCAAGTGTTATTAATGCAATTAAAATGACCAATGTGCCATTTTACAGTTTTGACCCAGATAATCTGGATCAACTTGAAATACTATTTAAACGCATTAAAGAAAAAAGTAAGCCAGGAACACAAGTATTCTCAACAGTTGAAGGTGTTCGTTCAGTAGATGGTCAAATTATTGATCTAAAAAGGTATATCGATATTTGTAAAAGCAATGACGTCATCACCATTCTGGATGATGCTCATGGGTTAGGTACGGTCGGAAAAACAGGCAAAGGTACATTGGAACATCTAGATCTCATGGGGCAGGTTGATTTGCGTATGTCTACATGCAGCAAAGCCCTGGGCGCTCAAGGTGCTTTTGTGTCTGGTAGTAAAGAATACATATTCTTGTTAAGAAACTTTTCTTACCCTTATGTTTTTACTTCAGGTTTGGCTCAACCGACCATTGCCGCCATCAGCGCAGCACTTGATATATTGGAGTCAGAACCAGAGCGTGTTGAAAAACTGCGTTGGAATGTCAAGTATATACAAAATGGTATGGAGCAACGAGGATTTGAAATTTTGCGCGGTCATACTGGCATAGTGCCGGTATTCTTTAAAGAAGATGGTGCTGTGAACAAAATCAATAAAGCACTTTATAAACACAACATATTCGCCAATATCATGGAATATCCTATGGTGCCACCTGGTTTGGAAAGACTGCGATTGTCATTAATGTCAACACATACAGTGGAAGAAATGGATCATTGTATGAATCTCATTGATCATATTTGTCAAGAAATGAATATCTCAAAATAAATTATAAAATTAATAGGAAGGGGGAAATTATGAACCAAAATAAAATAGTTGAAACAGTTATAGAAACAATAAATAGTGTTAAAAACACGGGTTTTTGTACAGACAGCGTGGATTTGGACTTTTATCTCGGAGGTGATTTGGGTATTGATTCAATGGAAATGTTAGAAATATGGTACGAATTGGAAAAGAAACTTGGAATCAAAATAGAAGACAGTGAAAAAAGAGACCTGTACACGTTTGGCGATACGATAGAAGTATTGATGCAAAAAGCTGGAACAAGAGGGGCTGCATAAAATGCCACAAGTGTATCTATTTCCCGGCCAGGGGTCTCAATTCAAAGGGATGGGCAAAGAATTGTTTGCTCTTTACCCTGATTTGATGGCAAAGGCTGATAAATTGTTAGGTTATTCAGTTGAAGATCTTTGTATCAATGATCCAGATAATGTATTGAATCAGACCAATTTTACACAACCGGCATTGTATGTTGTTAATGCGCTATCATATTTTGAACACATTAAATCACATGTAATGCCAGAGTTTATCGCAGGCCATAGTCTGGGTGAATTTAACGCACTGATGGCTGCTGAGGCTTTTGACTTTTTAACCGGGTTAACCATAGTCAAAAAACGTGGCGAACTGATGTCTAAAGCCCGTGATGGAGGAATGGCCGCTATTATTGGACTTGATGTAGAAAGGGTTGAAAACATCTTGTCTAGACATAATCTTAAAACAATTGATTTGGCCAATATAAACTCAAAAAAGCAAATCATTATTTCTGGTTTATTGGATGATTTATCAGAGAGCGAATCTTTGTTTAAAGCAGAAAATGCAAAGTATATGCCTTTAAAGGTTTCAGCCGCTTTCCACTCGCGTCACATGATTGAAAGCCAAAAAGAATTTGCCCAATTTTTAAAGGGTTTTACTTTTAATCCTCTTAAAATAAAAGTTGTTTCCAACTGGACTGGTGATTTATATCCCACATCAGGTTATACAGATCATATTGAAAATCAATTAAGCAACCCTGTTCAATGGTATCAAAGTATTTCACGACTGATTGCTTCGGGCCATCAGAGTTTTGAAGAGATAGGGCCGGGTAATGTATTGACCAAAATGACTCAAAAAATCATTGAAGAACCAGCACAAGAAGCACCGTTTAAAGAAACTCAAAATGACTTATATAAGAAAAAGAATGTCCTCATGTTTTCAGGACAAGGCTCACAGTATTACGATATGGGTAAGGAGCTTTATCAAAAGGATGAAGTATTTAAAAATAGTCTGGATCATTGTCATCGAATTATTGAACAAAAAACAGGGCGTTCCATAATCAAGGAGCTTTATGCTCAAGAGAATAAACTGGATGATTTTACTGACCTTAATATCACACATCCAGCCATCTTTTCATTTGGTTATAGTATTGCTCAATCATTGTTGGCTAAAGGTCTGGGAGTGGATGCAGTACTTGGCTACAGTTTGGGAGAATATGTGGCTGCAACCATTGCTGGTTCAATTTCGCTTGAGGATGCACTTCATGCTGTATTGAATCAGGCAACCATTATTTCCAAAGAAATTCCTGGTGGCGGTATGATCACAGTATTGAACGATGTCGGTCATTATTATGATAATCCTTCAATTTATCAACATGTGGATTTGGCAGGTATTAATTACAAAGAAAATTATGTTTTAAGCGGTGAAAAATCTGCACTATTAACTGTACAACACCACTTGGACAGGTTATCGATCCCTACTATGTTACTTCCTGTTGAACATGGTTTTCATTCAAAAGAAGTTTTGGCTGTAGAAGAAGCTTTCAAAAATTCATTGGATTCTGTAGACATTAAAGCACCAATAATGCCCGTTTACTCATCCACGCTGGCAGCTAAAGTCAATGAGTATGATGCCAATCATTTTTGGAATGTCACACTAAAAGTGACTAGATTTGCAGATTTACTCAAAAATTTAGAAACAGAGAAAAATTTACGTTTGATTGATTGTAGCCCTTCAGGCACTTTATCGAATTTTGTCAAATACAGTCAAACAGATTTGGAATATTATTCTGTTGTGAATCCATTTGGCCGTAATTTGGAAACAATGAATACACTGGTTACTGAATTGTGTTAATGACATAATCTTAAATGGAGATTAAACAATGAAAATGTTACTTGGAAATTTACCGAGTTGGATAAATAAGAATAAATATTGGATCATATCAGTTTATGTGATTTTATTTATATTGGCTATTGCTGGCTCAGGCCAAATTACTTTGGACGATAGCCTTGAGTCATGGTTTGAAAATGACTCAGCCGTCTTTAAAAATAAAAAACAGTTTGAACGTTATTTCGGCAGTAATGAAGACCTTTATATTGTAGTGAAAGCCAAAGATGGTAATGTCTTTTCTGAAACATCTTTATCTGCTTATCATCGACTTCATAAGCAATTGCAAGGCTATACCAGTATTGTATCTAAAAATCCTGAATCTGGCCTCAGTCATATCAGGGAAATTCGTTCATTAATTAATGAACCTATTACAAAATTTAAGGGAGATGATTTACTGATTGGTCCTTTTATTGGAAACCAATTACCTCAATCAGAGCAAGAGCGAGAGAAAGTTAAACAGGAAGCCATTGATAACCCTGATTTTTTGCTTCGTTTTGTCTCTGAAAACGGTGAATATGGTGCTTTTTCAATTAAAACAAATTTTGGTTTAGAAAAAAATACAGAAGTATACAGTGATATTGATGATCAACTGCAAGAGTTGGATTTTTCAGATGACACAGGTGCGGCTAACTCACTGTTAGTGGGGGAAAATACTGATATTGATGATGAACCTCGACAACTGGATTATACAGAATATGCCAAATTTATGGATGATATTAGGCAAACCGTGACAGAAGCTGAGGTACTTAATGAGTTAGAAGTTTACTACACAGGTCTACCTGAGCTTATTTCCTTCCAAGTGATAATGCAGCAAGAAATGGGTAATATTTTTCTTGGTTTGTTTCTGTTGATTTTCATATTGAGCTGGATATTATTCAAACATCTGTCTGCGCCTGTATGGATACTTGCTGTGATCATAATGACTTTAGTTCTTGAATTAGGTTTCATTGGTTTAAGTGGTATGCCAATGTCGAGCCTGTCACAGGCGATGTTGTTGCTTGTTATTTTAATCAGTGTTGCTGATACTGTGCATGTTCTCTCTTCTTATCAGCTTAGCCGTTTGAATGGCCATGATCATGAATCCTCCATGTCTCTGGCTTTCTCAAAAGCAGCCTTTTCATGTTTCTTGACAACATTAACTACAGTAATAGGATTCTCTTCACTGTGGATAGTCAAACCTTCGGTGCCTATAGCAAACTTTGGTATCATGGCTTCGATAGGGCTAATTCTGGCTTATGTAGTTTCTATTACTTTTCTGCCTATGTTGATGGACTTTTGGAAACTCAAAATAAAAGTCAAAGATAGCGACCCCAAGAAGCAAAAGACATATCCAATCTTTAATATGATTCATAAAATCACTGAATCTAGACCAAAGTTTGTTCTTTCAGCATGTTGTTTCGTTATTTTGGTGGTTGGCCTTGGTGCACTTAAGTTAAGAATTGATACGAATACGTTAGAAGCATTTGATGAAAGTACAGAAATTCGTCAATCTTTCGAGGTAGCAGATCGTCATATGGGTGGTACGCAAAATATCGATTTAATGATCGAACTGGAGAAAGTAGATGCAATATATGATGGCGAAGTTCTTCGTCGTATAGACAAAGTTCAATCTCATATGCATGAAACTTATCCAGATTTAATTGTAACAAGCACATCGATTGTGAATGTACTGAAACAGATTAATCAACAATTCAATCAAGGTAAACCAGAGTTCTATACCTTACCCGAAACTAATAAAAGCATTGCACAATTGTTATTTTTATTTAACAACACTACTCCGGAAGAGAGAAAAAAACTTGTTTCTGAAAATTTTGATGCAACTCGGATTAGCTTCAGCCTTAAAAATGCAGGTTCCACAGAATATGTGGCCATCGTTGAAAGTGCGCGTGAAGTTGGTGATAAATTCTTTGGGGACTTAAGTAATCAGTACCCAGACATGAATGTAGTCAATACAGGAGGTTTGGTTGCATTTGTTACCCTATTTGACCGAATTACACAATCTCAAGTGTACAGTTTTTTTGTGACTTTTATTGTTATCATGGTCACTTTACTCTTAGTATTCCGTTCGTTTCGTTTAGGAGCTTTGGCAATGATCCCAAGCTTGGTGCCTGTTATTGTTACATTTGGCATTATGGGTTGGTTAAATATTTCTGTTGATAGTGTCACGATGATCATTGCGCCGATAATTTTGGGTATTGCTGTCGATGACTCTGTTCACTTTATAAGAAAATTGCAAGTTCTTGAGCCTCAATCAGCGTCGATGTCGGAAGCTCTAAAAAATGTTTTGAATGAAGTAGGACCTGCATTAGGATTTACCTCAATTGTACTTGGCGGTGGTTTATTGACCATGTTATTGAGTTCAAACGCATCATTCCAAAACTTTGGTTATCTAAGTTCTATCGCAATTTTCTCTGCCTTATTAGCTGACTTGCTAATGATCCCGGCGATTTGTTCGTTAAGGAAAGAAAAAGAGCCACAAACTACCGATGAAGAACTTGCTACCGCAATAAACTAATAATATAGAGAGAAAAATGAAGAATTTTTTATTAAGTCTAATAATCACTTGCATGTTATCGATAGCATGGGCAAATGAAGATACTTTGGAAGCTAATTCTATTAGTACAAACAAAAACATTGATCATGCTAAATTAATCATGCAAAGTGTTATTGATCGCTATCAAGGTAGATCTCGTGTTTCAAACATGAGCTTGATTACATGTCAATATGAGCTTGTCAAAGGACGTATACGTTGTCAAAGCGAAAAACGCAAAAAATTGTTACAGTCTTTTGTTAAGAACTATGGTGAAGAACTAAAGGATACAAAAGGTTTTACTCACATTCTACATCCTGTATCTGAGAAGGGAATAAGTATTTTACAATACGATTATGAGGATCTAAGTAAAGATACTGATCAATGGCTTTATTTGCCTGAGTTACAAAAAGTCAAACGGATTGCTTCAGATGGTTCAGCGCCTAAAAAAGGCTCTCTATTTGGCAGTGAATTTTCTATGGAAGATGTTGAAAGGATGAAGCTGGATGAATATAACTATCAATTGGTCGCTGAAAAGAAAATCAAAGACACAAATATTACCATTTTAGAATTGACACCAAATGAAAAACGCGCATCAAAAACCAATTACAGCAAACAAAGTTTGTGGGTAGATACGGATAAAAGCCTTGTTGTTAAAACCGAGTATTATGCTTGGGACAATAAATTGATTAAAGTGAGACAGGCAGGTGCAATCAAAAAGGTTAATGATATTTGGACCATTGGTAAAGAAGTGATGCGTAATGTGGAAACCAAACGCATTTCTGAGCTTTTTTATAAGGATATTACTTATAACGTTGAACTCGAGGATGAAATGTTAACACAACGCGTACTAGTCGATCCAATATTCAGAAAATCGATGCTTGATACCATTTCAATTGAAACTTCATTGATAGATTAATTATTTCTTTAATCAGGCTTAAGAGACCATAGTATGCTTAATGTAAAAGCTCAATCAACTTTATCGAACTCGCAAAATAATTTTACGAATATAGAAGAGGTGGAATACACTTGCCCTTTATCCGATGTATCGGTACGTCATATCGACTCGGGAAAACGACGAAAATTGCCTGCCAATTTGAACATAAAAGGTGATGTAATACCAGAGGCTATTGCAGCATGGCACTGGGTCTTACATTGGATAAGTGATAAGGCAGATCATCAAGTTACAGCAATCCGTTCTAACAAGGATGATATTTTTTTCGTGATTACTGATATTGACGAACATAGCTCTTTAGAATCATTAAAAAACGCTGTTTGCCAACAGCTGGTTCATAGTAAGAAGAATACGCACAAAATTTCAGAAACAATGCCTGATATCGCTTATCAGGCTTTAGATTGTCATACGATCAATTTATATGATGATAGTGACAATTGCAGTCGCAGGGCTGAAGTAGAGATCATATTTTTTGATAATGAGTGGATTATTGACTGTGCTGCCAGTTGTTTCAGTGAAAGTTATCATCATCATCTTATTTTGCTATGGCAAAATGCAGTTGATTTGATGCAAAAACAAACATCTCAACTTTTGTCACAGATTCCTTTATACAGTTGGAACAAGGTTCAATATGAACAAATGGGACTGATTGGTGATAAGACTGTAATTAAGGGTAATTTAATTGATGGTTTTTTGAAGGTACTTCACAGTATACCAGAAAAAATAGCCATCATCGATGGTGAAAATACATTAAGCTATGCCCAAGTCAATGAGCTTTCATCTGCGTGGGCTCAAGCGATGCAGGACATGGGAGTTAAGAAGGGGCACCCCGTTGGCCTGGCTTTTGAATCCAAATATCCAATGGTTGTCGCACAACTGGCTGTACTAAAACTAGGTGCTGTTTTTGTTCCTATGGATGCAAGTCACCCTCAAAATCGTTTGGAATCAATATTAGAAGATACGTCTTTGAAGATCATTGTTTCAGAGGAAAAAAATGAAAATGATTTTTTGGCTAAATTAAAACCAAGCAAACACCTGCAGCTTAATTACCTTATTATCGAAAGATTGGCATCTAAGCCTACAGCTACCATTGCACAGTGTCCAGCCACAACTGAAGATACGGCATATATTATTTTCACCTCGGGTTCGACAGGGAAACCAAAAGGGGTTAAGGTCAGTCATGGTAATCTCATTAATTTCATCCAATTTATAAAAAAGTATGTGGGCTCTGATGATATTTCTAGTCAATTTGCTCCGTTCACGTTTGATGCATCAGTGGCTGAGATTCATGCATCGGTTTTAAATGGTGGCACTTTAATTATGTTGAGCAGTGAATTGATTGAAAACCCAGAAAATTTACAGTCTTATTTAACTGAGCATAAAGTCACTTTTTCTGCTTTTCCACCAAGTTATGCAAAACATTTGCAACCAGAGAAATTGCCTCATCAAAAAACTTTATTAACAGCAGGTTCTGCACCTGATCATGCATTTATTAGCCAATGGCAACCACATTTAACTTATATCAACGCTTATGGACCAACAGAAACCACCGTTTTGTCGACCTTATGGGAAGCCGATCATGTCGTGAGCGTGGATAACCCTATCGTCATGGGAGGTCCTATTAGCAATACACAAATAAAATTGGTCAATCGGTTTGACCACATGATTCCTCCAGGTTTTATTGGTGAGCTTATTATTGGAGGTGCAGGTGTAACCCAGGGTTATATCAATCGTGATGAAATGACCATGAAAAAATACATCACAGCAAATGGTACTCACTGGTATCGTAGTGGTGATCTTGTGAGTCAAGATATCCAGGGTAGATTGGTGTTTTATGGCAGAGTTGATAATCAAGTGAAGCTTAGAGGCCATCGATTAGAACTTGGAGAAGTTGAAACAGCATTCAAGTCCATTGTAGAAATTCAGAATGCGGCAGCATTGGTAACATCCAAAAGTCTGACGGCACAATTGTTTGTTTTTTGTGTGGGTGAAAAAATGGATGAAGTGATTTTGCGCAATCGAATTGAAAATCTTTTACCACAATGGGCAATGCCCAATCGCATCTACTGGTTACAAGAGATGCCATTAACTACCAATGGTAAAACAGATTATAAACAACTTGAATATCACATTCCTGATGCTAAAAACGATGATTGTGATATTAAAGTATCGATGAATCCACTAGAGAAAGCAGTCGCTGAGATTTGGGAGAATGTACTTCATGTTCCTCAGGTGGGAGCTGATGATAACTTTATTCACCTTGGTGGAGACTCTCTTACTGCACTTGTTATTGCTGCATCTCTTAAGAAAATGGGGTTTGTAATCAACTCGTCGTTGCTGTTGACTCAGCCTGTGTTAGAAGAGTTTGTCAATAATTTAGTCGATTATCAAGTCTCAGATGAGTTATTGTGTTTGACAGATCATTATGCACCTGTTGAAGGTCAAGGACCTTTGAGCGCAATTCAGCAATGGTTCGCAAGCCTACCATTAATTCAACCCAATAAGTTTTGCCAATCACTTATTTTTGATTGTAATGATAAAATACAATTGCCTCGTTTTGAAAAAGCATTCAATGAACTTTGTCAATACCATGACATGCTACGTTCTTCTTTCTCTTATACAAATGAAAAAATTAATGGTTTAGTGAATAATGCTTCGCAAGGCTTTGTCATAAAAGCAAAGGAAGTTAATGTTGGCCAAAATGATTTGGAAACTGCAACAAATCAATATCTTGCTGAACAAACCCAAGAGATTGATGTAGTAGCAGGCAAATTATTTAATATCATTGTATTACAGATGCATAATACATCTAGAGTCATTTGGGTTATGCATCATACGTTGGTTGATACTATTAGTCACAGTATTTTGCTGGGAGACCTTCACCAACTATATAAAGAACAAAAAACTTATCAAGAAACACTACCAGAGAAGACGTTGTCATATCTGGAATGGGCAAAAAAACAACAAGGCTATATCGCTGCAAATGAAGCACAAGTCTTTGCTCAATGGCAACCCATCTTAGAAGAAGGGCATGATGCTCAAATAAGCCACATTACTGGTTGTCAACCATCGGTGGGAAGGTTAAGAGAAAAAACTGTGGCAGTGAAAGCTGATGTTGTTGATAAGTTAACTTCCGATACAGTGTTACACTGTTATCATCAAACAACAGAAGAACTTGTGCTTTCAGCTGCTGCACTGGCTTTATCTCAAACCTTTGATAAGTCCAAGCTGATTATGGATGTTGAATGGCATGGTCGAGACGAAGATTTTGCTGGTTTACAAGGTATATCGAGAACAATGGGTTGGTTTACCAGTGTACATCCTCATCTATTTATGATCGATAAGGAGAGTTCGCTGACAGATCTGCTTATTGGTATCAAAGAAACAAGAGCTAAAGTGGATCATAAAGGTCGAGATTATTATTTTCTTAAGTACTTTGCTCAACAACAAGAAACGGTAAAATGCTTTGATCAATACAAAGGTGCTGATGTTCTTTTTAATTTCACTGGAATCATACAAAGAAAAAATGCAAATTGGCAAACAGTACCTGTATCTGCAATAGAAATGGGAAGTGAAGGAGAATACTTACCCTATAATCTCTCCATTGAAACTGAGATTCGTGATGGTGAATTACTGATACATGCTTTCTACAACGCTTCTCTTTTGAAAGAGTCTGTCATCGAAACGTTTTTACAACTGATGCAAAAATCTTGTCAAGAAATCGTAGAATATTGTAGCAATCCAGATAACGCTAGTTGGACAGCATCAGATTTTCCTTTGCTTGATTTATCACCATCTGATTTAAACTCAATACCTAAAAATATTACAGCTGCATATCCATTGACCGACATGCAAAAAACCATGTACAACTATCACAAACAATATCAAGTCTGGATGTATTACGAATTTCCTCGAACTTTCAATAAAGAAGCCTTTGAGAAGTCGTGTGAAAAGATTGTTATGCGTCATGATTGTTTGCGTACCTGTATTCATCCAGTGAATCAACAGGCCATTCAGGTAGTACTGAAAGATTGGCGTCCAACGATAACAACTCATTCAACCACTGAAAGCCTATCAAATAAGGCTGAAACATTAATCAGCACAGCAAAGAAAAACATTGTAAAAGTAGTAGGCGAACCATCGATAACAATTGATGTCATTCACGATGAAAGTGAACGTTTCATCGTGTTGTTTTCAATTCATCATCTTAATCATGATGGCTGGTCCATCAACTTACTTTTTGATGCATTGTTTAAAGAGTACCGTTACCAATTAAAAGAAACATCAACTGGAGCAAGTGCGCCAGTTAATACCATGGAAGCCATTGTTAAAGAACAACAAAAAATCGCTCAAGATAACACGGCGCAACAATACTGGTTAGAACGGCCATGGCAAGAAGATTTTTGTCGTTTGAGCAGTCAAGTCAGCTCTTCAGCTAAGCAGCCTGCTGCCATGCATCTTGCCACATCAGAAATTGAGCAAAATACCGTCAATGCTATAAAAGAGCTGGCTAAGACATCTGGTGTAACAATCAACTCAGTTTGGATGGCGGCTTATGCTTATGCTTTACGTTATGTAGGTGGTATCAATCAGGTTCGTTTTGGTGTATTGCAAAGTGGTAGGGTGGAGTCCATTGATGGAGTGGGCACCATTACCGGTTGTTGTGTTAATACATTGCCAATGATATTAAATATTGATATAGGTCAAAGCCTTAACGATATTTTAAAAATGGTTAATCGATCTTTGTCAGAGATGCGTGAAGTCTCTGTATTTCCACTTTCGAAAATACAAGCATTAACCAAAGAAACGGCCGGAAACGAACTTTTTGAAACATTGTTCAATATTGAATCAGATGATTATCTGAGGTCAGAATCGAAAGAAAAGCCTCAACTCATTGGCGGCTATGAAGCAACAAATGCTGCATTAAATTTCAGTGTCATTGAACAACAAGGCACATTTGGTTTAAGACTTGGTTATAACCCAGATTTATTTAATGATTTTGCAATCAGACAAATAATCGATGTTTATCAATGTTGTTTAAAGCAATTTATCAGTAGCCAACAGACAAGTTGGAATATTCCAACACATTTGTATGGGGAAGAAAGTCAAAAATTACTATCCCAATGGAATGATACAAATAGAGATTATCCAAATGAAGACTTATGGCAATTGTTTGAAAAACAAGCCAATAGTAATGCAAATAAAGAAGCATTGTGGCAGAAAGTAGCAGATACAACCATCAGTTATTCCTATCAGCAACTTAAAGAAAAAGCTGAAAAGTTGTCTAGTAGAATCAGTAAACATTTTACCGAATCAACAAATGATAGCGCTATTGTAGGCATTATTTCAGATCGTTCTGTTGAGCTGGTGATTGCAATATTGGCATTAGTCAGGCTTGGAAAAGCTTATTTACCATTAGATGCTAAATATCCCTTAGATAGAATACAACACATGTTACAAGATACTGATTGTTCTTTGGTATTGGCACAAAACGAAAAAGCACAGTCTAATTTACCTGAAGGCTCATTTCACACAATGAGTTTGGATGATGAAATCGATGTAATAAACTTCACCGAGATTCCTGCTTCAAACAGATCTCAAGAACAATTAGCATATGTGATGTATACTTCTGGATCGACTGGTAAACCAAAAGGTGTGCTTGTTGAACAGAAAGCCATTGTGCGTCTGGTAAAAAATTGTGATTATGCACCTTTAAATAATAATGAGCATATTTTACTAACAGGAGCTCCGGTTTTTGATGCCACAACCTATGAAATCTGGGGCAGTTTACTGAATGGTGGTAGTTTAAGCATTGTTGAAGAAAATGTGCTGCTAAACACTGAACAATTATCCCTTGTTTTAAAAGAAAGGAACATATCGACCATGTGGTTGACATCACCATTATTCAATCAGCATGTGACGCAAAAGCCTGATATGTTTTCTACACTGAAACAGTTATTAGTAGGAGGCGATGCACTTTCAGTTGAACATGTTAAATTAGCTAAACAGTCTAATTCAGAACTCTGTATTATTAATGGTTATGGCCCTACGGAAAATACTACTTTTTCAGTGTGTTATAGAATTGAGGCGAGCAGTGAAATTGACAAGATGACAAATATACCCATAGGGCGACCCATCCAAAATTCAACTGCTTATGTTGTCAATGATGCGGGGCAGAGGTTGCCTGTAGGCTTTCCAGGAGAGCTATGGGTTGGTGGTGATGGTGTAGCAAAAGGTTACCTAAATCATATGGAATTAACGCGGCAAAAATTCGTCAAGGATAGTTTTAATGAATTATATAATGCCCAACTATATAAAACTGGTGATCATGTTTGTTGGACACAAGACGGTGTTATCGAGTTCATTGGTCGTGCTGATGATCAGGTAAAAATCCGAGGTTTCCGTGTAGAGCCTGGTGAAATTGAGAATCACATAACTCAGCATCCAAGTGTTGAGGAAGCCAGAGTATTGGTAAAACAGGATAGTCAAGGTTCAAAAAAACTCGTCGCCTATGTTGCATTGGGTGCTCAGTTTCAAAGCATTAACACCGTTGAATTAGATGGTGAATTAAAGTTCTATACATCCCAACATCTACCAGATTATATGGTGCCAGCTGTTTTTGTACCTCTTGAAAAAATGCCATTAAATCAAAATGGTAAAGTTGCTCGAAATCAATTACCTGATCCAGACTTTTCTCAAGTACAAATTGAAAATATTAGCCCAAGCAGTGAAACAGAACAGACACTGCTTAATATGATGAGTGGTATATTGGGCTACCCCTGTAGAAATATTGAAGCAGATTTTTTCTGGTTAGGAGGAACCTCTCTCGATGCAGTTAAATTCATTGCAGAAATAACGCAACAATTCAATATAGACCTCAATGTGGATGCAATATTTAATGCAGCAAGTTTTCGTGAGTTGGCATCGCTTATCGACTCGGAGGTCAATGACACAATGATTATGGAAGATATTGATATAGAAGATCTAAGCGAAGAAGAGTTAGATCAATACTTAGAGCAGCTAAATGCACAATAAAGGTTGGAAATATGAATGAAGTAACTAAAGAAGCACTTTCAAAGAAGGAAAAGCAAGCATTATTAAGAAAACTGCTTAAGGAAAAAAATAAAGCTGCTACTAAGCCAAAAACAACGGAACAACAACTGTTAACTTCAGTGGTAACGAAACAACCTGCACAAGGCAATATTCCTTTATCATTATCACAGAAACGATTGTGGACTGTTGATCAAATTGACGATGGAAGTCTGCCTTATGTTATGTCAACAGCTTTACAGCTTAAAGGGCAGCTTGATATTGACCATCTTAAAGCGGCATTAAATGACATATTAATCAGTAATGAAGTTTTAAGAACCCAGTATAAGACATCGAGTTCAGGTAAACCATATCAGCATATTGTCAGTGATGTAGCCCTTAATTTTGAGCATATTGTTCACACAGATATGTCTCAAGACATTAATATTCTTATCGATGGCTATCGTCAACAGGAGCTTAATAAACCATTCGATCTTGAGCATGATATTCTATTCAGAGCAACTTTGATTGAGGTTATATCAGATTGGTATTTTCTTATTCTATCGACTCACCACATTGCTGCTGATGGTTGGTCAATTGGTATCATCAATGAACAATTATCGCAATTTTATAAAAATCATGTTCAAGGTGAAACAATAGATTTTAGCTCGAATGAATCTGAATTGCAATATAAAGACTACGCCATCTGGCAGACTCAAAATGAGAAATTAATCGTAGACCTACAATTGGCTTACTGGTATGAAAAATTACAAGATGCACCATCGATATCTACTTTTCCTACAGATAAAGACAGGCCTGAGGTTTCATCTTATCAAGGAGATAATTATCATCAATTGTTAAGTAGTAAACAACACCAAGTGATCACTCAATTGTCTCAGCAGTATCGTGTCAGTAAATTCATGGTATTGCACAGTATACTTACTTGCTTACTTCAACGATTCACAGGTCAAAATGACATCGTAATAGGAATCCCTATTGCTAATCGGGAACAAAAAGAAGTCGCAAAAATGGTAGGCTTTTTTGTGAACAGTTTGCCATTACGATTGAAGCTTTCAGATAGTGATAGTTTTGCTGATGTGCTGGTCAAAAGTAGGAATTGTTTATTACAAGCTTTTGCGAATCAGCAGCTTCCTTTTGAAAAACTTGTAGATGAACTTAAAACAGACAGGGCAACCAATATCACCCCAATATTTCAGGTGGTGTTGGCTTATAATAATAATGAGGAAAAGGCCATAGAATTGCCAGGTGTTGATGTTGAACAACTCTCGACCAAAACGATTACCAGCAAATTTGATCTCACTTTAAATATTGAAGATGTTCTTCAATATGGTGAGCAAGCATTGGAAATTTGTTGGGAGTATGCAACTGATATATACTCTCATAAAACCATTGAGCGAATTGCTCAATATTTTGCCAAGTTTATAGATACAATTGTTGAGCAAACAGACAAAGCTATAGTAACTTTGCCTCTATTGTTGGACACAGAAAAACAGGCCATAGTCAATTGGAATAAAACCCAAACAGATTATCCAGACAAAGATCTTTGGGCATTATTTAAGGAACAAGTATATCAGCATGCCAATAAAGTGGCTCTTTGGCAGAAAGAAAATAATGTCTCTATTACTTTTTTTGAACTTCAGAAAAAAGCAGAACAATTGGCGAATGCGATTTATTTGCAAGTTGATAGTAAAAATTCAGAAAACGTTGTTGCCATTTTAAGTGAGCGCAGTACTGATGGTGTTGTAGCTATGTTGGCCCTATGCAAGTTAGGTTTTCCCTATCTGCCACTTGATGGAAAATACCCCAAGGATCGTATACAAACTATCCTCTGCGACTCAAATTGCTCACTTGTTTTGATTCAGAATCAAGCCATGATGACTGCTTTGCCTCAAGAATACACAGATAAATTCTTGTTACTTAATGATTCATCCAGCTATATCTCTGATACAAAAGACATGGTACCTAATGTTTTTAGCACAAATCAGATGGCTTATATTCTTTATACATCAGGTTCTACAGGTAAGCCAAAAGGTGTAATGGTTGAACAAAAATCGATTGTCTGCCTAGTTAAAGACATCGATTATGCACCAATAACTTCATCTGACAAAGTTCTGCTAACTAGTGCGCCTATATTTGATGTAACAACATATGAGGTATGGGGAAGTTTACTAAATGGTGCGACATTAAGCATTGTTAATCAAGATGTTTTACTCGATTCAGAATTACTCGGCGAAGTTATTCAAACACGAAATATCACAACGATGTGGCTGACATCACCCTTGTTTAATCAGCATGTACAAAGCAAACCTGACATGTTTTCAAGTTTAAAACAATTGGTTGTTGGTGGCGAAGCCCTATCGATTGAACATATTGAGTTGGCGAGAAAATCAAATCCTGAACTTTGTGTAGTTAATGGTTATGGGCCAACTGAAAGTACTACTTTTTGTGTCTGCAATCGGATTGATCCATCAATAGACTTGGATGATGCAAAATCCGTTCCAATTGGAATACCCATCAATAATTCAACAGCCTATGTCGTTAATAGGCATGGTATGTTGCAACCACTAGGTGTGCCTGGTGAAATGTGGGTTGGTGGAGATCATGTCTCCAGAGGTTATCTTAATCAACTTGAATTGACTCGGGATAAGTTTATCGATAACCCTTTCGCATCATTATTATCTACTGTTGAGAACAGCAAAGAAAAGCTATACAAAACAGGAGATTTAGTTTGTTGGAAAGAAAATGGTTCAATTGAATTTTTAGGTAGACTGGATGATCAAGTCAAAATACGAGGTTTTCGAATAGAGCTAGGTGAAATAGATACAGTTTTGTCACGACATCCTTTGGTCAAACAAGCTCGAATATTGGCCAAAGAAACTGGTAAAAATAATAAACAATTGGTGGGTTATGTTGCTTTGGGAGAACAGCTAAATGAGCATGATTCTTCAGACCTCAAACAGACATTAGCTCAACACATAAGTGCTCATCTTCCTGATTATATGGTGCCATCGCACTTTGTGTTGATGGAACAAATGCCACTTAATAAAAGTGGTAAGGTTGACCGCAATAAGCTTCCAGAACCAAATTTATCAGCACAAAATGTAGAAGAGATTATTCAGCCCGAAAATACAACAGAGGCATTGTTGGTATCTATTTGGCAAGACTTATTGGGCGTTGACTCTATCAGTGTGAATGATAACTTCTTTGCCATTGGGGGTGACTCTATATTGGCCATTCAAGTTGTTAGCAGGGCAAGAGAGCAAGGCTTGAATTTCGCAGTTAAAAAGATTTTTGAAGCCAAAACGATTCGAAATTTGGCAAATTTAGTAGAAGTTTCATCGGACACCATTAATACGCATAAAAGCGAAGGTGAACAACAACTCATACCAATTCAAAGGACATTTTTTAACACCGCTGGAAAAGAATTTAATCATTTTAATCAGCATATTATGCTTCACTTAGATAAAACATTAAGTGTTGATAAATTCAATGAAATATTAACGTGGTTGATAGAAAAGCACGATGTGATGCGTTTGCAATTTAGCAAAGCAAACAATAATGAATGGCGAGCCCATTACCATAATAAAGGGCATTCAGATGTATCGTTTGCAATTCAGGAAATGGATGTTTCTCACTTGACAGAAGCAGAACTTGATCGACAATGTGAGGTGATGGCTAATGATGCGCAGGCTTCTTTAAATATTGAAACAGGCGATACTTTTCGTTGGCTAGTAATCAGAACAAATCAAGAGACACGTCTATTGTGGCTGATGCATCACCTTATTGTTGATGGTGTTTCGTGGAGGATATTGATACGTGATTTTGAACGCTGTCTAAAAGCAAACACTCAAGAAAAACCTACCATAGCTAAAACACATTCATTTCAATCGTGGGCCACGCATCTACAGCAAGTTGTCAATAGTCCTGAGTTCAAAGATGAACAGTTTTATTGGCAAAAACAATGCCAAACTGAAACAGCATATCTTAACTTTATTGATACTGACGTTAAGGATATACAAGAAAAGAATACTGTTGCTAAGGAACTTGTTTTCTCCAAAAAACAAACAATAGCGTTATTAACCAGCTGTCATACCGCATACCACACTAAGATCAACGACCTATTGTTGAGTGCATTAGTATGCAGTCTAGATTCAATGAATGGTATGGATAACCAAGCTCTAAGCACATACGTTATTGATTTGGAAGGACATGGCAGAGAACCTTTCACTCAAGAGATAGATGTGTCAGAAACCGTAGGCTGGTTTACATCAATGTTTCCAGTTTATCTGAAACCGAAACAGAGTGATTTTGGCGAAATTATTAAGTATAACAAAGAGCAAATCGCAAACATACCCAATAATGGTATTGGCTATGGAATGATGCAATGTTTAACTGGTGCTTGCTCAAATCCTCAAGAAGAAAGTACCTCACCAATTGTCTTTAATTATTTGGGTCAACTTGATAATCAGGCTGAAAAAAACAACGAAACATTACAATACAGTCTGGATCATTGCGGTAACCCTATTGGTGATGCAATTAACAGAAGCCACCCATTGAGAGTTACTGGCATGGTTAAAGGTGGACAGTTGCGTTTTACATTTGATTACAATAAATTACAAATAGATTCTGAAGCTGCAGAGAAGTTAGTAAGTTATTACCAAAATAATATTGAAAAGATCATTGAACATTGCCACAAAGCGAAAGTTGAATATACACCTTCTGATTTTCCTTTAGCTAAGCTGAATCAGCATGAATTGAATGACATATCACAAAAGCATCAAAACATTGAAGCCATTTATCCAGCGACCTCGATGCAGCAAAGCTTATTGTTCCAGAGTATGACAGGAGATAGTGAAAGTGCGATTTATGTAACTCAACTCACATTCTCATTTCATCAGGCTGATGGCAATCTCATGCGCCAGACTTGGCAGACCATTGTAGAACGCCATGCCATATTTAGAACATTATTTTTAGATATTGATACTGATCAACCTAAACAGCTTGTATTAGGTAATGTCGCCATTGATTGGCGTGAAGTTAATCTAGAAAATTCTCAAGTAACTACAGAAAGTGTTTTGAGAGAAATTGCCGAAACAGAACGCAACGAAGGGTTTAACTTTAACGAACGACCTGCACAGAAGTTTACATGGGTCAATGACACCACAGGTGGTACTCACCTGATTTGGACTCACCATCACGCTTTATTAGATGGTTGGTGTTTATCTGTGTTATTAGATGAATTGCTTGAAATATATGCATTACTACAAAATGATGATAAGAGGCCATTACTCGAGACACATCAATACCAAGACTACATTGCGTGGTTAACCCAAATAGATAAGTCAGAAGCACAATCCTATTGGAAAAACTATTTGGGCAGCATTAGTAGTGCGACTCGGCTTGGGATAGAGGAGGTTGCACTGACGAAAAACAATAGCCAGTTGGCTGAAGAAATAGAATTGGACAGTAAATTAACCACTGCATTGACAAAACTATCACAACAACATGAAGTTACATTGAATAGTGTATTTCAGGGTGCTTGGTCAATATTGCTCAGTAAATACAGTGGTGAAGAGAGCGTATTATTCGGTACAACTGTGAATGGACGACCTACTGAACTGATAGGCTCAGATAAAATGGTTGGTTTATTTATTAACACAGTTCCTGTGCGATATCAATATGTAAATAAAGAACAAAGTGTTGGTAGTTGGTTGAAAGACATTCATGAATCAACGGTTAAGGCAAATGATTATGCTTACTTGTCTTTGGGGGAGATTCATCAACTCAGTGATGTTCCCAGTAATCATCGACTATTTGAAAGCGTATTAGTCTTTGAAAACTACCCATTGGATCTTGAAGTACTTAACCATCAACATGAAGGTCAGCCACATTTTAGTAATATAGAAGGCATTGAATGCAGCGACTTGCCATTGAATTTGGTTATTTATCCTGGTGAAAAAATCAAGATAAAACTGGCTTTTCAAAGTGAAACTTACTCAGAAGCTTCAATTAAATCTATTCTTCAACATTTAAACAATATTCTTACTTGCTTATGTGAACCTAATAACCTAAAGCTGAGCGATATAAGTCTTTTGTCAACACAAGAAAAAGAACGCGCGATTCACCATTGGAATAATACTGCTTTAAGTTACGAAAAAAATATCAGTTTATATGATGCTTTCCATCTACGTGTGATTCAACATAGAAAACAGCCAGCCATTGTTTTCGATGATACAAAGATCAATTATGAAGAATTGGATGAACGTGCTCATTCAATTGCGTTGGCATTAGCTGATAAAGGTGTACGTCACGGCAATAGGGTGATCGTTAGTTTACCAAAAGGTTCTGATGTTATTGCTTCAATGCTTGCCATCATGAAACTCGGTGCAGTGTATGTGCCAGTTGCTTTAGATTGCCCTAAAGATCGCCTGCATTTTATCCTTGATGATGCTGATATTTCTTACGCTATTATTCATAGCCAACATGAGACGAGTCTGCATCAAACCACAATGAAATCAATTTTTTGTGATGAGATCCCCCCTTGTGGCGAAGTTATTGACAGTGATATTAAAGTCAAGGGCAGTGATGAAGCCTATGTCATTTATACGTCTGGAACAACAGGCACGCCAAAGGGTGTCTCTATTGCTCACCATAGCCTTGTTAATTTATGCCAGTCACTTATTGATGAAGGTTGGTTAGAAGCTGGTAAAGGATCATTACAGTTTGCTCCATATACTTTTGATGCTTCAATGGCTGAAGTTTTTGTCGGTTTATTAAGCTCTACTACGCTTCACATGGTGACAGATAAAATTATCAACGACCCCCAGGCAATGCAAGCTTATTTAAACCAACAGGATGTTAGATTTGCAGCATTTCCTCCTCAGTATTTACAGCATCTTGATCCGGAATCAACATCCAGAAACCTAAGAGTTTTAACTGCTGGTGCTGCTCCCACTTTAGCATTGATTCAAGCATGGGGAAAAAATCATCATTATATTAATGCCTATGGCCCAACAGAAACAACCGTTCTTTCTTCAGCTTGGCAATACAACGCTACCGATGTTGCTAATGGCAAACTTCCAATAGGTAAACCCCTTGCCAACACTCAAATTTATGTTGTGGATCACTTTGGACAACTGTGTGCACCTCAGCAAAAAGGAGAAATATGTATAGGTGGTGATGGTGTAGCCTTGGGTTATCTTAATCATGACGAGTTGAATGCTAAGCAGTTTATTGATGATCACTTTAGCCCCAAAACAGATGGTATTACTGGCAAACTCTACAGAACCGGTGATTTGGGTCGTTGGCATGATGATGGTAATATCGAATTCATAGGCCGTTGTGATCATCAAGTGAAAATTAGGGGCTTTCGAATAGAACCAGATGAAATTGAAAGATGTTGTTTGAAAGACAATGAAGTCGAACAATGTTTAGTATTGCCTAAACCAGACCAGTTTGGTGATTTGATGCTTGTGGCCTATATTCATACACAGATACATCAGGATGTCATTGTTGAAAGATTAAAAACACAAATTAAGGATAGCTTACCTCCGTACATGATGCCTTCGCATTTTGTGGTCTTGTCAGAGTTCCCCATGACCAATAATGGCAAGATAGATAGAAAAGCATTAGATGCAGTTCAATTTGAAAAAGTATCCGATGAACTTGATCTTGAAGCAGATGTAACCGAACAAGAAGAGCAATTGTTACAGATATGGCGTCAGTATCTATCTAATGAAAGCCTACAAGTTAACGACGATTTCTTTGAATCTGGGGGTAATTCAATTCTACTTTTACGCATGATGAAACCGATGCAGTTGGCAGGTTTTGATATTTCTGTTAATGATTTTTATCAACGACGCACAGTCCGTAAATGTTGTGAACTTTTTGTCCGTTCATCTGATGCAATTCTTGAAACGTGGAAAGACAGAAATGTTCAGTTTGATATCATTACTTATATGGAGCGAGGTGAACGCACAGATTTTTGGTTGATGCAAGAAAGTGAAGATTACACTTTACAAGAAATGGAACAGTTTTTTGCCAGCATGGATGGCCCAAGTTTGCCTGACCATATATGCTTTGTTTCTGATATAAATAAAGCCCGTCATTTATTTGCTACCAATGGCAAACAGGCTCTATCTGGTTGGGTAGCCCCATATGAAAAAACCATAAGGAAGAAACTGAGCAAGGAGCTTTCAGTATTCCAACAACAATATACCAGTTGTCCTACTTCTGAATCGATAGCATTTACACCGATGCAGGAATCTATGACAGAATGGGAAGACCGCACGGTATTTGAACTTATTGCCATTTATGGTTGGTATTCACCCGAAGTCTTAAAAGATGCTTACTTCAAGTTAGTTGAAGAACACGAATTGTTACGCTCGAAAAATTATAAGAATCGTCGCTGGAGTGTTATTAGCCTTGAAAACTTCGATGTCGACATTCCTTATCTAGACATTCGTTTTCTGGATGGATATGCACAAAACAAGCTGATTTTAGGTTTGGCTACTGACTTACAGAATTGGCGGAAAACAAGCAACTTACCCTATGTCGGATGCTGGGTTTCGATATCGGATACAAAACATTATTTTATGATGCTTAATGATCATTTGATATCCGATGAAAGTTCATCATTGGCCATTAAAGCTAAATTAAACCAAATATTACATAACAAACCACAGTTAAGTGGCAGAAATTTCTCTAGCTATGTTAAGCACTTGGAGTCAGGCATTACCAAAAAGAATGCTCAATACGTGAAAGATGAATTTGGCACCATTAAAGTGGCTGAGGCTAAGAAAATTACAGAAGGAATGCTTCTCAAAAGAAAAAAACTACCCATCCAAAGGACATTGCTTCGCATACCATTGGATAGTAAAAAGTCGGCTCTTGAGCAGTCATTTGTCATCTTTAGAAAGTTCGTGGCATATATTTTAGGTGTTAACGAGTTCTGTATGGTGATGAATCACTTTGGTCGTCAACTTGAGGGAGAAAATGACTTTCATCAAGTAGGACTGTTCTTGGATAAAATTCCTTTCGTGGTTAACCAGCGCAGCAACCTTGAAGCGATCAATTTAAAAGTTAATGAACTAGGAGAAAAGGGCATCAACTTTATCGGCTTAGCAGAGCATGGCTTGTTGAATGAGAGCCAATGTATGCCCGCGCTAAGCAATGAAGTATTATTTAATTATCAAGGTGATCAACAAAAAGACCCAATGGTCCAGCAATGGTTTTCCAGACTGAACTTAAGAAAAATACTTAAGAAATTTAATGGTATTGTATTTGAAGCACGGCAACTTGGCAGAGAATTATCCATACATTGTATTTTCAGAGGAAAGAAAAGAGAACCTGAAGCTTTATTACGCTTGATTGATGGGGCACGTTTCGCAGACAGAATGCTTGATGTTAAGTTTTATCAGCAAACTTACTGGCAAAGAATAAAGAGTGTTGCACGAGATTCATTATACAAACAACTTAAAAGTCAGGACATAAATATGATCAATGATATTCAGGTAGAAAATGTAAGAAAGAGCTTCGGGGATTTTGAAGCTGTAAAAGGTGTCAGTTTTACCGTAGAAAAAGGTAAATGCTTCGGCATACTTGGGCCAAATGGTGCTGGTAAAACGACATTACTGGGCATGATTGAAGGCATCGAAAGCATCGATTCTGGTAAGATTAAAGTTTTGGGAATGGACATCAAGAAAGAGTTAAAGAAAATTCAACCTCATATTGGCGTACAGTTACAGCAGAACAACTACTTCCAGTTCCTAACGGTTGAAGAAATGTTGGTTTTCTATAGAGACTTGCGTTCAGCTACATCTGGCCAAAATAAAGGCATGTCAATAGATGAGTTGCTGGATAAGCTTTCATTAACTGATAAAAGGAAGTCATTGGTTGAAGAACTTTCTGGTGGCCAGAAACAACGATTAACCATTGCAATTGCCATGTTAGACGATCCAAGTATCGTTTTTCTTGATGAACCGACTTCAGCATTGGATCCACAAACTAGGCGTTACACTTGGGAGTTTATTGAGCAACTGAAAGAAAGTGGCGATAAAACCATCATTATCACCACACATTACATGGAGGAAGCAGAACGAGTTTGTGACGAATTACTTATCATGAATGAAGGAAAAGTTATTGCTCAAGGTTCACCAAGTGAGCTTATTTCAGGTTTGAATGCACATTACGATCTATCAGTTTTGATCGGTAAGGGCAACGTTAATGATAATGAAATTAACGCGTTGACAGGCGTAACCAACATTCATTGGGGCGTTGACAGAAAAGAACTTACCATAAGTACAACTGAATCAGCGGCAACATTAAAAGAACTATTAGACTATAGCGAAGGCAATGATATCGAATTATTGCAGTTTCATATTGAAAGACCAAGTCTTGAAGATGTATTTATTTCTAGTACAGGTGCGGAGTTAAGAGAATGAAAAAAACATGGATATTTTTCAAGTTAAGAATGAGACAGCTTAAGTCTGATAAGACAGCCTTTTTCTTTTGTTATTTATTACCAGTATTGTTATTAATATGCATTGGTTATCCTCTACATAAATCTGGGGCGCCTAAAATCAACATTTACTATGATGATACGGTACAGAACTTTAAAAGCCAAGCTTTTATAGATTATTTAAATGAGTCACAAATTGCACATCTGATTCCGGCTAACAAGCTTGAGAGTGATTTCCAAACGCTACTAAGCGATGACGAAATCAAGCACTATTTAAGTATTTCAGCACAATCAGGTGAAGAAACAGAGGCTATCGGTATTCAATATCACCTTTACTCTAACAAAATGGAAGCTAACCTCATAGAGAATACTGCTCTGCAGGGAATCGTTGACAACTATTTTCATGCTGTTAAAGAAAAAACTGTAGATGTAACTGTAGTTGGTAATGAAGATTACAAATCTTATGTTGTTATATTGCTGCCTGGTCTTATTGGAATGACCTTCTTAATTATCAGCTTAAATGGTTTTGGTGGTTATATAATCGAAGAGCAAAATAGAGGCCTCTTCAAAAACCTAAAAACCATTGATGCTTCACCGATACCTTTTTTGGCAGGGCTATTTCTTTCACGCTTATTCTTAGCCTATAGTGTAGCTATGGTTATGTATGTGGTAGGTGTACTCATGTTTGATGTAGATATAAATATCAACTTCTTCATGTTAAGCATTATTGTACTCTTATCTGCTTCTGCATTTATAGGTGTAAGTTTAGTTTTAGCGGTTTTTAGTCCTTCGGTAGAAGCTTTTACTGGTATGGTGAGTGTTGTGCAATTGCCTTTCATTGTATTAGGTGGTGTTTTCTTTTCTATTACAACCTTTCCTGACTGGCTACAAAGTGTTGCAAATTTTATACCCATGATTCATGTGAATAATGCATTACAATTGGTATTTTTTGATAATCTAAACAGCATTGGAACAATTTGGTTTGAGATTCTCGTATTACTGGCATGGATAGGAGCAACATTTGTGATTGGCTGGAAACGTTTTAAATGGTAAATATAAATCTAGTAATTAAATGGTTATTGGTTTAAGGGTATGCACCTGAGTATTTTGTATATCTTCATTGGTTTACTGTGCGGTTTATTGTTCTCTGCTTGTTTACAAGCAGAGCAACAAGATGAGAGAGCAACAAGTGCTTTAAAGCAATTAGAGACTGATACCGATAACCATGAATTAGATTTTGGCATAGAGGGTGAAGGTGATCTAGACCTTTTTGATGATATAAGTCTGGATGAAGAAGATGAAAACTTTGAAAATGATAATCAACATAAAACAAATTTTTTTGATGGTCGCTTCATTTACCAACAAGAATTCTCATATAGAGTAAACTCACCTTCATCAGTACAAACCAATCGTTCCTCTCTACAGTTGCAATGGGGTAAAAGTTTGCCAAAAGATTTTTATGCTCATGTAGATGTGATATATAATCTTTTTTTAAACAATGATACCAGGATAAGCGCAGATAAATCCATTGGCGATGAGTCGAATATACGCAATGTATATCTTCAGAAAAACTGGGGAGATACCAATTTATCTTTGGGCTATCAGATCATTGTATGGGGAGAATCTGAAACTTCTGTTGTTACGGATGTATTTAGTCCAAGAAATCAGACTGATTTTATCTTCACAAGTTTGGAACAGTCTCGACTTTCTCAATTTATGTTTAAATTGGATCATTATTCGTCAATTGGGCAATTTACTTTTATCGTTAATCCTGATGTTGAAGTGAATAGAAACCCCTTTACTCAAGATTCTCTTGGCAATCTCGTTTTACAACAGAAAGATAAAGACTTTGAAACTGAACTGGGTTTCAGGTGGCATAAAACCATTGGAAGAGGGGATTATTCACTATTCGCTGCTGACTTGTATGATAATCAAGTTACCTATCAATATCTTGATACAGTTAATGATAACATTGTGGTTGAAAATCAGCATGATAGGTATCAAATGTTGGCAGCAGCTTCAAACTACACATTTGGCAACAGTGCTATCCAAACTGAACTGGCATATAATTTTGGTCGAAATTTTCAAACTATTGGACCATATTCTGAATTAAATAATGGCATTTTAAAATCAGATCAAATTCAATTAAGTACCAGTTACAATTATACACAAGGTGGGACCAGGACCTGGTTGTTTGGAGTTTCTACTCAATATTTAAAGAATAATAAAAACCCATATCTGCCAAAAAAATACCGCAATACGACTGATATGGTGTTCAGTGTGTCGGAAAGTTTCTGGTATCAAACCTTAGATATTTCTTATACACTACTTTACCAATTTAAGAATAAATCTGAAATTCATCGACTTACATCTAAATATAAGGTTCGTGATGACCTGTCACTGGAGATCAGTGCTTTTTATTTAAATGGTGCAACAGGAGATAAGAGCAATAGTATACTGGCGAGATTACGTTATTTCTTCTAATCTGTGAGCATACTCTATTTTAGAGACCTTTGCTCGATTCGTGAATGAAGATAAAAAGTTTAGAAAAGCGTCCTTCTGCGTTTAGCGTCTTGATTGACTCATTTTTAATTCTTTTTCTCAATCACCCAGAATCAAGCAAAGGTTTCTTTTAATTAATGCATCCATATCAGCATTATTCTCAACTTTCAAGTTGGAAATTTTGCAAATGTTCACAACGCAAGGACTTTTTTAAACTTAAGTTTTTCTGATAATGAAGTTATGTTTTTTATTTCAATATCAATTATTTAATTTAAAAATATAATGTGATTTATTATGATTTTTTGAAAGGGTAAAACAACTGCTTAAGGAATGTTCTTGGAATCCTTGGTACCGTTCCATAATGTGAGGGCCAGTGATCTTTGGGTAAATGATAGGTTCTAAACAATACATCAAACAATGGTGTGTGCACCGAATAATTGGTATCGATGGCAGGCTTTTGACTGCTGTGGTGCCAATGATGAAATTTGGGCGTCACCAAAAACCATTCGAGTGGGCCAAGAGGGATGTTGACATTGGCATGGACATAAACAGCTTGGAATGCTGCAAAAGCGATGTAAATATCCAATGCTTCTTTGTCAGCACCGATGAGGTATAAAGGAATGATGGCAAATATTCGATCCGAAAAAGTTTGTAATAAATGGTTTCTGGAACCTGCTAACCAATCCATGTATTCAACAGAATGGTGGACTGCATGGATCTTCCATAACCCGGGTACTTCATGGTAACAACGATGCGACCAATACAACACAAAATCTGCAATGATAAGTAAAATTATGAACTGCAATATAATCGGTTGAGATTGAATCCACTGCTGTAAATTTTCATTGATGGCCCATGCAAAAAAAGTATTGAAAAAATAATTGGCGACCAATAATAATACCGTGATCAATAAGTGATTAACAACAAAATAAAGCAGATCAAGTTTCCATTCAGGTCGTGTGATGATTTGCGAACGATACTTAGGAAAAACTTTTTCAATGAATATAAATAAGACAGCAGAAACTATAAAAGCGAGAATCAACCAATCAACTCCCAATGACCATTGGCTTGGTTCTACTGGACCAGTTGGTATTTGATAACCACCCAATGTAAAAGCCAAAACAACAAACAAAACCCCAATGGCACCCATACGTTTCTTTTTATTCAATACAAAAGTCACCAGCGCAAAAGTCAATGATATCCACATGCCATATTTGAGGACGCTTTGTAATACATCGGCATCATAGACAGCCCTTAAATCAGTGGTGGTTAAGTAACTTGGGAATTGATAGGCCAGCACCGCTAAAAAACTCAGAATTCCCAGAAACATAGAAATATAACCACTGATGCGGCCATCTCCGATAACGAACTGTTTTTCTGATAGATCGGGAGTGACTCTTTCTTTATATTGATAATTTTTTGGTGAAAAGCGCATTATGATGCTCTCTATAAACTGTCTTTTCTGATTCTATCAATATCAACTACAATTGCAATACTCATTTACAAAAGTGACATAATGCGGTCTTGAAGTCTAGTTTTTTGCTGCCTTATATATGTCACTTTGCCATCAAGGCAACTTTAGAGGCTAATGTATCAAGCGTTGAGTTTTTGCCGTGCATGATGGGTGAGTTCAACCAATCGTTTTCTGATGTCACCTGAAGCCATCGCCATTTCAGAGTAGGGTAAGTAATAATTGTCTTTGTGATCAGCTTTCAGAATACAACCATCAGGATACAGATGCGTCATGATGACATCTTCAGTATCCACTTTTTTGAAGTGTGATAGCATCAATTGCATAGCGTCAATATGACCCTCATTCATGTGATCAATCGCATAGTGCTCTTGCGCACTCCATTGGGGTTGCTCCAATATAAAGTGTTCAACAGGTAACCAATATATTTGTCCAAATCCACCGATATAACGGACATGTTCAACGTGAATCCGATAAAATTTAAAGTCATGTGTATTTTGGTATTTACGGCTCTCAGGAAATCGGGCATAAAATTTTTCACCAATCGATTCGACTTCTTGGTTTTCAACTGCTTTGGCTTGGCCCAGTAAAGTCAATCGTGCACCTGCATTGATGTCATTGCCATTGTCTTGACTGACAATAATACTCATACGAGGATCGTGATCAATATTGTGCGTGTGTTGTGCCAGATTGCTGATATAAATGATGGGGTGACCGACATGATCACTGATGAATGTGGTCATGGAACCAAAGGGATAACCCGATTTACTTTTTGAATGGGTTGAAAGTATCGCTTTTTCTTTTGATCTCAGAAGATGTCTGGCTTCAATAATGGCTTGTCTTTTTTTATCGTTCATAGTGTTTTATAAATGTGAGGGGTTTTGTGTCTCAATGTCACATCAAGATTGACGTCAAATACTTCGTTTAACATGGATTGTGTGATCAGTTGATTGGGTGATCCCTTTTCAATCAGCCGACCATCTTTCATGACCCATAATTCGTCGCAGTAGGTTGCGGCCAAATTCAAATCATGAATAACGGTGATGGTTGTGGTCTTGTCGTTTTTTAAGGTTTTTAAGTAATCAAACAATTGATACTGGTACTTCAAATCCAGTGGGGCAGTGGGCTCGTCCAAAAATAATATTTGCTTGTGCTGAGTATTTTTATTGATCATTAATTGAGCCAAAACTCTGGCAATGTGCACGCGTTGCTTTTCGCCACCTGATAAATTCAGAAAATTCCTGCTAGATAAGTGTTTTGCTGACATGGCTTCAAGGCATTCTAATATAATTTGATCTTTCTTTGCATTCGAAATGGCACACAGAGCAAAACTCATGGCAACAATTTCATGCGCCATAAAAGGAAAGTTTAAATTTGTATGTTGTGGTAAAACTGCTCGACATTCAGCCAGTTCTGATAGAGCATAATGTTCAATGAGTTGGCCATTAATCTCGATCGATTCGTGACAGGTATTTAATCCACAAAGACAATTCAACAATGTCGATTTTCCGGCACCATTTGCACCGATGATGCCAATCAATTGTGGTTTTTCAATGTTAATATTGATGTTGTTCAACAGCTGCTTGCTGCCAAGTGCATAGTTCAGGTTTTTAACGTTTAATATCATATGCCAAAACTCAGTTTCTTCTTCTGTTTCATTAATAAGAAAATAAATACAGGAGCACCCAGCAAAGAGGTGACTACACCAATTGGGACTTCCGCAGGAGAGGCGATTGATCTGGCAAATAAATCTGCGATCAGTAGTGTTGATCCTCCCAACAACATGGAATGTATCAAAAGCTTACGATAGTCGCTACCTACTGTAATCCTCAAAATATGTGGGACAACCAAACCAACAAAACCAATAATACCACTGACAGAAACCGCTACACCAACGGCGAGCGCATTGAGAATCAATAGTTGTTTTTTGATCTTTTCTACCTCAACACCCATGAATTTGGCATTGGCTTCACCCAATAACATCAAGTTCAGTTCATTTTTTTTCATCAAGATGCCTACCATGGCGATGATCAACAATGGACTGATGAATAAAAGGCTGTGCCAATTGGCTGAAGCCAAAGAGCCCATCAACCAATAAGTGATCAATCTTAATGATTGATCATCAGCCAAATAACTCATCAACCCTATAATTGCAGCGAATAGGGCATTCAGTGCGATACCGGCCAATAATAATGTGACGATTTGAACTTTTCCATTCACCATGGCCATACGGTGAATTAAAAAAGCAGTGATTGCAGCACCAATAAAAGCACAAACTGGCAAAAGATAAGATCGAAAAACATCAGGTATATCAATGTGATTCATTAAAACAATCATGCTCACTGCCGCTGCTGCCGCTCCGGATGAAATGCCAATCAATCCTGGATCGGCCAATGGATTACGGCATATGCCTTGTAATGAGGCACCACTGATGCTCAATGCAAAGCCGATTAAAATGGCCAATATCGCTCTGGGGACTCTAATATTGAAGACAATGCTCATGATGTAATCAGCAGAATCTTGCGTCCTGTCCAATCCCCATGCAATGAGTTTGAATGGTATCATTAAATCATAAGATGCGGGCCCACTGGATATGGCAAAAAAGAATGCTAACACCAATAATACCAGTAAAGTACCGTGATTGATGATTTGTTTTTTAACCTTGATTTTCATGCTACATTAACCTTTGTTGAATATTTATTGAGAGATTTCATGGGTACTCAATAGGTTGACGGCTTCATCAATTCTTGTGCCAAATCCCAATGCCAACAATGCGTCCATCACCAAAATATTGCAACCATTGTGTTGTGTGGCCATCTGGATGATTTGATTTTCACAGACTTGTGTTTTACCACCCATTCTCTCGACCACATGTGATGGCATAACAATCATATCTGGCTTCATTGCGATGAGTTTTTCGGTGCTGAAAGGTTTAAAAGATTCAATTCCTGCAGCCAAATTGTTGAAATTGGCCAGAGACAATAACATATCTGGCACTGTGTTTTTACCAGCGGCCAGCGGGCCTCTGTCACCAATGTTCATAATAAAAATACCATCAAGTTTTTCTTGATTTGGATCAGTTTTATTCTGTATGTTCTCAAGATTGCTCATCACTCGATCTACTATGCTGTTGGCTTTTACACTCAAATCAAAATATTTACCAATTTCCATCATGTACTTTTGCCATGTTTTTATGGTGTAAATTTCCTGACGGAATACTTTGATATCAATGCCTGTTTGAGCAATCTGCGCTAAAACTTCATCAGGTCCGGCACCATTGGCCGCAGCAATTAAAGTAGGCTTTAACGCCAAAACCCCTTCTGCAGATAGGGTTCTAAAATAGCCTATTTGAGGTTTTTTCTGAGCTTCAAATGGATAATAGCTGCTGGAGTCAACTGCGATGATCTGTTCACCCAATCCCAATGCATAGAGTATTTCAGTAACACTGCCACCAGCTGAAACAATCTTTTGTTGTGCATTGATAGAGCAAGATAGAATGATTATTTGGCACATCAACAGCGCCTTATGTCTGTACTTGAACATTAATTTTGACCTTGATTAATATATTTTTTTAATGTGTTTTTGATGAACTCCATACCTTTATCACGGTCATAGCTGCCTTTTTCTTGGACTGCGCTGGCATAACTGAACATCGGCATAAACAAGGATTGATCATCGACTTTTTTATGTAATTTCAATTCATCGTTCTCATCAATGATGTTGTTCCAAGCTTGCCTGACATCTGCCCAATATTGTCCTGTCGCTTTCCAGTATTCATCTCCAGGGGTGAAATCTGTCCCTATAATTCTGCGGTACCTACCGATGCCTTCTTCTTTTGCCACATAGGTGTTTTTATTGGATGTTTTATCCAACACTTTTTTCCAGTTTTCTTCCTCTTGAACCCAACCAAAGCGGTTGATGGTGTGGCGGTTATAACCTTCTAAAACGTGATAGTCATTTCTGATGCTGTATTCTCTTCTGGGCAGTGGACGATTGGTTTTTTCACTTATCCAGGTTGAAAATGAATCGTTATGTTGCCAAAAACCCATGGACTCATATCGCGGTGAATCATCCACTTGAAAAACCGCTTGTGACCATTTGCCTTTATGATCTTTGGGTTTGACTTTTTGTTTATTCCATGTATTGTGCCCTTGGTAGGTCAGCATGCTGCTGTCTTCAAATGTCCAGTCTTGGCGCCAGTGTTTCATCACAATTGGATCTGAAGTACTGCCGTCTTCTTTCTTCATGTATATGACCATGATGTGTTGTAAACTGATGAATTTTTGCGATTCTTCAACAATATATACGTATTCTGTTCCCCATGAATGATAGGGCCTGTCTCTTTTATAGTCTTCAGAAAAACCAACCGTTTCAAGAAAATTGAAGTCAACATGATAAGCGCCTTGCATTGCCAGTATGGCCAATCGGTCCTTTTCAAACTTATTGATCCCTTTTTGTTGAATATCCTGCCAGAGAGCATGTGGTTTTATATCATAATTGATTGTTGCGCCTTTTGATGTGCCGCCACGTGGTTTATCGTCACATTCATTAGACAAAGGCCAACTGAATACATAGACTTCATTATGAATTTCACAGTTTTCTGTTTTTTTACCTTCATAAGCCATGCTTGTACAGGCTATTAACAATGTTATATTAATGATCATCTTGTTAAAGATCATATGTTACGCTCCTCAAATATAGAATAATAATGCTAATGATAACGATTATCATTTGCAAAGAAATTAATTATCAATTATAGTGACGCTTCATGTCAAATCAAAGATGAAAAATGAACAGAAAAAAACTATTTATTGCCTTATTCAGTGGAACATTACTCTTTAATCCTCTAAGTTGGGCAGAAGAAGACATCGATCGTTTAGCACTTGAAAAAGTTACCGTTACAGTCAATCGATCAGAAAGAGCGATAGAAGATCTATCAAATAAAGCCAGTGTGATTACACGTGAAGAAATTGAGGCTTATTCACATAAGAACATAAAAGATTTGGTCAGATATGAACCAGGAGTAGTGGTATCTGGCTTGGGGCGTTTTGGATTAAGTGGCTTTAACATTCGTGGTATAGGCGGAGACAGGGTGTTAACATTGGTAGATGGAGTACCTGTAGCGGATGAGTTTTCTTTTGGCCCTAATTTGTCGGCAAGAAGAAATTTTGTTGATGTTGATTCCTTGAAAGCTGTAGAGATTGTTAGAGGGCCTGCATCAAGTTTGTATGGGTCAAACGCCATTGGCGGTTTGGTCACATTTGTCACCAAAGACCCTCTTGATTATTTAAGCAATAGAGACGAAAATTATTTTGCCTCAATCAGATCTGCTTACGATTCTGTGGACAATTCTTTGCACAATACCTTTACATACGCTACTGGCAATGATAAGTGGCAAGGTTTAGTACTGGTGACGCACAGAGATGGCGAAGAGTTTGAGACGTATTTTGATGATGACACTGATGGGCCGACTAGTCGATCTGCAAATCCGATTGATAATAGTGACATCAACTTTTTAGGTAAAATCAGCTTTACACCCAATGAACAACACAATTTTAAACTGACTGCAGAATATTTTGATTCAAATACCGACACTGATGTTTTGTCGCAGGTGGGCACAGAGGTATTTGGCACGGTCAAACAAGGGGTAAGGGCTGAAGATCAACGAACCAGAAAAAGAATGGCATTCGAATACCAGGGTTATGTGAAGACTAAAATGTTTGATGAAGTTAATTTTAATCTCTATGCACAAGATTCAGAAACAGAACAACGCACATTTGAAGATCGCCTACCACCATCTCAAATGGCACAATTCAGAACCAGAGATTCGTTCTTTGAACAACAAAACCGTGGTTTTAGGTTAAATTTCATCAAAGATATAGACACAAAAATCGGTCAGCAATGGGTCTATGGTTTAGATTTGGATACAACCGATGTAAAGACCTTACGATTAGGGCAAACAATTGATGTGGTATCAGGTCAACAATTACCTGAATTCAGTAATTTCCCAACACGAGATTTTCCCAATTCCGAGTATGAAAGTTACGGTGTTTTTGTGCAAAATGAACTGTCCTTCTTATCCGGTGATCTAACGCTCATTCCCAGTGTCAGATACGATCACTTTGAATTAACACCCAATGCTGATGAAATCTACCTTTCAGGCAACACAGGTTCTCCAACTCCGGCCAGCTATTCGGAATCGCAACTATCCAGTAAGTTTGGTGTGGTTTATCGATTTAATGATCATTGGTCGGTGTTTGGTCAATTTGCAGAGGGTTTTAAAGCGCCTCCAATCGATGCTGTCAATACTGGATTTACCAATTTTGCTGGCGGTTATACCACCTTACCAAACCCAGATTTGAAACCAGAATCGGCCAGAACTAATGAAATTGGATTAAGATTTAAAGGCAACACCCATCAATTTGAGTTTTCATACTATAAAAGCAAATACGATGACTTTATTGAATCATTGGCTTTTAGAGGTTTTAATCCTGCAACAGGCTTATTGGAGTTTCAAGCGCGCAATTTGGATGAAGTTGAAATTGACGGCTTTGAGTTTAAAGGCAATTGGAACATGAGTAGTCTTTTGGATGGTCTAAAGTTACAGTATGCCTATGCACTATCTGATGGCGAAGACATAACCACTAATTTGCCTGTCAATACTGTTCAGCCTGAATCGCTGGTTGTTGGCTTGGGGTATGATGCGCCAAATGGCCGTTGGGGAGGCGAGTTTATTGCCACTGCTACTGATAGGAAAACTGACATCGATGATGCAGCAATTCAGCCTGAAGATCCTGCTGATCCAGCAGTTGCACCATTTCAAACACCTGGTTTCACAGTTTTTGATTTGGTGGGGTATTACAACTTCACCGAAAACGTTCGCATGAATGTCGGTTTGTTCAATCTGGGCGATAAGCAGTATTGGAATTGGAACGATGTTTTATTGCAACCAGCTTCAGGATCCAATATAGCTCGTTTGACACAACCAGGAAGAAATGCAACGATCACCCTTAAAATTGACTTCTAAAGCCATGCGAATAGTCATTTCACACCAACCTTCATACAACAGGGTTGGTGTGAGTAATTGTAAAGTATTATTTTATGATTCCCAGATGAATAATTCTACCACCAGATTGATTAACGGGATTGGTGCTTTTTCCGATAATAATGCCATCCTCTGGAGCATAATGTTTCTGAATAATTTTACCGAAAATGTTTTTTAGTGTAGCTATATGATCGCCTTTTTTGATTTTTTCTTTGAGCTCAACATGCACGGTTAACAATCCACCTTGTTCGGTGTAGATCCAATACGAATGTGAACACATAACTGTGTCTTTACTCATGCTTTCAATTTGATCAGGAATTACTTCAAGGTGTGATAAAACATTGTGTACACCTTCAAGTCCACTTCTTATTAATTTTTTTTGAAATTGATTAGGGTTACCCACTTCAATGGTGATCGCAGGAATATTTAAGGCTTCAGCAGCACCTCGTAAGGTGCCATCAGAAGGAGGCGAGTGCAGAATAATATCTGCATCCTGTAATAAGGCTAATGTGCTAGTGATGGTATTACTCATGTCACTGCGTATATAAAAAGAATTGACCCGACCAAAACTGGCTGTGTGCAAGTCCAGTAAATAATCTAACTTTTTTACGATCAGGTTGATAAAACGATAGGCATAAATTTCACTTATGTTGCCATTGGCTTTACCAGGCATGATTCTATTCAGGTCTTGGCCATCATTAAAGACCCTTTCTCCAGATTTAAAAGCATTGATGTTGACTACCGGAACAGCTACTACTGAGCCTTTCATGTTGTCTACTTCGAGGTCAGCAAACAATCTTTGAATCACAGAAATACCATTCAATTCATTTCCATGAACAGCTGCGGTCAAACCGACAACAGGTCCGTCAAAACGGCCTCTGGCTACCATTACTGGCAAACGTACAGGTTCACCCAAAGCATTGGAAATTAAGCTGAGCCAGTAATGCCTGATGCTGTTTTTTGGCGTGTCTTCTAGCTTGAAATTACTGATTGATGTTATTTTATTGATACTCATTAGCGCTCCATTCATAACATGATTTCATTCAAGAATGATTGGTCATTGTTCAATGACTTAAAGAGTTTAGATCTGAACTTGCCTTTAGAGTTAAACAGATTTATGCACATTTTATCAATAGCAATGGTGGATAAAACTGTCTGTATATAAGTTTCAATCAGCTCATCCAAGCCTAAACCTAACTTGTTGTAATCCCTTCTATCCATAATTAACAACCGATTGGTGTCCGAGGCCCACTTGTTTTCACCTAGTTTAATGGATAAATTCGTGCCCAATATGTCCCAAGACTCTTGGCTGCTTTTGAGTTGATCCACCAAAGGAGAGAGCGCTCTTCTCGAATACATACATAAGGGTTTGATGCCATCTTTTGTGCTGCTGACCATCATGCGAATATCAGCTACAAAAGTTTGTCCTTTGCTATTTGGAATGGTACCAACATGATAAAATTTACCTTTAGGGCTTATTGAACTCCATTCATAGTTGCCAATCAAACTTTGTATGATGAATTTATCATATTCTAAATTCAACGACATAAAATTGTCTAATTCTTCTTGATTAATGATGGTGTATACGCCTTGACCTGCATTGCTGTAGGGCACTTTGATAACTGCTTGGCCACCCAATTTTTTCACCCACAAAGGAATTTCTTCTTTGCTGATATCCCACATGGTATCTGGAATGTTAATTTTCATACCGTGTTCGGCCAATTCAGTGTTGTAAATATCATAAGCTTTGGCAGCTATCATTTTATTTCTTCCACCAGCTAAGCAAGCAATGATTGGATTAAGGATCAAAGTTTTTGAATGGATAGGTAAACGGTTCCATGGTTTTTGTGTGACATAACGAAATGCCGCCTTAATTGGATATTTTTGCCCCTCATGAGTCACTGTAATGACGCCATTTTCAATTTCTATGTGATCATTATTTTGGTCTGAGTAAAATGGCACCAATAATACATCTTCATCAAAAACATCTGCAATCGTTGCAGCATAGCCTGAAACTTCCATAAAATTTTTATCGTAAATAACCGCCAATTTTCCATTGACTTTATGCTTTCTTTTGTTGTTTTCGATCATAGGTTTAAACGTTCTTTCAACCAGTAATCTATAGGAACCATCTTCTTTATTATCGTCCATTAATGGCATAGACTTTTGCCCTGATGGACAAGAGTTGTTTTCTATGATCACCATCCTTTTTTCACCATTTTCGGATGTTGAATTGATGAGATCAGCTCCGCTCCATAAAAAATATTCACATTGGTATGATAAGATTTCTTCGAGCTTATCGCGATTGACTAAGGGATGTAAATGATAATAACGAGAAACAATGCGCTTTTTATCCAAATGCAAAAAGAAATTGACCATAGGGTGTATCGTTGCATTTAAAGCTTTGGGATACCAATGATTCTCACAATCAAAAGAGTTAGGGGTGATAAAAGTTACATTTTCAGTCATTATTTTTAGGGCTCCAATGAAAGGTGAATAGGAATAATGAATATGATGCAAAAAATTGTTTTCACATCAAAAAATGATATAGTTAAAAGATAAATATCACCAGTGTTTTCTATTTTAATGGGGGATTTATTTCATTTAATTGATTTGCAATTGAAATGAACTATTAAGAACTCATCAATTGCTGTCAAGTTCTTTCATAATGAAATTCTTTATGCTGACACAAGGGTAAATAACATGGCATCAAGTCATATGCATGCTAACAACTCACTATCAGCCTGATTTTTATTCAAGCTGATACGATTATTTTCTGATGGTTGTGCCAGTAGCAATTGGTTAACACAAGTTTTTTTTAAAGATTGTTATTTCTGATAAATCAAATAAACATCTTTTCTTTCATCAGTCAGTAAGATTTCATTGATTACTTCATCAATATCTAAATCAACTTGACACTTCATGCAATGCAAATAATGTGCGTTTTCTAGCCACTTCACGGTTCTTTTGTATTTGCAATCACAATCTGCACATTGCAAAGTAATTTTATCATGCTTGTTCATTAATTTGGCCTCCAAAATAAGCAAGAAATTGTTCACTCTCAGACTTTTTGCCTGTATTATTATGATGGTTCACTCAGATCGAATCTGTATTTTGAGCTGTGGCTTTACCAGCTCTTTTTAATTCATCCACATGATTTTTGCTTTGCGGTAAAGATTAAATCTTGTGGCTGAAGCAATGGTATAAGCACCCACCTGTGTGGCAACAAATTTGTCACCAATTTTAAGTTTTGGTAACATGATATCTTCATTAATGACATCAATGCTGTCACAAGTAGGGCCTGCCAGAACACTTGGGTAAAGTGTATCCTTCAAGTTGTTTTCAACCAGAGGGAAGATTGGGTATCGCGCATGATCATAAATTTGTCCGCTTAATACCCCATAGACCCCATCATCCAAATAATACCAAATTTTCCCCGATCTTTCGGCAATGCCTACGACCGATAATAATTGGATGGCCGATGGCCCAACAAGGTATCTACCAGGTTCTGCAAGTTTTTCGATTGCCGTATCCACTTCATCTAGCGCGTGTTTAATTGGGGCGCAGAAATCGCTGATTTGCAATCCAATGCTGTCATATTCAATGGGAAAGCCACCTCCAATATCAAGTATTCTCCAATCTACTGATGATATGTGCTTAAACAGCTCATTGCATTTATGAATGGCATTAACATGTGCAATTGGTGAAGGTACTTGTGATCCCACATGAAAAGATAAACCAGCTATTTTTATTTTTCTTTTATGTGCATATGTAACCAAGTCTGGAACATGCGTTAATTCACAACCAAATTTTCGAGATAAGTCAACCACAGCATCATGGTTACTGTAATTTATCCGAATCAGTAACTCTACCTTATCTTTGTAAGCACTGAATTTATCGATTTCATCTCGATTATCAATGACAAAAATACGACAACCATAATCAATGGCTTGCTTGATTTCAATGGCCTTTTTTATGGGGTGGGTATGAATGGTACGATTGGATGATATTTTTAATGCCTGGAGTATTTCAATTTCTCCGTTGGTGGCAACGTCAAAATTGCAACCCAAATGGTACAAATGTTCGATCACTTTTTTTTCTGATAAAGCCTTGATGGCATAGTGCAAAGATACATTGGGTAACGCATTTTTCAGCGATTCATATTGTGCAGTAATTTTATCTTTGTCGATGACAAACGTTGGTGTTCCATATTGATTCGCCATGTCGATCAATTTTGTGTGTGAGTAATGGCCCAGTGGGTATGAATGATGTTTTTCTTTATAATGACCTTTAAGGTAATGTATTGAATCAGTCATTGTTGTTCTCCAAGGTGTCTTCCAGGTATTTTGGAAGAATGAAACTCGCTGAATGTATTGCAGGATGATAATATTTCGTATCGATTTTACTTTGTATAAATCTTTGATTTAAATATTCAGCACTTCTTAATCTCAAATTTTGATCCTGACTTGCCCAAGCAAAGGTCATGATCCCACCCACATATGTTGGTACAGCTGCACTATAGAACGATACGTCAGCAAAAAGGGGGTTCAATCTTTGTTGTGTCGTGATGACTTCATCTATTTGCATAAAACACACGCCATTTTGAGCCACAAAAATACCTTTCTCATTGAGGCAATTTTTAATGCCTTTATAAAATGTGGATGTATATAATGACTCTCCAGGGCCAATAGGGTCTGTGGAATCAGAAATGATGACATCAAATTTTTGATCAGAGTTTTTAACATAATTCACTCCATCATCAATCACTATGTTAACCCTTGAATCTAGATAAGCAGATGAAGAATGATTGGGTAAGTATTTAATACACATATCAATCACGGCTTGATCGATTTCAACTTGAGTCACTTTCTTAACTGATGAGTGCTTTAATACTTCACGTAAAATTCCACCATCACCGCCTCCGATGATCAGTATGTTTTTGGGTTCCTGATGTGAAAACATGGGAACATGTGTCATCATTTCATGGTAAATGAACTCATCTTTTTCAGTAGTTTGTACCACACCATCTAACATCATCACAGTGCCCCATTGCTGATTTTTGAAAATTACCAAGTGCTGGTGTTGTGTATGGTGTTCAAATAGTATTTGATCTTGTACCAGTGACTGACCCCAATCTGAGTAAAGTGATTCAATCACTCTGGACATGGAAGGAGTCCACGTTTTATATGGTTAATTTGGCATTTTTCCGGTTGGTATAACTCTTTTAATACTTTTATTGAATTTTCAGGTTCAGCATGACCACACATAAATACATCGAATGCGGCATAGCGTTTTTCAGGCCAGGTATGTACGCTGATATGGGATTCAGCCAGTACGGCCACACCTGATATGCCACCATTGGGTGTAAAATGGTGCAAATGAATATGCAATAAAGTGGCCTTACATTCAAGGACGATTTGCTTCATTGCCGCTTCCATGTAAGAGAGATCATCTAATTGATCAGTTCCCCATATGTCAATGATGATATGTTTTCCAGCATATATTTCGCCATCAGATCTAATAAAATGATCCAAACGATCATCATCAGGGTTTTGTTCAAAACTGGGCCAGATAACATTGGTGTCAGGTAAATGTGAATCTATAGAGCCAGATTCAGGTGGCTGTTCAATGGTTTTTTTTAACATTATTTTTTTCCAATACAAAAACATTGTAAAAACGGGTTTTACAAAAAAAAACGGCACTCATGTGATGCCTTGCAAAAAAAACTGCTTACCTCATGGTTCACAGAAAAATTTGTTAAATTATTTATTAAAACCTTTTGTAAATCAAGAAATTTATGAGTTCATAAATAAAAATATAATATTAATGATCCTGTGAAATTTGTGGTGCGATTAATTGTTATATATTTCAACTACTTAGTTATTTTACTGGTGTGGTTTTTATGTCAATTTTACAATTTATAAGGCAACTTTAAATCAGAATACTTGTTTTTGATATTGGAAGGATAATTTGATATTTTGTATTTTAAAATACAATTTAATGATTTTAATTGACATTAAATATAATCTATTGCATTATATAATACATTAATAAAGACATTAATAAAGACATTTAGTGGATTTGAGACAAATTAGAGGATCTGGAACAATGAACAATCAATTCAAAAAAGCAATCAGGCAAATGTTAATTCAAATCTTTAAACCTTTGGTGAAAATCATGCTTCGTTTAAATGTCCCATTTAATGAAGTCAGTGAAGTTTTAAAGTGGACTTATGTTGATGTCGCCAATCAACATTTTGGTATAAATGGTAAGAAACCTTCCAAATCCAGAACATCTGTGATTACTGGCCTTGCAAGGGCTCAAGTCGATAAACAAATGAAACTTGATTTATTCGAGGATGAAAATAATCAATATATCTGGCATCGAGCAGTTAGGGTGTTAACTGGTTGGATTGAAGACAAAGAATATTTGGATCCGCATGGTAAAGCCAAAATCATCCCATTGGAGTCAAAACAAGAGCCAGACTTTAAAACCCTTGTTGATCGATACTCTGGAGGTACAACTTATAAATCCATTCTGGATGATTTGATTCAGTCGGGCTCAGCAGTTCTAAAAAATGGTCATGTTGAGATGTTGAAACCATATTACTTAACAGACAATGATCCTGATGATTTACAAAAGCTTAATTTTTTGGGCGTATCAACCCAATATTTGATTGAAACCATTGCCCATAACATTGATCCTGGGCGATCCAATCCCAGATTTCAAAGGATAATTTTCCACGAAAACCTACCAAATTCACTGATCAATATCGCAGAATCCTATGTCAGAGAAAAGAGTCAAAAGTTAGCAAATGATGTGGATGAATATCTAGAACGCCTTATACAACATTCCAATCATGGTGAAAATGAAACATTCATACCATATGTTGGCTTAGGGTTATATTTTTATAAAGCAGGTAGTGATTAATACGACAATTAACAATGAGTTGGAGATAGAACATGAAATACATAAAAACAATTGTGAGCATAATAATGCTATTAATGTTTGTAGGGGCTAATGCAAATGATGGTGTAATAAGCGCCATTAAGGGACAGGCCAATTCACAAATCACCATTAATAACATCAGGAATTTTACGGCCAATGATTCAACCATATACAAGGAAGATGGTGTTATTATTCCTGAATTACGAGGGCAGGGAGGCACAGGTTTTAAGGTAAGATATAGAATAGGTAATGATGCATCACCAGATTTAACCAGCGGAACCATTGAGGAAATTGAGTTGATTAATACCCACAAAGGACCCATCACTTCATTAGAACCATTTAAGGTATTCAATGTTGATGCCCTGATAACGGCTGATACATTTTTTGATGACAATTTAACATTTGAAAACATCAACTTAGGTGATGAATTAAAAGTCAGTGGATTCATTGACACCAACTCAACCATTTTGGTCAGTAGAATTGAAGCCGATAATGACCCGTTAACAGAATGGAAAATCTCAGGGTACGTTTCAAATTTTAATTCTAATCAATTCACTATTCAAAATCAGGTGGTTGAAATCGGTGGTGTCAATCCTGATAATTGTGAAATGGGTCTAGTCAATGGTGAATTTGTTGAGGTTAAAGCTACCCCTGACCCTCAATTTACATCAGGGTCTGCATTGGTTTCTGTCACGGATATTGAATGTGTGCCACCAGGAATAGGTACATTACCTGGTGATGTGATTCCTGTTGCTTTGGAAGGCTTGGTGGATTCCGAAGATATTGAATTGAACAATCAATTTACAATTGCTGGTCAACAGATCAATGTAGACCAAACCACTGTTTATCTTAACGGTGAGATTGATGACATCGTTATTGGCGCAAAAGTGGAAGTGGAAGGATTATTGAATACCACTACCTCAATCATCACTGCATTAAAAGTTAAATTTAAAGAAGTCAGATTCAAATTTGAGGAACCAGTATTGCCAGCTGATGTGATCCCTGGTGAGAGTATTCAGCTGTATGGTAAAATCATCCAAACGACGCCACAACTCAGAGATGAAGATGGCATCATCAATTCTGGTTTGGGTGTTGAAACTCAAGTTGAAGTCAGAGGTTATGCAGATAATGAAGGTAATTTGTTTGCCACAAGAGTCAGAGAGAGAGGCGAACCAGAGCCAAATGAAGTGAGTGCTGATGGCCAAATTACTTTAATCAATCAACCCATAATCGAGTTATTTGGTATAACAGTTGATACATCTAACAGTGTATTCTTTGACATCAATGGAATGCCCATAACATCATCTGAATTCTTTTCAATGATAAATATAGGCAATGAAGTTGAAGTTGAAGACGCAACTGTTGATCAATCCAACAATGTCATATCTGGAGGAATTATTAGAATAGATGAAGAGGATGAAAATAACCGAAATAAACAAGTATTTGGGGTAAATGGAGGCTTAGGAATTGGTACCATCACCAGCCAAACAGATGTTATTTTCATCAACTCATTTGAATAAAAACCGTTAAATTCTGAAGATGATAAATCACAGAAAGACTTGATTGAATTTGGTTAAGCCTTTCTGTGAAATTATTGATAAAGCAAAACTTAATACCGAATAATGACTTGATGATACTGACAAAAACAGTCTTTATCCAAAATCTGTCACTAGATAAGTGCATTGTGGCATTTAAATCAACCTCATGATTTATGCGCCGATGTCATTACATTTGATATAGATCAAATTTTAAATAAATCATGAATTTATAATTGCACCTGTATTAATCAATCGATAAAGCAGGTGTCATCTATGACTAATTATAATGATCGGATCGTTAAAAATTTTGTGATTGCAACGATCTTTTGGGGAGTGATCGGTATGTTGGTCGGCGTTATTATCGCTGCACAACTGACATGGCCAAGCCTTAATTTCGATGTCTCTTGGTTGACTTATAGCCGCCTGAGACCATTGCATACCAATGCGGTTATTTTTGCCTTTGGTGGCAATGCTCTGATAGGGACTTCATTTTATGTGGTACAGAGAACTTGTCATGTCGGTCTGTTTTCCAAGCGAATGGCAAATATGACTTTTTGGGGTTATCAAGCTGTGATCGTGGGGGCTGTATTAACACTGCCATTTGGTTACACACAAAGTAAAGAGTATGCGGAACTTATTTGGCCATTGGATATTTTACTTACCATTGTTTGGGTGCTTTATGCCATTGTTTATTTTGGGACCATTGCCAAACGTAAAATCAAGCACATTTATGTAGCAAACTGGTTTTACTCTGCCTTCATAATCACCATTGCTGTACTGCATATCGTTAATAATTTGGCCATTCCTGTCAATTGGCATTTGTCGTATCCAATTTTTTCCGGTGCCGTCGATGCATTAACACAATGGTGGTATGGACACAATGCCGTTGGGTTTTTCTTGACCGCTGGTTTTTTGGGGATGATGTATTATTTTGTGCCCAAACAAGCCAACAAGCCGGTCTATTCGTATCGTTTATCGATTGTTCACTTTTGGGCTTTGGTTTCTACCTACATGTGGGCAGGCCCACATCACCTGCAGTACACCGCTTTACCTGATTGGGCGCAATCTTTGGGGATGGTTTTTTCATTGATTTTATTGGCACCTTCATGGGGAGGAATGATCAATGGCATCATGACATTATCCGGTGCCTGGCATAAATTAAGAAGCGATCCAATCATTAAGATGATGGTGGTTGCCTTATCTTTCTATGGGATGAGTACCTTTGAAGGACCCATGATGTCAATCAAAACAGTCAATGCCTTATCGCATTATACCGATTGGGGCATTGGTCATGTTCACTCAGGCGCATTGGGTTGGGTGGCATTAATGACAATGGCATCTATTTACGTACTTGTACCTCGTTTGTGGCAAAAAACTCAGATGTATAGCACACAATTGATCAATGTACATTTTTGGGTGGCAACTTTGGGTATCGTTTTGTATATCGCATCAATGTGGATTGCTGGCGTCATGCAAGGCTTGATGGCAAGAGAAATTGATGCCAGTGGTTCTCTGGTATATACGCAAGTTGAAATCATTGAAGCGACATTCCCTTATTATGTGATACGTTTGATTGGTGGGTTGATGTTTTTAGTGGGCGCATTGATACAAGTCTATAATGTTTACAAAACAATCAATGGACAAACAATTTCAGACAAACAAGAAGACAATGTTAATGAACTACATGGAGTAATCGTATGATCAGTCACGATAAAATTGAAAAAAACATCGGTTTAATGGGAGTGTTGATTGCGATAGTCATCAGTTTTGCAGGCATCATAGAAATCATACCGTTAATGAGTCAAGCCAGTGTTATTGAGCCTGTTCCCAACTTGAAGCCTCATACGCCTTTAGAGTTGTCTGGTTTTAACACTTATATTGCTGAAGGTTGTTATGGTTGTCATTCACAGCACATCAGACCCTTTGTTGATGAAGATTTACGTTACGGTCATTATTCTGTGGCAGGTGAGTCGGTTTATGACAGGCCTTTTCAATGGGGGTCAAAACGGACAGGGCCAGATTTGGCCAGAGTAGGAGGGCGATACAGTGATGAATGGCATGAAATTCACCTGATTGATCCAAGAGCGGTTGTGCCGACATCAAATATGCCTGGATATCCTTGGCTGGCACAAGAATTAATTGACGTACAAGAAATTGTTTCCAGCATGAAAGTATTAAAAATGTTGGGTCACCCATATACTGAAGAACAGATCAATCAAGCCAATAAACAGTTAAATGGCAAAACAGAATTGGATGGATTGATTGCTTATCTACAAAATTTAGGCACTGCAATGCCTCGGAGTTACATCAATGATTAGTGGAATTTATACGGCAGTGATGTTATTGATTTTTATTGGTGTTTTCTTGTGGGCGTGGAGTTGTCGCAACAAACAAACTTTCGAAGAACTCGCGCACTTACCACTGGAGAAAGATCCTTCGAATCAAGTGATAGGCAATGACAATTCAGGAGATAATGATGAGTGATTTGTGGCACTACTTAGTAATAATTATTGTTATTTTACATATTGTTGCATACCTTTGGTTACTTTTCGCAACAGCAAAGAAAAAAGTACCAGCCAATGAAAAAAATGATACAGGACATGTGTGGGATGAGGACATTACAGAACTCAATAATCCATTACCCAGATGGTGGTTGTGGTTGTTTATTTTGACCATTGTTTTTGCAGTCATCTATTTGTATCGTTATCCGGGAATGGGCAATTATGCAGGCAGTCTTAATTGGACACAGCAACAGCAGTTTCTCGAAAAACACACTGAATTGCAAGCAGCCAGAAATGCTTCATATCAAGCTTTCATTGATAAACCGATTGAGCAAATGATTAAAGACGATGAAGCAATGTTGATCGGGCAAAGGATTTTTAAAGCCAATTGCAGTCAATGTCATGGATCTGATGCAAAAGGGGCGCCAAGTTATCCAAATCTCGTTGATGATGACTGGCTATATGGTGGTGATTATCAGCAAATATATACATCAATTACGCAAGGCAGAAATGGGATAATGCCAATATTTGCCAATATGCTACAAGAAGAGGGTGTTGTACAAGTTGCAGCATATGTAAGAAATCTTAATGACAAGAGTCATTTGCCCTTACTTGCCAAACAAGGCAAAAGCAAATTTGATATGTTTTGTGCGTCTTGTCATGGAGCAGAGGCCAAAGGCAATATTTTATTGGGTGCACCAGACTTAACCGATGATATTTGGCTGCATGGAAATTCGGATGTTATTGAAACCGCATTGTATGAAGGTTTTAATAATAAAATGCCGACTCATAAAGAGCTTCTGGATGCAAACAGCCTGAAAATTGTCGCAGCATATATTTACTCATTGAACCAAAAATAATCTTATGCCTACTCAGCTCATAACAAAAAATAGAGAATTTAACCACAATCAGGTCAAACGCATCATCTTTCGGCGTTTGGCCATTGTGGTGTGGTTTTCTTTTCTGATTACAACCCTACAGAGTATGTTTTTTTTCGCTATGTTTGATCCATTAGAGTTGGCAAAAATTGCTCTGCCGAATTCTGAACTTTCACGCATGCAGGGTTATACCTTTATTTTCTTGTTTTTGTGGTTTTTCTCATTCCTTACCGGTTTGTTTTGCGGCGTGATCATGGCATTGCCAAGAAGAAAACTGGCAAAGAAGATACAAAAATAAAAGGTTGAAATTATGACAATACCATCAGAAAAAGATGATCAAACCATCGAGCTGAAACTGTATCAAGCTCATGAAAAGATTCATCCCCGGGAGACTCAAGGCCGTTTTCAAAGCAAAAGGAAATTGGCTGTCTTCACACTATTGGGGTTGTTTTATTTATTGCCATGGGTCAGCTGGAATGGCAGACAAGCCATGTTATTTGATTTACCGCATCGCCGGTTTTATATCTTTGATTTGACATTATGGCCACAAGATTTTATCTATCTTTCTGGTTTGTTGATCATTGCGGCTTTTTCATTGTTTTTCTTTACGGCATTGGCTGGTCGCCTTTGGTGTGGTTATGCCTGTCCTCAAACTGTCTGGACTGAAGTTTTTATTTGGTTAGAGCAAATGACCGAAGGCAATAGAAATAAACGGTTAAAACTTGATGCTGCCCCCTGGAGCTTCAAAAAATTCCGAATCAAGGCCTCCAAACAATTGTTGTGGATAGTTTTCGCTTTGTGGACAGGCTATACTTTTGTTGGCTTTTTTACACCAATAAAAGAATTGGCAGTCAATATTCAAGGCTTTTCTCTTGGGCCGTGGGAAACCTTTTGGTTGTTTTTTTATGCGTTTGCTACCTATGGTAATGCAGGATTCTTACGTGAACAAGTCTGTTTATACATGTGTCCATATGCGCGCTTTCAAAGTGCCATGTTTGATAAAGATACTTTGATTATTTCTTACGATGAACAACGCGGCGAACCCCGTATGCGGGGTAAAAAAAGGAGAGAGCAGGAACAAGTCGGTGATTGTATTGATTGTACTTTGTGTGTACAGGTGTGCCCAACAGGCATAGACATACGTGATGGTTTGCAGTATGAATGTATCGCATGTGCTGCCTGTATTGATGTCTGTGATGATGTCATGGAAAAAAACAATATGCCAAAAGGCTTAATCAAATACACCACTGAAAATAAACTTGAAGGCAAACATACTAAGGTATTCAGGCCGAGAATTATGCTGTATTCCTTGTTGCTTTTAACCATTTGCTGTCTTTTTTTGGTGTCTTTAATTAACAGGGATACCATTGATATCAATATCATACATGATCGCAATTCTTTTTATCGATTTGTCAACAAAGATACCATTGAGAATGTTTATACCATCAAAATCATGAACAAAAGTCATGAAAAAGCCAGTTATGAAATCGAGGCAAAAGGCATAGAAGGATTAGATGTCGTTGCTGATAGAAACCTATTAACGGTAGAGCCAGGTGAACTGGTTTCTTTGCCAATGAGCATCAGAGCCCCGAAAAATACTGCCAACAGTAAAATTCATGGCATCGCTGTCACGGTGATGTCCAATGATGGCTTACAAAGTGCTGAAGAAAGAGTCAGGTATTTTGGCTATAAAACAAAGGTAAAATAAAATGAAAAAAAAACCATCAGAGAAAAGTCTTCCTTGGTACAAGTACCCGCAAATGTGGTTGGTCGTTGCATTGCCTGCTATCGCAGTAATAGGGGGATTGGCTACGGTTTATATCGCCTATAAGAATCCTCCCATTATTTTGAAGCAAGAACACCGTTTTCACCTCAATAATAAAGCTGATTAACCATGGGTGAGTGCTACCATTGTGGTGAGACTGTACCATCTGGAGTTAATCTGATCGTCAATATTGATGATGTACTACAACCCATGTGCTGTCACGGCTGTAAGGCTGTGGCTGAATATTTGACAGACAACAAGCATGGCCAGTTTTATCAGTTTAGGAAAGAAAAACTGCCTGAAACCAGTACAATCATTGATCAAAAATGGTCTCACCTTGATGAAGCATCCATATTTGATCAATTGACAAGAAAAGTTGACCAGAACATCAGTCGAGTCAGCATTAAAATTGAAGACATGTATTGTAATGCTTGTAGTTGGTTGTTAAATAAGGCTCTAAAGGATATTGATGGCATCAAAAATGTCAACATCAATGCTATAAATAAACTTGTCCAAGTTGAGTTTAACCAACAGCAAATCAAGCTGAGTGAAATATTTGATCACATCAGTCTCATGGGATATCACCCAAGTACGCAAAAAAACGATACGGATTTTATGCTCAAAGATCGCAATACTTTTTTAAAAAGGATTGCTGTTGCTGGCTTTGGCATGATGTTTATCATGACATTGGCTGTTCCTTTGTATTCTGATCAAACCACTATTGATCCTGCGATACGTCAATTTTTCTTGATGGTCAGTCTCATGATATCTACGGTGGTTTATGTTTATTCTGGTAAAGGATTTTTGCACAACGCATATAGAGATGTTGCCAATGGACACATGGGTATGGATATTCCCATTGCCTTATCCATATCGATTGCTTATTTTGTTAGTGTTTATCTGAGTTTATTTGGCGATCAAAATTCGGATGTATATTTTGATTCAATGACGATGTTTATATTTTTACTACTCATTGGGCGCTTCATTGAATCACAAGTCAGACATAAAGAAATGAACATCAGGGATTCTTTATTTGCCACTTTACCGATAGACGCCATAAAATTAAAAAGTGGTGATTTTGCTGCAATTGTTGATGCACAAACCATTCCAATCGATCATATTCAAAAAGGCGATCCGATTCTTATAAATGCCAATTCAACAGCCTGTTGTGATGGCCGCATCATTGCAGGCAAAGCAACATTCAGTGAAGCGCTATTGACTGGCGAATCAACAGAAAAACATAAAGGTATTGGCGATTCTGTATTAGCTGGATCAAAAGCGCTCAGTGGTCAAGTCATTATCCAAGCCAATGGCAATACTTCGGATAGTTTTTTATCTCAACTAGCAGACATGATGGAATCAGCACAATCCAGAAAACCTACACATCAAAAATTGATAGATCGAATCGCTGCGCATTTTACTATTGTTGTGTTGAGTTTGGCAGTTTTAACATTTTTGTGGTATTGGTTTAATGATAAAAATTTGTTGATTCCAAGCGTGTTATCTGTGTTGATAGCTACATGTCCTTGTGCTTTGTCATTGGCTACTCCAGCAGCATTAAGTGCCGCTGGGATTAAATTGCAAAAATGCGGAGTACTGGTTAATAACACCGATGCCATCACACAATTGGCAGTTACAAATCAATGGTTGTTTGATAAAACAGGCACGCTGACTTCTTCTCAATTAAGCATTCATGAAGTGATTGTAGTCAATTTCCATGAAAATTTCATGGAAATTGCTCACGCTATGCAAACCATCAGTAGTCATCCCATTGCCTCAGCATTTGAGTCAGGACATCACATTGATTTTGATGCACTTGAGGAAGTTATTGGATGCGGGATTACTGGAAGACTGAATGGCGATGTCTGGCTTATGGGCAGCCATCAATGGCTCAGCAATCAAGGTATAGATATCCCTAAATTGACTACTGATGCTGCCTTGACTCAAATTTACTTGGCCAAAAACAATGCTCTGATTGCACTTTTTGCTTTAAATATGCCGTTACGCCAAGGAGCCAGAAAATTAATCTACTACCTTTACAGTAAAAACAAACAAATCAGAGTACTCAGCGGTGATAATCACAGTGCTGTCCATTCTTGTGCTGACGACCTCAAAATCATATATTATGATGCAGAGATGTCCTCAAAAGACAAGATCGATAAGGTTTTGGCATTGCAGTCACAAAAATTATCCTGCACCATGGTAGGAGACGGAATCAATGATGGCCCAATACTGTCTCAGGCCAATGTGTCAATCAGTATGAAAACAGGCGCTGCCTTGGCACACTCAGTGTCAGATTTTGTTGTGTTAGGTGAGCAATTATCTTCCTTGATTAATGCGTTCAAAATATCTGAAAAAAGTGTCAACATCATCAAGCAGAATATCTTTTGGAGCGTATGTTACAATATTTCAGTCACGCCCATGGCCATGATGGGGCATTTACAGCCCTGGATGGCTGCAATTGGCATGTCGGTTTCTTCTTTAATTGTTGTTTTTAATGCAAGGCGTTTATTATGAATATGGTATTTATATTGGTTATATTGAGTTTGGTACTGGCTATCGTGGCAGTTTGGGCCTTTATTTGGAGTGTTAACAAAGGGCAATTTGATGATCTTGATAGTCCAGCACTTTCAATTTTAGATGACGAATAACATTAATCATCAATAGTTTATTTAAATATATTAATGTCACTTATTACTCCTTTTTTCATTGGTTTATTTTCAGGGTTTCACTGCGTAGTCATGTGTGGTTCTTTATGCCAAGTAATCTGTCATAAAAAAAAGCTGACTTCAGTAGTGCTAACCAATTTAGGCAGAGTCAGTACATATGTGATACTGGGTGTGATTTTTGCAGGCATTGTACAAGGAGCCAGTTTAACATTAAACCTGACCGTTATTGGCTTATGGTTAAGAATAATGATGGGTATAACCATGATATTGATGGGGATTGTTATTATTCTACAAAGAAAAAATGCATTTTTAGCATTCAATAAAGCACTGCCATTGTGGCCTACGGCATCACAAAAATTGAAACAGTTAAATGATCAACATTACTTCATCAAAGGCATGCTGTGGGGATTGATCCCATGTGGGCTTTTATATGGGCTACTGCTGATAGCTGCAACAACGGCCGATGCCTTAAGAGGTGGTTTTTTTATGTTGTTCTTTGGATTTGGAACATTGGCTCCATTGTTGATTTCTCATCAATTGTTCAATCAATTGCAAAATGTTCGATTTTTTAAATGGGTGCGCCATTTTTCTGGTATTTTTATCATCCTGGTTGGGTTATGGATAATAGCAGGCCCTTGGATAGCGCATCATTTTATACCTCAAGACAGCATTTTTTTTACACAATTAGCTGCTGTGATGGATTTATGTATGCCCGATAAAGTTTTCTAAGACAATATTGATGAAAAAAATTGATTATGAAATACATTGATTACTCTTAATAGCAAAGATATGAGATTAGGGCAGAGGATCAATAATCATCTGGTAGCTTATGAACGATGCCTTGATGGCAGTCAATACAGGTTTTACCTGATTTTTTGATTTTTTCATGATCATGCCTTTTCTTGGCTGATCGATCTTGTAGATCTCTATCCATTGATTCGTAATCATGACAACTGCGGCATTCCCTAGAGTCATTTGCCCGCATTTTTGCCCATACTGTTTCTGCCATTTTTAAACGGTGTTGTTCAAATTTTTCAGGTGTGTCAACAGTACCCATGAGTTTATGATAGACGTCTTTAGCTGCATAAATTTTACTCAAAACTTTTGGGCCAATTGATTCAGGTACATGACAGTCTGAACATGTGGCCCTGACACCGGATGCGTTTTTATAATGGCTGGATTCTGTATAGTTTTGGTAAATATTATCACGCATTTCATGACAACTGATACAAAACTCCAAAGTATTGGTTTTTTCCATAAAAGTATGGGCAGATGCAATAAATAGAATGCCAATAAAAAAGCTGATCACTCCGCCGAGTGTTAAACCAAACAACCATTTGATTTTTGTTGTTTTCCAAGTCTTTTTTTTATTTGCTGTTTGTTTACTATCTGAAGTGCTCAATGAATATACCTATTCAGCTTTAGTTTTACTGGCATAAAAATTTAATAAGGCTTCAATATCTTCAGGCTTGAGGCGGTTGATTTTTTCTGCCATTTTTTTTGCCATGGGACGCTTTTTGGATAAAAACAATTGTATTGAGGAGCTGAGATATGGTGTCCATTGACCAGCTAATATTCCTGCATCATCATCGGCATAGCTGCCGCCTTCACTGTGACATTTTTCACAATTTCTTTCATGAACAACTGCACCTCTGTCAACCAAGGTTTCATCGAATATTTGTTCAGCTGCCACAAATGGCAATGCTGAATAATGTTCACCCAATTGATACTTCTGATCATCAGATAAACGTGCAGCTATTTTACACATGTCAGTTTCTGCTCTGGTCGTATCACCATATCTGAATTTACTGTTGGCACAAGGTCTTTGTTTTTCTGCAAAGGCTAACAAGGCATCTTCAATCAACACTGCGGATTGGCCTGCCAAAGTTGGGATGTCACTTTCCGAAGACACTCCATTTTTACCATGACAATCAGCACACCCTTTAACGATGTCGTTCACATCCATGGCAAAAGCAGGGAAACTGATCAAACAGGCAACGATGATTTTAAATTTATGCATTTTTATAATAACCTCACATTAATAGATCTTTTGTTGGTAGTTTAAGAATAAACAACCCGAATAGTTCATCAAAACGATGTTTCTCCAATCTACTTTGCCATTTTTACCCTAAAATCCATTCTATGATGAAATATTTGTGCTAATGCTATATATTATGGCATGATTAACTGATCATTTAAAGAACAATATAACCGTGAAAAGAATCCTATTGACATGTTTACTGGTACTGACTTATATAAACGTTGGCTTGAGCCAAAATGAATTCAGTCGAAAAGGTGCTGATACTTGTCTGACATGTCATGATGAAGAATCAGATTTTCCTGTGCTGTCTATATTCAAAACAAAACATGGATCGCAAGTTGATCCTTCTTCCCCTTTTGCTAATTCACAATGTGAGACTTGTCATGGACCCGGTAAAGATCATGCCAGAGCGCAAAGAAGAGGAGGGGATGATCATCCAATGCAAACTTTTGGTAAAAATACATCAACACCAGTTGACCAGCAAAATGCAGTGTGTCTTGATTGCCATCAAAGGCATGGCAAACTGGGTTGGTTTGGTAGTGCTCATGAACAAGAAGATTTGTCTTGCGCAAGTTGTCACAAAATACATCGCGAGCGTGACCGCGTTTTTACTGCTGAATCACAACAAGAAGTCTGTTTTACTTGTCATAAGCGGGTAAAATCTCAAACTTTACAAGCCACTTCACATCCTTTACGCTTTGGTCAGATGTCTTGCTCCGACTGTCACAATCCTCATGACAGTAATAATGATTCGTTATTGAAACACGGTAACGTAAATGATACCTGTTACACTTGCCATGCTGAAAGAAGAGGGCCGTTTTTATGGGAGCATGCGCCAGTCACTGAAGATTGTACTTTGTGTCATAATCCACATGGCAGTAACCATAAATCATTATTAAAATTGCGCCCACCGTTATTGTGTCAGCGATGTCATTCACCGCTTGGTCATCCAAGCACGCCTTATACCAGTGAAAATTTAAACGATGGATTTTCTTCGCGGTTTGTTGTGGGTCGATCATGCAGCAATTGTCATGAAAATATTCATGGTTCAAATCATCCTTCAGGGGCAAACTTCACCAGATAATGATGATGAAAAAAAACATTCACCTCTTATTGATTTTTGCATTTATGTCACTGAATACTACTGTCAGGGCAAATGATACTCAATTCAAAAAGTGGAAATGTAAATTGTGCCCAAGCATTGAAGGCTGGTATGGTAATTTCACATTGGGTTTTGATTATTCTAATGAAGATAATTTGCGCTATATCAGTTATCGAGGCATAGATGACACTGGCTTTTACTTATCAATTGGTGGTGCATTGCATTATCGTAAAGATGATGGTGTGTATTTTAATCTTTATGCTGATAATATTGGCAGAGATAATGGTCGCATTGAATTGGATACAGGAAAACAGGGGGCATACCAATTACGCCTTGGGTTGAATACCATAACCAGATACCGTGGCAATGAAAGTCGCAGCCCATTTATAACTGTAGACGGTAATGATTTGCGTTTACCTGAAAATTGGGTATCAGGCGCAACAACCCAAGATTTCAGCGAATTGGCATCCTCACTTCGCGATGTACCGTTAAAAACCCAAAGGCAAATATTTGATGCGGGCATAACCTATAAAATCGACAGCAATTGGCAATACCAAATCGATTATCAAAACCAAAGAAAAAAAGGCACCAGACCATTCAGTGGTGGTTTGTTTTTGTTCAATAGCAGTACCTTCGCTGCACCGGTTAATTTCAATACCGATCAAATTGACATGCGGTTGTCATGGAATGGTAAACGCAGTCATGTGCAATTCAGTGCTTTTGGATCGTGGTTTAATAATTCATTCAACAGTATCACTTGGCAAAATCCATTTGTTTCTGACAGCGATACACAAGTATTGAGGTCCTCTCTTGAACCTGACAATAATTTTTATCAGTTCAGTGTTAAAGGGGCATTTGCAGTCTCACCAAAGTTGCGGATGTCAGGGCAGGTATCTTTGGGAAGAGCTCAGCAAAATAACGATTTTCTTCCTTATTCAATCAACCCTTCATTTAACGATCTTGTTGTTCCCAGATCGTCTCTAAACGGTCAACTGAATACGGCAAATTTAAATCTGAGTGGTAAATTAAGCATTCGCCCAAGCCGAAAATTGACATTGACCGCTCGTGCCAAAGTTAACGAGAGAGACAATAAGACCCCAGTTGAGTTGTATTCCCCAGTCATTACTGATCTGTTCTTACCTGGTGATCGGCTCAACAGACCATACAGTTATGACAAAAAACAATATTCTTTTGATCTGCTTTATAAAGCACATCGAAACACTACTTTCAGTGCTGGAATAAAACACTTAGACTTTGATCGCACATTGCAAGAAATTACCCGCTCCATCGAAAACACATTATGGGCAGAAGCCAGTATTATTCCCAACGCGACAGCACATGTGCGTGTGAAAATTGAAAGTTCTGACCGAGATGTATCAACATACAATCAAGCAAATGATGGCGGACCCATTGATCATCCTTTATTGCGTAAATTTAATCAAGCCGACAGGATAAGGGATAAGGCGCTAGTTCAATTTGATTACAATCCAACAGATCGGCTGGGGCTTAATTTCAGTTATTATTATGCTGATGATGATTTCAGGCGATCACCATTAGGCTTACAAAACAGCAATGAACAAAGTTATAATATTGATTTAAATTATGCAATTCACAACAAAATTCAACTCAACGCATTTTATAACAGGGTGACAATTGATGCCTTATTAACCAATGCCATCAGCATCAATGATCAACCATGGACGGGTATGACCAAAGACAGTATTGACTCATTCGGTTTCGGTATTTCTAGCGAATTGAGTAAAAACACACATTTTGGTCTGGACTATATTGCGTCAGATTCAACAGGCCTCATCAGCGTAACAACATCCATTAATGAAGAACCTTTCCCTGACATAATAACGAATTTGGACAATGTTCGTTTATATTTGAATTACCAAACCAACAGTCATTGGGCATATAGCATCAATGCACAATATGAGAAATTCTCTAGCAATGACTTTGCGCTTGATGGCATTGCTGCCGATTCACTTGATGAAATATTATTGTTGGGGACTCAAGCACCTAACTATGATGCTTGGCTGATCAGTTTTCAAGCCAGATATCAATTCTGATTATTCATCATTAGTAAATAATCATCTGATAAAACGTATCCATTGCCACAACCGTAAAATATCAGCCAGAGATGCAGCAACATAGGTGAGGGCACAGGCTTTCAAGATTTTTCTGATAATTGGTAAGTGTTGCTCTTCAATGTATCCTTCAGATAAAATGGGCAAGGCTTTATTAAAGCTGGCGTCGTATTCTTCTGGCAATATGGCAACATACATCAACACCGATACCAGCATGGTCAATATGCCAACAAAAATGGTCAATAAAGTTAACTGTGGTAACCTAAAAATCAATCCGACCAAAGGGGAGGCCATGATGAAATAGGTGCCAAATTTTTGAATAATAAACGCTTTTGGTAAGTATTTTTTTCGTAAATGGCTGACTGGTTCTTCTCTATAGAACTGTATGGCATGGCCCACTTCATGGGCGGCCACTGCTACTGCAGAAAGGGATTTGCCTTCGTAGACTTCGGGGCTCAAGCACACCACTTTATTTTGCGGATCATAATAATCTTCATCCTCAGCACCTTTTTTTAATTGAACGCCATCCAACTTAAATCGTTCAATCAAATGTAAAGCCAACTCTCCACCCGTGCCTTGCAAAGATTCCATAGGCTCATGGTATTTATTAAGTACATATTTAACCCACAAATTAGGGCCGAATACGATAAGAATAATGAGCAAAACAACCAGAATATAGATCATGACACCAAAAAATAATGAATAATAACTCCATGAAGTGGGGCTTATTCAAAAAATCTAAAGGATATTTGTTAAAAAGATACCAACAATCGTACCCGTCAAAGTAACGACACCCTATACAGATTTATAATTTTCTGGTAATAATTTTTCATAATCCTCAACAGACTCAACTTTGGGCAATTCCCTATAAATATGAGTCAGATATTCTTGCGGATTGATTCCATGAGCTTTAGCTGTCTCGATTATGGAATATAGATTGGCACTGGCTTTGGCTCCAGATTGAGAGTTTGAGAATAACCAATTCTTTCGTCCGATAACAAATGGCCGTATGGCATTTTCTGCGGCGTTGTTGTCTATCGGATAATGGCCGTCTTCAATATATTTGGTTAGCTTAGGCCATTGGTTGTATAAATAATTCAATGCAGCATCCATTGCCCCACTTGGGGCTGTTGAATGTAATATGTTATCCAATAGTTTTTTTATGTCTTGTAATATCGGCTTACTTTTTTCTTGCCGTACCTCTTCAATAATATCGGAGCGTTTATCCTTGAGCTGTTTTTCGATGGCATATAATCGACCTATTAACTCTACCATTTGAGTAGCTGCTTTGTTTTCACCTAGCTGTAATACTTTCATAAAGTACCGCCTGGCATGTACCCAACAAACAAGGTGGGGGATTTTATGTTTTGTGGTTATCTTATCATATGCTGAATAACCATCAGTCATTATTGCGCCGTTGTAATCTTGTAATAAACCATCAACAATTTCTGCACTGCGCGATGGATTATAGTTGAATATGATATTATTGCCTGCACGTTGTACCCACATATAGCTTTTGGTTTGTGCTTTTTTACCTGGCTCTTTAAGTACCTGTACCACTGACTAGATTAAGCACTATTTTTGCATTATGTTCTTTTAGGCAACTCACCATACTTAATATCAAGATTATTAGAATTAATGGTATTATTTTTTTGTAGCTCATTTAAATCACTCTTATATTTCCTTAAATTTTGTTTTAATTAATAGAATAAAACTTATTAATTCTCTTTGGGTTCTGAGAAACAGAAAGACATCTATTCAAAGTTAAACACGAACCCCCCTTTTCATGGAGCTTCACAAAAACATCATCTGCAAACAAATTCTATTACACTTAAATCCTTAGAGGTTTAAATATTATTCTTCATCTGAATTATTAATATCACTTGAGCTTCTTTTATTTTTACCTTCTACAAAAATGCCATAATATATTCCATAACAAATAAGTAAAAATATTAGGAAAATAAAAATCATCACAGCTCCAATTGGACCTAATACACTAGATGGAACTGAATTTGGTAAGCCTGTTGCCATGATCGATGGACACATGAATAGTAATACACAAAAAGATAGAAGTTTTATTGCCTGAGTAATCAATGGCGTTTTTTTTGTTTGACGCTCAATCCAATTAGGATCATCTATTTTCCAAGAGGATTTATCCATTATTCAGTCTCTCAATTTACATTTGGGGTTTGAACAGAAATCAACATCCGATCACCAGCCTTTTCGTATTTAATTCGCTACCAATAATCATATCATAACACCCTCTGCACTCAACTTACCTCCTAACTCTCCATTTATTGTGAACTAAAAATTAAGCAAAGCATTTATTCATTTACTCTATTTAACAATTCTAATTCAGTAGTAAACTTACTTTTACTTAAATCTCTGGCATTACAGGATTCTATTTGTTGGTTTTCCATAAACCAGTATCTACCTTGTTCATCCTCGTCATCATCTCCACTACCAATGTAGGAATCCATTTCGTGTGCAAGTGATAAACAAAGACCTGGTAGGCTGAATATTGGCATTAATTGACTAAAATCAAATCTATCCTTATTCTCCCAATTGACAAATAGGCTATTTTCAATAATTAACAAGATACTAGGAAATTCAATATTTTCAATAACAATATAATATTCAGCCTCACCATCAAGAACATCCTCCTCAAATAGAGGACGCGAATTACGATCGAGTAACTTACAAATCTGCTGTGCTAATTCAACAGACTCACAATCAATAAGGCATGATAAATAATTCGACATTAAATACTCCTGATTCTATAAGATTTGATTGATTATTAAAGACTCTATTTAGTATCATCAAGTGTCTCCCAAATTGCGATAATTTCATCTTTATGATCAAGTAATTGTTGTGCTTGAAATTTGGCGGAGGGGTGGCTAGGCTCATTTCCTAAGATTATCTCACAGCCTTCGTTCAGAATAGAAAGGAGTATATTTGGCTCATCATACATTTGAACAACACATTTATCCGTTAATAACGGTAAAGAGTCCATAAAAAAGTCTAATGTATCTATAGCAGGTGAATATGAACCCCTACCTTTAAATATAGATAATGAATCACGGATGTATTGTTTTACAAAATCATTTGGCGTGAAAATGATTTTGTCATTCAACACCACATCACTTGTGCCACCAGCCAGCCTGTATTCGACAAACGAACGCACGTATCGGGTTACCATTTCATGACCTTGTTGAGTCTTTTCAATTCTCCATGTGTAGGGTTCCGTAATTATTTTTTCTCGTTCTTCGTCGAGAAAAACATCAGAATAAAAGAAACCGTCTGAGTCCTCTTTAGTTACAATCGGTGTAAGAAAGAAAAGGGTATTTTCATGGATATAACCATCAAGCTTACCTTTTAGAAAATATTCCTGATCTTGCTTTATATCTCTCAGCTCACAGTCATAATAAATATCAGCCTGTAACCTTTTCCAGTCGTTCTTTCTATTTTGATACCATTTTGCATCATCTACCTTCCATAGATAAGAGAACGATTCAAGTGTTTGTCGTTTTTGCGGTCTTAATGTCATTACAAAACCTCCAGTGTTTGATCTTTAGTGAATAAAGGTATTTATATTATTCATATTGATTGTTTTCTATATATAAAATTATTGAGTAAGATTTATTAAGTTAAATCCAAGGTGTTCAAAATCTTAATGATTTCATCCTTATGATCAAGAAATTTTTGTGCTAGAAGTTTTGCAGGTTTGTTAAATGATTTTTCATTTAGGATTTCAGGGAGATCAATATTTAACAAATCCAAAATAAAATTAGTGGATCCATACATTTTAACAATATTTTTATCTTCCATTAAGGGCAGTGCTTCAATAAAATAATCAAACGTATCATACGCAGGAAAATAAGTATGTACACCGACTGAAATGCTTTTGAAATAATACTTTATAAATTTATCTGTGGTGAAAATGATTTTGTCATTCAATACCACGTCACTTGTGCCACCAGCCAGTCTGTATTCAGCAAATGAACGTACGTATCGGGTTACCATTTCATGACCTTGTTGCGTCTTTTCAATTCTCCATGTGTAGGGATGCGTAATTATTCTTTCTCGTTCTTCGTCGAGAAAAACATCAGAATAAAAGAAACCATCTGAATCCTCTTTAGTTACAATCGGTGTCAGAAAGAAAAGGATTCTTACAGGAATATAACCATCAAGCTTACCTTTTAGAAAATATTCCTGATATTTCTTGATATCTCTCAGCTCACAGTCATAATAAATATCTGCTTGTAACCTTTTCCAGTCGTTCTTTCTGTTATTAAACCAGTCTGCATCATCTACCTTCCATAGATAAGAGAATGATTCAAGCGCTTGTCTTTTTTGTGGTCTTAATGCCATTTTTACACCTTATATTTATTTTCTACTTATTTATTTGGTTAGCCAATCTCTATAAAATCAGTTAACAAATATTAATACATTACTTTCGTTTTTCAACCCCGAAAAACATAGTAATAATGTTCTGGGGTCACTGGGTCGCTCCAAAGAGATGGACTATCACCCATACCTGGGTGACAACCATAAAATTCATATCCAATATTATCACCTGGGTGAACTTTGATCCAAGTTTTAGAAACACCGGCTACCTCTTTAAAAACATAAAATAATTCTGCAAATTGTTTTTCGGCAGGACTATAAAGGTTAAAACGCCCACTTGCTTTAAAATCTAAATCAGGGCTAGCTGTTAGGTCAAAACCCAGATACAAACTGGTACCGAATTCTTTTACAAAGACCAAACCTTTTATCAATGATTTAGGTGCACCATTGCCTCCGTCACCAAACCAACTGATACTGTCTTTTGATTGTGGCTTGATCAATGCATTAAATTCATTGACAAATTTATCATAGGTCTCCTTATCTTTGGCAAGCATTCCGATGTAATTGGCAAAAGTATCATGAATAATCTTTCTCTTTGATTTTGCTTTTATCCTAAGTCTTATCATGCACGTATGGTCAGTTCTCTGGCGACCATAATCAAAGCTTTCTTCAGGCAATGATACTGAGTCGGCTATATGTTCTCTATAATCTTTTTTAGATTCAAAATGCATGAGTTTTTCATCGTACATTTTATAAAAAGAGGTATCACCAGTAGAATCTAGCCACAAATTAGCATGGGCGTTTTCAAAGTCATTTTGTTTTAAAAATTCAAGAATCTGTTGTATTTCAGCTTCTTGTCCATCAAAGAATTCAATAAATATTTTGACTGATTTTTCTTCAATGGCTAACTCAGTGTTCTCTAAAGAGAGTAACTCAACTTCTTTTAACAAAGACTCTAATAGTTTTTCAGTGTTTATGTCATTTTGGCTAGATTCCTTTAAATTTGCATCAATAGATAATGTATTTTCACTCATATAAGGCTCAATTAAAAAAGGAATATATTAAACTAAGTACCCGGTTAAAAAAACCAAAAAATGGAATTTAATAAGTATTAATTTAATGGATATTAGAATACTGTAAAACTGAGCTTTACTATTCTAAATTTAATACTACGAATGAAAATTTCAATGCTGAAAATATTAATTTATAAGAACAATCTGGTACGGCCTGATTTTAATAGAGACCTCAGTATAACTACAGTGACGAGTAAAAATTGATCAAAATCTGGTCAATAGCCAGCTATTACCTGCAATTTTTGCCTCAATTTGATAACAATCTCTATTTTTTCTTTCGTCATCTAGCTATGCTGAGCTCTCTAATGGTTTAAACTGATTCGCATATTTGTAATGAAAATAATAAAGTTGGTATAAATTTTGAGAATACTCATAACGTCTAAACAATCATTCAAAACTGTGATGTTTGCTGTGCTTTTTGTCATGACAAGCACAGGCGAATCACAAATCCTCATTAATGTGACAGATACCAATACTATTTCAACCAATACAACATTAATAACTGGCAATGATTTAGTCGCTGTAATGATCAGCCCAGACGATACGAATAATACCATAGATTTTGGATATCGCTTGAACGATACCAGTATGGGTGATTTGGTTTGGAATGATCGTAACAGTAATGGCCTACAGGATACTGGCGAACCTGGCATTGCGGGTGTGATGGTTTATTTGGATGAGAACAGTAATGGGCTTTTTGATGCAGGTGAACCAAATGATACCACTGATGCATTGGGCAGTTATGAAATTACTGCTGTTGCTGTTGGTAATTACACTGTAAGGGTGGATTCATCGACCATCCCTGAAGGCTATATACATAATTTAGTGAGTGGTAGCGATTTCTTCAATGTAACATTGACTGCTGATGAGGATTTTAATGGCGCTGATTTTGCGATGATTTCTTCGATCCGGTATGGAATCAATGACATCAGTCAAAATGAGGGTGATACCGGTACCACACCTTTTGTGTTTGATGTAACTCTTAACCAAGCGGCCAGTTTTGTGGTCACAGTCGAATATGTGGCTTTTGCAATGACGGCCACTTCAGGTAATGACTTTGTGGTTAGCTCTGGTACTTTAACATTTAATCCATCAGAGACAATGCAGACCATAACTATTGATGTCATTGGTGACGAAGTTTTTGAAGGCGATCAAACTTTTGGTATTGATTTCTTTGATCCAGTCGATGCAACGTCCAATCCAAATGACCCAGGAACAGGTGTGGGTACCATTGTCAATGATGATGCACAACCTGCCATCAGCGTCAATGATACTTCTGTTATCGAAGGTGATATAAGCAGTACAGTTACCATGAACTTTGATGTGACATTGTCCGGTCAGTCCGAATTGCCAATATCAGTGGAATACGTTACCAATGAGGCTGATGCCACCGCCGATGTGGATTACGCAACCACTGGAGGAATTGTGAATTTTGCTGCTTTAACAACAACACAAGTCATTGATATCGCAGTTACTGGCGATGATACTGATGAAAGCAATGAAACTTTTACAGTTGATTTATCCAACCCCATGAATGTTAATATCGCCGATGACAGTGGCATAGGAACCATTATTGATGATGATGGTAAGCCTTCGGTGAGTATCAATGATGCTAATGTTATTGAAGGCGACGATGGTAATAGGCAAGTTGAGTTAACGATAAGCTTATCTAATGAAACCTCTGGCATTGTAGAAGTGAATTATGAAACGGTAGCAGCCACCGCCGAATCAGATGTTGATTTTGTGGCTGTCAGTGGCAGCATCAGCATACCTGCCAAGCAATTAAGTGGAACTATAACAGTGGATATTATAAGTGATTATGCCATCGAACAAGATGAACAATTCTCAGTAATGTTAACTTCATCGACCAATGCTACCATTAATGATGGTGTTGGCATAGTGACGATCACCGATGATGATGAGGGTGCAGATTTATCGATTGATCTCAATGTCACACCTCAAAATCCTCAAATGTCAGACATATTAACTTATGCCGTGACAATTACCAATAATGGTCCTGAAATAGCCATTGACACCATTGCAACGCTTAATTTGTTTGATCGTATGACATTTATTGATGCGACATCAAATTTAGCTGTTTGCAATGAAAATGCAGGATTGGTTGAATGTCAAATGGGTGATTTGAGTAACGGTCAAACTGTAGAAATAACCTTAACAGCGCAAGTCACAACACTTGGTACCATTGCTGCTGAAGCCGGTGTTTCAAGCACTACTTCAGATGATGCCAATCCTTCGAATAATCACGCGACATTTGGATCACAGACCAGTGCTATTATGGTTCCTGTTCTCAGTATTTATGCATTAACAGCCTTATTTCTCTTGATGTTGGTTACAGTCAAAAGAAAGCCATTTATTTGAGAATAGCTTTCTTTCAAGAAATTATTGAATGTGATAAACTGCCCAAAAACATTTGTTGATTATGTGGAACTATATTTGTTTTATTGATTCTAATTTCTTTTGAGTGTAGGTAAGTTTGTTATGACAAGAATATTTTTTGTGCTGTGTTTGATTAATTTGTTTTTTAGTGATGCAACACATGCCAATGATAAAAAAGATTCTATCATTAAAACCCCTTTGGTCATCGCAGAAAAAATCACCATGTATTCTGAGGTATTTAAAATCGATAGAGATTTTTATGTTTCTTTGCCTGCCAATTATTCCTTGGTCTCAAAAAAATACCCAATTCTATTTGTGCTTGATGGTGATCATTTTATCAGAATGGCTGATCTTGCCAGCAAAGATTTATCGTCTTCTCACCAATCTGAAGAAATGATTATTGTTGCCATTGCACAAAAAGACCGAAGAAGTGAACTCAGAGAACCTGGCGCCATCCAATTTTTTAATTACATTAATTCTGAACTGGTACCTTATATCAAGCAAAATTACCGAACCACAGACTTTCATAGTATCTATGGGCATTCTCTGGGTGGGTCCTTTGTATTAGATATCATGTTGAGAAATGATCGCTTATTCAACAACTATTTTGCAGTCAGTCCTGTCATTGACATGGAAGGCACACCAAAAATCAATGATTTAAAGCGTTATTTTAGTCAAAAAACCAATCAAAAAAAGTACTTTTACCTGGCCAAGGGTAATGAAAAAGACCAATATCAAAAAACCATACCTGTTGTGGCAAAAATGATCAATGAAAATCAACCAGACTGGTTAAGATTCACGCATCAACAATTCCCTGACAAAAGCCATGCTACAGTGGCTTTACCAACTATGTTTGCATCAATTTCAGAGTTATACCAAGGATGGATCTTGCCAGAAATGGGTAACCTTAATGCTTTTAATTCTATTGAACAAGTCAAAGCCATTGGTGGGTACAAGAAAGTCAAAGAGTATTACCAAAACTATAGTCTAAAATTAGGTTTTGAGTTTTCTGTTCCCAGCATAGTTTATAGCAGATTTGCCTGGATATATCACAATGCAAAAGATCATGAATCATTACTTAATTTAATTCGACAAGAGGGCAAAGACAGAGAGGAGGTCAATTATTATTTGGGGCAATCTTATCTTTACGGTAAAAATTATGAAAATGCTGTTTCTTTGATGCAAGAAGATGTAAAACTTAACCCAAATCACATCAGAGGGTGGTACACATTAAGCCTAGCACATCGTGAAATCAATCAAATGGATGAAGCTAAATCAGCACTTCTCAAAGCTATTGAACTGGCCAAAGTCAACAACAGTGAGCATTTAAATAAATATGAAAAAATGTTGCATACACTGCATTGAAGCATTAAACATTGGAAGCACTTCAAATCGCTTATTTAAGATCATAGTAATGCAATGAATCAAGTGGACATTTTTTGTCATTTTTTAAAAATCAAACTTAAATTTATATTATAAAATGTTATTGTAAAAACGGTGATTGTTAACCTCGTCACATTCTCGCTATAAACAATGTAATCTAGCGTATCATTGCTAAAAAATATGTGTACACTTCATGGTAATTAATATGCCAAATAATAATGAAGAATCTCACCTTGTTGGTTTTACTTTTAATAACAACTCTCCAAGTTTGTGCTGAAGAACATGTGCACAACAATCATAACCTCAAAGCTTTAATTAACAATGAAGACATTACTCACACTGCAATAGCCAATGGTTCTTGGTTTGAAAATGGCACGTGGGCAGGCGGTATTATTCCAACTCAAGATGCTTGGGTACATATCCCAGAGGGAATAACTGTTCATTACAATCAGGTTAATACTATTCCAATGACAGCAATTCGTGTTGATGGAGCGTTTATATTTTCAAGAACAGAATCCAGTCAATTGATTTTAGACACTTTGCTGATTAATGAAACCGGGCAGCTCATCATTGGCACAGAAAACCAACCAATCGCTGATACGGTTTCAATTGAAATTTTGTTTAGGGATTTAGGTGACATAGATGTTGTCAGAGATTCAAACCTAACAAGCCGTGGTCTAATTGCCAGTGGTGATGTACACATTCATGGCATGAAAAAAACTACCCATTTAAAAGTTACTGAGAATCCGCTGATTGGTCATACTCAACTTCAGTTCAGTGTGATTCCAAATCATTGGGCTATCGGTGATAGATTGATCATTGCAGGCACCAAATATTCGGGCTGGAAATGGGACAATAGTATTCAAGCAGTGCGCTACCACGGCACTCAAGATGAAGAGGTATTGATCACGGCAATAGAAGGTAATGTTGTCCATTTTGATCAACCACTGAAATACGATCATTTTACGCCCCGTGATGATTTAAAAACTTCTGTAGCCAATGTCACAAGAAACATAAGGTTTGCTACTCAGCATCCAGAGACAACCTTAACGCATCGCAGAGGGCATGTCATGCTTATGGGTGACGCTGTTGTTGATGTAAGATATGCATCCTTCTGGCAATTGGGAAGAACGGATAAGTCATTTCTCACCAGAGAAGCAATAGACTTTGATCCGATATTACCCAACAGCAATGTAAGAGGACGTTATTCTTTCCATTTACATCGCAAAGGTATTGCGAATCAAAGAAAAAAACCAGCCATAGCAATAGGCAATGTTGCTTATGGTTCACCAGGCTGGGGTTATGTTCATCATGACAGTCACGCTGTTTTTCATAACAATATTTCATATGATACATTTGGTGCTGGTTTTGTCGCTGAAACAGGTAACGAAACAGGCAGCTGGACCAATAACTTAGCCATAAAAGCTGAAGGCAACAGTGCTTTTAATCCAAAAAATGGTAATGATCGTAAATTGTTTGATATGGGTCGTACTGGTGACGGATTTTGGTTTCAAGGCCGTATGGTTAGGAGTGTCAACAACATAGCCGCAAGCGTTAATCACGGTTTTGTTTATTTGCACAGAGGATCAGGAATGTTATCGTTTCCTTCCTCCGCTTTCATGTTACCTGAAGCTTTACCTTGGAGAACCAATACTTCTGTTGATGACGCGCCAATTTTATCGTTTGATGGTAATGAGAGTTTTGCTTCAACAGTTGGAGTCTTTGTTGTGAAAGCCAACCCTAACCAACAACACGATATACACAGCCATTTTAAAAACTTTAAAGCCTGGGAAGTCAGAGCAGGGGCTGCCATGGAATATACTTCGCACTATTTATTAGAAAATTTCGACATCATTGGAAAAACGCCCGAAGCATTCAGCACAGCCGCATTTGGCATTGAATTTGGTACCAATACCAGTGACATGGTGATCAATACAGCTAATATTGCAGATGTGCCAACCGGTGTTATTTTAAGTAAACACTATACCAACCCTGATATTACTCCAGAAGCCAATCAATACGCTTTAATTGATGTGTCTTATCAAAATGTTGCTGTTGAAATGGAAGAATTTGACGCCAATATTGACCAAATATTAACTTCGCAAGATTTGCTATCCAATCAATTCGCTATTGACATCAATAATGGTATCTATGAATATTTGTCTCCAGCAACCACTGCGGGCTCTGGTGTTTTTTGGACAGGTCAAAAAAATGACAGCATTGGAACATCGCCAATCCCAGCTGGAACCGATTTAATTGGGGTCCCAAGCCAAGACATGATCGGTATTTGTGAAATTGATGGCTATTACCGATCCAATGACGGAACACCTTATGCCATTGTGGAAGAATACTTTACAGAACGAGCGACAGGTCAAATTCATAAATTTGCCATGAAAATGTTACTTGGACCAGATGTAGATGCTTTATTGGGCAATCAATTTCATGCGTGGAGAAATGCTTTTCAAGCAGGAACGATTAATTTAAACAGCCAAGCTCCAGTTGCTGAGGATGATGATTTTTTAATATCCTCATCGAGAGAAACCACCATCAATTTGTTATTAAATGACTCTGACCCTGAACCTGATAACTTGACCATTGATGGAATTATTCAACCTTCACATGGAACCGTTTTTGATAACCAAAACGGGACAGTTACTTACATTTCAGATTTTGATTTTATTGGCGTTGATCATTTTAGTTACTGGGTAACTGACAATCACGGGAACTATAGCTCTGGACAGGTCAATCTTCAGGTGGTTAGTGATGCCATATTTTTCAATGATTTCACACAGTAAAAGGGCGCTATTCCGTTTTGACTATGCCTAATATACTTTGATTTCTATGTTGACAAAAGAAAATGTTACCCATTCAATTCTTCAGCACATTCCTAAATGCTTTACAGGTAACGTTATCTATTTTTCCAGCGCTCTAATATTGATTTTTCATTCATCAAAATTGACCCAGGTTTTAATTCAAACTGATTTCTTCTTTCTTCTGTGAGTGCATCAGATATACACCATTGATACGTATCCTTGATTGATTTTGATATATCTCTGAATTGTAGGCCTGAATCAATGGCTTTTGTATTGTTAATTCGGGCAGATCCATAAAAGTTTTCATCTGACAATAACCAAGGTATAACGGCATAAATTTTATTCTCAGCTAAAAATTGATAATCATCAATGAATAAAAAACGAGAATCCACATCGAATGATTTTTTGGCTTTATCAATAAATCCTGACATGCTTTGAGGCTTTTTAGGGCCAACAGCGTTATAGATTCCGCTGCGATTATCTTCAGCCAATCTAATAATCCATTCAGAAATATCTCTGACATCAATGTACTGGACTGGATCTGATGGTTTACCTGGAACCATAATTTCACCGCCTCTGGATAAGCGCACTGGCCAATAGATGAATCGATCGGTCTGATCAGCTGGACCAATCATATACGTCGGCCTGACAATGATTGAACGGCTTTCACCAAAAGCATTGATGGTTGCTAATTCTGACTTTGCTTTCATGACGCCATATGAATCTTTTTGTGTTTTGTCTTGTGTCGCAGATACCACTGGATCCTTTGTCAGAACAGGCGTATTTTCATCGACATCCGCTTGCACATAAGGATAATAGACACCTGTTGATGAAATATATACATAGAGCTCGGCCTGATTTTTCAATAAACTTGCCGATTGTCGAGTCCATTCAGAGTCTCTGCCTGAATTATCAATCACAACATCCCAATGCCTGCCTTCTAATGCACTCAGGTTGTTTGATCTGTCACCAATCAGTTGTTCTACTTGCTTATATTGCTCCTGATAAATAGAGGGTTTTGTTTTACCACGGGTAAAAGTAGTGATTGAATGCCCCCTTGACAATGCATAAGCAATTTGATGAGGTCCCAGAAAACTCGTACCACCCAAAATTAATATGTTTAATTTAATATTATTGCTTGTATGGTTTGAATGGCAGGCCGATAACCCAGATGTCAATAATGGCTAGCTCAATCCGAGAGCAAGGCAGTCTTTTATCAATTTTCTCCTGGTGAATTTTTTTATATATTTTTCATCTTTCAAAACATTTCTCCTGTTATGCTTATACCACAGATTATCATGGAGACACAGAGCGGATTAACAGTCAAAGATGAAATGTTGCGTACTTTAATTTGATAATTTTATTGGTTAAGTTAATTTATAACAAACCTAATAATTTGTAATCTTGTATGTAATTGAAGTAATAACTAACCAAGTCACTTAATTGAGCGTTTTTCATTATTATACACACATATATTTATTGTCATTAACGACAAATAAACAATCATTGGTATATATTCTATTTTACATTACAATAACCTGAGCCCTTTAAACCACCCCTTGCATAAATGATGGAGTCATTATGAAAAAAGCTGAACTCATTCAATCAATCATGAAAACTACAGGTCTTCCCAAGGCAAAAGTTCATGACATATATGATGCTATAATTGAAAACCTAACCTTGAGTTTAAAACAGGGTGAATCTTTTAACATTAAAGGCTTTGGAACTTTTGACGTAAAAAAAAGAAAGGCCAGAACGGGTCGTAACCCTATGACTGGACAATCGATAAACATTAATGCCGCTGCTGTGCCATTTTTCAAGGCGTCTGGCAAACTTAAAACCACCATAAACTCACCAGATTTGATCAGAATGGAGGATAATGTATCTAAAGAGAATCATGCTGTTATGGACATATTTTATGCCACAGACAGGGCCTTTATCAAAAATCAATCCCCAAGTAAATCCTATGATGCCAATAGATCAACCGAGATAAACTATGGCGTGACAAAAGTCAGTATCCCAAGAGATCACAGAATGGGTGAAATAGAATCCCCATCAATACTGAAGTTGGAGTTTTCCGAAAACCCGGATAAACATATTATGCTTAAAACTTTGGTGCGATTAAAAGACAACGATTTTTATGATCAATTAAGAAAAGGCATCAACAAATCAAACAGAAAAGCCGCTTTGATCTTTTTTCATGGTTATAACGTTTCCTTTAAAGAAGCTGCGCAACGTACAGCACAAATGGCTTATGATTTGACCTTTGATGGTGCAGCTACTTTTTACAGCTGGCCATCACATAACAAAACATTAAAATATACTTTAGACGAGACCAATATCAGGTGGTCAGAACCGAATATTGAACAATTTTTAACAGATTATGCTGAAAAATCAGATGCCGAAGATATTTTTATTATTGCGCACAGTATGGGTAACAGAGGCTTCACTCGCTCATACATCACTATGCTGCAAAAGAAACCTCATTTGAAAGACAAATTTAAAGCCATTATTCTTGCTGCACCTGACATTGATGCAGAAATTTTCAAGAAAACAATTGCCCCAGCGATGACGAAAGTTCAAGATTCAATCACTTTATATGCCTCATCACATGATATTGCTTTGCAAACGTCCAAAAAAATCCATGGTTACAACAGAGCAGGGGATTCTGGCAAAGATATTGTGCTCATTGATGGCATTGAATCAATTGACTGCAGCCATGTTGAAACAGGTTTTCTTGGTCACTCCTATTATGCAGATGAAAGGTCTATGTTATCTGACATGTTTTATTTGATTAATCACAATCTGACAGCCAATCAACGCACTGGTTTGAAAAAAGTTGTTACAGATGAAGGTATTTATTGGCGTATCAAAAAATAAAACCATTATTGATAGCCAAGATGTTCATTACTTTAAAAATTCTTAATGGTATCGACGGGCGATTTTATGCTTTAATCGTCATCAATTTAACACGACCTTAACAGCATTTACAAAACTTTAACACACTTAACAAAAAACTAACCTATGCTTCACATTTGATACTTAATTCTTACATTATTGATTTCTATCATAGGCCTTAAGTCATGAGCCCTTTCATGACTCATAATATGAGGAAACACTATGCAAAAAAATAAAATAACCATTTTATTGTTGGTTTCTACAACAACGATCGCTCAAAATAACTCACTAGAGATATCAAATGAAATCAGTAAAGCTGAGATTAATCCAATTCTATTTGAAGCAGATGTTGATAATACGAATAAGTTAATTTCACCCGTGAGAAGAATCAATCGAAAAAAAAGTGATCAATCAACAGTAAACTCACTTTCAAGTGACTTACAAAATCAATCAGAAAATAACAATCGATATAGAACCATAGAAGGCACCCACAACAATCAATCAGATGTGTTGATGGGCAGTGCAGAGCAACAATTGTTAAGGCTGATTAAATCTGATTATGAAGATGGTATATCAAGTTTATCTGGACAGTCAAGACCGAGCTCCAGAGCGATAAGTAATGCTGTTTCAGCACAAAGTGTTTCTATCCTCAATGAAAAAAATGCCAGTGATTTCATTTGGCAATGGGGGCAATTTTTAGATCATGATATCACTTTATCAGATGGTGTCGAACCAGCAGAACACGCTGATATTGATGTGCCCATTGGTGATCCATACTTTGATCCCGCACAAACTGGCGAACAATCAATGAGCTTTAACCGTTCAATCTATGACTTCAATACAGGCACAAGTACCGATAATCCACGCCAACAAATCAATGAGATAACCAGTTGGATCGATGCTTCAAATGTGTATGGTTCAGATGAACAAAGGGCACATGCATTACGTACCAATGATGGAACAGGGCGCTTGAAAGTCAGCGAAGGAAATTTTTTACCATTCAATGAATCAGGCCTGCCAAATGCTGGTGGTGATTCTGCTGAGTTATTTGTAGCAGGCGATGTCAGGGCCAATGAACAAATCGGATTAACAGCGATGCATACCTTATTTGTTAGAGAGCATAATTGGCAAGCCAGAAGGATTCGTCGAGACAATCCCAATATGAGTGGGGAGCAGATATATCAAAGTGCACGTGAAATTGTGGCTGCGGAGATGCAAGCAATAACTTACTATGAGTATTTACCGACGTTGTTGGGTCGTAACAGCTTAGCTCGTTATCGAGGTTATGACGCTGAAGTTGATGCCAGCATAGCGAATATATTTTCTCATGCGACCTTCCGATATGGTCACAGTGCCCTTAGTCCGACATTAAAAAGATTAGACAGACAAGGTAACAGTATTGAAGCAGGTGATTTGCCCTTAAGGTCGGCCTTCTTTGCCCCTAATCGGCTTGTAGAAGAGGGCGGAATTGAACCATTATTAAGAGGTCTTGCCAGTCAAGTCAGCCAACAAGTGGACAATTATATCATTGATGACGTAAGGAACTTTCTATTCGGTCCTCCTGGTTCTGGCGGTTTTGATTTAGCTGCACTGAACATTCAAAGAGGAAGAGATCATGGTTTGCCATCTTATAATGCGGTACGCGAAGCTTTTGGTTTGCCAGCAACCATTGATTTTGCTGATATCACCTCAGATCCTGTGAAGCAAGCAGCATTGGCTTCAGTTTATAGCAGTGTTAATGACATTGATTTATGGATAGGCGCCTTAAGTGAAGACAGTATCGATGATTCAATGGTTGGTGAATTACTCACTGCAGTTTTGGTTGAACAATTCGAAGCCTTAAGAGATGGCGACAGATTTTGGTACCAAAATCATATGAGCAGAGAAAGGCAAAGAATGATTCGTCAAACAAAATTATCAGACATCATCCGCAGAAACACCAGAATTGGTAGAGAAATATCAGATAATGTTTTTGTGGTAAGAAGCGCAAATAATTAAATATAATTAAGCAAGCCAATATTGCTGATAGAATAAAGATATTGGCTTGCTTATTTAATGCTTTAAAACCTAATATTTCATCAAAACGATAAAGAATTTGATTTCATCCATGAAAAACAAGGAGTTAAACGATTTTTGTAAAAGTACATTTCGTATCTGAATGGTACAATTTAATATGATTGTTCACAAGACCTGTTAATATGATAAAATTATTTGTAAAAACTTAATGAGACTTATGACTGTTATATATATTCTCTAGTTATTCTAATAAGTCATTATATTTTAAATTAAATTATATCTTTAAATGATTGAAAAATATAAATTATTTGATAGCCACTTACATATTATTAATTGTGAATTTCCATTATATGCAAACAAAGGCTATTTACCTCCTGAATTTACCGTTGAAGACTATTTAACCAGATTGTCTCAATACCAATTGTGTGGTGGAGCGGTTGTCTCTGGATCATTTCAGGCCTATGATCAAACTTATCTCATTGATGCGTTACAAAAACTTGGCCCATCATTTGTCGGTGTGACTCAATTGCCTTTTTCCGTCACAGACCAGGAAATTTTAAATTTGCATAATAAAAGGATTAGGGCGCTTCGTTTTAACATACAAAGAGGTGGTTCTGAAAATATCAAACATCTCACATCAATGGCTAATAGAATCTATGATTTATCTGGTTGGCATGTTGAGTTATATATTGACTCCATACACCTCGAAAGTCTATATACCACATTAATAAATTTACCTCGTGTAAGTATTGATCATCTGGGTTTAACAAATAATGGGTTTAAATGGTTGTGTAAACTGGCAGAAAAAGGCCTTCGAATAAAAGCAACAGGCTTTAGTCGAGTTGATTTTGATGTGAAAAATGCATTAAAAACCTTGTATTCAATAAACCCAAATTGCCTGATGTTTGGCACTGACTTGCCATCAACCAGAGCCCCAAAACCTTATTGTAATAAAGATTTCCTCCTTGTTCTGGATGCTCTTGGTGAAAATGCTGCATTGCAAGTTTTCAGTAAAAACGCCATTGATTATTATACTTAAATCGCAACTTTTTCTCTAAAATGATTGCCAAGGTATTATTCGATAGAATATAAAATTTTCAATAAGCACATTTGATTTTAATTTAGTTCTTTTCAAACTGTGCAACAGGGATTTGTTATTCGAGAACTTGTTTTGTTTAATAGTCAAGTATGCGTATAATATATATTATGTTAAATTATGTATTATATATATAAAAGGATTCTCGCGAAATTTGGGCTGGACACCCAAGCAATTTATTGAAAATTTGTATATGTTTTCTCATTTTGCCAAGCAACTAATAAAAAACTGTATCCAATAATTAGAAAATACAATGCCAGAAAATAGTCATTACTTTTCTTCAACATAAGTAACCAAACTTATTTAAGCATTGACTTGATGATAAACCCAAGAAAATTGTTTTATCACATCTTCTAGATTTGAATCATTAATATTAAATGGAAATTCACTTGGATTAGATAAATCATCTTCACAAATTTCATTGATTGCTTCATAGATTAATGCAGGGTCAATTGAATATGCAATACGATCATAATTACCCCGATCGAAATCAGACAAAAATATATTAGGAGTTGTTACACTATAACCTTCTGATCTGAATGTATCTAGTAATCGAATTATTGAGTTCTTCCTTAATAAAGTTGGTTGTATAAAATTATTGGCAAATTTTTTACCTTTATATTCTTTAAAGGGGTTTAGTGCACATTCCCTCGAAAATAACCCTTTATAGGTCTAACCTATTGATTTAGATTATTAATATTATCAGAAAAATACTTGAATTTTATAATTTAGCTATAATAATTGATCAAATTTTCATTAAATTATAGCATTGCGATACATATTCATAGATTCTAATCTTTTAAATTAGCACATTCCCTCGAAAATAACCTTTCGTTGTTCTAAGTTATTGTCATTTAATGATTTAAAATATTTGCTAATTTTTATTTAAAGAATCATGTAATTGCTTTAATTGGCCCTGAAGTACTGACTTTTTCTGTAGATTACTTGCATTAGCAATTGTCATTTCACTTAGGTCATATTTAACTTTGTCAAATTCCAAACTAAGTTTATTTAAATTATCATTTAACATTTTAATTTCTTTTGTCATTACTGAATTATCTATATTGACTCGAGTGAACTTTTCTTTTGTTTCTATAATCTGCAAGTTTAAATTTTTATTTAATGACTTAGTCTGTTCATATTTTTCATTCAAAATATTTGACTCAACATTGACTTTATTATAGCTAATATCGAATTTCTTTAAATTATTATTTAATTCTTTAATGATTTCTTGATTTTCACTAATTGTATTTTTTAGTACTTTGGATTGGCTCTCTGCTTCATTTTTTTGTATTTTAATGCTCTGTATTTGGTCATTTAATTGCTGGTTAGTTAAAAGGAATTGTTCTCGTTCTAGTTGGCGATCATTAGCTGTACTTTGTTGATAATGCTCAAAGTGCTCACGTATATCCTTATTTTCCTTCTTTAATTCTGTAATTGTCGTTTTTAATTCTAAAATTTGGTTTCTATTTTCATTTATTACAAATTCATATTTAGAATTATTAATATTCTGTGTCTCCGCTTCTTTATTTAATTCTTTAATTGAATTCTTATATTTTGAAGCTTTATTATCTAACTTTTCTATTTTCTCAAATAGTTTATTATTAGATTCAGTAGAATCATTTAGGTTATTACGTAATTCATTTAATTCTAAATCACATTCTTCTTTAATTTTCTGGATGCTCATATCTGCCAAAGCCTGCGTATTCTCATATAGAGATTTAACTACTTCAAGCAACTCACTAGGAATATCTGTGGCGTTATCATTATTAATAATATTGTTTTTCCATTTTTTTAAAAGCGGTGCAATTGTGCTTTTACTACCTGTTCCTAGAATTTCTCTTACTCTATCAACTGTGGGTTCGTGCCCTTGTGACTTAACTTTTTTTGCTGCTTTTGCTATGTCTGTAAATGTAACTCCTGCTCTTGCCATTTTTGATTCTCACTGTAAATTTCATAATGTAATACGTATTACGTAATATAACATAATGTAATAAATATTCTATTATTATTTAAATTTTTTTATAACCTACGATAATATAATTTATAGTAGGTTATAAATAAATGCTATAATTTCATTTATGTAATTTCGTTACAAATAGACAATAAGAGGTTAAATTTAAAACATGACTAAAAATGCAAAATTAACTGAAATAACAAAAACAAACTTAGATCAAAACAAAAGTATTTCTTTGGCCACTGATCATGTATTGAGCGATTATATAAAAGCAGCTACATCAGATAATACAAGGAGTGCGTATAGATCAGGTATAAAACAATTTGAAAAATGGGGTGGACGTCTACCCTCTGACCAGGCAACCATCAGTAAATATTTAATTGAACGCGCTACCAAACTAAATACACGGTCATTAGAACTTCATTTAACAGCCATAAGTCAATGGCATAAAACACAAGGATTGACAGACCCTGTTAACACGCCGTTAATTAAAAAAACATTTTCAGGGATTAAACGAATTCATGGTAAGCCTAAAGTTAAAGCCAAAGCTTTACGACTTGAACATATCTCAATAATGCTTAAGTATTTGTTAGATTTGCCAGATTCAAATAAAAAATTAAGAGATATTGCATTATTATTAATAAATTTTTATGGGGCTTTACGTCGAAGTGAATTAGTAGCTATTCAATATTCGGATTTAATTTGGGAGCCAGAAGGCTTAATAATTCATATAAACCGTTCAAAAACAGATCAAGAAGGAGAAGGTGTTAGTAGAGTTATACCCTATGGTGAACAACCAGTATGTGCTGTAAGTGCACTAAAAACATGGATACAGAGGGCAAATATCACTAAAGGACCAATATTTAGGCCTATAAATAGGTGGGATCATATTAAGAATAAATCTATTAATCCAGGTGCTATAAATGAATTCTTAAAAAACCTAGGGCAGTCTTGTAGTTTTGATTTTGCTTCAGAACTTAGTAGTCATAGTTTTAGGCGTGGACTATCTACATCAGCTGCAAGAGAAAATATAGATTTTGATCTGATAAAAAAACAAGGTGGTTGGAAAACTGACTCAACTGTAAGGGGATATATTGAAGAAGGACAACAATTTGATAATAATGCTACTATAGTATTAATGCAAAAAATTTCTGAATTAATAAAGACGAATTATTAAGTTTAGCATTTGAATCAAATATAGAAGGAATATTATTAATATTCATTCATTTCTCTATTATATTTCTAATTTGAGAAACATTCCGATTTATTAAATGCCTAATCAAATGTTCATATAGCCATTTCTTAACTCCAGATAGATTGGTACCAACCTCGGAATAAAAATCATCTGGCGAATCATAGACACCGTAATCATCATGTATCCCTTCTTTTTGAATATAGGTATTTTTTCCTATCCAGTCAATTTGAGGATCTGAAATACACTTAGTTGCTACTCCGTATCCACAAAAAGATCCTTGCTCATTCGGGAATTTTGCTTTGATTGCATTCAAGTATGGTTTATCAAGGATAAATCCTTCTAAGTTAATCCATTGTCCTTTGTGGTAAACCTCAACCCAGCTATGAATGATGTACTTTGGGGCCAACCAAAATACATAACTTGGGATGGCACCTTTTTGAAGTTTTTGGTCTATCGTAAAGCCATGAAACCGGCAAGAAACACCAAGAGCTCGAAGTAATGCCATCAATAGATTTCCTTTAGTATTACATTGACCGTAACCATCAGCTAGAACTTGGCTTGCTGGAATGTCATCGCTTTTGTTATACCCAAAAAGTACTTCATCACGCACATATTTATAGGCTGCTCCAATCTTTTCATATTCGCTTAATTTTTCCCACCCTCGGGTTTTAATCAAGTTTTGAATATTTGGTGCATCATAATCTACAATTTGAGTTCTCTGTGTCAGATGACTAATACTGAATTCAAATTCACTTTCTTTTTTATTCAATTTACTGGTTTGCATAATATCTCTCGATTACCTAATAAATGGCATCTTAACACCTATAGTTAACTATAGAGTCAAGAGAGTATTTCAATAAATTTAATAATGACTATAACTAAATGCAAGCTACCAAAAAGATAGGTAGCTTGCATGAATTAAAAATCACCATTTCATTTTCTGTAGCCTGACTGCATTAGTAATGGCTAATAAAGCAACTCCAACATCAGCAAATACAGCTTGCCACAACGTTGCCATTCCTAATGCCCCCAGAATAAGTACCAATATTTTGACACCGAATGCAAGAGAGATGTTTTGCCAAATAACACGTTGAGTAGATTGACTGATTTTGTAACCAACAATAAATTTTGATGGTTGATCAGTTTGAATAATCATATCAGCAGTTTCAATCGCAACATCACTGCCATTGGCTCCCATTGCGATGCCTAAGTGACTGGCGGCTAAAACTGGTGCATCGTTGATACCATCACCCATAAAAGCTATGATCTTGGAAGGATCTTTTTTTAAATCTTCAACATGATTGAGCTTATCCTCTGGTAACAAGCCACCTTTGGCTTGATCGATCGACAATTCTGAAGCAATTTTTTGAGTGATTGAATCCTTATCACCTGAAAGCATAACTATTTCTGTAATACCTAATTTTTTGATGTCAGAAATAGTTGATTGAGCATCTTCTTTTAATTCATCAGATATGGTTACATAACCTGCATATTCATCATTAATAGCGACTATAACAACACTGTCTACGATACTTTCAATCTCTGATGGTGTATTAATATTAAATTGCATTAACAGTTTTTTATTCCCTGCTAACACAGATTTACCATCGACCATTCCTTTAAGCCCTTTTCCTGCAATTTCTGATACATTAGTGGCATCAGATGTTGGGGTTTTATATTGCATGATAGCTTTAGCTATTGGATGAGTTGAAGTTTTTTCAATAGACAACAAATATCCCATAAATTCAGATTTTGACATTTGATTGTTAATACTGATATCTTTGATCTTAAAAGTACCCTTAGTGACTGTACCAGTTTTATCCATGACCAACGTATTGACTTGAGTCAAAGTATCCATAAAAGTGGCACCTTTGAATAAGATGCCATATTTGGAGGCAGCACCCAAGCCACCGAAATATCCTAATGGAATAGAAATAACTAATGCACAGGGACAAGATATAACCAGAAAGATCAATGCTCTATAAAGCCAGTCATAGAATTGATAGTTATCAACAATTAAGTAAGGAATAATACATATACCAATAGCTAGATAGACAACAATTGGAGTGTATATTTTAGCCAAACGCCTGATTAACAATTCAGTTTTAGCTTTTTTAGCCGTTGCGTTTTGAACCAAGTTTAGTATTTTAGCAACAGATGAATCATTGAATAACTTTTCAACTTTAACTTCTATAACCGACTCAAGGTTAATGGACCCGGCCATCACTTTCTCGCCTTTTATTAAACTTTGAGGTTTACTTTCACCTGTTATGGCAGCTGAATTTAAACTTGCTGAATCCGATATTAACTCACCATCTAGAGGGATTTTTTCACCCACCTTGATTTGAATTTTTGCACCGATTTCTACAGTTTCAGGATCTACAGTCTCATAATTATTGTTTATATAAACATTGGCTGTTTTGGGGCGAACATCAAGTAATGCGGTGATGTTTTTCTTGGCTCGATTAACTGCTGCATTTTGAAACAGTTCACCTATGGCATAAAACAGCATTACCGCTACTCCCTCTGGGTACTGACCGATTGCCATGGCACCAATTGTGGCTATGCTCATGAGAAAAAATTCAGTAAAAATCTCGCCTTTCTTCAGTGATTCAATGGTTTCTTTAATAACTGGCAATGCCACAGGGATATAAGCACAAACATACCAAGTGATTAGAACCCAGCCATGAAAAAAGCTGGGTTTGATGATGAACTCTAATGCTAATCCTGTTAGCAATAAAACCAAAGAAATAACTGCAGCTACATAGCTGTTATTACCATCATCATGGTCATGGTTATGACCATCATTTTCTGAATGCTCTGAAATATTTTCAGTACTCATAATTTCTCTCCTTTAATCGTATTGTTCTTTGACAACCAGGCAAATAAAACTGGTAAGACAAATAAAGTTAAAATGGTGGATGAAATAATACCTCCAATGACCACTGTAGCTAAAGGCCTTTGGACTTCAGCTCCAGTGCCTGTATTAAGAGCCATAGGAAAAAAACCCAAACTTGCTACCAATGCTGTCATCATCACTGGACGTAATCGAGTCATGGCACCTTTGATGACTGACTCATACAAATCTCCAGTTTTTTTCCACAATTCACGGATAAATGACAACATTACCAGTCCGTTTAGAACGGCTACACCTGATAGGGCAATAAAACCAACACCAGCTGAAATAGATAACGGCATATCCCTAAACCACAATGCAATGACTCCTCCAGTTAATGCCAATGGAACACCAGTGAAAATAATAAATGCATCTTTGAACGTGCCAAAAGCCATAATTAGTAATCCAAATATAACCACTAATGTAATTGGAACCACGATTGAAAGCCTTTTACTGGCTGATTCTAATTGTTCAAAGGTGCCTCCATAATTTAACCAATAGCCAGCAGGTAATTTGACCTCATTGGCTATTTTCAATTTTGTCTCATCTACAAATGAACCCAAATCTCTGCCCCTGACATTGGCAGTGACCACAACGCGTCTTTTACCATTTTCCCGACTAACTTGGTTGGGAGCTGGTGCTAGTATTAGTTCAGCCACTTCACTCAAAGGCACATAACTACCATCATGTAATGGAACAGGTAATTCATAAAGCCTATTTAAATCGCCTCTCAAGTCTTCTTGTAAACGCACAGTAATTTCAAAGCGCCTATCGCCTTCATAGATAATTCCTGCAGCATTACCTCCAATAGCAGTTTTTATAACATTTTGAACAATCGCAACATTAATGCCATAACGAGACAAGGCTACGCGATCAGGAGTGACCGATAACATAGGTAAACCTGTGACTTGTTCAACTCTAGCATCAGCAACCCCGTCAATTTGTTCAATAACTTCTAATATTTCATTGCTTGATTTTAGCAACTGATCCAAATCATCACCAAAGACTTTAATCCCTAAATCTGATCTGACACCAGAAATAAGTTCGTTAAATCTCATTTGAATCGGTTGGGTGAATTCGTAGTTATTACCTGGGAGCTTGAGTACTGCCTTTTCAATTTGTTCTACTAACTGGTTTTGAGTTAAAGTAGGATCAGGCCATTGATCTCTTGGTTTCAGCATGATGAAATTATCTGCTACATTGGGTGGCATAGGGTCGGTTGCTACCTCTGGGGTACCAATCTTGGCAAAGACCTTAGATACTTGAGAAAACTCCATAATTCTTTCTTCCAATATCTTTTGCATTTCTACTGCTTGCTCAAGTCCAGTACCAGGTATTCTCATGGCATGCATGGCAATATCGCCTTCGTTAAGCTCTGGTATAAATTCTGAACCTAATGTGGATGAAAGCCAAGCTGTAAATGTCAGTAGAACAATAGCCAAAGTCAACACTAACCAACGAAGTTTGATTGCCACTTCTAACATGGGTTTGTAAATAACTTTTGTACCGCGAATAATAAAACTTTCTTTTTCGCTAACCTTACCGCTCATAAAGATAGCAATAGCTGCAGGAATAAATGTGAAAGACAATACCAAAGCGGCCAATAATGCCATCACTACTGTTGCTGCCATGGGATGAAACATTTTACCTTCAACACCTGTCAATGAAAACAGTGGAATATACACAACAGTGATAATAATAACGCCGAACAAACTTGGTCGGATGACTTCATTGGTTGCAGTAAATACTAATTCTAGCCTTTTTTTAAGTGGCAATGTACGTTTACCATTCTGGGCTTCTGCCAGTCGTCTGATTGAGTTTTCAATGATTATGACCGCTCCATCAACAATCAATCCAAAATCCAAAGCACCCAAACTCATTAAATTAGCGGAAACGCCAGTTTGAACCATGCCAGAAATAGTAGATAACATCGCAAGTGGAATCACTGCAGCTGTGATAAGTGCTGCCCTAAAATTACCCAATAATAAAAACAAAATCACAATAACCAATAAAGCACCTTCAATTAGGTTTTTTTGAACCGTATAAATGGCTTTGTCCACTAATGTTGTTCTGTCATAAACAGCATCGATGGTTACCCCTTCTGGTAATGTTTTTTTGATTTCTTCAAGTCTCATAGCTACAGATTGGGCAACAGCTCTGGAGTTTTCCCCAACCAGCATCATGGCGGTGCCAAGTACCGTCTCTTTTCCACCTTGGGTAGCTGCACCTGTTCGTAATTCTTTACCAATCCCAACTTCTGCTATGTCTTTAATTTTAATAGGTGCATTTCCAATGTTTTTTATTACCACATTTTCAATATCTTCTATTGTTTTTAATTGGCCTGGAGCTCTAATCAATATTTGTTGACCATTGGTTTCAACATATCCAGCACCTACATTGGCATTATTCATTTCCAATGCCTGGCTTATATCATCAAAAGTTATTTCATAACTCAACATTTTTTCAGGACTTGGATTAACATGGTACTGTTTGTTATATCCACCAATGCTATTAACCTCAGTTACACCCTTAACTAAGGACAATTGGGGTTTAATGATCCAATCCTGTATTTCACGAAGCTCTATTGAATCTATAACTGTGCCATCTGCTTGTAAATAGCCATCAATTGCTTCAACGGTGTACATGAAAATTTCACCTAAGCCTGTGGCAATAGGTCCCATTTCAGGCTCCAAACCAGCTGGTAGCAATCCCTTTATTGTTCCAAGGCGTTCATTGATTAAGCTTCTTGCAAAATAAAGGTCTGTACCTTCATCAAAAACCACAGTTACTTGTGATAAACCATAACGCGATAATGATCTGGTATAGGCTAAATTGGGAATACCCGCAAGTGCTGTTTCAACTGTGAAAGTGATTCGTTGTTCAGATTCAAGCGGTGAATAACCTGGTGCTTCAGTATTAATCTGTACTTGAACATTAGTGATGTCAGGAACAGCATCAATTGGTAGCTTTTGAAAGTTCCAAACCCCAGTTGCTATTATTAACAACACACCAGCCATAACTAACCATCGCCTCTTAATAGAGGTCTTTATAATTGATTCAATCATAATATTCTCCTTTAATGGTCGTGTGAAGCGCCAGATTTTTCAATATCTGCCTTGATTAAATAACTGTTATCAACTACATAGTCATCTCCTAGATGTAAACCAGATAACACTTCAGTATACCAACCATCTGAACGCCCTAATTGGACTTGATGGGCTTCATAAGTGTTTCCTTCTTTAATAAACACCACCGGTTTATTTTCAATCATCTGAATGGCTTTTTGCTCTATGACTATAGGCGCCTCAAATTCATTAATGACGACTTGGCCAGAAACTAATAATCCAGTTGTCCAATCATGTGAATCGTTATTAATAAGGACTCTAGCAATTGAATAAGGTTTTTCATCTAAAGATGGAATGATGTGTTCAATTATTGATTCAGATGTACCATCTGAACCTGATATTCGTACCTTTTGTCCAGCTTTGACTTGAACCAATTGACCTGGAAAAACTTGTAATTCTGCCCATATTTTTTCAAAATTAGCTAAGGTAAATAAAACTTGATCTAATGCCATCTCACCAGGGTTCGCATGTCTTGCAACAACTACTCCTGACATCAAAGCTTTAATTGGGTATCTTTTAAGACTTTCATTGGATTCAACATAAGACAAGGTGTCACCAACTTTTACTTGGTCACCAATTTGTACATTAACCGATGAGACAGTGCCTGGAAATCGTGCACGGATGTGACTTATTTGGCTTGGATCATTGACTGTTTTACCATAAATCTTTAATTGTTCACTTATGGTGCCAGCTGAGACAACTGCAGTTTTAATTCCTGATTTATCTGCAATTAATCCATCAATAGTAACAGACTTTTCTTCATGTGAATCATGATCATCGGATGCAAATGATAGTAGAGATACTGTGCTCAAAAACAACACAAGAAAAATTTTATAGATTATATTTAAAGCTTTCATGAGTTTTTACCTTGTTGTTGATTTTTGATATAGATGGATTCGGCAGTGATTTGTTCTATTTCTACTCCATAAATTAAAATATTTTCAGCTGTATCAATAAGTGCCTTCTTAGCTTGAATCAATTCTTGTCTAGCTGCTACATATTCAAAATATCCGTATCTACCATCCTGGTAGGCTGTTCTAGTTAAATCAAGTGCTTCAGATAAAGCTGGAATGATGTCAGCTTGTAGTGATTCAAACCTAGCTATGCCTAGTTTTCTAAGTGCATAAATTTCATAAATTTGACCGTACAAATCTAACAGTGCAATTTTTTGTTCTGAGACAGATTGATCAATAGCAGCTTGTGCTTCAATCAATGCTCCTGAATTTCTTTTTGATTTAAAAAGGGGCATACTAAAACCTGCAGTGAGGGCTGAGTCATTAGTTTCTTCAATACGACGCAAACCAATTGTCCAATTTAGATCTGACTTAGATTGGGTTTGAGCCATCCTTAATTTAGATTCAGCTAATTGTTGTTGGCTAATTAATACATTAATTAAGCTAGATTTTTCGACATCATTGAACAACGTGTCAATATTCTGGATTTCACCAAAGTTAAATAGCTCACCTATTAAATTGGTGAATTGCGGTTGTTTTTCTGCCCAATATAAACTCAAAATAACTTTTTGTGAATCAAGATTTTGTTGTTCTGCTTGACGGGTTAATTCAGCTTGCTTGAGTGCAGCAAAAGATCGTTTAACCTCAGCATCACTTATAGCTCCTGCTGCGGCTCTTTTTTTGACAGATTCGTATATATCATTAGCCAGCTGTACTGATTCAATGGCAAGTTTAATTCGTTCTTGAGTTGCCAATGTTTGAATGAATGATCTGGTTAATTGTGAGATCATTTCCAGTGATTTGACTTGTCGTTGAGCATCCATAAGTTGCCTTTGAATTGACACCAAGTTTAATCTTGCGTTTCTTTTCCCACCAATTTCAATAATTGATGATACAGAAACGGTAAGTTCGCTTTGACTCAAACCATTATATGGACTAGAGCCAATGAAATTCTCTGCATCAAAACCAACTTCGATAGCTGGTTTTAAATTTGCTGTGTAGGATGCACCATCTAAAGCTGATTGCTTAAAAGTAAAAACATTCAGTGAAGGATTGTTTTCGGTCATCAAGTTTACTGCTGTTACTAAATCTATATTTTTAGCAGATACTGTAATTGAGGTCATCAAGGCTATCAACAAGGATAGTTTTTTGACTCCAAACCAGTCGTACATGCCAAATGACATGCGTGAAATTAAATAATTCATGTGATTATTCCCAATATTTTAAAAAATTAATAAATGACCAACCAGTTCAAATTATGATTTGAGTTGGTTAGTTTTGGTAAATGTATTAATATTTAAGCTTTTGGGGGGCGCAGGAGCCTTGAAAGGTATGCGTTTTCTAAGGTTTGATTTAAATTCGGTATTATCTGATTACCGTATAACAAGGTTAAGTTAATACTTGGGGGTAATAATGATGTTAAATGACTTCCATGACAATGACAACAATGATGGCAATCATATGATTTTTGAGAGTCTTGCTTATCGATTTTCAATTCTAACTGGTCATGATCATGTTCAAAATCTAAATGCTCAACTCCTGTTTGATGGGACTCATGCATATCAGAAACAGCCGCAATCGATTGAAACGATATAGCTGAAACCAATAATAATGTGAGTAAATTTTTAACCATTAATAATACTTGAGTATTTTGCATTTTAATTTATGACATGCATTGTAGCATTTTGTTCACAGAAAATGCCATTAAAATAAATTAGATTAAGAAATCACAATCTTATATCAATAAAAAATATAGTTACTTTATATTCTTATATTTCTCAACTAACTAATATAATATTATTAATGTTTTATAGTATGAAAAATTATAACTAATAATTACAATAATTATTAGTTTCACAAATGAGGCGAGCATCTATTCTGAAATAATTTGCTTAAATAATTCAATACACTCCATTGCATAAAACTCAGGATCCTCAATTATTACACTCAATAATTCACTGTACGCTTGATCATTTGTTTCATGATTTCCATTATAAACAATTGACCTTAATAATAAATTATTGATTTTTTTGTAATCTGTAATATGACTCTTATTACTTATATGCCTAAGAATTACTTCTAAAATATATACCTTAAAATTCATATGTATTTTTTTACTTGAAATAATCATATAAACAACATTACCAAGCGCCAATAAATTACTTTTAACTATTGATTCATATTCAGGTTTTAAAGACTCATTTTTATATGAAATCGAATCTTTATCTTCAACATACTCAAATGCCTCATACCAATTTAACATCACAATTATTATATGATATAAAAGATAATGAAAAGAAGTTGGGTACTCATCTTCAATATCTACATCTTCATCCGGTTTTAAGTTGGTTAATATTTTTCTTGTAAACGTTGGGAAGTATAACAACCACATATGCCATTTAATTCCCTTATGCATAGATTCAATAATTAGAATATCAAAAAAGTTAATGCCTTGATCTATTGGGCAAATATCTCTGTTTAATTTCATGTACATGTCAGAAGGTTCATTATATTTACTGATCAGCTCATTATCATAATCTAAAATATTAATAAGTTTGTTTCCTACATGCCTGTAGACTTTCAGCTCTTCGGATTTATGTACATCATGAAAAAAATAATGCAGCAATTTACTACTTTCAATCAACTTGATTCGGCATGGTTCATTACTATATGTATTTTTTAATTCAAAATAAAATGGACTGTTCTGATTATCTATAAGTATAGAAAAATATTGTTCTAAGAAATATTCTAATCTATGGTTTCGTGATTGCATAAATGATAATGCTTCATATGGATGGTTAATTGTAATGTAATTAATCATTTCATCATTTGAAAAAAATCGATTTAAAATATTTGTGGCGTATTCTTGTCCTAAATCATGCTTGGCAAATAAATTTGATATTTTTTCTAAAATATTAGGGATTTTTCTATCTAAAAACCCAGGCTTTTCATCTTTTAATAAGAGCTGAAACTTATTTTTTGGGGCAATTAGTTTAGCAACTTTATTTCTAATACATTGAGTTTTTTCAATGTTTCTTAATCTTTTGAAATGATTCTTAAATAGATTCAAAGCATCATAATATTTTCTTTGGTTTAACAATTCTTCAAATAAACTATTGGCATTTTTAATATTAGATCTGCTAATAAATGCAAATTTCGACCTAAAATATAAGTATACAACTAACACCAAAAATGTAATATAAACACAATGGTTTCTACTTAGTTTATAGTAAATGATAAACTCTGGTGTCTGAACACCAAGAGTTTTAAAAAAATCATAAAATATTATAAATTGAATAAATAAAAAGCATAAAGTTAATACTAAATAATCTAATTTATTTAGATAAAGTTTAATTTCAAGTTTTTTTACTTTTGGCAATAGTGGGTATACCGCAATTAGAATTCCTAAAAGAGTTATAAAACTTGATTCATTCATGTTAAGTCAACAAATTTTGGATCATGGCATGAAAAGATTTCTACACCCCATTCATGAAGTTTCTTTTGCACATTGAAATTTAAAACTATAACATTTGGTAATTCAGTTAATGTCCAATGTCTGCCTAATTCCATAGAAAATGAAGTTTGACAAGCAAATGATAATTTAACTACATGAATATCTCTTTCCCTTCTTTTGGATTTAACAAATTGAATTACTTGAGATACTAATTCTTTCTGCAATAAGCTTGAAGATAAGCTGTCATATTCATTTCTTTTTAATTGAAACGTTGCTATTCCTCCAGTATTAAACTTTACATCATTTTCTCTTGTTATGGGATTTTCGGATGAAGCAATAACAATGCTTAATTCATTCCCATTACCAAATGTTGCATCGTCAAGTAGAATTTCATTTTCAATTTCACTCTCATCAATTTCATACCAAAATGAACCTCCTTTATTATAATCAAATTTCCTGACCTCTACTTTATTTGAAACTATATGTCCTGTTAAAAATGAAAATGGCTGTAAAGCAATACCTCCATATAAAATAGGTTTATTTGCTAATTCGTTATCATTTAGTCTTGAATTTAATGAAATAATATCTCTAACATATTTGTGACCTGATCCATCAAATACACCATTAATTGTTAAATCATTATCCAAAGATATTTTTCTAACTCTTTGAAGGTTAAAATCAGTCTGATATAAGTGTTCGAATAAAGCAGCATTAAATCCTTGCATAGTAAATTGATGAATTAATACAGCATCTACTCTTGAGTCCAGAAACTTGACTCTATTGTTTAATAGATAAAGAAAAAGAAAGAAAAAAGCTAATGTCATTAATTCTTTCCAAAATGGTATGTCTATAAAAATTATAGTTAAATCAATTGCTTTTATTGTAATTAAAAAATCAAATATTGAAACGCCTAAAAATGATATGAAACTTGTTGCTGCTAAACTTTTATACAAAATTATTTGAGGATCTTTAATCCTCATAAAGTAATTGATTATTTTTGATAGAATAGATTGCTTTTTCATGTATTTATAATCCCAATTCGTTTTTTATTGTTAGGTATCTTGCTCTAGGCATTATATTTCTAAATTCATTTATGTGATGATGATAACAACAACGTCCAAGTCTGATGCCGCACCCGCAAGGACATAATATTTTATTTGCAATCCGTTTTTTTTGGCTAAGTGCAATTAATGCATTAACTAATTTCTTCTCTGTATTTACCTTTAACATATCTTTATATTCAATAATTAATCCTTCATTAAAATGAGCTAGTTCTCCAATAGGGAAATCTTTATTAAATTTCTTTTTATATGAAACTGAATAAAGATAAGGTTCAACTATATCATAAACAAATGCTTCCAATGAATAGTCCATTGACAAGATTTTTTTTAATCGTATTTCAGAACCTAAACAGAAATAATGGTCATCATTTGGTGCTAATTTAGACCCGATATTATTAATATGGTATTTAGGTTCACGTGGTATTTTAGATGAGACTTCATGAACAATTGGTAGGTTATTTGGATAATCAATTGGAACTTTAATATTAATTGTATAATTATCAGATAATGCTTCAAACCCTTTTAAAAACCTATCAAAGAATAGGTCACCTTCAAATTCAATGTAATTATTCCTGCTCGGTTTTTTACAGAATGTAGAATACCGATTTAAAAAGCTATCTATACATAATAAAGTATTATTCAACTTAATGGCTAGTTAAGTGCGAAGGGGCTGCATTACTTGATATTGGAGTTGAAATGGATGCCTTTTTTATGAATCCTAAATTATCTAAATCATTATTATTATAATTTATATTTAGTTTTCGTTTTGATGAGGATTCAAATAGTATTTTATTATCTTCTTCAAGCAATAAGCGAAAATCATTTCTGGCCGATTTGATCCAATCTCTAAAATTTGACTCTAAATTAAGATGAGTGTGTTCTTCTGAATACCATTTATCAGCAAAATCTTCATTGTCATCAACTGGATTAGGAACAAGTTTGCCTGAATCATTAATATATGATTCCATATTTCCTAATATATTTTTTAATGCATCTTCAATACTAGACTCACCATTATATGCTTTTGCAGCTAAGGTATTAATAATAATTGATATTGGTTTGGAGTCTTGATCTTTAGGGTCTTTATAAATTGTATCTCTATGTCTTTTAAGTAATTTAATAACATTTTGCAATGGTGAGTTCCATTGGTATGGTTTTAAGTCTTCTATAGTTGCAGCTTTGTTACGTATTAAGGATTCATTAAGTACCTCAGAATTAAGTTTTACCCTAGAATCAAACCATAGAGCAAAGCCTTGTGGGTTACTTGGCTCCCAATCATTTGAAATCACGTCATAAGTTGGCCTGTCTGTATCAGTAATTGCCATTGCAAGATCAGATACATTACCCGCAAGCTCTTCATTAAAATAATTATTGTTTGATCTCATGTTTTCAAACAAAAGTGACTTTTTTATTTCATCCTCAGGAATACCTGGAACAATATCCATGTGGAAAGATACTTGATCTTGGTAGTTAATACACCAGCATCGGCGTTTTTTCTCAACTCCATCCTTGATGTTGTTTCTCTCAACATATTTATCTAAGTCTTTTTTAACTAATGACCTGAGATTACTTTGACTCATATTAGCTTTATTGATTCCAGTCCGTAATTTTAAACCTAGATCAATATCATAGGCATCTTCGGTATTAATTGGATAAATTGCTGTTCCGAATCGAAAGGAACCTTGAGGAAATATTTCAGGGGAGTGACTTGATACTAAGGCTTCTTCATTGATTAGCCATTCGTTTAAATTGGTATATCTTGCTTTAGCTTTTTCATATAAAGCTTTAGGTAACTCTATTTTTTTCAATAATAACTTTAATTTTTGTTCATTTCTACTAGTTGTCAAATCATTTCTCTACCATGGGAATATCCAGTATATTGTGACGAAACTCACAAAATCAAGTCAATAATTAAGTTTATTGTAATTTGACATATATCTCTTATGAAAAATAAAAAAATTTGATGATTATTATATTATTTTGAAAAACAAATAATTCATTTACTCATTAAAACTGATATGACACAATAAAAATTCCACTAGTTGAGTGCACCAAATGTCAGAGAAAACTAAATCTTTCCCTAAATGGGTAAACATTGAATTATCAAAAAAATATGCTTATTTAATCCCAAAAGGTGAGAGTCAAACAATTGAGTTTAAGAAAGAAATTGACAGGCCAGAAAAAATCAGTAAAGAAATCGCTGCTTTTGCTACTTCAAACGAAGGCACTATTCTTATTGGTGTTGATGATGGGCAAAGACATTCAGTAATTGGGATACCAGGTGGAATGAACTTTGGTGTTCGTTCAAAGTTAGTACAAAAATTAGAAGGTATTTGTAGTGGTAGTGTTAAACCACCTGTGACTCCAAAATTTGAATTTTTAATAATCGAAAATAAGGTTGTTTTGGCATTAATTATTCCTCAAGGTCCAGAACCCCTTTACTACAATACTAATAATGTTCCATACGTTAGGAATCATACTCAATCTAGGCCTGCAGAACCTAGTGCAGTTTATAAAATATTTGAACAATATTTCACAGATGCCCAGGATCCTGAAGAAAATATATTTTCTGATTTAAATAACGGTATAAGAGATATATTCAAAATATTGGATCAAACAGAATTTCGCCAAATTAGAAAATGGTCGGATATATGGAAGTCAGACTTAGGTTATATTGCTAATTCTTTTAGAGATATTTCAATTTCAGATATTGCTGAGAAGTACAGTTTTAATAATGATTTAAAACAATTATCTGGCACTCTGGATGCACTTTCAAATCTCAGAGAAAGCACTATGGTGGGACCTAAAGAATTGATTAATCAACTTAGAATAGAAGCCACCAGCTTTAATTGTTCATATTTAAATGATACACAATTAAATAATGAAGAATATAATCAAGTTTTTGATGTTATTAATCAATCACACAAAAAATTAAAAATGTTAATTGATCGCTCTGATGAATTACTTTATCAAGGAAGGTATGATTATATTATTGAAGAAGCAAGTGAAATTGGCAAAAACCTATTAACAATTTGTTATTTTGATATCAACTCAAAATTGAATGGAAAACAAGAAGAGCTTAAAAAAATAGCAATTAATTTAGATCTTGTTGAAACAGCTAGGCTTCATAGCGCTATGGATCATTGTTTAAAAGAAATTATAAAAAAGCTGAATCAATATCAACTTGATTTAGAACAAATTGTTAGTCAAATTAGTTACATTAAATAAACTATTTAAATTCATCCATAACACTAATTAATGATTCCATATCAATTTTAATCACATTTTGTAAAAAAGAATATATCCCATTTAAATTAATATGTTGCCAAGCAACTGGAGATAGTTGTGCGATATAGTTAACTAATTCATCCTTATTTCTTTCTTTGCTCATTTTTAAAAAAGTTGAAAGCAGCAATGAGTTATAATAAATAACACAGTTAGCAACCAACCTTCCACAATCATTCCATAGAGATACCTGGTAATCATCACCACCTCTAAATTTATTTCCATTTACAGATGCTATAGCTCTTCTTAATTGATGATACGCTTCACCACGATTAAGAGCTTGTTGGACATAATGGCGTAACTCTGCATTATCTACAAACTCTAAAATGTAAATTGCTTTTATAAGTCGATCATATTCATGAAGGGCAAGAAGTGTTCTATTCCTTCCATTACTAAGCTTTCGTATAATAGTACTTTGTGATGCTGTTTTTTCACTTAAAGAACAGAGAATATGTTGTATGCGTTCCCACTCACTTTCAATTAACTTGATATTTATATCTTTAATCAAGTTTATTATTGGCTTATTATTCTTATCTTCAGTAACTTCAAACAAGTTGAAAAATATTTTTTTAACTTGGGCGTATCTAGGTGCAAATTGATACCCAAAAAAATCTAGAATTGCAAAATTTACATTATTTGTTCCATGAGTGTCTGTTGAAAGAATATTTGGTTTAATTTCTGAGGTATTATTATAAAGTAGATCAAAGCCAAAATGACCTTCATATTCATTAGCTCCATTAACTATTGCATTTACAGGAACATGGTTTGATACTAATGTAAGAGCAGATACTCCTTTGCCTTTAAAAAAATCTTTAGAAGAAAAGCGCGCCTTAAAAGTATTGATCCGACATTCAAATTTTTGACCATCAACACTTGAAAATAAATCATTATCACTAATATTGTAATAATTAAAAATAGGTAGTTGGGCAATTTCATTTGAAATAATATCGTTGGCAGCTCTTAGTGTTTCTGTCCTAAGAAATTTTTCTTCAACTCCACGTAAACGACCTATTGATCTATCTGATATATTTGCCATTTTATTTAGACCATAATTAGTAGCATTAGCTAAAGTACATGCAAAAATATCATTGATTAAAACATCGTTTTTTTCTTTTGAAATAGTTATATGCTTAAATTCATCGACAAAATTAGTTTTTTGATTTACAAATGAGATTAATTCAACAATACCTATATGTGGTATTTGTTGATATATCGGGTTATCAACACTGTCTTTCCATTTACAATATGGTATAGACCATTTAAGTTGACTCTTATTTGGTAAGTATTCAACATATTTATTATCACCAATAGCAATAGTACTACTAACCGTTGTTAATTTTTCATCTAATATTTCTAATTTGTTTTTTAGTGTCTCTAAAATTGGCGATGAAATTGCAGGCTGATTTGTATTCTTAATTATTGACTCTTTATCTTTTGACCATTTAGTTGTGTTAATTAAGTCAGCTGATAAACTTTTATTACTAATACTATTTTTGACAGTAATATGATTTTTAGAAAATAGTTGATAAGCTCTTCTATAGAGAAAATATTCATACCTGGAATTTGAATTTTTTTTGTCTCCAATAAAACGCTTCTCATTTTTATTTACAAGATCTAAATTAATTGTTTCAATTTTGTTCTTACTAGATAATTCCTCTTTTGCAATTTTAAATTGTTCTGACAATGCAAGTGAGATGTGATCATACTCAATTTCAATAATGAGAAAAATTGCTCTGATAAGTCTAGTTATCTGAGAAACTTTTTTATCAATATGTTCCCATTCATAATGATGGGCATCATAATCTGTTTCATTAAGGTGTTTACTTAGTAATTTTATCTTTTTCTTAGATAAAACTTTGAATGCTTTTTTTCTAACTTGTCCAAATGAAATATCATCTGTGATATCACCATCGATATATAATCCTAACAAGTTCCCCGCAGCCTTTAATTCCTTCCTGATTGTATTGATATCTTCAAGTACTTTTCTCTTTGCATACTTTTTAGAGGACTCGTGTAACTTTCTAACTAAATATATGAATGATTCAACTAGGTTTTCATTAGATTCTTGAAACCTAAAATATAAATAAGAGATAAGGTACATTAATGTTTGATTATCATTTTCCCTTTTTAACATATATAGGCTTTTTATTCGCACCATTGATGCATAATATTCCAGATTGGCTGGGGAGAGTTTCAATTTTCTAATTAATTTTTTTAAATCTTTAAATATAGGAGATAATTTATTATGAGTATTAATTTCTCGATTGATTTCGCCAAATGAAAAGTCACTACTGCGTTTTTTTAGCTTAGATAACCCTATGAAATCTTCTTTAGTTTCTAGCATTTGAAGTAAAGTAGATTTTGTTTTATTCTTTAATTCGTTTTTTAATATTTTGCTGATTCTTACTCTTTCAGTTTTAATTATTGTTGTTATAAGGTCCACAATTGTTGTGTATCCCGGTGGAACAATTAATTTTTGACTAAAATAGGCTATACATTCATCAAATATATATCTTGGATCAATAGCAATTTTAGCAATATGACTAAGCCTATGATGCAATTCTTTTCTATGTTTGCTTGGCTTATATCTATCAAATCCAACATGGGTTAATAGACGATTCATTAATCGGATTTTAAAATCATTAGATAAATTAAACTTTGTTAATTTTTTGCCATTAAAATATTTATTTAAAACATAGTTTAGGTCATCATTAACTTCTGATGCTGAAAAATTATGTACAAGAGGTTTTGTTCGAAAATAACCTAGTAATAAAATAAAATAAACTCTAGCTTCGAATTTTCTTAAACTAAATGTGAATTTTTTAACTTCATCATCCATTGAGAAATAATCTTCTCTGTCAGAATGATTGTAAACAGGTATGGAATAGAGAGATTCAATCTCAGCATTATTTAAAATCTTTAAGCGTTTTTTTTCTACTGTAGTCATACAAGCTATTCTAATACTTTATTCATAAGTTTTGTAAAAACTCATGAAATATAAAATAAAGAATATAATAAAAATGGTAATACTTTGTTATTTATCAAGGGTTTAAATGGCTTAATGCATTTTTTCGAGGGGATGTGTGATTATGCATAATAAATTTTGAAAAAATTCTTAAAAACAAAACATTCTTTATTTTTAGAATCATATATAACAAATGATTTAATAATATAACGTCTAATTAGAACACATTTATTAGCTTTACAATCAACAGGTTAAATCAACTAGTGCATTTTTTCGAGGGAATGTGCGCAAAACCCCTAGTAGTGAAAACTTCCCTTCATCATTATTTTTTTCATTGGATAAATATTCATAATCCTTTATCAGCCTTTTTGAGGTGATATCAAAATCACTGAAACTTGAGATAATGGCGTTATATGAAAATTTTCGCACCATTTTCTTATTCTTTTTATCGATCAATAATTGGTCTATCCAATCATTTAGGGTTGTTAGTAATGAATTAAAATTTTCACACTTTTTCCCTGTAATAGTCTCTATAAAGTCATGAAAGTATAAGCCACTCGGAAGTTCATCCAGATTGAAACCTAGTAGAGAAGGATTTGAGAATACATTTTTTAGAGGGATGATATCATTACCATAAGAAATGGGTAATTTAAGCGCTTCTTCCTCCTTTCTATTTTTTAACCAATTACTGATGTTAAACATGAATAATGGATATTTAATAGTTATAGATTTTCCATTATGATTTTCTTCTTTCTCAATTAATGGAAAAAGCAAAAATATTTCTTCTTGATTTTTTTTATTTTCTTTTAATAATTCAATGTAGTTATTTTTAATAACTTTAATTTTTTCATCATCTAAATTTAGATATACATTGTCTAAATCTTCATGGAATACAGACTCATCTGATAAGTGAAAAGATCTGTTTCGGTGATCTTTATGTGGAAGTAATTTGTTTTTTTCTAAGGCAGTTGCATGAATATATGATTTCCATATTTTAAGTACTTTAGTATTCTCTAGCATTATTATTTGCGAGTAGTTTCATTAAGTGAGAAATCAACTCTAACATAAAAAAATTGAAATTCTAAATTTTTTTCTTAGAAATAATGGATATAGAAACTTTGCTCTAGCATATCAGCATGGTAAGGCCTGATTTAGTTTCAAACCATGTGGCTTACACAAGAAATACTTGGGATATTGCTGATGCACAAATATTATTCACCAGCTGATAATCAATTGAGTTTTGAATCAGCTCAGATTCTTTTGAATGAAGTTGAAGATGTTTTAGGCAATGTCTTAACAAAATTTGAGCGTGTAGAAACAGGCTATGGAAATTCATCTTGGAAATATGATTGTACTGCTTATGGGGTTCATGACTGTTTTGCAATTATCCTGGAAAGCAATAATAATGTGATCAATAACATTTGGTTTCTCTTGCATGAATTAACTGAAAATGAACGTAAAGCAATCAAAACGCTCTTTTCATTTTTGACTTTAAAAGGCGAATTTTTGTTTACTGATTATTCTTGGGGTTTTCAATGTAAAACTCATGAGTGGCAGCTCTTTGAGAAGTATTGTGAATCAAAATTTACACAGTAGTTTTTGACAACTATCCTGACATTGGGGGATTGCTAAATTCTATTAATTTTTTCATATCATTTTTTATAGTAAATTCAAAAACAGGATTACCTCTTGCGTTAGTAATCCTGTTTTGATGAACTGATCGTTTGTTTCTTGACTCTTATTAAAACTCAATCACGTCTCTTGTGTCATTTTCATTAACAGAGAATGTATCGATATATTCAGCAAGTTGTCGTAAATCATTGGCCTCAAATAATAACCTCATTTGCATTTGAAAATTAAATCTATCCTTAACAGAATTAATAAGCGTAATGGCCAATAGTGAATGGCCTCCCAAATTAAAGAAGTTATCACGACGACTGACCTGCTCAACATTAAGTAATTCTTGCCAAATTTCAGCCATTAGTATTTCTGTTTCACCTTGTGGTGCCTCATATTCAGCATGCAATAAATGATCGCCGTCGGGTTTAGGTAGAGCTTTGTGATCTACTTTACCATTACTGGTTAAAGGCATGGTCTCCAACTCTATATAGATGGCAGGCACCATGTAATCGGGTAATGATACACTTAAGCTCTGACGTAAAGATTCACTGTTTATGTCAAAGCCATCATTGCTCACAACATAAGCTACTAATCGATCGTTATTATTGATATTCTCAAGTACGACCACTGCATCGCTTACGAACTCTTGGTTCAATAATTGCGATTCAATCTCACCCAACTCAATGCGGAAACCACGCAACTTTACTTGGTGATCAACCCGGCCTACAAACTCTAAATTGTCATCTGCTGACCAGCACACCAAATCTCCAGTTTTATACAAGCGCTTGCTACTATTAGAATCAGTCACATCATAAAACGGATTATCTATGAATTTTTCTGCACTCAATTCTGGCTGATTTAAATAACCGCGGGCTAAACCTGCTCCCCCTACCAATAATTCGCCAGCCACACCTTTAGGCGTCAACGCCCCATAACTATTACAAACATAAACCTGAGTATTTTTATTGGGCTTACCAATATGCAATTTCGATACGGGTGTATTGAATATACCAGCCGTTGCATAAACTGTGATCTCTGAAGGGCCATAGGCATTAATAAAGATTCTATCTTTTGACCATAATAGAGCCATTTTTGCTGGACAAGCTTCACCACCAACAACTAAGGTACTGACTCCATTCCATTGCTCTACCTCCAATAAAGGCAGTATAGCCGGTGGTAATAATGCATGACTGACATTATGACGCCTTACCACCGTTGATATTACATCTGGTGATGTGAATTGCTCTTCACTGAGCATCACTAAAGTAGCACCTTGAGTCAAGGCTGTGAAAAACTCCCAAGTAGAAGCATCGAAGGCAATAGACGCAAATTGCAATACATTACTTGATGACGATAAGTCCAAATTTTTCTTTTGAGCGGTGACCAGATTATTTAAACTTCGATGCTCTATCATCACCCCTTTAGGTTTACCTGTTGTACCAGAGGTATAAATTACATAAGCAAGATGCCTGGCATGCAAACCTTGTTCCTTGGCACTAGGATTATGTTTGGAATACCCTTGCAAGTTCTCACACATCTCATCATTATCCAAACATACGGCTTCAATAGATATTGCTAATGATGAGGATTCTTGCAAAGACTCCTGCGTTAACACGATTTTCAAATCTGCATCTTTAATTTGATAAGCCAATCTGGCCTCAGGATAAGTTGGATCCAACGGTACATAGGCTCCACCGGCTTTTAATATACCCAACACACCAATCGCCATCTCAATCGAACGGTTAAGACACAAACCAACCAAAGTATCGGGTTTAACGCCCTGCTCGATTAAATAATGGGCCAATTGATTTGCACGTTGATTGAGTTCTTTATAGCTTAAGCTCATCTCCTCAAATACCACTGCTGTTGCAGCAGGGTTGGCCTGGGCTTGATTTTCAAACAAACCATGAATCAGTGCTGTATCTGGATAATCTGCTTGAGTCTGGTTTAAGTCCACCACCAAATGCTGACGTTCAGCCTCTGGTAATATGGCCATCTCATGCAAAGATGCTTCAAGATCCGCAACAAACGCACCCACCAAACGGCTAAAATAAGCGGACCATCGCTGGATTGTCGCCTCGTCAAATAAATCACGAGCATACTCCAAAATACCCACAATACTATTATCATTGTTAGTATTGTCATTCGCATTTTTAGTATCAACAAGAGAAAGGGTCAGATCAAATTTTGCTACCACATCTGACTCAAGAGCCACGCCACCTGAAGACAGACCCGATAAACTTAAATCATCATCTGCATCATCCTGCGTAAAATTAAACATCGATTGAAACAACGGAGTATAACCTAGACTACGTATCGGTTGTACCAATTCAACCACTTGCTCAAATGGTATATCTTGATTCGCATAACCACCCAGAGTGATGGCTTTGACTTGTGACAAAGCCTCTTTCACATTCAAACCTTTACTTAAGTCGACATGTAAGGCCAAAGTATTAACAAAGAAACCAATCAAGCCTTCGACTTCATGACGCTGGCGGTTGGCCACTGGCGCACCCACTACAACCTGATCTTGGCCGCTTAAACGTGACAATAGTACCGACCACACGGTATGCAATACCATGTGTACAGTCATGCCTTGACTTAAGGCTAAGGCCCTGACTTGTTTACTCACCTCGGGGTCCAATTCAACACCAACAACGCCACCTCGATAGCTTGGCATCGTTGGACGTGGATGATCGGTTGGTAAACTCAACAACCCTGGTGCACCGGCTAAATGCTCTGTCCAATAATCACTCTGTTGTGCCAATACATCGCCGCCAAGTTCAGTGCGTTGCCACACAGCATAGTCTGCATATTGAATAGGCAGTTCCTGTAACGGGTTAGGTTCATCTAAACGATAGGCGTCATACAATGCATTAAACTCTCGCACCAATACACCCATCGACCAACCATCCGAGACGATATGGTGCATCGTCACCAACAGCACATGTTCTTGTTCTGATAATTGCACTAATAATCCGCGGATCAATGGACCAGTAGTTAAGTCAAAAGGCATCTGATTAAAGGCTTTACCCTCGATTGCTAACTCTCCTTGCTGATCTTCAACAGTGCGTAAATCCTTATGCATCAACTTAAAGTTAAAAGCTTCGACCGATACAATTTCTTGCCAGACACCACCATCGGCTTCCTTAAACACTGTACGTAAGGCTTCATGACGAGCAACAATAGTTGTCAATGCTAGCTCTAAGGCGACACGTGACAGTTCACCATGTAATTGAACGGCACCATGAATATGATAAGCCGCATTACCACCTTCTAATTGTGCGATAAACCACAAACGCTGCTGTGCCCACGACAGTGGCAGGGGTTTCGAACGATCTGTTAATGCAATGGGTGTTAGTTCGGATTGTTTTGCTTCATCCAAGGCTTTAGATAAATCTTTAAGTACTGGCTGTTCAAATAAGGTATGCAGGCTCAATGATCGCTGCATGTGTTGTTGCACCAATGAAGCAAGACGGATGGCTAACAAAGAGTGTCCACCTAAGTTGAAAAAACTATCATTGCGACCAACCTGTTCTACATGAAGCAGGCCTTGCCAAATTTCTGCCAAGATGACTTCTGTTTCACTTTGTGGTGCCTCATACAGGGCATGCGCCAAGTGTTCATCACCAAGTTTGGGTAACGCCTTACGATCTACTTTACCATTACTGGTTAATGGTAAAACATCCAACTCTATGTAAATTGCAGGTACCATATATTCGGGTAAGGACATACCTAAGCTCTGACGTAAAGATTCACTGTCTAGTTCATAACCATCATTGATCGTGACATAGGCCACCAATCGATCGTTATCATTAGTATTGTCAAGAACAATAACAGCATTGCCTACCGATTCTTGAGTCAATAAATGTGTTTCTATACCGCTCAATTCAATACGCAAACCACGTAGTTTCACTTGGTGATCAATACGTCCTTGATACTCGATATTCCCATCCGGCAACCAACGCACCAAATCTCCAGTCTTATACAAGCGCTTGCTACTGTTGTCATCAGTAGCATCATAAAACGGGTTAGCAATAAATTTCTCAGACGTCAATTCTTCTAGGTTTATATAGCCTCGAGCTAAACCCACACCACCGATTAACAATTCGCCTGATACACCTTTGGGACAAAGGCCGATTTCTTGGTTAACAATGTAAATATCAATGTTCTGAATCGGTTTACCAATAGGCACAAAGTCAAGATCAGAATCTGCATCACATGCCCAATAAGTGACGTCAATGGCGGCTTCGGTTGGGCCGTATAAGTTATGCAATTCACAATCTTTTGTCACTGTAAAGAATTCATCTTGTACGTTTTTAGGTAAGGCTTCACCACTGCTAAATACCTTGCGAAGAGATAAACATTCATTCTGGGAAAAAGCAGGTAAAATTGCATTGAGCATTGAAGGCACAAAGTGTAAAACACTTATCTCTTGATCAATAATAATTTTAGTTAAATAGTTTGGATCTTGGTGTCCATTTGGTTTTGCAACCACCAACTGACTGCCATGTGTCAATGTCCAAAAAAACTCCCATACTGATACATCAAAGGTGAAAGGTGTTTTTTGTAGTACTTTATCTGAGGGTAATAAACCATACTCACTTTGCATCCAGTCAATTCTATTCACCAAAGCTTGGTGCTCAATCATCACCCCTTTGGGTTTTCCTGTTGTACCAGAGGTATAAATTACATAGGCCAAATGTTTAGAATGCAAACCTAGTTTCACAACACTCGGATTATCTTTGGAATACCCTTGCAAGCATTCAAGCATATCATCGTTATCCAAACATATTGACTGAATAGAGACCACTGATGTCACTAACTCTTGCTGAGGTTCTTGTGTCACTATGATCTTCAGATCAGCATCGTTGATTTGATAAGTTAATCTGGCCTCAGGGTAAGTTGGATCCAACGGCACATAGGCTCCACCAGCTTTTAATATGCCTAACATACCAATAACCATTTCGAGTGATCGATCAAGACACAAACCCACCAAAGTATCTGGTTTAACACCCTGTTGGATTAAATAATGGGCCAATTGATTGGATCGTTGATTGAGGTCCTTATAGTTGATACTCACTTTGTCAAACACCACTGCAGTTGCAGTAGGATTGGTTTTGACTTGATCTTCAAACAAACTATGAATCAGAGCTGTATCAGGGTAATCTACTTGGGTTTGGTTTAAATACACCAATAAGTATTGACGTTCGGCCTCTGATAAAATGCTGATATCTTTTAATGGTGTGTTTAAGTTTATTTCAGCATTATCTACAATTGATCCCACCAACTTTTCAACCGTTGTATGCATATAACCGATCAAACGTTCTCCATCAATAGCATCAATGACCTGAAGGCTCAAACCAAAATGCTTACCACCAGAATCATTAACACTTAAGTTTAACGGATAGTTGGTGCGTTCATGAGCTTCTATTCCAGTGATCTCTAATGCATTGGCCATTTTCTCTTTTTGAAAGTCATCAACATTATCTTCATCATAGGTTCCAATTTCATTTCTTCGATAGTTTAATAAACTGGTAAACAAAGGCGCATCATTAGAGAGTCCAGTGCAAGTCTGAACTTGCATTAAGGGCGCTTGCTCATGCTCCAGCAAATTTAATAATTCAATGTGCGATTGCTTCAACGAGTCCCTAATATTGCCACTTATTGATAGGCGTACTGGTAACGTGTTAATGAATAAACCAACGCTTCTTTCTGCACCTTTACTGCCTTGCAATCGACCTGATAATACAGAACCAAAGATCACATCATCACGGTCACAACAACGCCCTATAACCATTCCCCACGCCAAATGAAACATACTGGCAACACTGATATCCAAATGAGAACAAATATGAGTTATGTTATCGCAAACAGTATCGTCAAAATTATAATGAAACTCGTTTATTCGATCAGCATCAACTTGAGTGTCATAAACACCAAATGGCACCGTTGGCTCATCCACATCGCCTAAATGCGATTCAAAATAATCTTTTGTTGCGCCACTTTCTGCCAGCATTAAGGTATGCGCAATGAATTCCCGATAGGGAACTACCGCAGGCAAATCCGGTATCTTCAGTGCTTCGCCTTCATCTTGCAAAGAGTATCTGCTGACTTCCTCAATTAGTGTTTCAAGGCCAATATGATCATTGATGATGTGGTGTTCATAAAGTATCACATAGACTACATTAGAATGTGGATCTGTGGCCAAGTCCATACGCAACAACGGCGCCTGCCCTAAATCCATCCATAAATTATCATGAGCGATATGCTCATCCAGCTGAACTTTGACATCTTGTGAAGGGTCCAAAGTGAGTTCATTAATGACAATTGTGCTCTCGCGCAAAACCACCTGTACTGGTCGTGGTAAATCATCCCAAAAAATAGCTGTACGCAAAACATCATGACGACTGATCTGATGATTCAGGACCTCAGTAAGGCGATCAGCTTGTTGTTGATTGGGCAAACTGAAAATTGAAGGCATTATATAAGTATCACCTGATTCTGGTGTAGCCAACATATGATGAAACAACACACCTTCCTGTAATGGGCCAAGCGGATAAATGTCTTGAATATTCCCAGCACCACCTGGTATTTGTCCAACCAATCTGTCAATCTGTGATTGTTCCAATGCCACCAATGGTAAAAGATCAGGTGTTATGTGAGTGCACTCAAGCGGAATTAGATTAGGTGGAGCTTGGAAACTGGTTTTTTCTGATTGATTGATCTCATGTGCCAAATCTTTTAAAACAGGGTTCTCAAATACCGTACGCACAGTCGCCACTAACTCTTTGGCTTGCAACTCAGCTATTAAACGGATGATAAGTAATGAGTGTCCACCCAATTTGAAAAAATCATCATGACGACTGACCTGTTCAACATTCAGCAAACTCTGCCAAACCTCTGCCAATACTATTTCTGTATGATTTTGCGGCTCTTCGAATTCAACTTGGCTCAGATAATGTCCTTCTGGCTTGGGCAAGGCTTTACGGTCTACTTTACCATTAGCTGTTAATGGTAATGCCTCTAGTACAATATAAATCTGTGGGATCATGTACTCTGGTAATGATGCACTCAGATCTTGACGCAAGGATTCCTGATCTAACTCATCATTAACGGTAACATAAGCCACCAAAAGGCCCTGAGTATTCGCATCATTCTTGTCAAATACCACCACTGCATCCCGAATGACTGCCTGGTTGTGCAATTGTGCTTCTATCTCACCCAATTCTATACGGAAACCACGCACTTTCACTTGGTGGTCACTACGGCCGATAAATTCAACCAAACCATCAGGCAACCAACGAGCCAGGTCGCCTGTTTTATACATGAGACCTTCACTGAATGGATTTTTCACAAAACGTTCGGCAGTTAATTCAACTTCTCCAATATAACCGATACCTACACCCAAACCACCGATGCATAATTCACCCATAACACCTTGAGGTACTGGGTTACCCACTGTATCCAGAATGTACACCTTGGTATTGGCCAATGGACGACCATTGGGTAAACGGGTTTCATAATCTTGTTGGCCCTGTGCTTTGTAAACCAAAGTCGTACAACCAGTCTCGGTCAACCCAAACACATTAACAATAGGAATATCATAGGCTTGCCAAGCATTATATGCTGGCATTAAGACAGCATCACTGCCCAGTATAAGCGTGCGAAAACTTGTTGGAGGAGATGTCTTTGTATCTTGTAAATGCCCAACCCACAATGACCAATAACTGGCCATTAATTCACACACAGTAATCTCTAATCGCTCTAACATCGACTGCAGTTGATCTGAAGCTAAAAGTCCTTCTTCATCACGGATTACTACAGCGGCACCCGAAAACCAGGCTGGGAAGATCTCTTCGATCACCACGTCAAAACTCAGCGATGCAAATTGCAAAACTCGATCAGATGGTGTTAACTCTAACTCTTGTGACATCGCCCACATGGTGTTGACAATACCTATGTGGCTGTTTATCGCACCTTTGGGTGTGCCGGTTGAACCTGAGGTCACATAAACCAAGGCAGGTGCATCTTCAGACAATTGTATATTTAGATTATTATTCGAGTGATTACTTAAACTATCTTGCATAACTGATTCATCTAAATACAATTTTCGTACATCAAATATTGAATCACACTGTTGTTTATGCTCAGCATCACTTAACACCAACCTAAGATTGGCTTGCTCACCGACGGCCCTCACGCGTTCTTTGGGTTGTTTTGTATCCAACATTACATAGGCTGCACCTGCTTTCATCACACCAAGCATCGATACAAATATATTCAGTGAACGAGGCAAGTAAAGACCGACAAAATCACCGGTTTGGACACCTTGATCTATAAGCTCATGGGCCAATTGGTTAGCTCGCTCATTCAAATCTTTATAGGTTAAACGTTGATCAAAGGCTTCAAGTGCAATCGATTCTGGGTTTTCAATAACTTGGGCCTCAAACAATTCATGAATGGTTGAAACTGATGGCAACTGGACTGTATTATCGTTATAAGATTCCAATAATTGACAACGTTCCAATTCAGGTAGCATGACCAATTCGCGTACGGGTGCATCAAGATCAACGACAAATGCTTCAACCAAACGGCTAAAATAAATGGACCATCGTTGGATTGTTTCATGATCAAATAAATCACAGGCATATTCCAAATTACCCATAATGACTTCAATATTTTTACTTTCTCCAATATCCCTTCTTGCTTCACTTAGCGATAAGGTCAGATCAAATTGGGCTTTCGCCTCCGATTCAATAGCCACTGAATCTACAGACACACCTGATAAAGTTAAACCTCTCTCGCCCTCGGTATTATTCTGCGCAAAATTAAACATCGCTTGGAACACTGGACTATAACGTAGACTGCGTTCTGGTTGCACGAGTTCAACCACTTGTTCAAACGGCACATCTTGATTCGCATAACCACCCAGAGTGATGGCTTTGACTTGTGACAGTACTTCTTTAACACTCAAGTCTTCACTCAAGTCCATACGTAAGGCCAAGGTATTAACAAAGAAACCAATCAATCCCTCAACTTCATGACGTTGACGATTGGCCACTGGCGTACCCACTATAATCTGGTCTTGACCGCTTAAGCGTGACAACAATACCGACCACACAGCATGTAATATCATATGTACAGTCACCCCTTGACTTAAAGCCAAGGCACGTACTTGTTTGCTCACTTCAGGGGTTAATTCAATGCCAACAACACCGCCTTGATAAGTTGGCATAGCTGGGCGTGTACGATCTGTAGGTAGACTCAATAACTCTGGTGCATCAGCTAAATGCTCTGTCCAATAAGCATTCTGTTGCGCCAATACATCTCCGCCGAGTTCATTTCGTTGCCATACAGAATAGTCTGCATATTGAATGGGTAATGCTGGTAACGGATTGGGCATATTTAAACGATAAGCTTCATATAATGCGTTAAACTCATTCACCAATACATTCATCGACCAAGCATCAGAAACGATATGGTGCATCGTCACCAACATTACATGGGCTTGCTCTGATAACTGTACTAACTGCCCACGAATCAATGGACCAGTGGTTAAATCAAAAGGCATCTGATTAAATGCTTCAGCTTCGATGGCTAACTCACCTTGCTGATCTTCAACAACACGCAAATCCTTATAGGCTAATTTAAATTCAAAAGCTTTAGTCGATACAATTTCTTGCCTAACATCGCCATCGACTGCTATAAACACCGTGCGCAGAGCTTCATGACGAGCAACAATCGTGCCCAATGCCAACTCTAAGGCATCACGTGACAATTCACCTCGTAATTGAACTGCACCAGGAATATGATACGCTGCATTACCACCGTCTAATTGTGCGATAAACCACAAGCGTTGTTGTGCCCATGATAAAGGTAAAGATTGCGTGCGATCAGCTAATGCAATGGGTGTTAATTCAGATTTTTTTGCTTCATCTAAGGTTGCAGACAAATCTTTAAGTATGGGTTGTTCAAATAAGGTTTGTAAGTTCAACGATCGTTCTAATCGCTGTTGCACCAACGAAACGAGACGAATAGCCAATAAAGAATGTCCACCTAAGTTGAAGAAATTATCATGCCGACCGACCTGTTCAACATGAAGCAAGTCCTGCCAAATCTCTGCCAGTATGACTTCTGTTTCACTTTGTGGAGCCTCATATTTAGCATGCGCCAAATGTTCACCATCAGGCTTGGGTAAGGCTTTACGGTCGACTTTACCATTACTGGTTAAGGGCATGGCCTCCAGTTCAATATAAATCTGTGGCACCATGTATTCTGGCAAGGACACATTTAAACTTTGACTTATCAATTCACTGTCTAAGTCAGAATCTTCAGCCGATACAATGTAGGCCACTAATCGGCCGTCACCAACCGTATCATCGAGGGTAACAATCGCATCGTGCACTGACTCTTGGTTCAGCAGTTGCGCTTCGATCTCTCCTAACTCAATGCGGAAACCACGCAGTTTCACTTGATGGTCAATACGACCAAGATACTCAATATTTCCATTGGGTAACCAGCGCACCAAGTCACCTGTTTTATACAAACGCTTACTATTGTTGCCATTAGTCGCATCATAAAATGGGTTAGTAATGTATTTTTCTGCAGTCAACTCTTCCTGGTTTAAATAACCACGTGTTAAACCAACACCACCTATCAATAATTCACCTGATACACCAAGAGGACATAAATTCATATTTGAATCAACAATATAGGCCTGCTCATTATTAATTGGCTTACCAATACTGGGTTGACCATTCAATTCTCGCAACACATAAGTGGAATACGTGGTGTCTTCTGATGGACCATACAAATCATAAACTTTGTTGACACCCGAGTGATAAAGTTTATCAACAGTCTGTTGTTTTAAAGCCTCGCCTGCCAAATTGACGGTTTTCACCGACGCTGGTAAAGGGCCCATAGATAACAATGCTTCAATAGCTGATGGAACGGTATTAATCAAGGTTAATCCACCAGTATCAGAGATCTGATGAAGATCAAGAATATCTTTCACAACAAAGGCACATCCACCACTTGATAATGATGCGAATAATTCAAATATCGATAAGTCAAAGCAAATAGAAGTAGAGGCAAGAACACCTTTAAGCTCAGAGTCTTGATAGGTTTTTAAAGCCCATGACAGTAATGCAACAGTATTACCGTGTTCAATCATCACACCTTTGGGTTTGCCTGTTGTACCAGAGGTATAAATCACATAAGCCAGATGTTGAGCTTGCAAATCTTGTTTTTTTGCACTCACATTGTGTTTGGAATAGCCTTGCAAACAATCACGCATCTCATCATTATCCAAGCATACTAGTTGAATAGACTTCACTGATGTCATTAATTCTTGCTGAGATTCTTGTGTCACAATGATATTGAGATCAGCATCTGTGATTTGATATCTCAGGCGTGCTTCAGGATAAGTTGGATCCAATGGTACATAAGCACCACCGGCTTTTAATATACCTAATAAACCAATCACCATCTCAAGCGAACGATCAAGACACAAACCGACTAAGGTATCTGGCTTAACGCCCTGCTCGATTAAATAATGAGCCAGTTGATTGGATCGTTGATTGAGCTCTTTATAGCTTAAAGCTTCGCCCTCAAACACCACTGCAGTTGCTGCAGGATTGGCTTTGACTTGGTCTTCAAACAATCCATGTATTAAGGCTTTATCAGGATAATCTGCTTGGGTCTGATTTAAATCCACCAATAGGTGTTGGCGTTCAGCCTCAGGTAAAATAGATAACTCATGCAAAGGTGCCTCAATGTCACTGACCAGCGCAGCAACCAAACGACTGAAATAACCTGACCAACGCTGGATGGTAACCTCATCAAATAGATCACGAGCATACTCCAAACTACCCACAATGTTATTATCATTGTTAGTATCGTCATTGTTACTTTTTGTATCAACAAGAGAAAGGGTCAAATCAAATTTCGCTATCACATTCGACTCAAGAACTACACCACCTGAAGACAGGCCTGATAAATTCAAATCACCTTCGGAGTCATTCTGCGCAAAATTAAACATCGTTTGAAACACTGGGCTATAACGTAGACTACGCATCGGTTGCACCAGCTCCACCACTTGTTCAAACGGCACATCTTGGTTGGCATAACCGCCTAGGGTAACGGCTTTGACTTGTGATAGCAGTTCTTTAACATTTAGGTAACCACTCAAATCTAATCGTAAGGCCAAAGTATTAACAAAGAAGCCAATCAACCCCTCAACTTCATGACGTTGACGATTGGCCACTGGCGTACCAACTATAATCTGATCTTGAGTACTTAAACGTGACAATAATATCGACCACACTGCATGCAATACCATATGCACAGTCATGCCTTGACTTAAGGCCAAAGCACGTACTTTTCTGCTCACCTTTGAACCCAATTCAACACCAACAATACCACCTTGATAACTAGGCATCGCTGGGCGTGGATGATCAGTAGGCAAACTCAACAATTCTGGTGCATCGGCCAAATGCTCTATCCAATAACGGCTCTGTTGTGCCAATACCTCACCATCAAGTTCAGTGCGCTGCCATAGGGCATAATCTGCATATTGGATCGGCAATGCTGGTAAAGGATTGGGCTTGTCTAAACGATAGGCCTCATACAGTGCATTAAATTCTTGCACCAATACACCCATCGACCAACCATCTGAAACAATATGATGCATAGTCACCAACAGCACATGTTCTTGTTCTGATAACTGCATTAACTGACCACGGATCAATGGACCTGTGCTTAAATCAAATGGCCTTTGATTAAATGCTTCAGCATCAACTGTCAATTTTTCATGCTGATCTTTAACAGTACTTAAATCCTTATAGGCTAATTCAAATTTAGAAGCTTCACTCGAAATAATCTCTTGCCAAACATCACCATCGACTTCTTTAAACACTGTGCGTAAAGCTTCATGACGAACAATGATGGTAGCAAACGCTTGCTCTAACGCATCACGTGAGAGTTCGCCCTGTAATCCAACAGCACCAGGAATATGATAGGCTGCATTACCACCGGCTAATTGGGAAATAAACCATAAACGTTGTTGTGCCCATGACAAGGGTAAAGCTTGTGTGCGATCAGCTAATGCAATGGGCGTTAACTCAGCCTGTTTGGCTTCATCCAAGGCGATAGATAAATCTTTTAGCATTGGCTGCCCAAATAAAGTTTGTAGACTCAATGATCGCTGCATGCGCTGTTGCACCAACGAAACAAGACGAACAGCCAATAAAGAATGTCCACCTAAGTTGAAGAAATTATCATGCCGACCGACCTGT
>CAYGTC010000001.1:119284-213547 GCA_964352735.1 uncultured Alcanivoracaceae bacterium | reverse complement strand
CCATTCAGGTACAAAGTGTACTTTTATAAATATCATTTAACTCCATGTTTTTCATGGATAAAATCAACCTTTTTACCGATTTGATGAAATGTTCGGGCTAATGAAATAGATGGCTATTTTTGTTTTTATCGGTGAAAAAAAGGGCCAAAATTGTGACCCTTTAAATTATTTGAAATGATATTTTTTATTCAAAATAGAATTTGTCACGTGTTTGTTTTTGAGGATAAAGTTGATTCATGGTTTCAACATCATAAAGCCTGCCATTCAGCATAACGCGATCAATTTTATCTGAATTTCTGATGTTATCTAATGGATTGGCATTAAGAATGATTAAATCAGCCAGCTTGCCTTTTTCCAAGGAACCAAGATCCTTGTCCATGCCAATGTACTTGGCGCCATCTATCGTAGCAGTACGGATGACATTCAATGCAGACATACCACCTTGAGCAAACATCCACATTTCCCAATGGGAGCCCAAGCCTTCACGCTGTCCATGTGCACCCAACATGACTTTCACACCTGCGTCTTGTAGTTTTTTGGCTACTTCAGCATTTCTGATGTGGTTATAATCTTCTAGTGGTGCCTTAGTTCTTCTGATTGAAGCAGGGTGTAAAATAAAATCTGGCACATACTTGGTCAATAAAGGATGTTTCCATACATCAGTGGTGTCGTACCAGTATTTTTCACCCCAAATACCACCATAACCCACAATTAAAGTTGGTGTATAAGCCGTTTGAGATTGCGACCACAATTGCAATACGTCATCATAAATAGATGACACGGGTATTGAATGCTCAATACCGGTGTGTCCATCAACAATCATGCTCAAATTATATTGTAGTAATGAACCACCTTCAGGAACCACCATCAAGTTGGTTTGTCTGGCAGCTTCTATAATTTGTTGACGTTGTTCTCGACGAGGTTGGTTATAACTTTTTACTGAAAATGCTCCAACCGATTTCATTCGATTCAAATGGCCTAGGGCATCATCCAAACTGTCAACTAGTGCGGTTAAAAATTGGTTGGCTCCATAAAGAATCGTGCCTGTAGAGAAGGTTCTAGGGGCAATGATTACACCTGCCTTTTGCATTTCACTGGCTGCAAAAACAGCAGCAGTATCAGCTGATGGATTGTGTTCAGTCGTGACACCAAATGCCAAACTTGCCATTGCATGCCAATTGGTTTGCGGCGTAATCTGATTATTAGCATAGGGTCCGTGCCAATGCACATCAACAATACCTGGCATGATGGTTTTTCCACTGACATCAAATATTTTTGCTGTTGCTGGTATCTCAATGTCATGTCCAATATCAGTGATTCTATTATCTTTGATGATGATGGTGCCATCGCTGATGACTTTATCACCATCCATTGTGATGATGGTGGCCCCTTTTAGCGCAGTCAGTGCCGAGGGTTTATCAGCTTTAACGTTTAATGATATGATGGTCTGTTGAGCTTTATTGTCTTTTTGGCCACCCAAATGTTCAAATTTATCTTTAATTTTTTGCTCATATATGATTGGTCCCAATGCCCATGACAATGTGCTAGAATCCTGAATCCAAGTGAGATAGTTACCAGCGTGTTCCGAGAATTGGGTGATGGGTAGATTGGTGGCTTTTGAACCGGTGGTTATGAATTTTCCATTTTGTGCAAATGGGGTAACATACACCTGAAAGTTTTGAATAAATGCCAACCATCTGTTGTCCGGTGAAACCTTGTAATGACTGATCCATGGTCCAGCATAATGTTTTTGTTGGTTATTACCAGATAAATCACTGCTGACCAATTGCGTAGTGATGACTTCTCCATCTCTTTTAGATGTGGTATAAAAAATACGATCTGATGTTTTAGCAAAATAGGGCTGTGATCCTCTTTTATCGATCAATGCTTGTTTTCCACTTTTGACATTAATGGAGAAAATACCTGTGTCATGTGAGTATAAGGGAGAAGTCAAATAACCGCCAGAAATCGCTTCAAACACGGCAGATTGTCCATCAGCTGATAAAGCAGGGTTGATGTAATGGCCTGGTTTTTTTGTGATTGTTTTGGATTGACCAGAAATTTTTGCAATGTGTACAGAACCGAGTTTGGTATCATGCCACGTGGTATAGATGATGGATTTTCCATCAGCGGAAAACTGTGGATAAAACTCAAAGTGCTCGGTTTGTTTGGTCAATCTGCGGGGTTTTCCATTGGGAAGTTTGACTGTGTAAATATAGCCCAAAGCTTGAAATGTGGCCATTTTACCATCCGCAGATTTATGCAGCCATCTTAACATTTTTGCATCAAATTCATCAGCTGCAGGATTGATGTTTACTGTTACGGCATCTAATACTTTGCGTTGATCATCAACTTGAAACGGGATGTTTTTAACCGTTTTTGATGCAATGTCAATGCGATGAATTTTGCCTTGTGCATAAAAAACTATGGCTTGAGAATCTGGCATCCAGGCGAATGTGGGGTAAACACCATGAATGGCCCATGTTTCTTGCATATCTCGCTCTAAGTTGCTGTAAATTTGACTGATTTTTCCACTGTCGCGATCTTGTAAAAATAACACCGATTGGTTTCTGACACGCCTGACAAATGCCAATTTTTTGCCATCAGGTGAGGGCGTAGGTCTCACTGCGCCACCGGGACCATTGATCCAAATGTCAATCTCACCTGTGCTGAGGTCAATGGCTTCGATATCATAAATTTGGTTATTGGCATCTTTGGAGTATTCGAAATATTTTCCGGGTGTGGCATCACGAGAATACAATACGTATTTTCCATCAGGAGTGAAAACCGGTTCGCCTAAGTCTTTTTGTTCGTTGGGGCGTTTGTTTAATTGTATGCCTTTGCCCCCAGAAACATGGTACATCCAAATTTCTCCAGCACCCAATGAACGCATGCCAGTAAAGTGTTTTCTTGCGACAATATATTCTCCATCAGGTGACCAGGCTGGTGCATTTAATAATCTGAAATTTTCATTGGTCACTTGGTGGTGTTCACTGCCATCAATTTGCATGGTCCAAATGTTATCCCCACCTCCTTGGTCACTGGTGAAAGCTATCTTTGTGCCATCAGGTGAAAACCTGGGTTGCATGTCCCAAGCCATAGAATTAGTGATATTGATGGCTTGGCCGCCATTGATTGACATGGTGTAAACATCACCAAGCAAATCGAAAGCAATGAGCTTGCCATCTGCACTGACATCAACATTCATCCATGTTCCTGTGGTTGTTTTGATATCAACCATTCTTGAAGAACCTGGTGGGTTGTTAACATCCCACTGTGGTTTTTCTTCTGCCCATGAATGAATAGACACAAAGGTGGCAAAAAATATAAGTAGCATTTTTTTCATGTTATTGTTATCGAGTTGTTATTTGCATGAATACTTTAACATATTAACCCTACTAGATAATAGAGCAATTCTGGATATCAAAAAATATTTATATCAAGGCGTAGTTTGAAATTAAGTAGGTGAAATCTTACATACAAGATTTTAGATTATGAATTCACCCTGTAATTCCCTTAATAAAAGTTACAACGCTGAGATGGGTATTTTTGATATCCCTCTCTTGTTGATATATTTATGAAAGGTCACAGGTTATTTATTCATAGACTGCGTTATCAGCATTTGATATAGAATTACTAAACCTGCATGCTGATGCCTTGCTATGAACAAATAACCTGAGACTGAATGTGCGCTGTTATTTAGCAGGGTTAATAAAAAACATGAAATGTATTGATTGAAACGGTTATGTATTAGGCTTAATGTTGCTGTTGAATTGAGCTTTTTATTGTGTTATTTCAATACGATTCCTGCCTTTTTTCTTGGCTTTATATAAGGCATTGTCGGCCTGTTTCATTGTTTCTTGTGCTGTGTTGATATCAATAGAGTCTGACACGCCAATTGAAATGGTGATTTTGACTGTGGGTTTCTGGTTTTTTTTCAATACTTTTTCTGGCAGTTGAAATTGAGACTCTGCTAAGTTCAGCCTTATTGTTTCCAGCGCATCAATAGTCTGTTCGGCACTTTTATTGGGAAATACGATGGTGAACTCTTCTCCTCCGTAACGATACGCAGAGCCACCGCTGACTTTTTGTAAGGTTTGAGCAACCTTTATCAGTGCTAAATCACCTACATCGTGACCATATTTATCATTAAATTTTTTGAAAAAATCAATATCTACCATGGCAATGCTATATAAACCAACAATGCTGCGCAGCTTTTGTGTTAAGGCTCGGCGGCCTGGGAGTTGTGTCAATTCATCTAAATAAGCCATTTTCCAAGATTCTTGTAAGATGCAAAAAATGCACAATAATAACCCTGTGGAAATGATGATAATAAAATCATGTGGTGACATCGTCTGTATTGTGCAAATAAATACAATGAATAATAGTGCCAGTGCAGTGACATTTTTTTGATCTGGTTTTGAGTACAGTCTTATTAACATAAGCAGGAATATTGCGCCGAATATCACGAGTGTAGTGTCAGAAAAGGCATTAAAGTTTGGCAGATTAAACGGTAACCATGAGGTAATAAGAAATCTATCAATCCACAATGGTTGCTCCCTGATTAACCACAAAGAGACCAGTAGAGTTGATGTAAGCAATAGGTAAACAGGCAGTGCCTTAATTGAGAGTATGTTTTTTTCTTTGATAAATCCCAATAGCCATAAAAGTATCGGAGTGAATGTTGAAAATAATGTGAGTTTTATTTGATTGTCTAATAATTGCTGTTCAATGCAGTAATACACTGCGACCAGTATGATGATAAATGTCAATACCCGAATCTGGTCGAAATGTAATGCAATGATTATTGCGAACAGCATCAACAATGGAGGTAAATACTGTAAAGCTTCAATGAGTGATTCTGGTAATGATGAATGTTGGTGTCTAAGGTATAGTGCCAGAGCGATAAATATGAGCAGTGGTAATATGGCTTTGACTATTCGCATTAAGTTTATCAGAGATTTTTATATAACGATTATATGGTGTGAAAAACGATTTGATTCAACAATATTTTATTGTTGTCATCCAATAGATAGCAGAAACGATTACTGTATTGCTTGAACACAAGTGTTCTATATTATTTTTTGTCATACAAGTGTCAGTGGTTCTTTATTATATTTATTGGATTATGAATATAAATCCTTTGGTCTTTATTTACAAGAAAAAAGGCAACTCAATGAGTTGCCTTTAATTTCGTGTATTACTGGCTAAATGAAATTATAGCACTGTAACATTGGCTGCTTGTGGACCTTTTTGACCATCTTCAACATCAAACTCAACAGCTTGGCCGTCAGTCAATGTTTTAAAGCCTTCACTCATGATGGCTTTAAAATGTACAAATACGTCGCTTGCGCCTTCACGTTCAATGAAACCGAAACCTTTTTTCTCATCAAACCACTTTACTTTACCTTGTGTCTTACTCATTGGAAATCTCCAAAATTAATTTTTTGTTTACTATTTAATCAACTTGAATGTGAATTCAAGTTGCCTTGTTGTGCTGAAAATGCAGGAACTACTTACGTGGAACTTAATTGAATCTATTAATTTTAAGAGAAACCATTGTGTTTTGAACATAAATATTTGCTGTAGTCATACCAGCTGTGTACATTTTAGCCGATTGAAGATAGAAACCGAACTGTATTGAAACAAAATAAGCAAGAATGATTGAAAAAAGTGGTTTTATAACCGAATTGCCATAATTTCTATAAATTATTGACCGATTGGTCAGTCAGTGTATAATGGTCATACATTTTATGGAAATACACCATGTCTCGAATCAGTGCGCTGAAATATTATCCTCCATTTGAAGAAAAGCTTAATGTGTTATCACATGCTCTAGGGCTTATCTTTGCTATTATTGCCACAATTTTTATGTCTGTGAAAGCCATTAAATATGGCAATCATTTACATGTCATCAGTTATATGATTTATGGTGGCAGTATGATTTTGCTGTATGCAGCATCAACGTCATATCATTATTGCCAAGAATCAGTGTTGAGATTGCGCTTAAAAATTCTTGATCATTCTGCGATTTATTTACTGATTGCAGGGACTTATACCCCATTTACTTTGGTTACATTAAAGGGGCATATTGGTTGGATATTATTTGGTGTTTCTTGGGGTATTGCATTAATTGGCATTATATTGAAAGTCTATTTTACGGGTAAGTTTCGTTTGGTATCCACATTGGCTTATGTATTGATGGGGTGGTTGATTGTTTTTGCCATTGAACCTCTAAAAGTCAATTTACCAGCAGATGGTTTATGGTGGTTGATCACTGGAGGCATTACTTATACCTTGGGGGCTATACTTTATATGGTTCACAAACTTAAGTTCAATCATGCGATTTTCCATTTGTTTGTATTAGGTGGCAGTGTGTGTCATTTCATTGCCGTATATTGTTATGTATTAGAAGTTTAGATATGAAATCAAATAAAGAAAAAATATTACAAGCAGGGTTTGACCTGTTTTCAGCGAAGGGGTTCAGTCACGTTTCTATTGCTCAAATTGCACAAGAAGCCGGAGTTGCAAAAAGCCTGATTTTTCATCATTATGACAATAAAAAAGAACTATGGAGTGCCGTTAAAGAATCTGTGTTTGCCAGTTTTGCAATGCATCAAATGGATTTGTTTGAACATGCAGAAACGCCTGAAGCCTTAATCATTGAATCGATTCGAAAGTATTTTGAATTTTTAAAAAATAACCCGAATATTTTGAGGATGTTTTTGTGGAGTAATTTAGATAACGATACAAGCTGTGGGAAATATGACAAACAGCTGATTGATAAAGGTTGTGAACTGATTGAAGCGGCGCAAAATAGTGGTGTTTTTCGAGATGATTTCAAGCCCATTAGCTTGATTGTCTCATTTATCTCAACAATCAATTATTATGTCAGCGCTCAACCCCATTTCAGTCAATGGAACGATGATTTATATGCAGAAGATACCACATTTATTGATGATTTTATCAATATGCTCATCAATGGAGTAAAAGCATGAATAAGAAAATTGAAAAATTAATGGTGTTGGGATTGGTAATACTCATCAGCGCTTGTCAAGAAAAAGACCTTAACCTTAATCAACAACAGTCAGCAACCACAATTGTGACTTCCGAAATCAAGGCCACAGAAGTCATCAGATTGCATGAAGTACAGGGTGTTTTATTGGCCAAAAATAGGGCGAACTTGTCATTTCAATTGTCAGGAACAATTAATGGGGTGATGGTTGAAATTGGCCAGCAAGTGAAAAAAGGACAGCCATTAATGAGCCTTTATAATCCAAATTTAGATCCTGATTTGTCTGCAAATTTAGCCAGAAAGGAGTCAGTGAAAGCCCAAATTAATCAAGTAAAAAGAGATGTCGCAGATTTAAAGTCACTAAGAGAGAGTAACTCTGCAAGTCAAACTGCACTAGAGCGCAAACAAACGGAATACAAGGATTTAGTGGCACAAGAAAAATCTATTCAGGCACAAATTGAACAGGCACAAGCAAATCAGTCAGAGTCCATAATTGTGGCTCCTTTTGATGGCACGATCGCCAAACAAAATAAACAAATTGGAGAGTATGTTCAACCTGGAGAAATTGCTTTGGTGGTTTTCCAGCAAAATGTTCTTGAAACAGAAGTTAATCTCACACATGAATTGTGGCAGAATCTCAGTTTAAATGATCACGTGACAGGCCTTCATGGTGATGCCCCATTAGATTTTATAGTCACGGAACTGGCTCAAACTGCAGATGCACAATCTCACTTAATGAAGGTTATTGTTGACTTGAAAACACCAATGAAAAACGGCATAGGTCAAAGCATTACTTTATTCGTCCCACAAATCTACCAAGAGGTTTATCAATTGCCGTTAGAAACGGTGGTTGATGATGGTATTAATCAACCATACATATTTTTATCAATTGATGATAAAGCGTTTAAAAACCCGATTGCCCCATTATTTATTGATGGGCAAAATCTAATTTTCAAAAGCAAGGCCCAGATAAAAAGCCCTGTGGTTATAAAAGGCCAAAGTCGCATTGCAGCAGGAACGAGGTTAAAAGAATTGCTATGAATTTAATTTCATTATTGGTGCATCAAAAGCGGTTAATATTGACGACAGCAATTCTACTGGCTTTTGCTGGCGTGAATGCATGGTTCAATATGAAACGCCAGGAAGATCCGTTCTTTCCTTATAGAAATGGCTTTGTTTTAACTCAATACCCGGGTGCTACAGTTGAAGACATTGAAAATTTGGTGTTAAGGCCATTGGAAGAGGAAATATCTCAATTAGAGGAGGTCAATGAAATTACTGGCATTGCCAGGGCAGGCTTTAGCCAAGTTATCATACGTATGAAAGAACATATTTATGATACAGATACCGCCTGGAATAATATTCGAGATGCCATTGCAAGGGCTCAGGCTGATTTCCCTGAGGGTGTTTTTGAGCCCGTCATCAATGATAAAATTGTTGAAACCCCTTTGATGGTTTATGCCATCTCAGGCTCTAATGATGTCATGCATATGCGTTGGGTGGCTGAAGAACTGAAAAAGAAATTATTGATGGTCCCGGAAATTTCAAAGATTAAGTTCTATGGCAAACCAGAGGAAGAAATAGCCATTGAACCCAATGTAACATTATTAAAAAGTTTAGACATCAATCCAAATTATTTAGTCAATCAAATCAGTGATAAAACTGACTTGGTTCCATTGAGTGCATTACAGGCAGATTCTCGACAAGTTTTATTGAATGCACGCACATCTTATCAGTCTATTGAAGACATTAAAAAAACATTAATCACATTACCCGACGGCAGTTCCTTGCCTTTAAGTACATTGGCTAATGTTAAATATGGGGCCAAACAAGATGCTTCCTCGGTTTTTTGGCTTGATGGACAACGTGCTGTTGGTATTGGGCTTTTTGTTCCTGTCAACCAGTTAAATGTGGTTAAGTTTGGTGACCTGATCAAAGGAAAAATGGAAAAATTGAATCTACAATTTCCCAGTGTAGATATTCAACCAGTTTTTTACCAGCCCAATCGAGTGGCCAACAGGATCACAGAACTGGGCCAGTCATTGTTGATGGGAATGTTATTGGTAACTGTTGTTCTAACATTATTCTTAGGGTTTAGACCTGGTTTGGTTGTTGCCAGTGTTATTCCATTGGTGACTTTTACTGCTCTAGCTGTGTATGATTTTTCTGGTCAAGTGCTTCATCAAATGGCCATTTCTGGTATGGTCATTGCTTTGGGCATGTTGGTTGATAATGCCATTGTGATGGTTGAAAACATTCAGTACCATATCGATCAGGGTAAGAAAAAATCAGAAGCATCGATCTTGGCGGTTAAACAACTGGCTTTCTCTTTGTTTTCTGCTACTGGAACCACATTAGCAGCATTCATTCCTATGTTGATGGCTAAAGGCAATACTGGTGATTTTACCAATGCCATTCCCGTGGTTATTATGTTATCTATTACCATTAGTTATATTTATTGCATTTTTGTTACCCCAGCTTTTAGCCATTTATTTTTGACTCCACATCAGCACTCTCGAAAATCACATATCATGACCATAGGTGAAAAATTTGGCAGTCTGGCAACAAAAAATCCAAAGTCAGTACTCACTATGGCTGCGATATTTATTACCATTTCTATGCTGCTTTTCAGTGCAGTAAAAAAAGATTTTTTTCCGAGTACGGACAGGAATCAATTGGTAGTTGATGTAATTTTTGCTGAAGGAACACATTTAAAGCACAATAATGCAGTTGCAAAAGAGTTGTCTCTTGCCATTCTTGAACAACCACATGTTGAACACAGTTATGCATTCAGCGGTAACTCAGGGCCTAAGTTTTACTATAATTTGTCAGAGAAACCGCGTTCCCCCAATATTTCCAGAATAGATGTGGAGCTGACCGGTGCAGAGTATATAGATGAATTGATACAATGGATCAATGATCACGTAAAATCATCTTACCCAAATGTTGAAATAATTGCAAAAAAACTGGGTCAAGGCCCGCCTGTGACTGCACCTATTGAAATAAAGGTGTTTGCTGATGATCGTCAGTTGCTGGGCGATGCCATACAACAGATTCAACAACTCATCGAAAGAAATAGCGGAGCCAGAGATGTTCGCAATGATTTGGGAGTTGGGTTGCCGAGTTACCAGTTCTCATTCAAAGATGAAATGTTGAACCGATATCAAGTGACAAGAAAGCAAGTCGCTCAAATGATTGGTTTGGCAACAGGAGGCTTGGTTGTGGGCCAATATAGGCGTGCAGAAGACCCAATAGATATTCGAGTCAGGGGACAGGGAGGCATTGATTTCCCTTTGTCACAAATACGCAATATTGAATTACAATTACAAAATCAAAGCATTCCATTACATAAACTGGTTGATATTGAATTGGCATGGTTGCCAGCCTCAATTCATCACTATGGGTTGCAAAGAACGGCTTCAGTTTTTTCAGAAATACAGCAAGGTACTACATATGATACCGTTTTAAAAGAATTGTTGCCACAGTTATCAGATTTATCATTGGCTGATGGGGTTTCCATTCAGATTGCTGGCACCAATAAAGAGTCTAAGAGTGCCAATCAGTCCTTGGGTGCAGCGTTACCAATTGGCATGATTTTATTGTTGATGTTTTTGTTAATTGAGTTCAATTCATTCACTAAAGTTGTGATCATCTTAATCACCATTCCTTTGGCCTTTGCAGGTGTGCCTTTGGGGCTGTTATTGACCAATACCACATTTGGTTTTACTGCCATTCTTGGGGTTTTGGCGTTGATCGGCATTGTGGTGAATAATGCGATTGTTATGTTAGATTTGATTCAAAAAAATCTAGATAAGGATATGGCTTTTGATCATGCGGTTATTTCAGCTGTAAAAAGAAGGGCACGGCCTATTTTATTGACCACCATCACAACTGTAGCTGGTTTGTTTCCATTGGTAATTACCAAGAGCACATTATGGCCGCCATTGGCTTGGACAATCATTTCTGGTCTGTTAGTTTCAACTTTCATGTCTTTATTGGTGGTGCCTGCATTGTATCGATTGTTATTGAAGAAGACTGAACGCAGAAAAAATAGACTGAAAAGCTAATTCAAAGTTGATATGAAAAAATGTGAAAAAATGTGAAATTTGTCCATTTTTTTGGAATACATTGTTGTATAATCATAATACCCACTAAAAAAATAGGAAATATTATGACTAGCACGAACTTGCATACAGAAAAAATCCGTGAACGCCAAGGCATCATCAATGTAGATATCAATTCACAGATAAAAATATATCAAAAAGAATTGGTGATGTTAAGTTTTTCAAGAAAAGACAATTACTCATCAGAATACCATGACATTTTAAATAAAATACAGTTTTTAAGAAGCAGTTTATTAGGGCGGTAAGTAAAAGTTATTGTCCGTTATTTTTTATGAGGCCTCTGTGTTGATGTGATAACCAACAAAGATGATTCAGTTTAATAATTTGAGTTTTTCATCGAACTTTTGGTTAAACAATCGTCAATAGCTTATTGTTAAATTCAGTTTATTGTACCTGTTTGGAACATCTGTTTTGTTATTGAGTTATACAGGGGCCTCGATACTCTTATTCATTGATGGGCATCTAATGGCGGTAAGGGCTCAAATTCAATATCCAATGGTTCATATTCGGCAGTGTTTTTTGCCACCGTTTCTAGTTGATTATTTATCGTGAATTGGTCAGTAAAAAGTGCTTCAATTTTATGCATTGTTTGTTGTTTCCTCAATTTATCTCTAACCAATCCCTTTATTACCATTTCTTTGGTGTAAATGGTAATGTCAGCCATCTGTATATTGTCTATTGCAGTCAGTAGAAAAGTGATATCTCCTGCAAAATCATGATCAGACACTTTTTTATTAATATGCATACTGTGAACAACTTTTTTCTCAGTCGTTGCCAAGCTGTCGAGGATGGCTTGTAATTCTGACTGACGATTAATTTCACCAGATACTGTGATGACTTCGTTGACGTTGTCAATGCTGAAATTAATCCAAGTTTGTTGCGGTGCTAGATCCTTGCTTATCTCGATGAAATCATTAAATTGTGAGAGGTTGCACTTGTCTTTTAAACTGTTAATGATGTGATTTTTATCTTTTTTAGTTGAGACTGAGCCTTTAATCAGTGGCATTTGATTACGCTCTGGTTTCTCAATGGTCAGCAGCTTATATTCAGCGATTATTTTTGTTGCACAATCGATTTGTGGAGGCACTGAATTTTGTTGATAAATCCAATAAAGGCCATATACGCCAGTGATTACAATGATAAACAGTATGTATTTTTTCATGTTGAGATCGAATGTGTTTAATGTTGTTTAGTCTTTTAAGGCTTTACCTACTTGTGATTGGTTGATTTTATTGAGTGTTTGACTGATCCAATTTCCCGTTTCAACAAGCTTTGATAAATCAATTCCTGTTGTTAAATTCATACCGTTGAGCATATAGACAACGTCTTCTGTGGCAATATTGCCACTGGCGCCTTTGGCATAAGGGCAACCGCCTAATCCTGCAACTGAGGCATCAATGATTTGTGCGCCAAGTTGCAAACATGCATAAATATTAGCCAGCGCTTGTCCATAGGTATTATGGAAGTGTAATGCCAATTTATCAACATCTGCAATTTTTAAGCACGCTTCAAACATTTCATGGGCCTTAATTGGCGTGCCAGTGCCTATGGTGTCTCCCAAAGATACTTCGTAGCAACCAAGATTAAAAAGTTTTTCTGTTACCTCAGCAACCTTATCTGTACTGATGGATCCTTCATAGGGGCAACCCAAAACACAAGAGACATAACCGCGGACTTTAATACCGTTGTCTTTAGCCAATTCTATAACTGGCTTAAAGCGTTCTAATGATTCATCTATACTACAATTGATGTTTTTTTGTGTGAAAAGTTCAGAAGCTGCGGTAAAAACTGCCACTTCATCTATATGCGCTTGTAGAGCTGATTCCATGCCTTTGGTATTCGGAACCAAAACAGAATAATTCATGTGCTCATGTCTTGCTAATTGGCCGCAAAGTTCAACAGAATCAGCCAATTGTGGAACCCATTTTGGGCTTACAAACCCGGTGATTTCAATGTTTTTGAGGCCCGCCTGAGTCAATCGCTCAATAAGATTGAGTTTGGTATCAAGGCTGATGGCTTGTTTTTCATTTTGCAACCCATCTCTGGGGGAAACCTCGACAATTTTTATGGTATTGTTGTTCATGATTTCTCTAAGGCTATCAATACAGTATCTGCTGTGATGATATCGCCAACAGCAACCAATATCTCTTTGACCTTAGATTCTTGGTTGGCTTTGAGTGCCAATTCCATTTTCATGGCTTCCATCACTAACAATGTTTGATCGGAGTTTACCGAATCTCCATTGACAACCTTGATGTCTAAAATTTTTCCTGGCATTGGGGCAATAATATCGCTTTCATTTTTGCCCATGGCGCTCATTTGGTGATTTACCTTATCGAAGATGTATCTTTGGTGTTGTGAAATCAATTGAATTTGACCATAATTATCATTGATAATGGCCTCATCATCGATAGTCAATTTTTGCCCTTCTTTAAAAATGACATCTTGTTGCTCAATTCTGGCACTGGCTTCGATCATCTCATCATGGTAATACCATTTGTAATGATTAAAATAGTACCCAGAATTACTCCATCCATCATAGCCTGACCAGCTGTGTGTTGCATTGTTAACAGATGACTTGCTGATTAGGGTGGCTAAAATGACGTCTGTTACTTTGGGCTGTTCGATTATCAATGAGCCATTGTCCAGTGCATTGGTGAAAATACCATTGTTGGCAAAGGCTTCTGTTGAGATCAATCCAGAAAGAAAACCTAAGTTGGTTTTAACCCCAACAATAAAAGTATGATCAAGGTTGTGTAATGTTTTTTCAATACAGGCTGTTCTTGTTTCGGCCCAACATACAGTTTTGGCTATCATTGGATCAAAATGGATACTGATGTTGTGGCTTTTTTCTACGCCTGTATCGATGATGATGTCATCACCATAACAAAATTCAACGTGTTCAAGTAAACCTGTGGCTGGTAAAAATCCGTTAAAGCTGTCTTCAGCATAAATTCTGGCTTGTATGGCATGGCCATGGCAATGAATCTGATCTTGGGCCAAAGGCAATTGTTCCCCTGAGGCCACTTTAATTTGCCATTCAACCAAATCAGTGTTTGTGATCATTTCGGTGACCCGATGTTCTACTTGTAATCGAGTATTCATCTCCATGAAGAAGAACTCTTCATCCTCAACAATGAATTCAATGGTACCAGCACCAAGATAATTGACGGCGCGTGTTGCTGCAATTGCAGCTTCATACATTGATGTTTTGGTGTTGTCATTGATACAAGTGGCTGGTGCTTCTTCAATGATTTTTTGATAACGTCTTTGGCTTGAACAATCGCGTTCAAATAAATGAACTACATGGTCATGTGCATCAGCAAATACTTGGATTTCAATGTGCTTGGGCCGGGTGATGAAACGTTCAAGAATAACATGGTCATCGCCAAAGCTTTTGAGTGCTTCACGCTTGGCTGAGCCTAAGGCTTCGTTAAAATCATGTGATTGTTTGACAATTTTCATGCCTTTACCACCGCCACCAGCGCTGGCTTTGATCAAAAGTGGGTAACCAATAATGTCAGCTTGTTGCTGTAAAAAGTCGGGCTCTTGCTGTTGGCCATGATATCCAGGCACACAACTCACGCCAGCTTCAATCATGGTTTTCTTGGCTGCGGCTTTAGAGCCCATTAAATCAAGTGCGGCAATAGGCGCGCCAATAAAAATTAAACCTGCGGCATCAATGGCACGAGCAAATTCGCTTCTTTCTGATAAAAAACCATAGCCTGGATGAATGGCATCAGCGTTATTTTGTTTGGCAATTTCAATAATCTTATCTATATCAAGATAAGCTGCAGTGGGTGTTTCTGCTGTGATCATAAAGGCTTCATCAGCCATATGAACATGTTTGGCATTGCGTTCAATTTCCGCGTATATGGCAACGGTTTTGATGTTTAATTTACGGCAAGTTTGTATGATTCTACAAGCAATTTCGCCACGATTGGCAATCAATATTTTTTTTATTTTCATCAGTGATTTTGATCAGTTAATTTATTGAAATGAGGGCATATTGTGATCATTATACTAGAGACCTTTGTTTGATTCGTGAATTATAGATAAAAAGCCTTAAAATACGTTACTCATCGTTGTCAAATTTGCTTATAGAAGACTATAAAGCTACATTCTCCGCCTTGATTAGCGTAATTTAATGCTGTTTATCAGATATTCAGAACCAAACAAAGGTCTCAGACCTAAATTGGTTTGATTTGTGAATTATAGATAAAAAGCCTTAAAATACGCTACTCATCGTTGTCAAATTTGCTTATAGAAGACTATAAAGCTACATTCTCCGCCTTGATTAGCGTAATTTAATGCTGTTTATCAGATATTCAGAACCAAACAAAGGTCTCAGACCTAAATTGGTTTGATTCGTGAATTATAGATAAAAAGCCTTAAAATACGCTGCTTGTTGTCAATGGTGTTTTTATGCCATATTTTTTTAAAATTTTTTATTGAATTTACTTAAATTTCAGTTTAAATAAAATGATTTTTACAATCGCAACAACAATAATAATGGGTATGGTAATGATTAATATGGGTATGGCCACTATCAGTAACAGTATCAATTTGGTTTTTGATAAGGTGGTTATTTTGGGCATGCCAGTGTTGCCAAATATGTTTTGAAAAGAGGCCGCACCATTTTTATCGCCAAATGTATTATTGAAGTGTGGTCTATTAAAGTTTTGAGGGCCGTTATCTATCACTTCTCCTTCAACAATTTTATCGGCTTCACAAGATTTTGCTAAACGATCTATGATCATGAATGTTTCACTGGGTATGTGCCCTTGTATTATGATTTTTTCATAATGCATGGTCAACACAGAAATGTGATTGTTGCTGATCAGTTGATAGGATAAATCAGCATTTTGTTGGTAATTGCCAAACTTTTGCCAATCCTCAAGGAACTGTTCAATATGAGTGCTTGGATCTTGATAAATATCTATGGTTAATGTTTTGTTCACAAGAATTCTGGTGAATATAAATACATTAATTTGGGATGTATTGCCTATTTTTCAACTGCTTTTGATGAATACTTGATGAGAAACTGGTTAATTGTGTTGCTTGGCAATTATTCTTAATTCTTTATAATCCAGTTTTCCACTGTCGTTGTGAGGAAAGTTTGGTAAAAATACGATGTTTTCTGGAATCATGTAATAGGGTAACACATCATTACACAATGACAATATCTCAGCCTCAGTGTGCTTTTGATTTTGAACAAATGCAGTCAGTACGTTGTGTTCTTCATTGCCAAGGGTCGAATAAGCAACCACAGCAATGTTTGTATTGGGTAGAATTTTACCTAAGTGATGCTCGACTTCTTGCAGTTCCACTCGAAAACCTTTCAATTGAACTTGTCGATCATTACGTCCATGATATTTGATATTTCCATCATTGAGTTTTGAAACAATATCCCCGGTCCTGTACCATTTTATGGTTTTTCCTTGATTATTTGTGCTATAAAAAACTTCATTGAACTGTTTATCACTGTTTAAATATCCATCAAAAACTTGTGGGCCGCTCAAACACAGTTCTCCAGATTGATGATCGGTTAATTGGCAACCGTTGGTGTCAAATATGGCACAAGAGTTCTCTCCAAATGTTTTGCCAATACTCACCACTGAGTTATTGTTTGTTTTTTCTTTACTGTGTTCAAAGGCAGTGAAGGCAATGGTTGCTTCGGTTGGCCCATACAAATTAATGACAGGTTTATCATGGGTTATGATTAGCCAATCATCAGCAATGTTTGTTGGTAATGCCTCACCACAAAAAAAGCTGTATCTGATGTCAGCAAGTCGAAATCTGCTAAACCTTTTTTTAAGTAAATCTTTGGCTGTTTGGGCCAATGAGGGAACAGAAAACCATACGGTTATGCGTTGTTTTTTTGCAAATTGTAATGGCATGAGTAAACCCATTTTATCAGCAGGACACAAGCAGGCTCCACTTAACCAACATACCAGCATATCATGAATGGAAAGATCAAAAGTGAATGCAAAGAATTGAGTAAAACGGTCTGTAGTTTTGAAATGGTACTGTTTTGTGATGGCAGATAAATAACTGTCAATGTTCTGATCTGATATCGGCACTGCTTTTGGCTTGCCTGTTGAGCCAGATGTAAATAAAACATAAGCTGTTTGTGCAGTAATCATTGAGTTATGTTCTGTTTCTTCACTGCATGCAATGTGCTCAATGGTGGTTTGTTGTTGATTATCTCGCAATAATACCACATTGACTTTGCCATCTAATTCATCAAAAATTTGCTTGGCTTGTTGCTCGCAGTTAGGACTGACAATAATGGTTGCAATTTGTGCTTGATCAATAATGTGGGCATTTCTTTGCACAGGGTAATCAACGTTCAATGGTACATAAGTTTTACCAGCAATAAATGCAGCAATGATACATTGATAACCCAATAAGCTTTTATCTGCCAAAACGCCAATGGCCTGTTGACCATCAAAAAGCAAAGAAAACTCTGTGCGCAATTGTATTACGGGGCTGAATAATTGTTCATAGCTCCATGTGTTTTTACCAATGGATAAAGCATCATTGTGTTTGTGTTTTTCTAAACTCGATAATAAATGATGCTTAATGATTTCTGCCATTATTTTGAAGCAACTTTCTTTTGCATATATTGCTGAGAGTACTCAATAATCATATTGGCCACATTTTGTTCATAAAATTGTGCAAAGTGATCACTGTCATCTGAAATGTGTAATGAGCCATTTTTTAAGTTATCTGCTAAATGACGTGCCACATCTGGATGGGTGATTTTATCTTTCATGCCTCCATAAACCAACACAGGTGTTTCAATCGAATTTGTATATGCATCATCAGATTCTGCAAACATTAAAGCCATCATGTTGGCGTATCTATACAGGGCTTCAGGTGTTCTAAATGGCATGCTTGTCATGTACAGTAAGTGTGGGTCTGTACTGGTGAGAATGGTGCCAATGGCATTTTCATCATCTGATTTTAATTGACTGTTACTGCCATAGATCAAATCACAATAAAGCTGTGCCATGCGCTTATTCTTGCCAATTTTTGGTAATAATGAACGGATGTTTTCTTCGTATTCGGTAATGCCTGCACTTTCTCCAAGTTTTAGAGAAATACCCCCGTTCAATAAAGTAGCACAACTGATGCGCTCACTGAACTCAGACATGGTCCGCAAACAGACTTGTACACCACTGCTCCAGCCTACAATTGGACATTGTGGAATGTTGTAATGGTCTAATATACTGATGAGATCTTTGGCGTGAGTCAGAGAATGACACTTTTCTATGTCAAATTCATGGGTCAAACTGGGAACCCAGCGCGAATCCCATGTAATGACATTAAAATTGTTCATAAGCCTTTTTGCCAAAGGAATTAAAAAATCAACAGGCATGCCATAAGCATTGGCCAATACCAATGGTGGAAGAGATGGATCGCCAATGCTGTGTACACATAGTTTTTCACCATCCCAAGAACGTACATAGTCTCTGTTAAATATTGATCCTTGCTCTTCATCTAACAGTTCCTGTTTGTAATTACGCATGTAGTTGATCAGCTCTGTATGGGTTACAGGCTTATGGTCTGGCAGTCGTCTACTGAAATATTTTTGGGTTTTGTAATAGCCAGCATAAAAGGCGGTTTTTTCATCAAACAGTTTTTCTAAAGAAGTGGCTTTAATGGTTCTCTCACTCACCAGCTTCAGACAGCTGGTTTTCATGATGTCTTCAACAATTTTGAAATAGTCATTCAACAGTGTGTTGTATGAGTTGCTTAAATGATAAACCTGATGTTCGCCAAAATCTATGTGCGATAAATACAGCATGTCATACACCACTTGATCAACTGGTATGAGACTCATTTTGCAATCTTCGTCTCCAACCAACCTCAGTGGTGATTTTACATTGCGCAGTGTTTCTCTGAGTTGAAACATTTCCTGAGCAAATCCATAAATACCAAATCGTGTGCCTCCACTACATTGTGAGACATGAGGGCCGATGACTATCGCAGGGCGCAGTATTCTCCATTGAACACCATGTTGCTGGCAGTATTTAACCACAGCTTTTTCAGCGAGCGCTTTACTTTCCTCATAACAATTTGAGAACATTACTGAATCGTCATGTATTTCTTCTGGTATATCTCCACTCATTTGACCAGCAGTATAAGCCGTGGAAATATAAAGAAAATTATCGATGTGGCATTCATGCGCAACATCAAGCAAATGTTCTGTTCCGTCAACATTGGTTTGTATTATTCGATCTCTGTGGCGTTCTAAAAAAGACAGGCTGGCTGCACAATGCCATACTTCAGAGATTTTTGCATTTTTTAACAGCGCCATATCATGATCGGAGATTCCACATTTGGATTCAGTCAACTCGCTGATGATACAGACGATTTTTTCTTTAAGTTCTTTTTCATCTGGTAATGGCAAATTATAACTTTGTGCAGCTATTTCAAGTGCATTGATGACCCTCTGCCATGCTTGATCTTGGGTTTCTGCCCTGACAAGAACATACATCTTTCCTTGGAATTGTGTTCTCCAAAAAGCATAATGGCTACCGAGAAATCCCGTGATTCCACTTAATAGGACATTGGCATTAATGTTATTGTTTAATTTCAATTCGTGTATATCGCCGTAATGCTTTTTCATGTATTTGTTCCTGTGTGAATATATGTTGGTAGAGTTTGAGTTGTTCTATGAGATTAAATTAAGAGGTAAAATAATGATTTTTAACCAATGAAAGGGTTCTGACTTGATCCAGCAAGTCATCATCGACTTCAATTTCAATGCCACTTAAATCTTCAATCATCATGATGTATTCTGCGAACAAAAGTGAATTCAGTACATTGCTTTCTACCAGGTCTATGGTTTCAGTGATGTTTGCTGTACTTTTATTGCGTTGATTGAGCCAATTAACCAATGTGTCAAAGTTATCTTCCATTGTTTTTACCTATGTTGTTGATTCTAGTTCTAGTCCAAGTTTCTTAAAAACTTTATGCACGCCTTTCAGCATTACTGTGTGATGAAATTTTTGTCTGTGTTCATCATCTAATAATTGTTGGCGTATTTGCATAGGCGACTCAAGGCCTGTATCTCTGTACATCGACGGGTTGTATAATGCTTGTAAGTTCATTTGTACTGATTGATTCAGCTCAGCAATGATCATGTCTTTTACTTCTTCGGTACTTAGAGCCTCTTCAGCCAATGGTTCTAAAATGCGTCGGCCAAATGTAATGTGTCGCGCTTCTTCATTGTAATGGGCTTGGTTGATTTCTCTGACAAACTCATTCACTCTTTGGTCTTTTGCATTGGCAATGTTGAAATAGTGGCCAATTTCTTCAAAAATCAAAACACGTGCAAAAACCAAGAAATGATCTAAGGCTTTACTGATTTTTTGTTTTTTTAATCTGAGTTTTTTATTCGGGTAAACTTTGCCAGCGTAATTGTGGCAGAATTTGTTGAAATACCACATGTGCTGATTCTCTTCACTGATCAAATGATTGAGGTATTCTTTTGCTGTTCCAATGGGCAGTTCATGCATTACACGACTGACTTCTTGAATGAGCTCGCGTTCGCCAGTGTTATTAAGGCTGAAAATATTGACACATTCCCACTTGGATAATTTTATTTTCTGAGATTCGCTGAGTGTGGACTCAAATTCAGTACCCGCAATTGAAAGGGCATCAGGAGAGAGCCAGTATTCATCTTCGGTAAGTTGGTCTGGCCACTCAAAACGTTCAAAAGCATAACAATGATTTTTGACAGAAAGGGTGATCAATTGATCGGTGCGTTGTTGAAAAGAGGTGTTATTCATGATATCCAGGGATTTATAATTGTGTACAGTATTTTACAGAGCACTATTATAGGACCCTTTTGTACAAACTACAAATACAAACGTTCGTTTTAATTAAGTAAGCTTAATATTTATGATTTGATCACATTAATTCGTCAATGATTGAGAGAGTTAATGATTTTTTCAGCAACTTCAACCAGTTCTTTTTGGTCTGCAACTTGACTGGCATGGCTTTGAGATTGAGAAATTGCACCGGGTAAAATATGAAAATGAACATGTGGAACGGTTTGGCCAGCCTCAGCCCCGTTTAATTGAAAAACTGTAGTGCCACTAGATTTCATGGCTTTTTGGACGGCTTGCCCAATTATTTTAACGGTCTTTAGACAGGCGAGACAGTGTTCTTCATCAAGTTGATAGATGGTTTGTGCCGCTTGTTTTGGAATGACTAATACATGACCTGGTTTTTGAGGCATAATGTCCATTATTACAAGTGTCAGTTCATCTTCAAAAATTGGAATACATGGCAACTCTTTACGGAGGATTTTGGCAAAGATATTTTCGGCGTCATAATGATGAGTCATAATTTGTATTTTTTTGTATAAGTTTTTGTGTGAATCAATGTTAACAAAATCATCAAATATGTCAAACGGTTTATGAGAGACCTTTATATAATTGTGATATTGACAGGCCTCATTGAGTTAAAAATAATTAAATTCATCAGCTAACAGGGTCAATTGTTATGAGATACTGTCTTGAAATTCATGATATGCGGCGACTTTTTTTTATAAAACCATTCAGGTACAAAGTGTACTTTAATAAATATCGTTTAACTCTATGTTTTTCATAGATAAAATCAACTTTTTTCACCGTTTTGATGAAATATTCGGGCTAGAGCTTTAATGAGTAAATCGGTGAATTACTCATCAATCATGTTAAGATGTGTTTCTTTATCCAATGATAAATATCATGACTGTTAAGTATTTAAACCTTGATCAATGCCTTGATGAAATTGTTGCTGTAAACGGACCCGATTTGGTAGTTGGAGCTCCATTGGGTATAGGTAAATCGAATCATCTGCTCAATGGGTTGTGGCAAAAAGCCAAAAGTGACCCTCAATTGAAGCTGGAAATTTTTACCGCCTTATCATTGCAAGTACCTAAAGGACGTTCATTACTTGAAAAACGTTTATTAACGGGTGTGAGAAAACGCTTGTTTAATGACTACCCAGAACTTGAATACATAAAAGACCTCAAGAAAAATACTGTGCCAGATCATATGAAGGTTACAGAGTTTTATATACAATCGGGCAAAATGTTGTCATCTAAAATAGCACAACAAAGCTATACCAGCAGTAACTATACGCATGTGGTTAGAGATATGTTGTCAAGAGGGATGAATGTTTTGGTGCAAATGGTTGCCATTAAAAAACAGGTAAATGGATCGCCACGCTATAGCCTCAGCAGCAATACAGATTTAACTTTGGATGTGATTAAAAACAGTCAAAGAAAAGGCTTGCCACGACCCTTTATGGTGGCTGTCATTAATCCTTATTTGCCTTTTATGCCGGATCAAGCTGAGATTGGAGCAGAATTTTTTGATGTTATTGTTGATCAAGAATCATTGTATCATGAGCCTTTTGCTACGCCGAGAGCTGCTGTTAACATGGTTGATTACAGTATTGGATTGATGGCCAGTACTTTGATTAAAGATGGGGGCACTTTACAAGTAGGTATTGGGTCTTTAGGCGATGCGGTGGTTTATTCAACTCGTTTAAGACACAAAGACAATGCCAGTTATCTACAATTGTTAGAGGGTTTGGGCGTGCGCAAGAAGTGTGGGACTGTTATTGATTCAGTGGGAGCCTTGTCAACATTTAAAAAAGGCTTGTATGCTGCCAGTGAAATGTTTGTAGAGGGCTTTGTTCATCTTTATGAGGCAGGTGTTTTAAAAAGGAAAGTTTATCCAGATGCAGAAATCCAACATTTAATTAATCAAGGTGTGCTGAACGAAGTCATACCGAAAAATGCGATTGAATTATTGCAAAACAATGGTGTTTTAGAGGAAATATTGACCGTAAAACAATTGAATAGGTTACAGTTCTTGGGTCTGATGAAAAATAATTTCATCATTCAAAATGGTCAATTGGTTGATGAGCACAGTGGCGATACATTTCCTCTGATTCTGGATGATGAGAATGTCAAAAATCTGCAAACACATTGTTTGGGTGATACTTTAAAACATGGTGCGATTTTACATGGGGCTTTCTTTTTGGGTTCTCCGTGGTTTTACCAGTGGTTGCGTGATGAAAAACCTGATGATTTGTTTCACATGACTGCTGTCAGTCAAGTCAATGAGCTTTATGGTGGTGAAGCTTTAGATCGGGTACAAAGGGTTAAAGCGCGTTTCATCAATACATGTATGAAAGTTGATGTATTGGGTGCTGCTGCCTCTGATACACTGGATAATCAGCAAGTAGTCAGTGGAGTGGGTGGGCAGTACAATTTTGTCTCAATGGCTCATGCCTTACATGACAGTCGGTCAATTTTGATGTTGCGCAGTACTCATCAAGGATCGAGTGGTGTTGTCAGCAATATTGTGTGGAAATACTCTTACTGTACGATTCCGCGTCATTTACGGGATATTGTGGTGACTGAATATGGTATCGCTGATTTAAGAGGGCAATCTGATCAAGAGTGTATTAAACGGATGTTGTGTATTGCAGATACCCGTTTTCAAGAAGGATTGAGAAAGCAGGCCGTTAAATATGGAAAGCTGGATGCCGGCTGGTCAATTCCTGAATCAGCATCAAAAAATACACCAATGCATTTGCAGAAACAATTCAATGCATTTAGGCAGCAGGGCTTTTTCCCCAAGTATCCCTTTGGCAGTGACTTCACTGAACAAGAGCTCATTATTATTGACGCATTACAGTATTTGAAAAAACAGACTCGGTCTCGTTGGTCAACAATGAGATTTATGGCCAAGACCATGTTCTCACAACAAAAAGGTGTTCAGTTGAATCCCTATATGGAACGTATGAATTTACTCAAGACCACGAATTTATCAGAAAAAATGGCGCAGAAAATGCTAAAGTTTGCTTTGAGTAAAACGCTGTCAACATAAAATCATATGACAACAGCGATTTAATTAGCTGACTTTCTTGAGGTGTACCAATAGCAATGAAACGGCTGCTGGCGTCATGCCCTGTACCCTTGTTGCTTGTCCCACAGTTTGCGGTTTGATATCAGAGAGCTTTTCTGTCAATTCAGCACTTAAACCCGTTACAGTTTGGTAATCAAATTGTTGTGGTATTTCTTTGTTTTCTTGTGCCTTTGATTTTTCTATTTCATACAATTGCCTGTCCATATAGCCTGAATATTTGGCATGAATTTCTAATTGTTCAATGGCTTTTTGATCTGTTAATTGAGAAGTGATGTCATCAAGTTCCGATAACATGTGATAGGAAAGCTCAGGACGGCGCAACAAATCATAAGCATTGACTTCTTTGCTGAGTGGAATATCTGCATATTTTTCCATAAATGCACGGCCTTTATCATTGTGGGGTGAGATCCACACAGATTTTAGGTGTTTTAATTCATTTTCTACAGTCCGTTTTTTATCGGTAAATGCCTGCCATCTTTCCTCATCAATTAAGCCTAGTTCACGCGATTGTGGTGTCAATCTCATGTCTGCGTTGTCTTCACGCAATAATAAGCGGTATTCCGCACGTGATGTGAACATTCGATAAGGCTCTTTGGTGCCTTTTGTAATCAAATCATCGATCAGAACGCCGATATAGGCTTCTGATCTTTTAGGGCTCCAACTGGCTTTACCCGCAACTTTCAAAGCAGCATTCATGCCAGCAATTAAACCTTGTGCACCTGCTTCTTCATATCCTGTTGTGCCATTGATTTGTCCAGCAAAAAATAACCCGTCAACGTACTTTGTTTCCAGAGAATCTTTTAAACCTCTGGGGTCAAAGAAGTCATATTCGATGGCGTATCCGGGTCGAGTAATGTGGGCATTTTCAAAGCCTTTTATAGAGCGAATAAAGTCTAACTGCACATCAAAAGGTAAGCTGGTTGATATGCCATTGGGGTAGAGTTCTGTGGTATTCAACCCTTCTGGCTCAACAAAGATCTGATGAGAGTTTTTGTCAGCAAAACGCATGATTTTGTCTTCGATAGATGGGCAATAACGAGGCCCTGTGCCTTCGATCTCGCCGCTATACATCGGAGAGCGGTCCAAATTGGCACGAATATGCTCATGGGTTTTTTCATTGGTGTGGGTGATAAAACAGGATATCTGTTTGGGGTGATCACTGATATCTCCCATGTAAGAAAAAACAGGTAACTTGGCATCTCCAGGTTGCTCTTCCATTACAGTAAAATCGACACTATTGCCATCGATTCTTGCTGGTGTGCCTGTTTTTAGTCGGCCAACGTTGAATGGTAGCTGGCGCAATTTTTCAGCCAATGCTTTGGCAGGTGGATCACCAGCTCGTCCGCCTTGATGATTAGACATGCCTATGTGTATTTTTCCATCCAAAAAAGTACCAACGGTTAATACCACCGTTTTGGCTTTGAATACCAAACCCATTTGTGTCACGCAAGCTGTTACTTTGTCATCTTCAATGATCAAGTCGTCAACACCTTGTTGAAATATTTTGAGGTTATTTTGATTTTCAACGGCTTCACGGATATAATTCTTATAGAGTATCCGGTCACACTGGGCTCTGGTAGCCCTGACTGCTGGACCTTTCCGTGAATTCAATGTTCTCCACTGTATGCCAGCATGGTCAGTGGCTTTAGCCATGATACCACCCATGGCATCAATTTCTTTGACTAAATGTCCTTTGCCAATCCCACCAATGGCTGGATTGCAACTCATCTGGCCGATGGTTTCAATGTTGTGAGTTAACAATAATGTTGATGCGCCCATACGAGCTGCTGCTAATGCTGCTTCAGTACCTGCATGTCCACCACCAATGACGATAACGTCAAATATTGTGTCATAAGAGTTGTCATAATTCATAAGATTAAACAGTTTTCTTTGAAAATCAATATCACATTTTATCATTATCTTCAAAATAACTCGTAATTTTTGACCTATATTTGTCTATAATAGAGTTAATATAAGGGTTAATATCTAATTTGCTGTCATGAAAAGTCCTAAACCTCTGGTAATTTTGTTCATTTTGTACTACTTCAGTCAAGTGGCTTATGCTGTCATATGGCCCAATACTGATTTATTAGGACCTTCAATGGATGGCCCTGTCCAAGCCATTGCTGCTGATCTTAACAATGATGGTCGAAATGATGTGGTGGCAATATCAATCAATGACGGGCATGTCAGATGGTATGAAAGTAAGGTTAAAGATGATGTTGACAGACAGCCAATATTTATTGAACATTTCATTTTTACCAATGCACTTGGCGCTATTGACCTTGCTGTTGCTGATATGGATGATGATGGAGATATCGATGTATTGGTGGCGTCTGTACTGGATGATTCCATTCGTTGGTTTGAAAATCAGTCAAGTAATCGCTGGCCTGTTCATTTGATCACTGATGATGTTGATTCTGTGTCATCTTTTGCTGTTGATGATATCAATAATGATGGCTTGCTGGATATTGTTTCTGGGTCGCTAGAAGAAGGTGAAATTTTCCTTCATACTGCTATGGATGAGGGTAGCTTCTCTCAAAAGTCCATTGCAGAGAATGTTCTGGGAATTCGTGATATTGCCATTGCTGATATTAATGATGATGGTTTTGTTGACATCATCACTGCCTCCAATGAAGACAATATCATTCGATGGTTTGATTCTCAACAAGGAGTGCGATTCAATGAGCGAATTATTTTTTCTGAAGCTGGAAATTTGAGAGCCGTTCATGTGGTCGATATTGAAAATGATGGGGATTTGGATGTGATATCTGCCGATGCCAGTGATGATCTTTTTCGTTGGCATGAAAATGATGGCAATGGTAATTTCAGTGAAAACCGTATTCCCGCTACTGCTGATGGCGCCATATCTGTGACTTCTGCGGATCTGGATGGCGATGGCGATGTTGATATTATTGGGAATTCATCTACAGATGGTACGCTTCGTTGGTTTGAAAATGATGGCCAACAAACTTTTCAAGATCGCATCATCAACAACAGATTGGATGGTTTGATTTCAGTATTTATTGCAGATATGAATAACGATGGTAATCTTGATGTCATCAGTGAGACCTTTTTTGATAAAAAAATCCATATCTTTGAAAATAATGGCGATAACTTTTCGGATATTGTTGTTTCAGAAACTGTGGCTGAAGGGGCCTCATCAATCACCGCCAACGACATGGATGGTGATGGTGATCAGGATATTATCAGTGCTTCATTTCTTGACGATACCCTTCGATGGTTTGAGAATCAGGACAATTTATATATGGAGCATGTCATCAGTATTGATCTGGATGGTGTGCGCTCAATTGTCAGTAAAGATGTTGATAATGATGGCGACTTTGATATTGTTGCCAGTCTTGCTATTGCGAGTCAGTTTGTGCTATTTGAAAACAATGGTGAAGGGCAATTTTCACAGAAGCTCATTTTTGATGGCGCTCTTAATGCTTCTGGAGTATATGTGACTGATATGAATGGTGATGGTGATCCAGATATCATTGGTGTTTCAAGTTCTGATGATACAGTACAGTGGTTTGAGGCTAATGCTGATGGTTTTACTGCCCACTTGATCAGTGATCAATCTGATGGTGCAATAGCTACCCATGCCAATGATCTGGATGGTGATGGAGATCAAGACGTTATTGTGGCGGCTTTTTTTGGTGAAGCGATTGAAGTCTATGAAAATGCAGGAGCAGGTCAATTCAATAAATTCACTCTATTTGATGATGCTCCCCAAGCCTATTTTGTCAGATCAGAAGATTTGGATGGCGATGGCGATATTGATGTGGTGTCAGCTTCCAAACGAGATAATACCATTCGCTGGTTTGAAAACAACGGTAATTTCGACTTTACTACACATGTGGTTTTTTCAACTGCGATGGCTGCTCATTCTGTAGATTTAAAGGATTTTGATAATGATGGAGATTTTGATATTATTTCTGGTTCAGGCGAAGATGATTCAGTGCGTTTACATGTTAATAATGGATTGGGGAAATTCACTACCCAACGCATTTTTAATAAGGTAGATGGGCTTCAATCTGTTTTTGGGCGAGACATGAATAACGATGGATTGTTGGATATTCTGTCCGCATCCTATAACGATAATGCCATCAGAGTTCTAACTCAAGATAATATTCTTTTCAAAAATGGATTTGAAATTGAATAATGACTGAATAGTACACTTCAAATGTGCTGCGATTGATTAATTGATAAATGTCACCTAAAATGTTGCCTACCTTTATCCAATAGAGAATTTTCTATGATCATTCAGTGGTTTCCTGGGCATATGCACAAAGCTGGTAAAGAAATCAAAAAGCGTTTGCCAGATGTTGATATAGTGATAGAGATTCTTGATGCCAGAATACCACACAGCAGTCAAAATCCATTGTTGCGTGAGTTTGCAGAGCAAAAACCTTCGATAAAAGTTTTAAATAAATCTGATTTGGCCGATGAAAAAATGGTCAGTCAATGGCAAGCTTATCTTGAAAGAAATGCAAATATCAAAACTTTGGCTTTGACAACCAAAGAGCCTGACAGCATAAAAAAAATATTGGATTTGTGCCGAAAAATGATACCCAATAAAGGCGATCATCAATTCATTACTGCCATGATCATGGGTATTCCTAATGTTGGAAAATCAACCATTATAAATATTTTGGCCAATAGGATAGTGGCTAAAACAGGCAATGAACCAGCCGTGACAAAAGGCCAACAACGCATTAAAATTACCGACGATATTGTTTTTTTTGATACACCAGGTATGTTATGGCCAAGAATTCAGCATCAAAATTGGGCCTTGCGATTGGCTATTACTGGTGCTATCAAAGAAACAGCCATGTCACATGAGGATATTGCCTTTTATTTGGTTGAGTATTTAAAAGTGAATCACCCGGAGGCCTTAAAAATTAGGTACCAACTTAATGAGCTTGGTGAAGATGAATATACAACCCTTGAATTGATAGGTGCCAAGAGAGGATGCCTTAAATCAAGAAACGTATTGGACATGCATAAAGTGTCCAGCATTTTGGTTCATGACTTTCGCTCTGGTGCATTGGGTGGTTTATGTATTGAAAACCCGAATGAGATCGAAAAGGAAATTAAAGAAGCGCAGTTATTGGAAGAAAAACGCACAGCTAAAAAAGAAGCCAGGAAAAACGGGAAGAAAAACAAGCGCAATACATAAAGTTTCATGATCATGTGTAAAGTGTGCGGATCGGTATTTTAACCCTTCAATTTATAGAGACCTTGTATCTTTGCTCGATTCTGGATAATTGAGAAAAAGAATGAAAAAAATACCAATCAAGGCGCTAAATGCAGTCCAATAGCAGGCTATTGGCAAGTTTTGTAACGATGAGTGGCGATTTTTACAACTCTTTATCTTTAAACATGAATCGAGCGAAGGGCTCTTATATTATAATGCCATTGACTATTATTGATATGGAGACATTATGAAAATTTTACTTGCCGTGGTTTTGGCTGTTTTCTGTGCAGCACAATCAAGCGCTTTGACCAAAAACACTGATACTATACTTTTATCTGAATTTCACAGTCATGTAAATGAAGCACGCGTGCTGATTGAAAGATTTGGCCGAGAAAAAATCGCTGAAGAATATTTTGATCAACTGAGAGAAGATCATGTCATGTTATCTCAGATGAAAGCTGACCCAAACCTTAACAAATCATCCATCAACTCAATCATTGAATTATCTTTTGCCATTGGAGAGTTGATTGGCTCAGATAGCATTGCTACCCCAGTTTCTGATCTTCAACCATTCAATAAAGGTTCAAGTACTTCTGTCATCCGCGGGATTGTTAGGGATTTTTTAACGGGTGAGGTCTTGCCTGGAAATCCCGTACAATTATACGATCATACAGGTTTCTTTGTTGCATCGGTAACTACCGATGATCAAGGGCGTTATATTTTTAATGGTTTGATGGCTGGCGACTATGCAGTGATGGCATTGGCGCCATATTATTCCAGTTATATCACTACTATATACCCTCAGCAAGATTGTCCTGGTGGGTTGGGCAGTGGCTGTTTTATAGATGAATTGTCCTTACTAACATTGGGCATGGATGAAATCATTGATGATGTTGATATGATGATATCCGTCAAACCAACTGTCATGGGCAGTGTCTATAATGACACTGGAAATGTGCCATTGTCTTTCGCCAGAATCAGATTGTACGACAGTGACTCTCAGCACCTATCTTCGGTGTTAACTAACAACAATGGTCTATTTAAAATTTCTGCTCCTCAAGAAGGCAGTTACTATGTTCAGGTCGAAAAAAGTGGTTATCAATCTCAACTTTACGATGGGTATGTATGCCAAAGGGTTTGTGACTTTACGCAAGCTCAAACCATTCAAATGACAACAAATACGGTAACCGAAGGTATTGATTTTGTTATGAAGGAGTATGCAGGTATGAGTGGCTCAATTTTCGATGCAGCTACGCTCAATGATATCAATGTAAGTCGAGTTTATGTTTATAATCAACAAGGTTATTTTGTTTACACTGGTTATTTAAATGGTAACAATCAATGGAAAGTTAATCATCTGAGAAACGATGAATATTATGTTGTGGCTGAGTCTGAGGAGTACTTGGCTGCTATGCATCATGACCATTCTTGCCAATCATCTGAAGTGGAAAGTTGTGACATTTCGATGGGGACGATTGTTGAGCACTATGCCAATGAAACCACTGATGTAGATGTTCTGTTATCTAAAGGTGCCAGTATCGAAGGCGTGGTGACAAATATTGATGGCCAATTCATTAATGATGTTGAAATAGGCATTTACAATAACAATCAAGTATTGATTTCACGCTTAACAGGAACTGATGCCAATGGACTTTACATCACAGGCGCATTGAGCAATGGTGAATATTATGTGGTTGCAGAGAAGTATGGTTATGAAAAGGTCATTTATCCCAATACTGTTTGTCAGAACTCAGTGTGTGACTTTGATTTGGCATCAACGGTATCCATTGAGAATGGGCAAGGCATTGAAGGCTTGAATTTTCAGTTGAATGAACTTGCTAAAGTCTCGGGTGTCATCAGTGATGACAATGGTATGCCAATCAGTCATGCATATGTGGTGCTAAGAGATGAACTGAGCAACTTTGCTTATGGTCAATATGCAGAATACAACGGTGAATTTCGTTTTTTTGCCATACCACAAGGCAGTTATCAGATTTATGTTAATAAAGATAATTATTATCCAGAAACTCATGACAACATAAGATGTTTCAATGAACAATGTTCTGATGTGGGTTATACCCCACTTGTTATCAATTTGAATGAAGAAAGGCACGTTGATTTTAACTTAACGCGATACGGTCAAGTCACATTCAACTTTATTTCAAACTCAATGAATCCCATAAATGATGGGACGGTCAGAATTTTCAATGCTGACGGCAGCTTTTATGGCAACAGTCATTACAGTAGAGAAATGTATCTTCCTCAAGGTAGCTATTATTTTTATTATGAGACGGCAACGGGCTCATATGATTATCATTTTGTCTCAAAAGTTTATGGTGGTAACAATTGTTTTGATAATTGTGATGCCAGCTCAGGTACGCTGGTGAGTGTGGTGGATGGTACTCAAGTAAACCTCAGCATGGATCTTGATGAATATTTTTATTTAACTATCAATTCTTCGGTCAATCGCAATAATTACTTTATTTATAACGATGATTCCTCGTTGTATTTACAAGGCAGTATCTATGGCAACTCCATCAATCGTCTGTATATAAAAGATGCGGCTAACAAAAAAATTAAACTGACATCAAGTAATCATTTAAGCCAATTGTATGCAGGCATCAACTGTAGCGATGATCTTTGCGATTTATCTCAGGCGACATCAATTGAGCCACAAATTAATCAGTCTCTCACTGTTGATTTTGATTTACAGGCGATGACTTCAGTATCGGGTAGAGTTACAAACGAACAAGGCGAGCCTTTAGAAAATTTTAGAGTTTCTTTACTCGAAAATATCAATGGTCATTCCAATTATAGAGCAGAAACAGCAGTAAATGGAGAATACACAATCAGTGGTATTCCTGAAGGGCAATACATCATCAAAGTTGAACAAAATTATCCTTATGATGAATCTTATGCCGTGACCTATTATGGTAATATTGCTTGTGAATTCAGTTGTTCAGAAATCACATTGCCCACCATTGAGATTACATCAGGTGACCATTTGACTGACAAAGATGTTAATGTCAAGAAACGTGGCAGTATCTCTGGTGAGGGTATTTTAGGCTCTGATGGACAGGTTGTGGATGCACAAATTGAGTTGTATCGACTTGATGGGGATTCATTGATCCATGCAAGAAGTATCAGTGTTGATGACTTTGGAAATATTCCTGAAAACTACTTGATAAGTGGAGATTATAAGCTTGTGGCTCGGACTCAGCAGTTCCCCATTGTTTATTCTTCATATCCATCGGGTTTTTGTGAAGAAGGCGGAATCATTTGCGCTGAAAAGTCAGAAACTTTATCAGTAAATTTCGGAGAACAAATTCATTTTGACGGATTTGTGGTACGCCAACTGGGTAAGATCCAGGGGGAAATTGCCTCAGATATACCCAGTGTTACAGTTGAACAGGGCCGTGTGCGATTTTATCCAATGGGTCAAGGGCTGAATTATCAGTCCAGCAATGTTAACAATGGCATTTATAGCGCCAGACTGCCTGCCGGATTGTATTATGTGTATTTTGAAGGTTATTCTGGGTACTCCTATGAGTTTTTTGATCAATTGTACAATGGCATTAACTGTATTTATGGTTTGGGTATTGACTGCCTCTTATCGCAGGGCCTATTGGTGGAGGTTAACAATGATGGCCTTACAACGGTTGATTTTAATGTGAAAAGTAAACCACGTTTATCCGTTAATTTTAAAGATCAGGTTTCACAAAAATCCATACCCTCTACGATTAAAGTTTATGATTCATCAGGTGATTTTGTCATTGGTAGTGGCTCTAACAGTGGTCCAGAACACATATTTATTTTGAGGAATCCTGGAGAGTATTATATCCTTGGTAGCGCTGGATTGAGCTATGATAACATTGGTTATCCAGGTGTGCCTTGTGAAAACATAGATTCGATTGCTTCTTGTATTGATGAAGAATTACAACCGATTGTTGTGACGCTTGACAGTGGTTTGATAAACATCAACTTGAATGGCCTATTAAAACAGGGTGTCAGTGGTTATATTAAAAAAGACAATGATGAAGAAGCGCTGGCTGATATTATTGTTGATTTCTGGGATGATGGTGGTCTTCATCTCGGTTCAACTACCACATCAGGTAATGGCGGCTTTTCCTATGAATTGTCTGCAGGAGATTATTTTATTTCAACGGATACGGGCAATGAATATATGAATGAAGTCTATGATAATATTTTCTGTGAATCTGCTGCAATACTGGGGATTTGTGATGTGACACAAGGCTTATTAATGAATGTTCCAGACAATAATGTTAATCCTATTCTGATTAATATTGGTTTATCCATTGATCCTATTTTTGCTGGAAGTTTTGAATAACATTTAAGAGATCTCTGAGCTAGAAATCAGGCAAAGAATCTTTCTCATTTAAATTGAGCTGAAAAAGCGTTGTTGTGTCAAACTTCAACGCTTTTTTTGTCTGGTGCTGCTGATGATAAAAAGCAAAATGCCTGATATGGCAGTCAAAACAGCAATGACTGAGAAGATCTTGATCAGCCAGTTACCAAAATCATCTCGTCCTTGGTAGTCCATGGTATGTAGCATCCATAAAAAGTCAAAAATGCGCCAGTCATTATGCCTGACAGATATTAATTCAGCAGTTTTTGCAGAAATATAAAAAGTTGGTTGGCCTGGATGATCAAAGGTGACGGCCCAGGCTGGCAATGGTTTCGCCCTGAATTCATGGTGACTAGAGGTTTGTGTTAACAATTCTATATGATTGACTTCGGCATTAAAACTGGCCTGAGATTGGGCTACTGTTATGGCTTGATTTTTAGTGAGTGAGTTAAGAGGCCTGGCATTGGTCGCGTCAATGATGATTGACTTTTGAATGTTGTCTTGATCAAAGTAATGTATGTTATAGGCTGGATGGTTAAAAAACTCAATAAGATTCAATGATTTTAATGTTTTGAAATCCTTAATGGCATTGATTGAATCTTGCACAGAAACTGTATTTTGGTGTATGACGGTCGCTTGCGTTTTTTTTAAATGATCGCCGTGGATCTTATCTAAGTCATTCCAAGTGAACCATATTCCCCCAAGTGACCAAGCGAAAAGTTGAATAGCCACCAAAAGCCCAATATAGCGATGGGCTTTTCTGATCAGCAATTTGTTGTTCATTTATTTGTTCAACATGAACCATAAACTGTGAAAAAAACCAGTTTTGATGTCTTGGTCATCAATATGGCTTCTTTCAAAGAAAATTTCTAATGCTTCGATTTCACCTTTATCGAGCCAAATACCTTGGCAATCGTGACAAACATCGATCATAATCTGTGAGCAATAACCGTGTTCTCTTCTTTCCATGGTGACATGCTTACCATTTTCGTTACATTTGGGACATTCTATCGAAGGTCGTTGTTTTTCTAAGGCTTGTAAATAAGATTGTTGAATGAGGTTGGGCAATTCTTTGAGTTCTTCTTGATAGTATTTACCCTTGTTGGCTTGTATGGCTTTGAGTTCCCATTGGTCCATCCACATACCTTGGCAAGAGTTACATTGGTCTACCATAATGGTTCTTTCGTATTCTTTTTCTGATAATTTATTATGATCTACTGGGCATTTCATGGTGTTAATCCTTGTTTTTGGTTAGTTTTTTTATAGTTGTTTGAAACTATAAAAATTATAGTAATTTATTTATTTATTCAATATAGATTCATTGATCATATTTTGGGTTAATAGTCTTCAAAATGATCGAGGTAAATGGTGTCCTTTATTCTTTCCACAGCTGCATGAGCATCTATTCGACCCCAGCCATAGGTGTTATTGGGTCTTTGTGATCCTAAAACACCACTACAAGTTTGAGATGTGGTTTTTGCTTGGCTTGTTTCTAGAATAACTTGTTTCAATATTTTAGGTCGTCCAGCCATGGCAGGATTGGCTGATATCATTAAAGCAGCAACGCCTGCAACATGTGGTGCAGCCATACTGGTGCCGCTGTTTTGAAAATATCCACCATTACGATTTGCCGATCGGATACCACTGCCTGGAGCAACAAGATCAGGTTTGATTCGATTGCTTCCATCTACGGTCACTGCTCCTTGTGAACTGAAGCCTGATATTGTATCACTTGATGTAGTAGAACCAATAGTGAGCGCTTTATTGTATATGGCTGTTGGAGTCGTAACGGTATTACAACCAGGGCCATCATTGCCGGCAGCTGTAACAACTAAGATTCCTGCATCGACTACATTATTGACTACTGATTCTAGTGCATCTGGTTCTATACATCCTTCAGATACAGTACAGCCCCAAGAGTTGTTTATGATGTGTGGGGCTTTATTGATATCAGGATTGTTCCCAGTGATATCAGTTGGCTCTAAAAAGAATTGAAAACAATCGGTATATGTTGCAGGAGTACCTGCTCCCCTGTCCATGTTTCTACAGCCTATCCATCTTGCGTCTGGAGCAACGCCAATTTGATTGCCTTTTCCATCGTCTCCCACCATGGTTCCCATGGTGTGAGTACCGTGTCCGTGATCATCACAACTCTGTGGGTTATTTTGAGCATCTAAACAACTCACTATTGGACTACTTATGGCATCGTGCCAGTTATAATTGTGATCAACTGAGGTCCCATTCCAACCTGCATAGGCTGCTCTTAGAGATTCATGTTGCCAAGCATAACCTGTATCTTGGCCAGCGATAATGACATTTTGGCCTCTGAAACCTTGCTCCCAAACCATTGGGGCGTTGATCATATTGATATTCCATTCTATTGCCCTGATGGCTTTAACTTCTGAAGTGGTTTGATTATCTTTGATTAACTGTAAGTTGTGCTTTTTATTGCTGTAAGCATGATCTATATGATCTGATTGTAAAAATTCTCGAGCCATTGTGCTGTTCATCTTTGCCCATAATGAGTTATTAACCCAAAAATAACGGTATTGATTTGTTTTACTGCTTAAGTCATTATGGATTTTAGCTTGACTGATACGGCTATTGGTCTTGAGTTGTTCTACTGCTTTTTTCAATCGATGAATTCTGTCACCATCATTGTGTTGTTGAACTTTATGGGTGTTTTTTAACAGGACATAAAGTTCAACAAAATCATTGTCAGACAGTTCTTTTTGCAGTTGAGCTGAAATTTTAGCATGCTCGGCTGCAATCATTGATGATGAAAGCAAGCCCCAAAATAATGTTATAGAATGAGATATACGCATAACTCATCATTATATACAAATTCTATCCGTTTTCCAATAATTGTCGTAGGTCAATAATGCCGGCATTGGCTCTTGAAATATAGGAGGCCATGACTAATGAGTGATTGGCAAAAAAACCAAAACCAGACCCATTTAAAATCATAGGTGTCCATATTGCCTCTTGGGATGACTCCAGTTCTCTGATAATTTGTTGTAAACTGGCCATGGCATTTTTCTTTTCAAGTACTGGTGCAAAATCAATTTCCATTGCCCTAAGGAATTGAATCAATGCCCAAGTTGAGCCACGTGCTTCATAAAAATTATCATCAATCTTGAACCAACTGGTTTTAACTTTTAATTCGCTGGGTCTCTGAGTGGACTGAGTAGCTGCACTGTCACCACTCAAATCTGTATTTAACCGTTGTTTAGCAACACTGGCACTGAGTTTTTGAGATAAACCTCCTAATCTCTTCTCAACCAAGTTCAACCATGTTACCAAGTTGTCTGCACGTGCATAAAAACGTGCATCAGAATCATCTTCATCACTCAAGCGAGTGAGGTAGTTGTGCATGTCATCAATGGCTTTTTGGTATTGTGTTTCGGTTTTCGGTAATATCCATGAATCATGATGGAAATGAAAATTTGGATCAGATTTCTTTAAGTCTTCGTCTTCAAGTGATTGACTTTGAGAGCGGCTGAAGTCATTTCTTAACACTCGTGCTAAATCTCTGATTTGTATTAAAACACCATATTCCCAATTGGGTATATTGTCCATAAATACTGAAGGAGGCATTTTATCGTTGCTGAGATACCCTCCGCTTTTATGTAATAAAACATTGGCAACTTCTAATAATGTTGCAGTAGTGGTGAAGCCAGTGACTAATCGGTGTTTATGTTTGTTAGCATGTTGTTGTGCCGCTTTTTTGACATCAAATAAATCGGGCTCTCGATCATAGTAAAGCATGAGAACAATATTGATGAGAACAAATGCCAATAAAAACCATTTTAGGGATTTTAGATTCTTGAAATTCTTGCTGATTTTGTTTACAGGATAACGTTTATCTGTCATGATTAACTGATTAAAATTTAGATATTTTATATTCTAACAAAGGTCTATTTTAATATCATGTGCTATAAGTCAGTATGACACAAATAAAAACGCTCTCATCTTATAAAGCCATCTTTTCCATCGCTTTACCAATGATTTTATCTGCACTCAGTGTGCCGATGTTAGGTGTGGTTGATACAGCAATTTTGGGACATTTGTCCTCAGCAAAATATTTGGCTGCCATTAATATCGGTACGACGGTTTTTAATGTCCTGTTTTGGGGTTTTGGATTCTTAAAAATGAGCACAACAGGCCTCATTGCGCAATCTTACGGTTTGTCCAATCAATCTAAGATTAACCAACAATTGTTTCAGGCACTGTTTTTAGCGACTGTTTTGGCAATATGCTTGCTATTATTTCATCAATGGATTGGCCCTTTTGCTGTAGGCATTGCTTCAGAAGGAGGGGAGGTTGCTGATATGGCTTTGCAATATTTTTCTATACGAATATTTTCATCGCCAGCTACATTGGCCATTTACGTTTTACTGGGTTATTTTTTAGCCATTCAAAGACCAAAAGTGGTTTTATATATCATGTTGGTGAATCAAGTGGGCAATATGATTTTGGATTATATTTTTGTTATGAAGCTTCACTGGCATGTTGAAGGAGTTGCTTATGGTTCTCTAATTTCGGAATATTTGGCATTAATGGTCGCCATTTTTTATCTTTACAGCAGTAATTTTCGTTTTCCTGAAAAATTAAAAAAATGTTTGCGCTTGAATGAAGAGGTCCGAGCACTTTTCACTCTTAATCGTGATATTTTTATCCGTACTTTATGCCTGATGACAGTTTTTACACTGATGACTAAGGGCAGTGCGAAGTTAGGAGAGCTACCATTGGCCGCAAATGCGGTGTTATTGAATTTCTTTTATATCATGTCCTATGCTTTGGATGGCTTTGCACACGCCGTTGAATCATTGTGTGGACAAGCATATGGAGCAAAAAATAGTACACGTCTAAAAGTGCTTTTGCGAGATGTTTTTATCATTTCATTATTTGTGGCATTAATTTTTAGCTTAATGTACTGGTTTTATGGGGTCAGTTTGATCCATGCATTAACGTCATTGCAGTCAGTTAGAGCTTATGCTGAAGTCTATCTATCGTGGTTGGTTGTATTGCCATTGATTGCAATGCCAAGTTTTGTTTATGATGGTTTATTTGTAGCCACGACAGAAGCAAAAATAATGAGAAATTCTATGGTGATAGCAACGTTTTTTTGTTATATTCCTTTGTGGTATGTATTAGGCGCATCGAATAATCATGGACTGTGGTTTGCATTTTTGTGTTTTTTTGTTATCAGATCGATCGTCATACATTTTTATTATAGAAATTGGTTCAATTTGTGGGAAAAATCATTACATATAATCACAGAAAAAAAATGAGAAAAATAACAAAGAAACTGCTGTTTTTATGTTTGATGTTATTTATGACCAGCATTGTTTTGGCCTATGATAAAAATCGTCCAAAAATTGGTGTGGTTTTATCTGGAGGTGGTGCCAGAGGGCTTGCACACATTGGTGTTTTGCGAGCTTTAGAAAGGAAAAAAATTCCTGTTGATTATATCGCAGGCACATCAATTGGTAGTATCGTTGGTGGTTTATATGCCACTGGCATGAATACTGAAGACCTTGAATGGGTGGTGAATTCTGTTGATTGGGACAGGGTTTTTAGGCCAACCACAGATCGAAAAAAACAACAGTACAGTGCCAAACAAGCAGCAAAAAATTATTTTGTTGATCTTGAGTTGGGTCTATCTAAATCAGGAACAAAAACCAGTAAAGGATTCGCTGGTGGTCAACAATTAATGCTTGAGTTACAACGCATTGTTGGTTCAATTAAAACTCAGAACTTTGATGAATATCCGATTCCTTTTCGCGCTGTTACCACTGACTTGAATAGTGCAGAACCTTATGTCATTGATCATGGAGATTTGGCTATGGCCATGAGGGCATCTATGGCAGTACCGTTGGTTTTCGGACCAATTAATCATCAAGGACGGTTTCTTGCTGATGGCGGCATACTGAATAATTTACCTGTTGATGTGGTCAAGCAAATGGGAGCTGATATTGTCATTGCAGTGAATATTTCTTCTCCTTTGAGTAAAGTTGATCAGAATTCTTCTATCATTTCAGTTTCGTATCAAAGTGTTGATGTTGCGTTAATACAAAATACTCTAAAATCCTTGACGCTAGCAGATATAGTTATTGCGCCTGAATTAGACGAGCTCACTGCCACAGATTTTGATAAGCATGCTGAATTCATTAAGGCTGGTATTGAAAGTGTTGAAAAAAAATCTTTGGTGCTTGATCACCTGCAATTGAGTGAACCTGATTATTTAACGACGCTCTATTCGCGCAATGTTTTGATGCAAGAAATTCCAAAAGTTATTGAATTTGTCAGCTTTAATGGAAATAAAAGAACCTCAAAAGAACGGTTGGTTAATAAAAGTAAACATATTTTGGATAAACCCTTTGTTGTCTCAGAGATTCAAGATTTGGCCGATGAACTGGCTGTTGATAATGATATCTTAACGGTAACATATAGAGTCGTTGCTAATGATAAAAACCAAGAAGGAATAGAATTTACCATTGAGGAAAAGAATTGGGGACCAGATTACTTAAAATTTGGTTTAAAAGTTGCTGATGACTTTGATTCCAATACTAGAATTTCATTATTGGCAAGGCACCATCGTTATAATATCAATTCAAAAGGCGGAGAATGGATCAATGATATCAGCGTAGGTAGTGTTTTACAGTGGCGTTCTGAATTGAATCAACCCATTGATTTTATTGATAAGTATTTTCTCAGTGCTAATTTGAATTTATCTAAAGACAGTCGCCGTTTTTATGGTGATATTTTTGATCCTCGTAGAATTGGAGATAAAATTGGCCCTGAATTTGATCTTGACCCTACTGGTGAATATGACATCAAAGATTTTGCTTTTGGTATTGATTGGGGTGTCAATATTAATGAGAACAGTGAATTTCGATCTGGACTTTGGGTGATGGATCAGAATGTTGTTGGTGTTATCAATGACGCTACTTTTCAACCAGCCATAGATAGAACTGTTGGCTTGCGAACGCGGTATGGGTTTGATACCTTGGAAAAAGCCAAATTATCTCGAACTGGGGTAGACTTAAATGCTGAGCTTTCTTTATTTGATAAAGTGCAATGGTTAAGCTTTGATTATAATCATCGTTTTCCTGTTTCAGAAAATACCGCTTTTCATTTGGGTTTACAAGGAGATTTTGTTCATAATGCTGAGGATGGTGAAATTCATGTGGCATATGGTGGTTTAGAGAATTTTGCCGGTTATCCGCAGCATTCATTATTGGGGTTGAATGCTTTTGTAATGGAATTAGGAGCTTTTACAGAATTAACCAACATTAAATTACCAATATTCGGCTCTCCGAAAATTTTAGTCAAAGGCCATTATGGAAATGTATGGCAAAGGCATATCACTCTTGAAGATATGATTTATGGTTATTCAGCAGGCATTTCTTTGGATGTGGTTAATACGGTAATATTTTTAGGCAGTGGTTATTCTGATGGTGGCGATTTCAGGTTTTATTTAAGACTTGGAACAGGTTTTTAATCGGTTAACTCAATTCATAATGACAGAATTAAAAAATCACCCTTTTGCTTTACAGTTGTTGATGCAAACAGATGGCACTGTTACTGATCTCATAAAAGTACTCACCAATGAGCCCATTGTGGTCAAAAAGTTATCGGAAAAGGTCGATGAAATAAATGATCTGAAGGTGCTTCATAGACGAATTTTTTTACAAGGTGAGAAAAGCCAGATAAATTGGATGTATGCACAATCACAAATTTTTCTGGATCATTTGCCTGTAAATTTTGTGAGAGATTTGACCACCAAAAATATCCCGATTGGTACTTTATGGACCCAGTATAGAATGGAGACATTTAAAGAATTGGTGTGTATGAATGAAGAGTTTTCCAAAGGTTTGTCGTGCGTCGGTTATGAGAAAGGTAAACGTTTATTAAGTAGACAGTATTATGTTTATAACAATGGTCAATTGATCATGAAAATCACAGAAAAATTCCCAATCGCTCAATTTGTCGATATGATTTGATTGACCATGAGTGGTAGAAATACCACCCATGGTGTCTTTGCAAATATTAACTTTTATTGTATTGTTTTTGTAATGTTTTAAGATCAGTAATGACTTCTTTAGAGTGATCACTTGGGGACACATCTTCGTAAAATTTCGCAACAATGCCTTGCGGATTTATGATAAATGTTTGTCTTTTGGCATAATGCATCAATGGTATTCTTTTCACCACATTGTATGCTGAGGCCATGACTTCATCTTTATCTGCTAACAAAGTATAGGGAATGTTGTACTTTTCAGCAAACGCTTTGTGTGACTCAATGTCATCAAGCGATGATCCTAATAAGACAGCGCCCATATTTTGTATGGTGGCATAGTCTGAAGAGAAATTTTTTGCTTCTGTGGTACAACCTGGTGTGTCGTCTTTGGGATAAAAATACAGCACAACCCATTTGTCTTTATAGTCTTTTAAAGAATGAAATTCTCCGTGTTGATCTGGCAGATCAAAATTCGGGGCAGATTTACCTTCCCAATTGTCGCTAGCCAGTGAGTAAAAGCTGGTTAAAAAAGCAAGTAAAATGATTGTTTTTTTCATTGTAAATGACTCCATAAATGTGTGTAAGAAAGAGCTAATCTGTGTGCCAACTGTTCATTAGTGCTGAAACCATGATGACCACCTTCAATGTTCTCATAATATTCAACGCGATGATTAAAGGCTTTCATTTTGGCAGCCATTTTTCTGGCATGCCCAGGGTGAACCCGATCATCTCTGGTTGAAGTATAAAAAAGTATCGAAGGATAAGTGTTATCTTTTTTGACATTTTGATAGGGAGAATAAGTTTTGATGTACTCCCACATATCTGGATCATCTGGGTTGCCATATTCACCGACCCAACTGGCTCCAGCCAAAAGTTTGTTGTATCTTTTCATGTCAATTAATGGGGCTCCACAAATGACTGCTGAATATAATTCTGGGTGTCTGGTCATGGTGGCTGTAACCAATAGTCCTCCATTTGAACGCCCTTCAATACCTAGGTGTTTTGGAGAGGTGATATTTCTTTTGATCAAGTTTTTAGCCACTGACTCAAAGTCTTCATAAGCTTTATGACGGTTTTTAAATAATGCCGCTTGATGCCATTGTGGGCCATATTCACCGCCGCCTCTGATGTTTGCCAACACAAAGACACCGCCACGCTCTAACCATAATTTACCATAGGCTCCAGAAAGTGCCTCATAACTGCCAGAATAAGATGGTGTTAATGAATTTCTGAATCCCCCATAGGAAAAAATATGGGTTGGGTTTTTACCATTAAATTGTGTGTTTTTTTTCATCACAACAAAGTAGGGTACAGATGTACCATCAACTGAAGTGGCGAAAAATTGCTCAACTTTCATTTGAGAACCATCAAAGCTTTCAGCTTGTTGTTTTAATAATTTAGGTTTAAGCTCTTTACTTGAGACATGATATAAACTTGGTGGGGTGATAAAAGATTCATATTGCACAAAAAAATTGCCAGTATTATCATCAACACTGGTAACTGTTAATGAGCCGTTGTCAGGAAATGGTATTTTTTTGATCTTCCAACGACCGTTTTTCTTTTTCTGATAACGGTATAATCGGGCTTTGACATCTTCTAATATTGTGATCAATAAGCCCTGTTCAGTGGTGGAAATGTTTTCAATTATGGCTTTCTTTTTGGGTTTGATGACACTCTCAATTGTGCCTTTTTCACCTCTCAATAATTCAATGTCTGCCAGTAGAATTTCACCTTGTATAAAATTGTTCCCTTTAAACTGCCAATCATCTTTTAACTCAATAACCATTTTCTTTTTATAAAGTCCTACAACAATTGCTGTTTCTGGTAAGGTTAATGGCATAATCTTATCGTCTTTGACCTGATATTTTTTAGTCGACCAAAAACTGGTTCTTTCAGAAATCATCTCGATGGTATCATTGCCTTTGCCTAATGTGAATGCAGTGGCTGATGTTGATTTAATGTTTCCTTCATAAATTTTTTCAGCTGAATTTAATGGTGTGCCCCTTTTCCATTTTTTGATGATTCTTGGATAGCCAGATTCAGTCATTGAGCCTGGGCCAAAATCAGTGCCAATATAGATGGTGTCTTTATTTATCCATGATACTTGCGATTTGGCAACTGGAACATAAAATCCATTATCGATAAATTTGTGATTTTCAAGATCAAATTCTCTAATGACTTCAGCATCTCCTCCGCCAGGTGATAAAGAAACAAGGCAATCTGTACCTTCAGGAGGTAAACAAGACATGCCATGAAAATCATAGTTTTGATTATGCTTTTTAGAGTATTCATCCATATCTAAAACAGTTTGCCATTGCGGATTGGATTCATTGAAGGATTTTAATGTGGTTTTTCTGTACACACCGCGAGGGTGTTCTTTGTTTTGCCAAAAATTATAGAGCCATTCCCCATTTTGACTGACCACGGGTAATCTACTCTTACTGTCTAAAACTGTCAGGGCCTGCTTGAATAAATCTGAGTAGAGTTTGTTGTTGGTTAATTTTTCTTTAGTGATTTGATTGTGCTTTTTGACCCATTGCATAGATTTTTTGCCATCGATGTCTTCCAGCCATAAATAGTCGTCATCATTTGCAAATACAATACTTGCAGGCAGAATGAGAAACAAAAGAGTTTTACGATAAAAGTAATTTAACATGATAAGAAAATTCCAGTTTTAAATTTAAATTGTGAGTATAACAGCCTCAATAATACTCATCAATTGATAAGTTGTTTTGTCAAATTCCCATCACATTTTAAGGAATCATTGTGATAATAATGTGAAATGATGCGGTATTATCTATGCCATTTAATTGACCAGATGAGACTGCTTATGAATTAGACCAGTTTTTATGAATTATATTACCAGTTTCTTATGACGAATAAAATTGTCATTATTATTACGCTTGAACCAATCAGGGTCATCCACCACAGTTTATTGTTGTGCTTTGTGGTGGGGCTTTTAGAATCTTGGTTATTTTTGTTTAGGTATTCTTCTGTCAGTTGAATATTCCTTGGGTGAGAAGGGCTGTATTTGGAAAATGCAGAAGTGCCAGGAGATTCTACACAATATTTGGCATAGTCGGTAGAAATGTAATCGCCATTTTTTAAAATGGCATAATTGGCTTTATTGCCATTGATGTAAACATGACTTCCTTTTTGACACAATAATGTTAATTCTTTTTTTACGTACGATACCGAGAATTTAATGTCATTTTCGTGTTGAAGTTTATGTGTGAAACTGTTTTGACTTCCAATAATTGACAGTTGTCCATTGGAGTCACTATTGAAACTTCTCAGCCCTGAAACTGATGTGATCAATTCATCTTGCTGGGTGTTATTATTGATTAATTTAAATGAGTTAGTGCAGTTTCTTGGTAAAGCATTTTCATTGATTATTTTTAATTGTTGACCTGCAATATGAACGGTATCACCTGGATGTAAAATCGCTAACTCAACCACTGATTTGTTGTTGACGAACACTTCATGAAAGTTAAATACTTCAAGGATACAGGCTGTTTTATCATAAATAATTGAGCAGATTTTTTTTGGGGTATCTGTTATGTTTTGTAACATCACATCACATTCTTCATCCGTGCCAAAGATCACATGTCCCAGCAAAGGCAATAGAATAGATTCCTGATTATTAATTTCGACTTGCATAGTCGGAATTTCCCCTAGTTGATATTTTTTACTGCGCATATGTTATGCAGTCACTCATTATATACATTCTATAAAAATCAATAGGTTAATACTATAAAACTGATAACTATTCATGCAAGTTTTTAACTTCATCACAAAAATTTCAGAAAAATAATGAATTTCTCAGACAAATTTCGAGTTAAGTTAAATTTTTAGTCAAAATATAATAGAATGCTGTCATTGTATTTTTTACTTCGAGTCATATCTTTACATTTGAGTTAATTTCCTCGAATATGGGAATCATAACGTCTTTTATCTATAAAGGAAATTAATATTTACGTGAATAAGTTCAGCCATTTTCGTTTTTTCTCCATCGCTATTATCACGTTTATTGTGCTTTATTTCATGGTAAGTTTTGTATGGATTAAAGATAACGCAAAATACTCCAATAAAGATTTGTTAGTTCAGGAGCCACAAATTGCATATGGGCAAAGACAGGCAAGCCACAATCAATTTGCGTTCCAACTCGATGAATATGGCGAGGCCGCATTATCGTTTGTTGTTGGATCATTTAATGCTGATGAATTCTCTCAGTTGGAGGTTACAATCAGTAACTTGTCCTATAACTACCAAGTATTATTTGTCTGGATGGTTAAAGGCAATGACAGCCCTTTTGAGGTTGAATTGTCTCAACCACAAGGTAAGCCGTTGGTTGAATTATTAAAAAGTAACCCAGATTGGCAAGGTTTAATCACCCAAATTGGTTTAAGGATCATGCCACAAGAGCACTTGGGTATTGCAATACAACCACAACAACCTATTATCGTTAATAGGATTTTGCTAAAAAATGACAGTTTCTCTGATCTATACGGATTACTTGCACAATACTGGTTTAAATATGACAGCCTCAACTATCGATCTATCAATCATTTGAAAGTACATCCAGATCTTCCCATATACGCACAACCGTTGGTATTTATTTTAGTGTGGTTATTGGTGGTTGTTGTTATGAGTTGGTATTTCTTGGATTTTAATAAAATACATGTGATGGTTTTGGTATTGACGGCCTGGTTTTTGTTGGATGTTGTTTTTATTTTTAATAGTCAATCAATCAGTGGTTGGCTCAATAACATATACCAAACTGAAGAAGAGGTCATCTTACCAGATGAAGATTTGAATAAGCTGGCACAACAAATTAAATTTCTATTAGGACTTAATAACGATAGGACGGAAAAGATTAAGAGGCATAAAGTGTTAATATTGTCTTCTGATCGCTATCAAAGAGCCCGATTGATTTATCATATGCTGCCAGTTAACAGTAGTTTCTTAGATAAGAATGCTGAAGTCAACGCTAGGGCTAAATTGGCAGAGGGTGATTATATTTTGAGTTATGATATTGCAAGAAAACCAAGTAAGCCGAGTCAAGGAATCTTGACTGTAAATACCATTAACATTCGAGTCAAAGAAGTGGCAAAAGCGGATCATTATTCCATTATGAGGGTGATTCAATGATTAATATCATCACACTTTTTATTATCTACTGTGGTTGTGGTGTACTCTTTACTGGCAATAGGAATAATTCACAAATCAATCACCCGTGGCAAAGAACAGTCGGTGAAAGTTTTTTTATTGGTGTTTTTGTGATAGTTTTGGGTTGTAATTTGTTACAGTTACTTCAACTGGACCTTAGCCCTCAATGGATCGCTGTGTTTTATGTCGTATTTGCTATAGCTGCCTTGATTTACACAATTTATCAAAATAGGACTTCTTTTCAAGTTCAATTAAGTACGATGAAGAAGCCTTCGGTTTATGCTTTATTGGCAATTACGATTGTTGCGTTACATTTTTATTACATTGTACAACAAAATCAATCTTTGCCATTAACACCTTGGGATGCTTGGAATGGTTGGATAGCAAAAGCAAAAATTTGGTACTATCATGGCATCAACGAAAGTTTGGTCAATCGCGTTAATTGGTTGGTGACCGATGGAAATTTCACCAATCCAACTGCTCATTATCCTGATGCATTGCCTTTATTGTATGTTTTCAATTCTGGTCTGTTTGGTTGGCAAGAAACGGCGTTAAATGCAATTTATCCTGCCATGTATGTGGCTTTCATGTTGGCTTTTTTTGGACACCTTAAACAACTGACCGATGATTTTTTTGCACTTATTGCTGTGGTAATATTGGCAACGGTACCATTTATTAATGTGCATTTTGCATTGTCGGGATATGCCGACATTTGGGTGGCCGCTATATTGGTTCTGATTCTTTTGAATGCACAACACTTTTTATCTCAGCCAAGTATTTTTGTGTGTTTTAAAATCATAGCCTTATTACTAACATTGGTGATGTTTAAACTAGAGTCATGGGTGTGGTTGTCAATATTTGTATTGACATTTGGGTTGTGTATGGTTAATCCAGTTAAAAGGAAATGGCTATACTTATTGGCTGTTGTTATCAGTATTGTGTGGTATTTGTTTGATGGATTTAGTGTCAATATGCCTTTTGGTGAATTGGTTATTGCTCCGAATCTTATTAAGATTCCAGCCTTGGGTTCATACGGTTTGGCATTTGTTAATACCACATCAGCATGGTTGGAGGCTCTTTTTTTAAGTAAGAATTGGCATTTTCTTTGGTACACCATACCATTTGTTATGGTTGCTTGCTTAAGAGTTAGTAATAAAAATTCAGTTGTATTACCTGGATTATATTTGTTGTTTACGGTATTTTTCTTATATGTTTTGTTCTATATGACTTATGCCAGTGTTTTTGCCAATGATTTTACCAGCTCTAATCGTATTGTTTTGCACATTGTACCATCGTATGTTTATTTTGTGATTCACGTGGCTTATCAGTATTGTCGTCAATCACAGAAGGTATCTGTGTGATCTGAATTAGAATCCACCTGCATGTAAAGTCCAAAAAATAGTTTTCAAAACGACAATTGTCATGTTTTATATTGTGAGGCCTCAGCATAACTACAATGACGAGTAGAAAATGATTAAACTCACCAGATCTTTTTTAGAAATCTGGCTTATAACCGCTATTATCTGCAATTTCTTTAATAAAACCATTCAGGCACAAAGTGTACTTTTACAGAATTCGTTTAACTCCATGTTTTTCATGGATAAATTAAAATATTTTAGCGTTTTGATGAAATATTCGGGCCAGTTATTCTGAGGTCTCATTGAATCTAATCCTATCATTCAAGCAAATATGAAAGACAAAAAAAAGGCTTCACAAGGGTAAAGCCTTTTAAATCAATAACAGTAGAATATTGAAACTATGCCAATTGTCTCAATACGTATTGAAGAATGCCTCCATGACGCATGTATTCGACTTCTTTTGGAGTATCGATTCTCACCAGTACATCAAACTCTGTAACTGAACCATCGTTGGTTGTTGCTGTTACAGTGGCTGATTTTGATTCGCCATTGTTTAATCCAGTAATGGCAAAAGTCTCATGACCTGTGAGCCCTAGAGAATCAGCACTGTCACCCTCTTTAAATTGTAAAGGTAAAACGCCCATACCTACCAAATTAGAGCGATGGATTCTTTCGTAACTCTCAACGATGACGGCTTTAACACCCAACAACAATGTACCTTTGGCTGCCCAATCACGTGAAGAACCCGTGCCGTATTCTTTACCACCGAGGATAACCAGTGGTGTTTCTTCTTCAAAATATTTTACTGAAGCATCAAATATCGACATTTGCTCATCACTCGGCTGATGCCTTGTCCAACCACCTTCGGTGCCAGGAGCCAATTGATTGCGTAACCTAACATTGGCAAAAGTACCACGCATCATCACTTCGTGATTACCACGGCGCGAACCATAGGAATTGAAGTTTTGTTTGGGAACGCCTTTTTCTTTGAGGTATGAACCAGCAGGAGAGTCTTCAGCAATGGCACCAGCAGGTGAAATGTGATCAGTGGTGACACTATCTCCCAGTTTGGCCAGTGCTCTGGCGCCTTGAATGTCATTGATTTGTCCAACATCCAGAGTCATACCGGTAAAATACGGCGGGTTTTTGATGTAAGTTGAATCATCTTGCCAATCAAAGATCTCTGACTCAGTGGTTTTAACAGCTTGCCATTTCTCATCGCCAGTGAATACGTTTTCATAACCTTGATTAAACATATTTGCATCAATGTTGTCATGAATGGCTTTGGCTACTTCATGGCTGCTTGGCCAAATGTCTTTAAGGTATACTGGATTACCATCTTGATCATCACCTAAGGAGTCATTATAAAGATCAAAATCGGTTGTGCCAGCCAGTGCATAAGCAACCACCAGTGGCGGAGAAGCTAGGAAGTTCATTTTGATATCTGCATGGATACGCCCTTCAAAGTTTCTGTTGCCTGATAGAACAGATGTTGCAACCATATCATTGTCTTTTATGGCTTTTGAAATGGCAGGGTCCAATGGCCCTGAATTACCAATACATGTCGTACAGCCGTAACCAACAACATAGAAATTCAGTTTTTCCAAATCATCAAGTACACCAGCGCTTTTTAAATAGGATGTCACAACACGTGAACCCGGTGCCAATGAAGTTTTAACCCAAGGTTTTACTTTTAAGCCTTTTTCAGCAGCATTTTTAGCCAAAATACCAGCGCCAATCATGACAGCTGGATTGGATGTATTGGTACAAGAGGTAATGGCAGCCACAACAATGTCGCCATCTTTGAATTCAAAATCGCCATATTCAGTTGAAACGGGAACAGATTTTCTGTCTCGACCTTTCTCCATGTCATGGAATAAGGTTTGGTATTTGGCTTTTGCATCTACCAATGAAATTCTATCCTGAGGGCGTTTAGGACCTGAAATACTGGGCACAACTGTGCTCATGTCTAATTCAAGGGTTGATGAATATTCTGCATCTTTGGCATCGGCTGTATGCCACATATCTTGTGCTTTGGCATAAGCTTCAACCAATGCTATTTCTTCTTCATCTCTGCCTGAAAGTTTAAGGTACTTAACCGCTTCTTTATCAACAGGGAAAATACCGCAAGTTGCGCCATACTCAGGCGCCATATTTGCAATGGTTGCTCTGTCTGCTAAAGGTAAGTGCTGTAAACCATCACCATAAAATTCTACAAATTTACCAACCACGCCATGTTTTCTGAGCATTTCGACAATGGTTAATACCAAATCAGTGGCAGTTGTTCCTTCTGGTAATTGACCAGTAAGCTTAAAGCCAACCACTTGTGGAATCAGCATGGAAATTGCTTGACCAAGCATCGCAGCCTCAGCTTCAATACCTCCAACTCCCCAACCCAATACTCCAATGCCATTGATCATGGTTGTGTGAGAGTCAGTTCCCACAACTGTGTCAGGGTAGGCTTGTAAGGAACCATTTTTTTCATAGCCGAATGTGACTCTGGCCAGTTTCTCAAGGTTGACTTGGTGAACAATACCATTGCCTGGTGGTACAACTTTGAAGGTATCAAAAGCCGTTTGGCCCCATTTCAAGAAAGCATAACGCTCCATGTTCCTTTGGTATTCAAAATCTTCATTAGCTGATTCTGCATTGTGGCTTCCATATTTATCCACTTGTACAGAATGATCTATGACCAATTCAGCAGGAGAAAGTGGGTTGATTTTTTGTACGTCACCACCCAAATTCTTCATTGCATCACGCATGGCGGCCAAATCAACAACAGCTGGAACACCGGTAAAATCCTGCAATACAACTCGTGATGGTGTGAACGCGATTTCAGTAGAGGGTTGCGCTTTTGCATCCCAGTTACATAAGGCTTCAATGTCATCTTTGGTGACATCTATACCATTTTCATGCCGCAATAGATTTTCCAAGAGGATTTTTAAACTGAAGGGTAGGCGGCTTACGTCGTACTTTTTACTTAATTCAACTAAGCTGTGAATGTTATACTCTTTGCCATTACAAGATAACGTAGTGGCAGTCTCGAATGAGTTGCTCATTAATAAACTCCTTTGGTTATTTTTGTTTAGATGAATAATCTTAATCTCAGTGTGGATGCCTTTTTATGATGATAGATAAGGGTAAAAAGTTTGAAAATACCGCTCGTTGTTGATAAAACTGGTTAACAAAATTAATGTTAAGCTCAGTTTATTACGTTGTTTGTTATTTTTTTATAAACTTTCTTGAATTACCCTGAATCAAGCAAAAGTTTCTTATTGTGATCAATTCATCTGAAAATTCATTGCGCATTATCCTATTTTTTGTAAAAAAAGTCACCTAATTAATCAGGCTAAATGTGGTTTTCCGTGTGTGGCATATCTTAAAGTTGGCAGGTGGAGGTTAATCTGACCTGACTTTTTGTTATGAATGAATTGGTTTTACTCAAATGTATGTTTTAGAGTTAAATTATTAAATCAGAAATTTAAACAGTTGAACTTTGCTGATTGAACGTTGATAATTCATTAGTTTCTTTAAAAATATGTATATCGATGGATAATATCTTCTTAGTGACGGTGGCAGTTATTTTTCTCACGGCTTTATTGTCGCGTGTGGTTCAAAAAAATGACAGGGTACTTAAATTGATCAAAGGCTTTCATGTCACTATCATAAGAAAAGATGGTAAAAAGATGTGGGGTAAAGCGCACATGTATGTCAACGGGATGAAATTATTGTTTTCTAGGCCGTATCAAAGTAGCGGTGGATGTTGGGTCGAGAGTTATTTGTTTTATGAGGAAGATATGCAAAATTTACAATTGATTTTTCGCTATCAAGATGAGTTGTCACCGGAAAATAGACGCAGAAGGTCCATTGAAATCAATCGTGTGGCAAGCCCTGGCCGTATGCGCAAGATCCTGCGCAAGTTACGAAATTTCATCAGTAATTTTCAAGAAGCATTCAGTGAAACTTTGGGTGTTTTTTTAAGCCGTTTTAAATCAGCATCGGCTGATTTAATCAAAGCCAATGAAAAACATTTAAAATTGGCAGGATCTACTGCGCTCAATGCTGCTGGCAAAGAATATGACCAAATTTTAGAGCATCATATTAATCAAAAGGTAGTGGTTACGGTTACAACAGAAAAACATGATAAAGAGTTTTCTGGTTTTCTTGGGGAATACTCATCAAATTGGTTGGCGTTGATTGATTGCGAAGTAGATCAAGATTGGTATTTACCATTGAACGATGTCAATAAGTTGATTTTAAATAGAAGCTTAGATGTTTCTTTTTGTGTTTCTCAGGAAAATGAAAAATTTCATCTCACCATTACCTTGAGTAATTATGGCCAGCATGATATCGAGCTGATAAGAATTGAAGGTCTTGAATTCAGTCAAAGAATCCAACGGTCTATCCCCAGCAATACTACGATAGAGGTCATGCTTGATGAATTACCTGAACATTTGTTTCCGAAAAAGTGTGATCATATTATTGATAAAACCATAGAAAACATTGCCCCTGAAAGAGGGGGACAATACCATGTCGATCAGTGGAAAACCTGTAAAGATCAATTGCCCAATTGTGAACTTGTCTATCGTGCTAAAAGACAAGTTGATGTCTATCTTCCTCGAACAATTGCTTCTGTTAGACATGGTGTTTCTATCAATTAACCACGCTAAAACTTAAGTTCACCTAACATTTATTGGTTAAGTTGGTGCCAAGTATTATGAATTTTGCAAAATAATTCGGCTGTTTTTTCGGTATCATACATGGCTGAGTGTGCACGATCATTTTCCCACTCTATTTCAGCAGCTGCGATTGCACGTGCTAAAACTGTTTGACCATAAGCCAGCGCAGACAATGTCACTGTGTCCAAACAACTGAATGGATGAAATGGGTTGCGTTTAATGCCTGTTCTCTCAACAGCTGCATTAATGAAACCTAAATCGAAATGTGCATTATGTCCAACCAATATAGCTCTATTGCAACCACTTTCTTTAATGGCTTTTCTGATTGGAGTGAAAATTTTGCCCAATGCAGCAGTTTCATTCATGGCCATTCGTAATGGATGATCAAGATCAATTCCCGTTACCTCAAGAGATTTAGGGTCAATGTTGGCTCCTTCAAAAGGTTTTACATAAGCTGTATTAACATCGTCATAAAAAAGCCTTCCATCGTCATCTTGTTGGATAATAACAGCAGCAACTTCTAGTAGGGCATCAGTTTGTGAGTTAAAGCCGCCTGTTTCAACATCAACTACAACGGGGAGGAAACCTCTGAATCTATTTTTAATATTTGTCATGCTTGCATTTTATCTTATTTGATCATAAAAATCTCAAAACTGTAATGTTCTTGTATCAATTTATAACACTCGAGTATTTTTGCATATTTTTGTATATGAACAAGTTTATGGTTATAATCCCAGCATTTACTGCTGATACAATGACGTGATTAAATCAATTATTATGTGAATGACAGTGTCTCGTTACTGTGTTTATATTGAAGCTGCAACTGAATAATGTTTAGTCAATATATCAACAGGGTAATGATATCCAAAAATACTCATTTCAACTTTGTAGTTTTTATCATGGGGATGACTGGATGAATTCATAATCTAAGATCTTGTCTTTATGATTTAACCTACTTAAATGACAAACTACGTTTTGATATGAATATTTTTTGATATTCTCAATTGCTTTAATATCTTGCCCGAATATTTCATCAAAACGGTAAAAAAAATGATTTTTTCTATGAAAAATATGGGGTTAAACTATTATTGTAAAACCACACTTTGTGCCTGAATGGTTTTATGAAAAAATGGCTGCATATCTTGAATAAAATCGCTTCAAAGCCATGAATAACTGACTTTGAAGCGGTTTTTCTTCAATCAATTTTGTCATTTTTACCCTAAAATCCATTCTATAATGAAATATTCGGACTAGCAGGGTTAATAAGAACCAATATAAGAAACCGTGAAGTTTTTTGAATTACAATTATAATGTGTTACAATCCGATCGAATACGACAATAATTTTGGAGAGTTGGAATGAAAAACATAGTTTTGGCAGTGAGCTTATCACTAGCAATGGGTACGGCAGTAGCCGAACACCATGAATTTGATGACAGGTGGTACGTAACACCTAACGTAAGTTTTCAGCAAGCTGATGGTGATAAAAATGTCAATTCTGGATTGGCATATGGAGTCGGTTTTGGACGTTTTTTGACAGAAAAAATATCATTAGACTTGGAATATTCACGAGCAGTTTTAGAAGCTTTTAATGGTGATGATTCTCGTAACCTTGATGAAAACGCATTCGATTTAATGGGTCGATATCATTTTAATGATCAAAAAGGTTTTCGCCCTTTTGTGGGTCTTGGAGTGGGTTTCTTAAGAAATGACAAACCAACGAAATTTAATCCTACGCTATCACTGGCTGCTGGTTTGACTAAAGAACTTACTGACAGAGTAAAATTGAGAACAGAGCTGAAATACCGTTTACAAAATTCTCACACTGCACGTTTTGGTAGCGGTGTATTTCGTGACTTTTTCTTCAGCACAGGTTTAAATATTGCCCTAGGTGATGTTAATGAGCAAAAAACTGTGACTCAATTGGTTGAGCAAAGCCCTCAATTAGACAGTGATAATGATGGTGTCAGTGATGCAAATGACAGATGCCCGAATTCACCACAAGGTTCAAGAGTTGATGCTACTGGTTGTGCAATAAAGGTTGTTGATGGTGATGATGATGGTGATGGCGTAGCAAACTCTAGAGATGCATGTCCTCGCTCAGCACCAGGTGATGTTGTAGGTAGCGATGGCTGTAAAGTCAATGTCGTTATAGAATTACAAGGCGTTTATTTTGATACAGATAAGTCAACTTTAAAACCTGAGTCAATCGCTATTTTGAATTCAGCAGTTAAAACTTTAGGTACCCATGGAACAATTTTGGTTGAAGTTGCTGGTCATACCGATTCAACAGCTTCAGAATCATATAACCAAAGATTGTCTGAAAGACGTGCAAAAGTCGTTTATGAATATTTAGTCAATCATGGCGTAAGCGCAGATCGCATGACTTGGAAAGGTTATGGTGAGATGCAACCCATTGCAAATAATGCTACCGAGGAAGGTAAAGCGAGAAACAGACGAACTGAACTTATTGTTCAATAATAAAGTCTTTATCAAACAATAGAAACCTTGTTTCTAATTTTAGTTGAATAAAAAAACCTGCCTCATTTAGCAGGTTTTTTTATTTCATCATTATAAGTGAAAATTAATGACACCTTTTTCAATTAAAGTAATCGAACTCATTTCGTCAATACCATCTGGCAAAGTTGCCAGTTATGGTCAAATAGCTTTTTATGCTGGTCAACCACGCGCAGCTCGACAAGTTTCAAGAATTCTCCACAGTTGTAGTGAAAAGTATCAACTGCCCTGGCACAGGGTGGTGAATGCTCAAGGCAGGATATCATTAAAGAATGAGGGCTTTGAAAAGCAATACAATAAATTATGTGATGAGGGCATTGAATTTGGCTTAAAGTACCAAATAGATATGAAAAAGTACGTTTGTCAATTCCCAGAATGATCAAATGGTTTGTTCAAAAATAGCGCTGATACTCCTTTATTTAATTGACTGACAAATATTGACGGCAAGCGACAGATTCTTAAAAAAATCGACAAATTACGGATTAACTTGATTTTAAAAACTTGATAAACTGTCATCAAGGTATTGAAAAAAATACAAAAATTATATACCCTATAGATTACAACATAGCAGTTGGTTATCCCAACGGGCTATAGCAATGAGTTATCAATATAGGAGGTTGTCATGAAAAACAGTATTTCTCTTCTAATGGTTTTGTGCTTTCTTTGTGCTTGTCAGAAGCCTGCACAATTTAAATCATTACAGTTGATGTCAAAACCACCTTTACTCGATGAGTCAACTTTAAAACCCCGGCCTGATATTCCTGCAATTGATAAAGTCATCACGCTTGCTGATCAGCAGAAAAAAGATTTTTTAGACAGCTATCATAGTGATGAGTCACTACCCAGTCACCGTGTTTTTAATTATATGCGTGATCATTTGAAAAATTTTAATTATTATTCAGATACATTAACAGCCAGTGAGGCGCTGGCAGACAGTTCTGGCAATTGTCTGTCTTTGGCCATATTAACAAAATCGTTAGCAGACCTTGCAGGTATAGGGATTCGATATGAGATGGTCAAGACGCCGCCTTTTTTTCAAAAATCTAATGATATTTTATTGAGCTCACAACACATAAGAGCTGTACTGTATAACTCAACAATTGAACCCGGAACAATTCCATCAAAAAAGGCAAAAAGTATAACCATAGATTATTACCCCAGTGAAGGACCGAATACATTAAGGTGGGTTGAAGAAATTGAGTTCTTTTCTCTTTTTTATACCAATAAAGCTGCTGAAGCGATCGCAAAAAATAATATGGATACCGCTTATTGGTACTTGAAAGAAGCCTTAAATACAAAGGCCTCTAATATTCAAGCCATAAATATGATGGGTATCATTTACAGTCGCAAAGGTCTGAATGACCAAGCCGAGCAATGGTATTTGTATGGTTTGAGTTTTGGTCGTGATCAGTTTGATTTGCTCAAAAACTATTATGCTTTACTGAAACGCTTGGAGCGACGACAAGATGCGGAGCGTATTGCTGAGCAATTAAGCCAATATGATACCGATAATCCATTTGATTGGGTAGAGTTGGGTGATGATGCTTACAAAGAGAAACGTTATAAGCTTGCCATTAAGTATTATAAAAAAGCCTCAATAATGGCAAAATACCTGCATGAGCCATATGCTGGTATAGCTCGTTCACAGTACATGTTGGGCAATACTAAAAGTGCCTACAAAGCGATGAAAGCGGCCTTGAAAAACACCCATAAAGGAGATGTTTTAGCGGTCTATCAGGCAAAGTATAATATACTGAATAGACAATTAAATCCTAGCTCGGATATTTCATCAAATCGGTAAAAAATCGATTTTATCTATGGATAACATTGAGTTAGACGGTTTTATTAAAAAGACACTTTTCCCCTAAATTCCATTCTATGATGAAATTTTGGGGCTAGATAATCATATTTTAATGAATAAACATGGCATCGCCATAGCTGAAGAATCGGTATTTTTGATCGACAGCATGTTGATAGGCGTTGAGGGTTTTTTCTCGAGTACATAGTGCTGATACCAACATGATCAATGTTGATTCTGGTAAATGGAAATTGGTTAACAGAGCATCTACAATTTTAAACTGATAACCCGGATAGATAAAAATGTTAGTGTCTCCTGTAAAAGGTTTTATTTCTCCAGTTGAAGAGGCTGTTTCTAAGCACCGAACTGCTGTGGTGCCCACAGCAATGACGCGGTTACCTTTGGCCTGTGTGTTTTTGATTTTATTGACAACATCTTGACTCACTTGTAACCATTCTTTATGCATTTGGTGATCATTGATGTTGTCTGTTTTGACGGGTTGAAATGTTCCGGCCCCAACATGTAAGGTGACAAAGGCTGTATCGATATTTTTATCGGTGATTTTTTTCATTAAATGATGGTCAAAGTGTAAACCAGCAGTTGGTGCTGCAACTGCACCTTTTGCTTTGGCATAGACAGTTTGATAACGTTCATTGTCTGTTTGCTCATCTGCTCTTTGAATATAAGGCGGCAATGGCATGTGTCCATATGAATCCATGAGTTCAGTCAGTGACGTATCTCCACCGGTTTCGATCAGATAAAACATGCCTTTTTTTGCGGTTGGTATCAGTTGCTGGTCATTGAATTGAATGGGTAAACCCAAGCGTGGTGCCTTGCTTGATTTGAGCATGGCTATGGCGTTGTTATCGTCTAATAAACGTTCGATGAAAACTTCAACTTTGCCACCTGTTGGTTTTTTTCCAAACAATCGTGCCGGGATGACTTTGGTATCATTGAATACCAATAAGTCACCTTCATTTAATAAAGATAAAATGTCGCTAAAATTTAAATCTTCAGTTTTGCCTGTTTTTTTATCTAAACAGAGCAGGCGACTCTGAGTTCGCTCTTTGGTAGGGTGTTGAGCAATTAAATTTTTTGGTAAATCAAAATTAAAATCAGACTTTTTCATAATGGTTTGTAGGGAAAGTTGAATATATGTGATGTTATTTTTCTATCACTGGAAAGAAAAGGTGTTGAACGATCTCTTGATCGCCTTGTTGATATACCAAGCAAATTTTTATTGAATCGCCTGTGACGATTTTTCGTTTTGGGTGCATTAACATGATGTGCAAACCACCTGGTTCAAATGTAAGTGTGTCATGTTGTGCTATTGTTTGTTCAGGTTGATGAATCATTTTTGCGATGCCATCTTCAATAACTGTCTTGTGTATTTCAGTCATGCTGAAATCTGGACTGAATGCACCTATCAGTTTTTTATCTTGGTTGGTGTTATTTTGCAGCTGGCCATAGGCAGCAAGCATTTTGGCATTGGGAGGTGCGGTCCTTAACCAATGGTTTGAAATAGTAGGGAATGCTTGTTGTGCCTCTTGTTGTGCCATTAAAAGGCTGGCATTTAATAATGCCCAAATAATAATGCTGAATTTTTTCATGTTGATTTATTGAAACTGATTCTATTAATTAAGGTAAGTGTGTATTTTTGTAACTTTCTATGAATACTGGAATTATGTAATGAATTATCGTGCTAAAATAAAATTAAGCTGAATTTTAACCCTTTTAACGTATGGATTCGATATAAGCCCTTGAATTAATATAAATAAGGTATGACTCTTATGCAAAAATTATTGAAAACCTTGGTATTGACACTTATGACAACATCTCCAATTAAAGCTGATGATACAGCGATTACTGTTTATTCTACTGCCAAAGCTGGAAGTGTTTCTCCAGCCCAATTTCTTAACCCCAATGCTCATGTACCAGGTTATGCGATGGTTAAACAAGACAGAGACATTAACATTGAGAACGGTCAGTTTGAATTGAAATTTACAGATGTAACCAGTCAAATTGACCCCACAACGGTATCTTTTTCAACGCCAGATAATCCTGGCGCGGCTTATGTGCTGGATCAAAATTACCAGTTTGATATTGTCAGTACTGATAAGTTATTGGCAAAATATGTGGGGCAACAAGTGTTGGTTGAGCAGACTTCAGGTACAACAAACAAAACCATTGAAGGACAATTGCTGGGTACTAATGGTGGTATCATTATTCAGCAGCAAGATGGCACAGTAGTCACGTTGAACAGTTATGACAGTGTCGCGTTTCCTTCATTGCCCGGTGGATTACTGACTAAACCAACATTACTGTGGTTGCTAAAAGGAAACAAGAATGGCAAAGAGTTGGCTAGAGTCACATACCAAACCAAAGGAATGACTTGGTGGGCTGATTATAATTTAACACTCAATGAAGTAGATGGAAAGTGTTATATGGACCTGTCTTCATGGGTCAGCTTATTGAACCAGGCTGGCAGTTCATTTGAACACACCAAGTTAAAACTTATTGCAGGTGATGTTCATCGTGTTGAGCCTCAAAGACCTGTGGCCAGAATGCAAGCAAAATCCATGAGCATGGCCATTGCTGAAGAAGATTCAGGTTTTCAAGAGAAATCATTGTTTGAATACCACCTCTACACCCTACCAAGGCGGGTGAATTTACCCAATAACTCAACTAAACAGATTGAATTATTCCCTGCTGCAAATAGAGTAGAGTGTTCTAAAGATTTGGTTTTTAATGGTTCTCAAGTATTTAATCATCGCTACTATAATCCCATCATGGACAGTAATTATATGCGCAGAGCGCAACCAAAAGTTAAGGCGTACCTCAGTTTTGAAAACGCCAAGAAAAAAGGATTGGGCATGGCCTTGCCAGCAGGGCGCATCAGGGTGAGCCAAATGGATTCAGATGATCAGTCATTGGAATTCATTGGAGAAGACATCATTGATCACACACCAAGAAACGAAAAGGTTACCATTGAACTGGGCAATTCTTTTGATGTGGTTGGTGAGCGCAAACAAAGTAATATAATGGTTGGCAAAAATGAGATCACTGAAACTTTTGAAATAACACTAAGGAATCAGAAAGAAAGCACCACTTCAGTCAAAGTGGTAGAGCCCTTGTACCGTTGGAGAAACTGGAAAATCACCAGTGCAACTGATGATTACCGCAAAGAAAACGCCAGCACGATTGAATTTGATGTGACCTTGAAGCCAGAAGAACAAAAAGTCATCACCTATACTGTTCATTACTGGTGGAAGTGATAAGAGGCTCATTGTATTATGTGATTGCTATGATAAAAATAAAAAGTCTATGGATGGACTTTTCTAAAGCTTACTATCCTAAATTCGGTCTACACTAGAGCCAGTTTAATATACCCAATCCTTAGTGATTAAAACCTATTCCCGATTGATAACCTGACTTGGCGTGGGGGTAATACAAGAAAATGTATGCCTTCAATAGCGGCGCTTTCATAAAACCATTCAGGTACAAAGTGATGAGATGAACGCCCCAATACGGCATCGCAATGTGCCAAGGTTGTATAATTAAATACTCATCAAAACGGAGACGCTCATCATGAACCATTGTAAACTATTAAGCATCGATTTAGCAAAAACAGTATTCCAAATCTGGTGGTGTTAATGATCATAACAAGATACTATTCAATAAAAAAGTAACTCGAAAAAGGCTATTAAAAGAAGTGCTCAATGCAAAGCCTGAGAAAATATTTATGGTGTCATGTTATTCAGCTAATTACTGGGGTAGACTTTTTGAATCTCATGGCTTTGATGTCCATTTAATGCCAGCACAACACGTTAAACCCTTTGTAAAAGGCAATAAAAAGATAAGCACGATGCGCTTGCAATCATTGAGGCCAGCCACAGGCTCATTACTCATCGCACAGCTATGAGTAATCAACTAAGAGGAATGCTGTCAGAATATGGCATCATATTCACAAAAGGCCATCAAAAGATATTATCAGATTTACCCTATCTTATTGAAGATATGGAAAATGACTTGTCATTTGTGATGAGGGAAGTTTTGAATGATTTACTTGATGAGCTAAGAAACAAAAATGAAAAAATATCAAAGATAGAGCATTCAATTAACCTGCTGTCGTCAAAGCAAAGTGGTTATCACAACCTTTTGGGTATGCCAGGTATTGGTGTAATGAATGCTTCAGCTATTGTATCAAGTATCGGTAATGCAAAACAGTTTGACAGTGCTCGTGGCTTTGCAGCATGGCAGAGCTTAGTACCTAAACATCAGCAAAGTGGCAATAAAATTAAGAGTGTGGGCATCTCAAAAAATGGTAATAAATATTTAAGAACTTTGCTCATTCATGGCGCCAGAGCACTTGTTACCATGTATAAGGACAATGACGACCCTTTAAAGAAATTTGCTATGAAAATCAAACAAAAAAGAGGTAAAAATATTGCCTATGTTGCTGTAGCACATAAAATGACACGCATTATCTGGGCCATTACATTTTGATGAAATATTCGAGCTAGATGCTTAGAAATAATCGATGTCATGGTCGTTGCTGTCAAATAGATTGAGGATGTCTGACATAGCCAAATGATGCAGCTAAAGGATCAAACGACTGGATTGAGGCATCATCACTTGGGTCTAATGGTAACTTTTAGTTTGGCTGTTAATATATGAGTTACAAGGTTGCTAATGGCTTTGATTATTGTCTTGTTGTCTGAAAATATAATACATAATTAGCCATAGAACCACTGGCAACCACAGTGTTTTAGTCAGCACTCCTGACAAAACATAAGTGGCAAAGATGATGAACTTATTTTTTACCGGAAAACTGGCAATCTTCAGTGATACAAGCATCACGACAAGAAAGATGAGTTCCAACCACAAAGTGGTCATGGATGGATTGTTTTGTGCCAGTGCTAAAGGTGAAATTAACACCAATAATGAAAATATTTGTACCATGGGTTTAAGGGCCTTTTTGATAGATATAAGTCATAAAGATCAATGTTTTTAGATACTTTGCCATTTTTTTCTAAATTCCATTCTATACTGAAATATTTGGATTAGAGCATTGATAACAGTTTATTATAATTGAATAATGGTTCATTGTAGGCATTAATTCCTGAATTTGATTCTTAGCAATAACGATGACTGGTCATTATGAGATTAATATAACGGTTCAAATAAGCATGTTCAATAAGTCAGGTTTGTTATTGAGATAATCTTTATAAAACCCCTGGGCTTTCATCTTTTTGATCAAAGCTTCAAGATCCGATGTCTTGCCAGTTTCAATACCTATGATTGCTGAGCCATTGGCGCGGTTGTGTTTTTTTTGGTATTGAAAATAGGTGATGTCATCTTGTTCACCTAAAACATTTTCTATAAATTGTTTTAAAGCACCAGCACGTTGAGGAAAACTGGCTATAAAATAATGTTTGTAACCTTGGTACAACAGCGCTTTTTCACGAATTTCCTCTATTCTTGTGATGTCATTATTGCTGCCGCTGAGGATGCATACGGCTGTCTTATTGGTGAGTTGATCCTGGTAATCACAGGCCCCAGCCAGTGCCAATGCGCCTGCTGGTTCGACCACTATGGCATCTTTATTGTATAGGTTTAATATGGTTTGGCAAATGAGGCCATCGTCAACTGAAATAACATCATCTAGGTATTTTCTACAATGTAGAAAATTTAACTCGCCCACTTGTTGTACCGCTGCGCCATCAACAAAGTTATTGATGTTGTCTAACTTGACAGTGCAGCCTTTGGACAATGCAGCTTGCATTGAGGCTGCATTATTGGGCTCAACGCCAATGATTGTGGTTTCTTTGGAAAGCATTTTAAAGACATGGCTAATACCAGCTGCTAACCCGCCGCCGCCAATTGGGATAAAAAGATAGTCAATTGGTTGTGGGTGCTGTGCCAAAATTTCTAAAGCAATGGTTGCTTGACCTTCAATGATATCAATGTCGTCAAAAGGGGGAATGAATAACCCTTGTTTCTGTTTGCAAAATGATTGAGCGGCTTGTTGTGCTTGATCAAAAGTATCTCCAGTCAGTTTAATGTCTATGGCATTTTTTCCAAACAGTTTAACTTGTTGAACCTTTTGATCTGGAGTGGTGGTGGGCATAAAAATGGTGCCTTTAATGCCAAGTTTTTGGCATGAATAAGCCACCCCTTGAGCATGATTTCCTGCACTGGCACACACTACGTATTTGATGTTTTTTTGCTGCGCAATCTTATTATAAGCACCACGTATTTTATATGAACGCACTTGATGAAGGTCTTCTCTTTTGAGTAAAATATTGGCATTGAGCATTTCAGAATATTGCTGATTTTTTTGTAATATAGTGGTATCAACAACAGCAGAGATTCTTTTCTGTGCAGTGTGAATTCTATCCAATGAGGCAAAAACAGTTTGTTTCATATGATGGTAACCGTCCAGGTTATAAAGGGTGCGGTGAAATCTGAAACCACCGCACAATTGGTTATTAACCTGAATATTTCATCAACTCGTTAAAAAAAGTGGATTTTATCGATAAGTGATAATGATTCAGGTTATGTTGGGGAAAATGACATTTTACACTTGAATGGTTTTATCTCTAAAATCCATTCAGGTGTAAAATATTTGGATTAAGAGTTTTGAGGTCTCAATCCTCTTACCGTTTTTCCTGTCATCCACATCTCAGAGTCTCTGATTTCTGCAAGTTCTTCATTGAGTTTTTCACGGTAGTCATCTTGTGAATTGGCTGCAATGGTAATTTTTGCTTCTTTTCCTGAGGCAACACTGTCATAAAGTTCTTCAAATAAGGGGGTGTTTAAATCTCTAAATTTCTTACGCCAGTCAAGTGCCCCGCGTTGTGCTGTAGTAGATGTGTTTGCATACATCCAGTCCATTCCGTTTTGCGCAACTAGAGGCATTAAACTTTGCGTTAATTCTTCAACAGTTTCATTAAATGCTTCAGAAGGAGAGTGTCCATGTTTACGCAGTACATTATATTGGGCCTCAAACATGCCTGCGATGGCACCCATTAATATGCCTCTTTCACCGGTTAAATCAGAATAAACTTCTCGCTTGAAATCTGTTTCAAATAGGTATCCTGACCCAATCCCGATGCCCAAAGCCAAGGCTGTTGCATCGGCTGTACCTGTGAAGTTTTGAAATATTGCATAACTGGAGTTCAGTCCTTTGCCCTCTAAGAATAAAGACCTTAGTGATGTGCCAGAACCTTTGGGAGCAACAAGGACAACATCTACGTTTTTAGGTGGTATTATTGAGGTTTGATCATTAAATGTAACGCCAAAGCCGTGAGAGAAGTATAAAGTGTCTCCTTCATTGAGGTTTGCTTTTACTTTGTCCCAAGCCGCTATTTGACCTGCATCTGACAACAGGTACATGACAATGTCGGCCTTTTGAGTTGCTTCTTCAAGGGGGAATAGATTCTTTCCTTCTTGCCAGCCATCTTTGAGTGCTTTCTCCCATGAATCAGATTGCTTTCTCTGTCCAACAATAACATTAAATCCATTGTCTCTTAAGTTTAAAGCTTGCCCAGGTCCTTGAACGCCATAACCAAGAACAGCAATGGTTTTATTTTGTAATTGTTGTTGTGCTTTGTTGAGTGGAAACTCTTCTCGAGTGATGACTTTTTCCATCACGCCACCAAAGTTTATTTGTGTCATGTTATTATGCCTCTGTTTTTTTTGTTGATAAATGATTATTGTTAAGTGACACAGATTTGCTGATGCTTATTGGACCTGATCGAACAAATTCTATAATGCCATAAGGTTTTAATTCATTAAAAAGTTCTTGGGTCTCGTGGTGTAGACCCGTTTTTTCAATCACTGTATAATCACGATGCATGGTTAAAATTCTTGCATGATGATTTCGAATGATGAATTCAGTTTTTATCTGGTCAAGCATGACCGCAGAAGGGATTTTATAAAGGGCCACTTCTTGTTGAACAATATGATCATCAGTGGTATAAGTTGCTTTGATCACGTCAATTTGTTTCTCAATTTGACCGGTTATTCTTTTGATCAGCTTTTCACTGGTTTCGACGCTGATAGAATACCTGAAAATACCACTGTGCTCAGTTTCACATACGCTTAAACTGTCAATATTCAATTTGATTCTGGAGAATATTGCTGTAATTCTATTTAATATCCCAGCCCTGTTTCTTGAATAAAGGGCTAAGGTGAATCTGTCTTGTGTATTCATTAATTACTCTTCCTTATTTTAATCTTATTTCTGATACAGCAGAACCTGGCGAAATCATTGGAAATACGTTGCCTTCTTTGCAAACCATGACCTCTAAAATATAAGCGCCCTGATGATTAAGCATGGTTTTTATGGCTCCTACCAAGTCTGATCTTTGGCTGATTTTTTCTGATGAAATGCCATAGGCTGAAGCAAGTTTTTGGTAATTGGGATTAATCATTTGGGTTGAGGCGTATTTTTTATCAAAATACAATTCTTGCCATTGTCTGACCATTCCCAAAAATTCATTGTTCAAGATAACGATTTTGACATCTATGTTGGATTGCATGATGGTGCCCAGTTCTTGAATATTCATTTGTACGCCGCCATCGCCGACAATGCCAACAACGGTTTTTTCGGGTAGGGCCAGCTTGGCGCCCATTGCCGCTGGTAAACAATAACCCATGGTGCCCAGCCCTCCTGAAGTGATGAGGGAACGAGAGTGTTTAAATCGTGCATAACGACACGCAACCATTTGATGTTGTCCTACATCGGTAACAATGATGGCTTCTTCATTTGTCAATTGATTGAGTACCGCGATGACTTCTGGCATTGAGAGTTCATCACTATCTGGTGATATGTCTTTTTTTATAACGGTTTGATATTCTTGATGTTTTAATTGATCAAAATGTCGATACCACAGTGAATAGCCTTTGTGGGTTATGTGTTTACTTATGAGTGGTAATGTGCTTTTGACATTGCCTATTACAGCGACATCTGCAGTGACATTTTTGTGCACTTCACTGGGATCAATTTCCAGATGTATGATCTTTGCTTGAGGGGCATAATTAGCTAAGTTGCCAGTAACACGATCATCAAACCTCATACCAATGGCGATTAAAACATCACATTGATTGGTCATGATGTTTGGGGCATAATTGCCATGCATACCTAACATCCCTATATAATTGGGGTGTTCGTTGCCAATGGCAGATATACCCATGATGGTGGCGGCAGCTGGAATGCCACTTTTTTTCAAGAAGGCATCAAATTCATATTCAGCATTACCTAGAATTACACCTTGTCCAAAAACCACCAGAGGCTTTTGAGCGTTATTGATTAATGTTGTGGCCTCATTTATGGATTGTTGTGTTGCAGTGGGTTCAGCCTCATAGCTATTGACCGTTTGACAATGTTTATAGACAAAATCAAGGTATTCAACTTGTGCATTTTTAGTGATGTCTACCAAAACCGGTCCTGGCCTGCCTGATTGAGCAAGATAAAATGCTTTGGCCAGAACTTTTGGGATTTCGTGTGCTTCTGTTATTTTATAATTCCATTTGGTAATCGGCATAGAAATATCAATAATATCCGTTTCTTGAAAAGCATCTGTACCTAACAGTGCTTTGTGGACTTGACCGGTGATACAAACCAATGGAGTGGAGTCAATTTGCGCATCGGCAATGCCTGTGATGAGGTTGGTAGCACCAGGCCCTGATGTGGCTATACACACCCCTACAGATCCGGATGCTCTGGCGTAACCTTGCGCTGCATGTGATGCCCCTTGCTCATGGCGCACTAAAATATGACGGATCTCATCTTGATAATCATCCAGTACGTCATATGTGGGCATGATAGCGCCTCCTGGGTAGCCAAATATGACTTTGACATTTTCAGCAATCAATGATTTGATGATGGCTTGTGCGCCTGTCATTTTTACACTTTTCTGTTGTGTTTTATTCGACATATGACTGAGTTTTTCTGTCATAGTCAGTATTTTTTGAGGGTTATTAAGCATCAGTCAAGCACCCCTGAGAAGCAGAGTTAACCAGTTTGATATATTTATATAAGACCCCACTGTGGTATGTGGTTTGAGGTGCTGTCCAAGACATTTTTCTCTGTTGCAGTTCTTGTTGGTCAACATTCAGTGTGATGGTATTGTTTTTTGCATCAATGCTGATTTCATCACCATCTTTAACCAAAGCGATGGTGCCGCCGACTTGTGCTTCTGGTGAGATGTGTCCCACTACAAACCCATGGGTACCTCCTGAGAATCGGCCATCTGTGATTAAAGCCACATGTTGGCTCAATCCAGCACCAATAATTGCCGCAGTTGGTTTAAGCATTTCTGGCATACCCGGACCTCCTTTGGGCCCTTGGTAGCGAATCACCACAACATCGCCTTTTTGCACATGCCCATCTTTTATTCCGGCATTCAGTGATTTTTCTGAATCGAAAACACGAGCTGGCCCACAAAAATACTCGCCTTCTTTACCAGTAATTTTTGCTACAGAACCTTCATCTGCCAAGTTGCCATGTAGAATGTTGATGTGCCCACTTTCTTTCAGTGGTTGATCGAGAAGGTGAATGATATCTTGATGCGCTGGAAATGTTGGTACATTGGCTAAATTTTGAGCCAATGTCTTACCAGTAACAGTCAGGCAATCTCCATGTAACATATTGTTATCTAACATGTATTTTAATACGGTTGGAATGCCGCCGATGTGGTGAAGGTCTTCCATGAGGTATTGGCCACTGGGTTTTAAATCGGCCAATAATGGTGTTTCTTCACTGATACGCTGAATATCTGACAGGCTAAAATCTAGTTGTGCTGCATGAGCAATCGCCATAAAATGTAATACGGCATTGGTCGATCCGCCCAAGACAATGATCAGTCTAAAAGCATTTTCTAATGCTTTTTTGGTGACAATGTCTCTGGGTTTAAGGTCTAATTCGATTAAGTGATGGATCGCTTGACCTAATTGATCACATTCATCTATTTTATCTGTGCTGATCGCTGGGTTAGAGGCGTTATGTGGCAAACACATGCCCATCGCTTCTATGGCTGAGGCCATAGTATTTGCTGTATACATGCCTCCACAAGCGCCTGCAGAGGGACAGGCTTTTTGTATGATTTTTTGATAGTCTTCTTCTGAAATTTGATTGGAGACTTTCTGACCCCAGGCTTCAAATGCTGATACCACATCTAATTTTTTTCCTTTATGGCAACCTGCTGCAATGGTACCTCCATAAACCATAATTGAGGGGCGATTTAAACGCAATATTGCCATCAACGCTCCTGGCATATTTTTGTCACAACCGACAACTGAAATATTGGCATCATAGCTCATGCCTTGCATGACCAGCTCAATTGAGTCGGCAATGATGTCACGTGAAGGCAATGAGCAGTGCATGCCATCAGTTCCCATGGTTATACCATCGGATATGCCAACGGTATTAAAAATCAATCCGTTAAGTGGCTGTTGATTAACGGACTTTTTGATTTTTTGTGCCAAGTCATTGAGATGCATATTACACGGGTTGCCGTCATATCCTGTACTGGCAATGCCAACAAAAGGTTTTTTTTGATCTTGTGTTGTCAGTCCAATGGCATGTAACATTGCTTTTGCCGCAGGTAGGGTAGGGTCCTGAGTGATCACTTGTGAATATTTGTTTTTTATTGAGGTTTTCATTTTTCATTAAACTCTTATATTCAGGCTTCAGCGTGACTGCGTGCATATTGATGAAATGCTTGATGTAGTTCATGACCGATGGTTTCTTCCCAAGGTTTTTTAAATGCAACATCATCGAGTGAAGCAATCTCATGAATTTCAACAGCAGTGCCTGTGAAAAATGCACCTTCAGCACCATGAACATCTTCGGGGGTGAAGTGTGTTTCTTCAATGGGTATGCCTTTTTCCTTGGCTAAATTGATCACCACCGATCGTGTAATACCAGGGAGAATATTGCCTTTGGGGCAGGTGAACAGTTTTCCATCTTTTTGGAAAAAGAAATTGGCTCCAGTGGCTTCAGCAATAAATCCATTGTTATCTAATAATAATGCTTCATCATAGCCTTTTTGATTGGCATCTTTTTTTGCTATTAAGGAGTTGGTATAGTGGCCTGTAACTTTTGCATCAACATGACAGGATAATGGATCAGGGCGTCTGAATGGTGATGTCATTACCTTTGTAGGTGCGTTATAATATTGGCCCCAGTTCCAAGCACACATGAATAAATTTGCATTGCTTTCAGGTTGTAAGCCCATGTTTTCATCTGTATAAACCAAGGGTCTGATGTAAGCATCTTGTAAATCGTTTTTTTCCAAAAGTTCATGACAAATGGCAATCAGTTGATCAACTGAATAGTTTAATTTGATATGCATTTTTTCTGCTGAATACAACAGCCTTTCAAAATGTTCTTTTATTTTCAATACTTTAGCACCATTTGGTGTTTTGTAAGATCTCATTCCTTCAAAAACGCCGTTTCCATAATGGAAGGATTGTTGGTAGAGTCCAGTGGTGGCATCTTTTGCTTTTAACCATTGACCGTTTAAGAATATTTTTGTGTTGTTATCGTAATACATATTTTCTGCTCTTTTTGTTATCGTTTTTGTTGAGGTAAAAAAAAAGCCCTTCTCTTGTAATGAGAAGGGCTTTTTTTGGAATCCAATTGTGCGCCGTTCTCACCACATAGGTAGGAGAATAATAAGGACGACGACGACAATAATTTGGATTGAATTCATGATTTAATTAATTTCTTTGTTGTTAAATTTTTCGTAAACTTGCGAGTATAATCTCTCAGTGAAAATTTTGTGTCAAGAAAAAAACATAAAAAAAGGCTGATTAAGTAAAAAACAGTACTAAAAACGACGATTATTTTACTTTGGCATAAAAAAACCCGCGTTTAAGCGGGCTTTTTTATCATGTATCAAAGAATAAAAATTATTTAATTTTGTATTCTTTGTATAGTACATGTTTACGCACAACTGGATCATATTTCATGAATGAAAGTTTGTCCGGAGTGGTTTTTTTGTTTTTGGTAGTTGTGTAATAGTGACCAGTTTTTTGGCCATCTTTTTTTCCACCAACATGTGTGGCTGTAGAAACTAATTTTATTTTTTCACGCATGACTTACACCTTTAACCCTTTTTTACGCAAATCAGCAAGAACTGCATCAATGCCTTTTTTGTCAATAATACGCATACCTTTAGATGAAAGGCGCAATTTTACCCAACGGTTTTCACTTTCAACCCAAAACTTGTGATTATGCAAGTTAGGTAAGAAGCGGCGTTTGGTTCTTTTTAATGAGTGTGGAACATTGTTACCTGTAACAGGTCTTTTTCCAGTGACTTGACAGACTCTTGCCATGATTATGCTCCTTTATTAGATTTTTTGATGACTAATTTTTCTTTGATTCTTGCAGCACGCCCTTCTAGACCACGTAAATAATACAATTTAGCGCGTCTGACATCTCCAGATCTTTTTACGACGATGTTGTCAATCATTGGGCTGTAGGTTTGAAATACACGTTCAACACCTTCGCCATAAGAAATTTTACGAACAGTAAAAGCTGAGTTTAAACCACGATTTTTCTTGGCAATGACAACGCCTTCAAATGCCTGGACACGCTCTCTTTTGCCTTCTTTTACTTTGACACCAACAACAACGGTGTCTCCTGGGTTGAACGCAGGGATATCTTTGCCCATTTGTTCTGCTTCTAGTTGTTTAATTATATCACTCATTGCGATTTTCCTAGTTTCTTGCTGTTTTACATTTTGCAAGGTTAACAATCCAGAACATACATTCTACTAACTCAATCATTGTTGAGCGATTAATCAGAGGTTCTGCCGTTTGTATATTTTCACATGAATAAATTCATGTGAATAACATTAAAATTGTATGGATATTATCCATTGTGTTTCTTTATAAGATCAGGACGTTTTATGTGAGTTAGGTTCAATGCCTGTTGTGCTCGCCATTGAGCAATTTTTGCATGATCACCAGATAACAGTACAGGTGGTACACCTTGTTGTTTCAACTCGTCTGATCTTGTGTATTGTGGAGGGCCCAGTAAAACCTGCTGTTGTGATGCATTCATGAACGAATCACTTTTAGCCGAATCTTCGTCGCCTAAAACGCTCGGGGTTTGCCTGGCTACTGCATCAATAATGACGGCTGCAGCCAATTCTCCACCGCTGATAACGAAATCTCCAATGGATATCTCTTCATCAACGTATTTATCTATAAATCTTTGATCAATGCCTTCATAACGCCCACATAACAAAACCACATGTTGTTGTTGGGCTAAATCATTAACCATTTTTTGATCAAGTGTTTTGCCATGAGGGCTTAAAAAACTTAACCTAAAATCTTGATGCTGTTGTTTAATATAATCAACAGCTTTAGCCAGTGGGTCATACATCATGACCATTCCAGCACCGCCACCAAAGGGCCTGTCATCAACTCTGTGGTGCTTATCTTGACAAAAATCTCTTGGATTGATTGTTTCTACACAAATCAGTCCCAAATCAATGGCTTTGCCAATAACTCCATAAGACAGCGATTGTTTGACCATTTCTGGAAAAATGGTGATAACAGTGAAGCATATGTTTGCTTTCATCAGTCATCCTCATGCCAGTCCACAGTTATGGTCTTTGTGGTTAAATCGACATCAATAATGGTTTTGTTATTTGATTGATCCGTAATATAAGGCACTAATCTTTCTCGGTCACCTGCAATCACTATGACATCGTGAGTGCCGGTTTCCAAAATGCTGGTAACTTTACCAAATTTAATGCCTTTTGTATTGTTGACTTCTAATCCAATGAGGTCATGCCAATAATATTCATCAGGATCTAATTGAGAGAGTTGATCTTTCTCAATTCTGATGATACTACCAATGAGTGTTTGAGCTGTATCTTTGTCATCAATGCCTTTGAGTTTGGCAACAATTAATTTGCCATGTTTTTTTGATTCAACACCTTCAAAAGTTTTGTCGCCAACATTCCAGCTTTTATAAGTGGTAATATTCTCTCTTGGATCACAATAAGAAAATATTTTTAACCACCCTTTAACACCAAAACAGCCAGATACTTTTCCAACTACTATCTGACTGTCTTTGTTCATGGTATTTTTTATGCAGCTTCTTGTTTTGCTGTTTTATTTGCTTCTTTAATTATGCTTTTAACACGATCAGAGATTTGAGCACCTTGTGAAACCCAGTGTTCAATTCTTTCTAAGTCAAGTCTTAATCTTTCTTCTTGACCACGTGCAACAGGATTGAAGAATCCTAATCTTTCTAAGTTACGTCCATCACGAGGCATACGTTTGTCAGCAGCGACAACGTGATAGAAAGGTGCTCTTTTGGCACCATGACGCGATAATCTAATTGTTACCATGATTTCCTCTATAATATTTATCATTTAGACACAATACAGCATTGGTCTGATCCAACGAGCCGGCGATTTTAATCCATTTGATGGAGGTTTCACAAGTAAATATCCGTTTTTTTGTCAATAAATGTGCTAATTCATCAGAAAATTGATTGCTCATAAGATTTTTAGTTTTTATTGGTTGATTTTGAAAACTTGATCAATGGTTACTTGGGCCAAATGGTGATAGCCGTTTCTGGCTCTTAGGTAAACTTTTTTAGCCCATTGTCTATTGCGTTTGTTCTTCGCCAGTTCTTTATATAATGGCACAATCAGTTTTCTTCTACCAATCTCAATCAGATAGGGTTTCATGTGATCAAAAGCTTGCTTGTAATTACGTTTGATGCTGAGCAGATACCAACTGTGGGCAATTTCAGTATTTTTAACTGTGCTGAGTTGGTATGTCTTATCAAGCTCTATCATACGTGTCAAAGGCAGGTTTTTAGGCAGATTGTTGAGAAAATACAACCACTGTTGTGTGCTCCATTGCTTTGTCGGTAAGTCATTAACGGTGATGTCATTTTTTAACCACTGTTTTGTATTGTCATCTATTTTATCAAATAGATCTGTGGTCGGTATAACCGCGGTTTGAGGTAACCCTGGTTGATAAACCCACAGTTTCACTTCCGAGAGGCTTACAATATCTGGATATTTTTTTAATAAATACTCATCAAGATATATGAGAAATTGTTCGGTGTTGATGCTTTGAAATGCAAAGTGATTGAAATAGGTTTTGATAAAATCGTCAAATCTTTGTCTGCCGAATGCACTTTCTAACCAATCTAGCATCATTCGTCCTTTGTCATAGGGTACTGATGAAAAAGCGTCATCTGGATCTTGGTTTCTTAAATCCAATGCCATTTTTTGGTAACGTGGCTCCAGTTCTTTTAACTCTTTTTGTAATGATTGATAAGATAATACCGCTTCCATATTCTTCACAGCACTACCATTGACCGCTTCTGTTATGCGTGATTCGAAGTAAGTGGTAAAACCTTCATTAAGCCACAGATCTCGCCAGCTGGCGTTGGTAACCAGATTACCCGACCAAGAATGTGCCAGTTCATGTGCAATCAATGAAACCAAAGATTTATCACCTGCAATGACTGTGGGGGTAATGAATGATAATCTGGGGTTTTCCATGCCTCCAAATGGGAAGCTTGGTGGTAGAATCAATAAATCATAAGTTTCCCATGCATATTTACCATAAAGCGCTTCTCCTGCTTGTATCATTTTTTCTGTATCTTCAAACTCTTTAGTGGCCTTGGTGAGGATAGAGGGTTCGGCCCAAACACCGCTGCGTTTACTGATTGGGCGATAATATAAATCGCCAACAGCCAAAGCAATTAAATAAGATGGAATTGGCTGAGCCATTTTAAAACTAAAAGAGGAGAATTTTTTGGTTGCACTTGGATCATTATTAGCGCTCATGACTGCACGGAGCTTACGATTGATTTTTACTTTGGCAGAGTAGGTTTGTCTTACTTTTGGTGAATCTTGTAAAGGAATCCAGCTCCGGGCATGAATGGCTTGTGACTGAGAATATAAAAATGGATGCTTTTTTTCACGGGTTTGTTCTGGTTTTAACCACTGTAAACCTGATGCTGATGGAGATGTCTTATATTGGATGATGATGGCTTGTTGATCATCTTTAGGTAAATCAATAATCAGTGCTTTGCCCAAATCTTTGTCTTCTTGCCCCCAGCGCCATTTGAGTGGTTCCATGCCATCGATGGTGTTGGTATGAATGGTGTTGATTTGTAAACCTCTGGTGTCGAGCACAATGTTTTTCGCAGTTGGGTCTTTGCGTTTAAAAAACAGCCAATTGTTGCCGGTGATGGTTTGATCATCAAAATTAACATCAAGATTCAGTGTGACATGTCTCACGACGACTTCGTTGGTATTGGCAAATGAGTGATAATCTTTGCCTATAATAATTGCTTCTTGTGTTGAATCATCTGGATGTTTTTTATTGTGATGTGTACAGGCACTCATAAAAATGCTTAACAATAAAATTGACAAGGTCAATATGTATTTTTTCATAGTATTCTTTTGTGATAATGGATTAATTTTCATGTTTTTACTCAGTTGAAAATGCTTAAAATGACGGCCATACTGAAGACCATGATAACAGGGATTACCAAGGAAACCATGGCTATGTCTTTGTAAGATTGTCTATGTGACAAACCACAAATGGTCAATAAAGTGATAACAGCACCGTTGTGGGGCAAACTATCAAAGCCACCTGATGCCATTGAAGCGAGTCTATGCATCCATTCTGCCGGTATGCCCGCAGATTGTGCGAGTTGGCTATAAGTTTCTCCCAATGCACCGAGGGCTATAGTTAACCCACCTGATGCTGAACCAGTTATACCAGCAAGAACATTGATTGCTATGACTTCGGAAATCAATGGGTTGCCTGGAGATATATTGATAACGGCTTCTTTGACTAGAGCAAAGGCCGCCAATGAGGCAATGGTTGCACCATAACCCACCTCTGAACCTGTATTAAATGTAGGTAACATTGAACCCATAGCTCCATCTGTTAGTGACTTGTTAATATCAATGAATTTTTTGAAGTTAAGGGCAATTACACAGAGGTTGGCAAAAAATAAGGCAATAATCATTGACCAAATACCGGTCAGTTTATTGGCATCAACTGCACCAAATTTATTGTCAGCAAGGTAACTTGTATCCCACATCGGCATGATCACCAATGTGAATAGGAAGTTGCTGGCAATGACAACAATAATCGGCATGATAGCGATCAAAAAGGGCGGTAAACTTTGGCTGTTATTGATTTCGGGTTCGTTGATGTGGTTGTCCCCATAACCATTTTTTTGACTTTTCCTAATGCGTAAATTGATCCATAGGACGCCAAGTAACATTATTGCTATACCGCAAATACTGCCTATGAACGGTGCAGCATAAATATTGGTTCCAAAATAAGAACCGGGAATAATGTTATGAATTTGATTGGTTCCAGGTAAACAAGTCATTGTGAATGTGAAGGCACCCAATGCTATGGTTGCAGGAATAAAGACTTTAGGTATGTCGGCCTCTCTAAACAAGGCTGCAGCCAGTGGATAAACGGCAAAAGCCACTACAAAAGCTGAAATGCCACCATAAGTCAATAATCCACATGAAATAACAATGGCTAAAGCGGCATGTTTTTTACCAATGGCTTTGATGATGGCTTGAGCAATTGACTTGGCAGAACCAGAGTCTTGCATCAATTTGCCGAAGATGGCTCCCAGTAAAAATATTGGGAAATACTTGGCGATGAATGATACGGCACCTTGCATGAAAATTTGGGTATAAATACCCATGATTTGGTGTGATTCTCCTGCGAATATTACGGCAAACATAGCCAGCAACGGAGCTAAAATGATCACAGAAACGCCTCTGTAAGCGAAATACATCAGCATTAATAGTGACACAATTATTGCTGTTACACCCATTTTTTTCTCCACATGATTGATGTCAAAACACCATTATTATAGTGTAAAGCTCTTATCTTAATAGGGTTTTTTCTACAATTTTTAGCTTGTGGCGTTAGATGAGATGTTTTTTGAGATTATATGTCGTTTATGATTAGACAAAAAGTTATAATGTGATCATTATACTCATTAAAAACAGCAGAAATTTATGTCTAATGAATTACCAAAATTGAATAAAATTATAGTCTATGGATTGGGAGCCATGGGGCGACCAATTGCAAGGAACCTGCATGATCATCAACTGCTTTTAGGTGTGAAAAATCGTACTCAAGGGATAGCAACGGGGCTGATGAATGAATTGAGCCTTGCCGAATTTGAGGATGATGACGATATGTTTTTACAAGCAGACTGTGTCTTGACTTGTGTGTCCGCAGACGATGATTTGATCCAAATCGTCAATCAGTTTAAAGGTTGTCTAAAGCCAGGATCAGTGGTGATTGATTGCTCTACAGTCAGTACAGAAACAGCCAAGGCAATTGCTGCAGATTTGTTGCCTTTAGGTGTGGATTTTATGGATGCTCCTGTTTCCGGTGGTGTTGAAGGCGCCAAAAAAGGCACGCTTTCAGTTATGGTTGGTGCCAATTATGATACTTATAAACGTGCCAATGATTTGTTTCATTCCATTGGTTCTCAAGTTACTTACATGGGTAAAATTGGCCAAGGGCAAGCAACAAAAGCTGTCAATCAAGTTCTGGTGGCTGGTGTTGCTCAATCTGTATGTGAAACATTGGCTTATGCTGAAAAGTGTAATTTGCCAATGGAAAAAACCATTGAAGTTTTATCTGCTGGTGCAGCTGGAAACTGGTTTTTGGATAAACGCGGCATCACCATGAGCAAAGATGAGTTTGAAAAAGGTTTTAAACTGGCCTTATTGCACAAAGATTTAAAAATCATCCAAAAAGCTTTATCTCAAGCGCAATCTGAATCTCAAATTGTTAACAAGGGTATCAACGAATTTGGTGAATTGATTGAGCAAGGTGATGGAGAGTTGGATATTTCAGCTTTGATAAAAATTAAAAGGCAGCAATTGAACAATTCACAGGACAGTTGCGATGAGTAAACCCGATAACAGTACTGATCCACAAAGCCAGACCCATTTTGGCTATCGAACGATTGATGTTGCTGAAAAAGAAAAAATGGTTGGTGCCGTATTTTCATCGGTGGCAAGTAAATATGACATCATGAATGATTTCATGTCTTTGGGGATACACCGGTTGTGGAAGCGTCACTTTGTTTTGACCAGCGGTGTTGAAAAAGGAGCGCAAGTTTTGGATTTGGCAGGCGGCACAGGAGATATTGCTAAATTATTGGCCCCGAAGGTTACCGATGTTGGTCATATTATTGTTGGTGACATTAATCAAGAAATGCTAGACGTTGGAAAGGATCGCTTAATCGATGCTGGATTGTATGGCTTGGTAACAACTCAGCAGATGAATGCAGAATCATTGCCGTTTGAAGAAGATCGGTTTGATTTGATTACCATGGCTTTTGGGTTGAGGAATGTAACAGATAAACAAAAAGCATTGAATGATATGTACAGAGTGCTGAAACCAGGCGGTAAGTTAATGGTGTTGGAGTTTACTGAAGTCAATGTTAAATTTCTTGAAAAAATATATGACTTTTATTCATTCAAAATTTTGCCAGAAATCGGTGAGTTTGTTGCTAAAGACAGAGACTCTTATCAATATTTGGCTGAATCGATTCGTAAACACCCAAATCAGCATAAATTAAAAACCATGATTGAAACAGCGGGTTTTGAATTGTGTAAAGTTGAAAATATGAGCGGTGGCATTGTGGCTATCCATACAGGTTACAAAACATGATTGATAGTCAAAATGATACCAAAATAGCCAATGAGAGTTGGGTTGAAAGTCTCTTTTTAGATGGCTTGAATAAAGCCATGAATAAAACATTGTCATTTGATCTTGTCTCGGTAAAAAAGCTAGAAGCTTTTGAAGGTAAGGTGATCAATGTTATCCTTGACTCGACACCTTTTGAGTTTTTTATTAACATCAAAAATAATAGCATTGAATTGTCAAAATCATCAGATAAAGAAGTTAATACGACGATTAAAGGTACGCCATTATCTCTATTTGCCATGAATGCTGAAGAGCCCATTCAGGGCATCAAAAGCGTTGAAATACATGGAGATGCCAGTACAGGTCAATTTTTTGCCAAGTGGATGAAAAACATTAATCCTGATTGGGAGGAGGCTTGGTGTCAATTACTTGGTGATGGTATGGGGGTCAGAGCTTCGAAAATGGCTGGTGGGATGATAGAATTTGGAAAGCGATTTAAAGATTCCTTATTGAGAAATACCAAAGAATACTTGGTCGAGGAATCCAGAGACCTGATTGCTCAAGCAGAGATGGAGGAGTTCCTTGACGATGTTGACGATTTGAAATCCGATACTGCACGTCTGGAACAACACATTAATCAATTGAAGGCGCAAATCTAACAATGATGAACAGCATCAGATTGGTGAAAATTCTACATACTTTTGCCAGCTATAGAGTCACTGATATTTTGCCCAGAGACAAACGTAAAAAAAGTCTGCATTTGTTGAGATTGTTTTCGCCTTTGGCAAAAAAAGGCAAAAAGTGTCAGTCCAATCCTCAAAAATTACGCAAAGCCTTAGAAGAATTGGGGCCTATTTTTGTAAAACTTGGGCAGGTGTTGTCTACTCGACCTGATTTGATCCCAGTAGAAATTACACAAGAATTATCAAAACTACAAGATGATGTAGAGCCTTTTGCTTGGCATGAAGCAAAACGTTTTATTGAAGAACAATTAGAACAACCTTTGGATGAAATTTTTAATTACATTGATGAGATTCCATTGGCATCAGCATCAGTGGCCCAAGTTCATGCGGCTGAATTGAAAGATGGTCGTGAAGTGGTTATTAAAGTGCTTCGCCCTGGCGTCAAGAAAATGGTCAAGCGTGATTTGGATTTGATGCACTTAATGGCTAAAGGGGCAGATTTATTCGGTGACCCAGGTGTTCAGGTCAACCCTGTTGAAATTGTTTCTGAATTTGAAAAGACCATATACGATGAACTGGATTTACAGCGAGAAGCTGCCAATGCGTCGGTTTTGAGAAAAAATTTTGCTGATTCTGACGACTTGTATATACCAGAAATTTATTGGCCTTACTGCAAAGAGAAGGTCATGGTTATGGAGCGCATTTACGCCATTCCCATTGGTAAGTTTGAGCAGCTGAAAGCTGCCAATATCAATACACAAGCGTTGGCAGAAAAAGGCATCAGAATATTTTATACACAAGTTTTCAGAGATAATTTTTTTCATGCGGATATGCATCCGGGTAATATTTTTGTTAACCCAGAAAACCCTGAGGATCCACAGATCATTATTCTGGATTTTGGAATTTGTGGGTCCTTACCAAAAGGGCATAAACGCGATTTGGCCAATAATTTCATGGCTTTTTTTAATCAGGATTATCGACGGATTGCAGAACTTCACATTGAGTCTGGTTGGGTACCTGCTGATACACGAGTCGATGAGCTAGAGTCAGCAACAAGAACGATCTGTGAGCCTTATTTCTCACGCCCAATCAGTGAAATTTCATTTGGTGAAGTGATGTTAAGAACCTTTGAAATGGCCAGAAAATTTTCATTGGTGGTGCAGCCGGAATTTATTTTATTACAAAAAACATTACTGAACATAGAAGGGCTGGGACGACAGCTGTATCCAGATTTAGATGTATGGGAAACTTCAAAACCGGTATTATCGAGCATAATGAAACAGCAGTATGGTGTTGAGGGTGCATTGGAAACACTGAAGAGAAACCTTCCAACATGGTTGGAGCAAAGTGGTGAAATTCCTCAGCTTGTTCATGAGTTGTTGAGCGCTCAAGTCAGACCTGTGTCAAAATTAAAGCAAATTGAACAAGTTAAATTAGACAAGCTTAAGCAAAGAAAAGACAGCAAAAACACTTTCGCCATTTTAGCATCTGGATTTGGCATTGCATCAGCAATACTCTATGGGTTAAATGGACAAGAGGCTGGTTTGAACTTGACATCGCCTGCTATGATTGGTCTTTTAGCTACGGTATTCTTTTTGTATCAAGCTGTGAAAAAGTAATGAAAAATTTGGCCAAATAATGCAGTTACTTTGTGGTGTCATGCTGCATTTGTCTTTTGTTACGCATCGCTGTTTTGCTTTTTTTGTTATTGTTTTGTAACAGTTGAGCCAAATTACCTTTCTCATTACAATGTATGAAATCTTTTTCAAGCGCTGAAAAGGCGAGCTTTGGATCAATCATCAACACATCTATTAACAATTGATATAAAATTTTGAATAAACGCCTGAGTGATATCTTCCAGGTACTGCCTTCTGTGTTATAAAGGTGATCGGAAAGTTTCATGAAGTTGTTAAATGGTTTATCTGCAAAAATTATTATTTTTGTTTGAGGAAATCGTCCTGAATTACCAATCATGTCCCAGAATCGTGCAAATCTGTTGACCCTTTGCAATGTTATGAAATCAATATCACGGGTAGAAAGTACATTGTAAGGCTGATTTTCATTGTAAACCATCTCATAATCTTTGGTGTGTCGATTGATTGGAGCTCCGCGCAGCCTTTTCAATATCCCCAACTGAATTTCTTGAGGGTTGAGTGAGGCCAGTCGATCAAAGCTCTGAGCAAAATTATCCAATGAGTCACCAGGCAATCCAAAAATAAGGTCTGCATGAATGTGTGCATTGGTGTTTTGTCTTAACCACAGTAAGTTTTCACAGGTTTTATCGTTGTCTTGTCTACGAGAGATTAAGTCTTGTATATCTGGATCAAATGTTTGTACGCCGATTTCAAACTGCAATACATGCTCTGGAAATTTGGCTAAAATTTCTCGCAGTTGTTCTGGTAATCTGTCAGGGACAACCTCAAAATGGATTGACATGCCATCGGTTAAGCGCTCTAAGAAAAAATTTAAAATGGCGACGGTGGTTTTTACTTTAAGGTTGAAAGTTCTGTCGATGAATTTAAAATGTTTTGCACCTCTATCAATGAGCTTTTGCATTTCTCCTAAAAAACGTTCGATACTGAATGATTTGGCAGTCTTATCTAAAGAAGAAAGGCAAAACTCACATTTAAATGGACAGCCACGTGAGGCTTCAACATAAAGAATGCGATTTTTTATGTCTTCGTCATCATAGAATTCATATGGCATATTCAGTTGTTCAAGAGGAGCGTTGATTCCTGCTATGATATTTTCCAATGGTTTTTGATCGTTTAATAGTTGATCGCACAAAGTTGTGAATTGAAATTCACCGGGTCCAGTGATGACATAATCTACCTGCTCAATCCATTCAGGTGCATCTGGAATGTGGCTTACTTCGGGCCCACCAACCACAATGATGACATCTTTATTAATTTGTTTGAGTAATTTTATACATTGACCGATCTCAATGACATTCCATATATAGACACTGAATCCAATGATTTTCGGTTTTAATTCCAATAATTTTTCAATGATGTCCAAAGGCCGTTCATGAATGGTAAACTCTTTAATGGTGGCCTGGTTTTGTAATGGTCCTAAATTTGCATACAAATAACGCAGCCCAAAAGCGCTGTGTATGTATTTAGAGTTGAGTGTTGTCAGTACTATTTGTGACATAAAGATTTCATTTTTAAGATATTGACGGCTTTTGGGATACTTGGGCTAAATTTGTTGTTGTATTGTAAATGAAAAAATTGGATGACGCTGTAGTTAGCCTGAATATTTCATCAAAACGGTCAAAAAATTGATTTTACCCATGAAAAACATGGAGTTAAACTGGTTTTGTAAAAGTACACTTTGTACCTGAATGATTTCATAAAAAAATGGCAGCATATCTTGAATAAAATCGCTTCAAAGCTATGAAACTTCATAAACTATTAATAAGGGCATTGAAGCGATATTTCTCCAATCTATTTTGCCATTTTCCCCTAAAATCCATTCTATGATGAAATATTCGGGCTTGATGCTATTTTATTTGTGTTTTATTAACTCTGCAATGCTGTATATTAAACCCACTAGGTGATATATCAAACTCAATAGAGAAGAATTGATTAGATTACTCTTGGATATCGCGTACTAATCTGAAACCTATGTGCGAAAAAGCGTCATTATTTTTATGTTCTTGTATGTGGGTTGTTGCATCTGTATTTTGCCCATCAGACCATGAACTGCCCATAGCAACTGCGGTTGAACAAGTGTCAGTGTTACAAGCTATCCACTCACTGACATTACCATGTATGTCAAATAACCCCAAATCATTTGCTTGAAAAGATTTTACAGGGGCAGTATAAGTAAAATTATCGGCACAACTATATTTAAGGTCATTGAGCTTAACTTTTTTGCTCTCTTGTCCAGCGTGGTTTGCCGCTTTGCAGTGTTGCAAAGCATCAACGGATGGTGTAGCCAGAAACAGCCATTCTTCCTGTGTTAATAAACGGTAATTGTTTCCTGTTTTTTTTGAAAGCCAAGAAGCATAGCTTTTTGCATCATTTATGTTAATACAAACCACCGGATGATTGTCTTTTTGGTCAAAATAATGCTTTTTCCAGTTTTTTGAACTAATCAAACGCCCAATTTTATTGATTTTTTTTATGCGTCCAATAAAGCTTGTCTGATGAATACACTTGGCTGCAATTCTTTTGGTGGCCTTAGAAAAAGCGTGATAATCATTGACAGTAATTTCGTTACTTACAACCAAGTTTATATCTGCATATTTGGTATTCATGATTGATTGGTAATCTAAAAAACGTTCTCCGATTTGAGTGTTCAGCCTTTTGTTGGCAAGTGTATTTAATTGTTGCGCCAACTCATTCATCGATAAAGTAATTAGAATTTTAACCATGTTTCTGGCTTGTAGAGTGGTTAAGGGAATTGATGCACTGTTCAATTCTTCAATGATTTGGGTGACCTTTTGTTTTTGTAAGTAAGCTTGTCCAGTTATATTCCTGGTTTGTGTATTGAAACGCCCAAGTGAACGGGCCAATTGTAAGGCTGTTTGGTAGTTAGATTGATTCAAAGATAAAATAACCAGATCAATGTATTTGTTTTCTATGTATTTTAGTCCTTTAATGGCCTCTTGATTATCTGGGTCCAGTGTCAAAATATGCAGAAATTCAGAGGTGACTTGATTGTTTCCCGGTGCTAAAAATATGGTTTCATTGATGTTTTTATAGGCATTTAACAACAACTCTGTGACTTCGGACTTTTGGTCTGTATTGACTTGTTTTAGATTGTTAACAGATTCAGCAAGTAGTACTTCATCAGTTTGATCTATTTGGGCACTAACGAAATCTATCGATGATGTCTCTTGGTCACTCATTTCAACAAAATCATTAGCTGGATACTGGTGTTTGATTATGGACCACGCCAATGTTGTGATTACAAAAGCCAATAAGTACCATTTAAGATGTCGATGATTGGCGTACTTCTTTATTGTTGAAATGTGTTGAAACATTGGCCGACTGTTTGATTTAGTCGTTATTTCATCTAAGGCTTTTTTGACGTCACTGATTGACTGAAAACGTTCATCAGGATCTTTAGCTAAACATTTATCTATAAAACTTTGCCAATGGGCATGATTGTTTGGCAAGTTAGGTGGAGCAGTACTGACATGGTCTATTAATATGCTGATGCTATCACCTGAGTTAAAAGGCACTGTTCCAGTGAGTTTTTCATAAATGACAATGCCCAAACTGTAAATGTCAGTTCGATGATCAACTTTTGATGAGCGGGTTTGTTCTGGGCTCATATATTTTGCAGAGCCAATGATGTGGTGTTCTTCTGTTAGGTCATTTTTGCCTTGTGATTGCGCCACTCCGAAATCAGCAATTTTGATGTGCCTGCATTCATCAAACAACAGGTTTTCTGGTTTGATATCACGATGAATGATGCCTTTATTATGTGCAAAATCCAATCCATTGCAAATGGCATGTAGCAATTGAATAAAAGATGTGTCATCTTCATAAATATAGGTTGAAAAATCGCCATGATTAAGATAGGGCATGGTGAAATAACTGTCCCCATCAGTTGTTTCACCAATTTTATATATGGTAATGATGTTGGGATGACTCAGCTGAGCAATGGTGTTTGCTTCATTTTTAAATCGTTGCAAATCTTGTTGGTGGCTATTGGCTTGAAAGCGCATGATTTTTACAGCAACTTGCCTTTTTGGAGCATGTTGCTCAGCAAGGTAAACAACAGACATACCGCCATGTCCAATCTGACGAATGATTTCCAGACCTGTAATGGTGATGTTTTTATTATTCAATTGTCCAGACATCAATGTTTCAATTTGCACCAATTCACATTCTAGTTGATGGGCAACTAAATTTACAGAAGCAATCTTGTTTTCTTCTCAAAACGTGAGTCAGCTAGCATTTATTTTAAGAAACCATGTCAAAGCTTGATGTTTTTTTAATCAGAGTTGTGAAATATCTGGGTTAGAGTATTAAGTGGCAGATTTATCACCATATCTGGCTGTGTGAGTACGTTGAGAAAAACAGTGATATTATTGAAATTATTGTCAGAAAATGTGCTTTGAATATTGAAAAGAAGTTGATCAATCATAACCTTTAATGGCTAAAGGTTATGATTGATGATACCAGATAGGCCTACGCTCTTCTAACGTTTTCAGCTTGAGGGCCTTTTTCATCCATAATGACTGACATGGTGACTCTCTGTCCTTCCTTTAGAACATTTGGCTTAAAGGTAATGGCTGTTTGATGTACGAAAATATCCTCGCCATCTGTTTGAGTGATGAAGCCAAAGCCTTTGGTTTTATTGAACCATTTAACCTGGCCATTGACGACCTGGCTTTTTGATGTTGTGCTGCTGTTATGGTTTGATGATGTTTGACTTGGTTTATTGATCAAGCTTACTAACAGTGAAATACCGCCTATGATGGCAGCAGCAATTAAGGTATGCATTGGTTTAATGGTTGCAAACTCATTCATTGCTGAAGCAATCATTAAACCTACAGCAATAAATGTTATTGATAGATGTGTTTTCATTATACTTTTCTACTCTCCACAAGTTTCTTTTCTCAGCGATGGATTCTATCATAAGACAGTAAATATACAAAATGCATTGTTTTAAGCCATTTGGTATTATCCAGTAATGTCGAGACATGTGAGTATTTATAATAAAAAATCGTATTGGTTGGTCACATCGTTTTAAGTATTTTATCCGCAACACGAAAAGCATTGGCGTAAATGGTAAAAGTAGGGGTCACACTGCCTCCATTTGGCATGAAACTGCCGTCAGAAACATAAATATTATCTGTCCCATGCACCTTGCAATCCGCATCCAATGCTGAGGTTTTGGGGTCATGACCAAAACGTAACCCGCCAGCTATTAAATTCGATGTTGGATCAGACCAGACATTGCCATAGGCATTGTCAGCGCCCATTTTTTTCATGACTTCAACGCCTTTGTCAACAATGTATTGTGCAACTTTTAAATCGTGAGGGTGGTAGCCAACTTTCACTTTGGCTACAGGGGAACCCCATTTATCTGTTTCTGATTCGTCCAGTGTGACATTACAATCATCGGTTGGCAACCAATCACAAAAAACTTCAAATTTAAAATCTTTTGATTGAGTGAAATGTGATTTGATGTTTTGTTTCAGTTGCGTACCCCACAACAATTCACCATCAGCAAAACGAAGTTCTTGAGCATCAGCGCTGGCCGATGGTGGATCAAAAACAAAGTCTATGGTGCCACCTTTGACGGGTTTGTCAAATGCTGACTTATCGTCAATGGTGTACCAGTCTTGTAATGCGCGATTAAAGAATGGGCCTCTGACCATTAATTCATTTCTTTGTTGTTCGCTGAGTTTTGTCAAATCAAAGATTCCATGACCGGTCCCACCAGCACAACAATGTAAGTTTTTACCAATTTGATTGTGTTGATTACCAATACCACTGGGGTGTTTCTCACCTTTAGAAGCCAATAGCAATCGGCTTGACTCTATTGAGTAACAAGCAATCACCACTTTTTTGGCGGTGATTGTTTGTTCATCGCCATTTTTATCATAATAATTGACTGATGTAGCGTTACCATCTGCATCTGTATTAATGTGATGAGCTTTAGCATAGGTAATGACTTGACAATCAAAATCTTTAACGGCATCGTTGAGCAAAGAGGCTCTTGAGCTGGCTTTAGCGCCAGAGTGACAGCCGTAACTTCCACAAAAACCTGACAGTTCACAAGGGTTTCTACCATTATGAGGTTGAGAGAGAATGCCTCTTGCCATTGGAAAAGGGTGAAACCCAAGCTCGGTTGCGGCTTCATCAAACCATCTTGCGATTGGGTGCTCAGGGGTTGGTGGGAACGGGTAATCTGGTGTTGACCGGGGTTCTAAATGAGGGTGATCAACCACTTTTCCTGATACGCCAACCAATTGTTCAACTTTAGCATAATAGGGTTCTAAATCATCATAACTGATTGGCCAGTCGGTTATATTGGCGCCTTCAATTGGGCCAAATTCGCTGAGCAGCCTGAAATCTTGTGGTTTTAATCGATGAAAGTAGGCACTCATAAAGTTACTGGCCCCACCAACAATATTACCGCCCCAAAACTGTGATGTGGTGCTTTCAGAAAATTCTCCATCACCATCTGGTGTGGCTAAAACATGACGTTCATCTTTCATTTGAGATCTGAATACACGGCGTTTTCCCAGCATTTCGTCTTTTTTGAAGTCTTTTTCATCAAACCAGCCGCCTTTTTCTAATACCACAACTTTGTGTCCAGCTTTTGCTAGTTCATAGGCGACAGGTCCACCGCCGACACCACTGCCAATGACACACACATCGCACATTTCTATATTTTTACTCATCCGAAATCTCTGTAAGTTTTGCCTGCTACTGGATTGGGGAATCCGCCTTTGTATTCAAGCCACTGCCAGCCAATCTGATTGGTGTTGCCACCATAATAAGGATCGAGGGTTAATGCTTCTACCAAATAATATGTCAACAGAGAAAGCCAATTGCGCCCAGCATCTGATTTGCTGGTCTTGTTAATTAAATCGTCTTGTTGAGTGTTTGATAAGTTAACAAAGTCATCATCATATTCGTCATTTGCATATTGATTCAGCCATCCTATCCCTTTGACAATGAAAGCAGGGTCCCCATCATCAATGTTTTTTTGATCAGTCATTGCCCATTCTAAATATGTTAAAACATTTAAATCGTTGGCACTTGGGCCATCACCATCATCAGGAAATAAACGCATGTATATGGCTTGTAGGTCTATGTGTTGCTTTTTTGTGAATACATAATCACCGAGTTGTACAATATCAGGCGATTTATTAATCAGCGGTTCTCCAGAAAATTGTTTTTCATCCGATGATGGTTTACAACCTATAAGACTGGCCAATAAAGAAACAGCCAATGAACTTTTGATGAAATCTCGACGATCAATACCATCAGTCCAGTGCGAATCCATTGTTGAAATCATTGGTTTTATTTTTTCTTTTGTTTTTGGATGTCGAACTCTCATGCTGATAGTATACTCAAATGGGTTGGTTGAAATTTTTGACTATTGTTTTAACAATTGTCAAGTAAGCTTTAAAAATGGAAGCATAAGATCTATGTGGTTTATTCCATTTTTTTAGATGACCTTCAATGTCATCTGGAACACCATCTCTATATTGTATCACACCATTGATATCAATGATGAACTCGGTTGGGGTGCCCCAGACACCATAAGCATCAGTCACCTTTTTTCCATGATCAAAAGCCAATGGGTAGTTGATATTAAATCTTTTCTGAAACTTTTCTGAGGCTTCAACTGTATCTTCATTGGTGGTATTAACGGCAATGATTCTGATGTCATCAGCTAAATCTTTTTGCACTTCTTTTAATTTTGGAATTTTTTTCATGCAATAAGTGCACCAAGTATTCCAAAAAACCAAATAGACACTTTGTTTGCCCTTAAAGTCACTCAGAGTGAATTGTGTTCCATCCATTTGTGTGATGGTAAAATCTGGTGCAACTTGCCCCTGATCGGGTTCATCGGCATGAGCCAATAGGGTGATCATAAGCAACATGGCAGTAAGAAACTTACTTTTTGTTGAGTTAATATTAATGTTTATCATGCTTTTATATCTTTCATGGATTAACTTTAAAGACCAGATTTGTATTAAAAAATTGCACTTTTGATGCAAATTTAACATTGTTATGGTGTTTTGAGCAGTGAATCACAATTTATGTAAATGGTTCTTTTTCCTTTTGTAAGGGTTTTATAAATTCTCAATTATTTGGTCAGTAAATGCTTCAGTTCCACATAGCAAGTCGCCTGTTTGAAAAATATCTTGTGTTCTATGGCCCTTGATAAGGGTCTTTATGACTGCATTTTCAATACGCTGCGCGCAATCCTCCATTTTAAATGAATACCTGAGTAATAGAGCGGAGCTCAAAATCTGTGCAATGGGGTTGGCAATATCCTGATTTGCAATTTCAGGAGCCGAGCCGCCAGAAGGTTCATATAATGCTGGGCCATGGCTACTAAAACTTGCTGATGGCATAAGTCCCAACGAACCGGGTAATGCACTGGCTGCATCTGAAAGGATGTCTCCAAATAAATTGGCTGTGACTATGGTATCAAATTGTGCTGGATTAAGTATCAGTTGCATGGCGCAATTATCTACCAGCATGTGTTTTAAGGTGACTTTGGGGTATTGAGTTGCCACTTCATTGGCAATATCTCTCCACAATTGTGAAGTTTGTAGAACATTGGCTTTATCCACTGATGTGAGTATTTTATTGCGTGTCATGGCTATTTGGAATGCCTTGTGCATTGTGTTTTTAATTTGTTCTTCATCGTATCTGGCGACATCTGTTGCTACCCTGATGCCATTTTCAATATATTGCTCATGTTTACCGAAATAGATGTCTCCCAATAATTCTCTAATGATCAAAATATCGACTCCATGAGCAATCAATGCAGGTTTCAGCGGTGAAATATTGATCAAAGCAGGAAATAATCTGGCTGGGCGCAAATTAACAGATAAGTTCAGTGATTTGCGCAGTGCCAAAATGGCATTTTTCTCACAGTTTTTCCATTTAGGCATGTGCGCATCTTCAATTAGGCCGCCCACTGACCCAAAAAGTACTGCATCAGACTCAAGGCATAATTCCAATGTTTGTTGTGGAAAATGACAATCGTATTGTTCATAAGCCGCGCCACCTATCAATCCTGTCTGTGTTTGTATGGGCAGTTGCATGGCTTTTAATACCCTCAATGTTTGATTCATAACTTCTGGGCCAATGCCGTCACCGGCTAATACTGCGATTTTTTTCATGAGCATTTCCTGATGAAAAGGGTGTTATTTATTTGTTGTCGTTTGAATTTTTTAATGGTGTCTAAATGTGAAATCAAATAGTCGAGTTCATTCAGGCCATTGATTAGACAATGTTTGAAAAATTCATCAATATTGAATTCGCAACACATGTCATTGGTTGATATTCTTTGATTCAGGATATCGATCTCTATGGGGTTCGTTTGTTTGCGTGATTGCTGCATTATATGATCAACTATCTTTGAGGGTTTTTGTATTAACAATAGTCCATTTTTTTTTGCATTATTAGAAAAAATATCTGCAAATGAGGGGGCGATGATTGCTTGAATGCCCAGTTCTTGTATGGCCCAAACGGCATGTTCTCGCGATGAACCACAACCAAAGTTTTTACCAGTAATTAAAATGGGTGCGTTGTTGTATTTTTCGTCATTCAATACAAATTTGGGTTGTGCTCTGAGTCTAGCAAATGCTGCTTTACCAAAACCCGATTGACTGGTGCTGGTGAGGTATTGAGCGGGAATAATGATATCTGTATCAATATCATCCATGTCTAATGGTATGGTTATGCCTTTAATCATTGTGGTGGCTTTCATCTGATGACTCCATTTTTATCAAAGTATGGTAAGGGTGTGGTGATTCTTCCCGCAATGGCACTGGCAGCAACGGTTGCCGGAGATGCCAAGTGTGTTATGCTTCCTGTACCTTGTCGACCAACAAAATTACGGTTGGTTGATGATATGCACCTTTGCCCTGATGGTACTTTATCATCATTCATTCCCAGACACATTGAGCAACCAGGCATTCTGAATTGAGCACCAGAATTTTCAATAATCTCCACTAAACCCTCAGCCTTGGCTTGTTGCATGACTTGCTCTGATCCGGGAACAACATAAAAAGTCAGGTTTTTAGCGATGTGTTTATTTTTGAGTATGGCAGCTGTGATTCGTATGTCTTCAATGCGACCATTGGTACAGGAGCCAACAAATGCCCAATTTACTGGGGTATTGTTGATGGGCTCCCCAGCTTTTAATTGCACGTATTTCAACGCATCTTTGTTTATGCTTTGCTGATCGTTTGGGATGCACTGATCAATTTCTATGGCTTGTTGGGGGTTGGTGCCCCAACTGATCATGGGGTTTAAGTGGTCAACATTAATGCTGATGCTTTTTTCATAATGGCAGCCTTCATCACTTTTCAATTGTGACCAGAATTTTTTGGCTTGTTGCCACTTGTTATCTTGAGGCGCAAACTGTCGTCCTTCAAGGTAATCGTAAGTGGTTTGATCAGGAGCAATAACCCCTGCAACTGCACCACATTCTATGCTCATGTTACATAATGTCATGCGTTGTTCCATGGACATATTTTTGATGGCAGAACCTGTATATTCAATGATGTGTCCATTGGCTCCACCAATGCCAATGTTAGCTATCAATTTCATGATGGCGTCTTTGGCATTGACGCCTGGTTTGAACTGGCCCTTGAATTCAACCTTCATGACATGTGGTTTTTTCATCAATAAGCAGCCTGAGGCAAAAACATGAGCGACTGTCGAGGTGCCAATGCCAAATGCCAGTGCTCCAAATGCACCATGTGTCGATGTATGTGAGTCTCCACATACTATGGTCATGCCAGGTTGCGTGATGCCCAATTCTGGGCCAACTACATGAACAATGCCTTGTTTCGATGAATCCAAGTCATAAAATGGCACATTAAATTGTTTGGTATTTTCTCTGAGTTTTTGTATTTGCGCTTTGGCCATTTGATCCAAAATAACATGACGATCTTTTCTGGTTGGAATACTGTGATCAACAGTTGCTAATAAGCTTTTACTGTCAAAAAGAGACAATGAATTTTGCCTGATCGTATCAAATGCTTGAGCAGAAGTCACTTCATGAATCAGACAAAAATCAATGGCAAGTATTGATGGGTGGCTAACTCGATTTTGGACGACATGCTGATCCCAAATTTTATCGATGATGTTTTTTTTCATGGTGACCTCGTTTGTATATGTATGGTGGTTGTGACTGAATTGGCGATGAAACATTGTTGATGTGCTTGATGATGCATTTTATTAATGTGCTCATCATTGGGTTGTTTCTCTCCAGAAAAAATGATTTTGGGCCGTAAAGTGACATCCGTCATACAAATTTTGTTATTGTCATCTGCTTGCATAACGCCTATGGCCTCATCAATATAACTGTCAACAGTAAAACGACGTTTGGCAGCTATAGAGAGGAAAAACAACATATGGCAACTAGAAATTGCAGCAACAAAAGCTTCTTCAGGGTCGACATGAGCTTCAACAGAATAGGGCAATGGAACAATGTGGGGTGATGCTGAAGCTTTGATCTGTTCTCCGCCATCAAATTGCCATGTATGAGCGCGAGAATAACGGTTATCTGTGAATGTTTCTTTATCTTGGCGGGACCAATTTATGGTAGCGATATAATGTGACATGATTTTATCCTGTTTGTTTGTTGATAGTGATGGCATAATTGTCATGAATGATGATTCGATTGACAACATTAACCAATGATTTTAATGCTGAAACCTCAATATCAAGGTCTTTACCTCTGCCTATGAAAGTCATGTTGTTATGAATGACAGTAATGGTTGCATGGCTTATGGCATCTTCGCCTTCATCTTGTGATTGTGAATGAAAAGATTGAATATTAATCGGAGATACATAAGTACATAATGCTTTATGTAAGGCCATGAGAGCTGTACCACCGGCCCCGCTTTTGGTGTTGATGATTTGTTTTGTACCATTGATCTCGCATGAAATTTTGATGCTCGTGTCATTGTGATGCTTTTGATATTGGTAACTGAATACTTTTATTGGGCTGCGATAACTGTAGTAGGCTTGCATTAACTCTTTATCAGTTAAGCCTTTTCTTCTATGGCTGAAATAATGTTTAATGTATTGCGTAATATCGACTTTTTCATGATCACTACAGGCATAACCATGGTTGATGATAATTGATTGAGCATGATTGCTGCCACTTAACGGGCCAAACACAAAACTGATTTTTTGCCCAACATCCTGAGGATTAAAAGGCTGGTATGCTTGAGGGTTCTTTAATATGGCATTGGTGTGTCCGCCTGATGAGTGGCGTGCAGCATTTTCACCACTGATTGGCCAATGGGCTTGTCTGGCTAACATATGCTTGGCAACGAAATCTGAAATGGGTTTAATGTTTTGAGTGCGTGCTTGGCAATGGAATTTTTTGTTGGTGTTGTTTTTTGTGCCAAACGCTTTTAAATACATGATGCATTGTTCTAGAGAAACATTGCCTGCTCTTTCTCCTATGCCATTAAAACAACCTTCTATTTGTGTGGCTGGCCCATCAAAAATTGCCTGCATAGAATTGATCAAAGCTAAACCATAATCATTGTGACAATGTGTGGACCAGATGATTTTTCTATCAGGAAACTTTTCATCAAATAATTTTGCGTGTTTGATCATTTTCTGAACAAAAAAATCTTGACCTTGTAAATAACACCCTCCACCTATGGTATCAGGGCAATTGATGATTGATGCACCAGCGCTGATGGCTGCCTCAATTAAGTCTGTGACATAATTGAAGTTGTGGTCCATGCGTGAATACCCTTCTGGGCTGAATTCAACTTGGCAACCTGCCTGATGTGCCATTTTTACATAGGTGTTTAATTTTTTAAGTATGGTGTCTTTTTTGACAGAGCCAATTGATGCTTTCATCAATTGAGGGTCAACCGGCACATATATATGTAATCGAGCTCTTTGGCTTGGGATAAGGCTTTGTAATGATTTTATGGTGGTGATGACCTGCTGTTCTCGCATTTGACACAAGGCCGCAACGATTGGCGAGTCAGCATATTGTGCATAATATTCGGCAATCTTTTTCACAATGGCAAAATCTTCTTGGCTGGCAGCAGGAAAGCCTGCTTCAAGAATATCAATGTTGACTTGTTTGGCAAGCTGTGCGTATATTAAATTATTCTCAATGCTCATGCCCGCTCCCGGACATTGTTGACCATCACGTAAAGTGGTATCAAAGATATCAATCTTTTGGCTGTTATTAAACATACAATAACTCTCATTTTTTTGTTATTTGACTTAAATTAAATGGTGGATTTCCTGAGGGATTAACCCTTCAGGTGTGTGGCAGTCCTAATGAGACTGCTAGATAAGTCGTAGGAGAGAGAGTGTGTTTATGAGTGAATTAAGGGCTACAGCAGAATGCAGTTGTGTTGTAACAACTGATTTATGATTGAATTGGTGTGCTGCTGTGTTCATTATGTCGATAAATTAACACATCAAAATTCAATTGAGCAAGAAATTTATGAATTAAATTTGTTTTTCCTGACATTTTGATGAAGTTTTGTTTTATTTTGATAAACAGATTGCGATAAATAACACTATCTTCATTCAGAATAAGGGGGGTAACCCGAATATTTCATCAAATCGTTACAAAAATAAATTTCATCTTTAAAATACAGTTTGTACCTGAATGGTTTTATGAAAAAAATGGCTGCATATCTTGAATAAAATCCCTCACAAGCCATGAATAGCTGGCTTGCAAGGAATCTTTATCCAACATACTTTACCATTTTTCCCCTAAATTCCATTCTATGATGAAATATTTGGGTTAATGCTTATTCTCAATGTCAATAGTCATCGGTCAATAGTCAATAGTCAAATAGCTTCCATGGTCGGAAATTCATAAGTTTTTTGATATTGCTGTGCAATAACAAAGAAATCTTTATCAATGAATTGTGGTTATTCAATTGATGTGCACATTGTAGGAAGGATTGAAGACAATTAGTTTTGAATTTGAGACAAATTGTGTCAAAAAAAGGACAT
>CAYGTC010000001.1:0-119184 GCA_964352735.1 uncultured Alcanivoracaceae bacterium | reverse complement strand
TTGTTTAGTGATGCTGTCTTTTTTGACTTGTTCTTTAAATTGATTCAACAATTGTCAAAAAAAGGACATTTGTTTAGTGATGCTGTCTTTTTTGACTTGTTCTTTAAATTGATTCAACAATTGTTGCTGTTTTATATCGTGTTCACTAATAATGGTAATTGTTGGGAATGATTTTTTTATCAATGTTGTGAATAACCCATCACCCAGATGAATGTTACCGTCTGCATGGTAGTGCGGTGTATTTTGAATCCCGCAACTGGGTGATTTGCTTTTCAATATGTATCCTGAATATAGGCTCAACTGTTTTTTATTCAGTTTTACCCACTGTTGCATTTTTTCTGTATGATCAATACGGTGTGCACCAACTTGCACTAACCTTAACTGCTTGTTCTTGTGTGTTAATTCAATGGGTTGACGAGGTATGCTAAGACCCATCTCAACTTCTGGGCACAATGGTGTCAACCGATAATATTTTGCATCAAAGTACTCAGATAATGGCATAAATTTATTTTTTCCATCATATCGAACATTGTGGCCCATTAAACATGCACTTATGGCTAAATTAATCACAGCAGTGCCAGTATTAGGGTGTTATTAACGTTATAATGGTTTTTTTGTTGGTGCATTTATGTTTCAATGTTTGGGTTGTTAGTCATAAATTTATCATAAAAAAGCATCTGTTTGTCGATAAACGAATAAAATTTATGATTGCTGTTGAAATCACTGTATTAAATACGTATAATCCACCTCCTTTAATTATTTAATCACATAACAAGGTGCGGTCATGAAAGTATTATCATCTTTGAAATCTGCCAAAACACGTAGTCGCGACTGCAAAGTTGTTCGTCGTCGTGGCAAAGTATTTGTCATTTGTAAATCAAATCCAAAATTTAAAGCTCGTCAAAGATAATTGCTTGATATTAAAAGCTATAAATAATGGAAACCCTCATTGAAGAGGGTTTTTTTTTGCCTTAAAATACACACGATTATATATTCACATGTAGTGACAATCAACTGCGTCTAATATCATGTGAATAACCAATCCAATGCCTATCAATCGTGTTTTGGGATGGAAGCAAGCCAGTAAATATAAGGCAATGGGTAAGGTTTGGTGTAATGGATGAAAGCCAATGCTGCAACGATTTGGGTCATAAATAGGGTTGGCCAGTAGGTGATCCGCATCAACAATCATGGTTGCAATCATGATGATGAACGATTTGCGCCATTTGGATCGAAAAAACAATATGGCAACCAATAACGGCACCACAAAATGCAAAACGATGTGTAGCATCTGACTGTTAATTTAACTACCGATCATTGCTCACGATTAACTGGTGATGGTTGGTTGGCTTTTGCTATTTTACCTAAAGCATTGAAAACAGGACGGAACGCTGGGCGTTTGATGTATTGTCCAGTATTTTTCTCTGCCCTTAAGTCTCCGTTAACATACAATAATTGACCATTGCTGATGGTGTGGGATGCTAAACCTTTAACTTGCATGCCTTCAAAAATATTAAAGTCAATGTTTTGATGATGGGTTTTGGCCGAAATGGTTTTGCTGGCCTCAGGGTCCCATACAACAATATCCGCATCAGCACCTATTTGTATGCTGCCTTTTCTTGGGTGTATGTTAAATATTTTTGCTGAATTTGTTGAAGTAACATCAACAAACTCTTCAGGTGTTAATTTACCAGTGCCCACTCCATTGGTCCATAAAATTGACATGCGATCTTCAACACCTGCTGTACCATTAGGTATCTTGGTGAAATCATCTTTGCCCATGGCTTTTTGTTCAGCACAAAAGCAACAATGATCTGTTGCGGTTGTTTGTAGATTGCCAGATTGTAGGCCTTTCCACAGAGCTTCTTGGTGTTCTGGCGACCTGAATGGTGGTGACATTACATGTGCTGCGGCTCTGTCAAAATCAGGATCTAAATAGACACTCTCATCAATCATTAAATGCCCTGCCAAGCACTCACCATAGACCCTTTGGCCATTGCTGCGAGCTCTGGTAATTTCTTCCAGTGCATCTTTGGTTGATACATGAACCAAATACAAAGGTACACCAATCACATCTGCCAGTTTGATGGCTCTGTTTGCGGCTTCTGCTTCTGCTGCAGGTGGCCTGGAAAGCGGGTGAGCTTCAGGACCAGTCATGCCCATTTCCATCAGTTTTCTTTGCAATTGGAAAACCAGTTCTCCATTTTCTGCATGACATGTTGGCATGGCACCTAATTCCAAGGATCGGTTAAAGCTGTTATATAAAATTTCATCATTGGCCATAATGGCATTTTTATAAGCCATAAAATGTTTGAAACTGTTAACGCCTTCTTCATTGACCAATATTCCCATGTCATCATAAACTGTTTGATCCCACCAGGTTACCGCGACATGAAAACTGTAACTTGAACAAGCTTTTTCGGACCATTCACGCCATTGCCGATAGGCATCCATTAGACGCTGTTCTGGGCTGGGTATGACAAAGTCGATAATCATTGTTGTGCCGCCAGCCAAGCCCGCTGCTGTACCAGTAAAAAAATCTTCTGATGCGACCGTTCCCATGAATGGCAATTGCATGTGTGTATGTGGATCGATTCCACCTGGCATTACAAATTGGCCTGAAGCATCGATTACTGTAGCAGTTGATGGTACATCTAAGTCTTTACCAATGGCCTTGATAAAACCTCCTTGACAATAAACATCGGCCTGTTTACGTTGCCCATCTGAGATGATTGTTCCGCCTTTGATGATGATCGACATGTTTTTTCTCCAAGCTTGACTTATGATGTATGTATGATGAATACGTTGATCAATTATCACACGTTATATGACATCATATTGTATCATGGAATTTTACCTGAAGTTCTCCAATTTTAAGAGAGTTTTGTGTTTTTATTTGATGCTATTAACACGGCACCATTATAGATTGGATTTAGGGTAACAAGAAAGAGTTATATCAAGGCTTATCAGTATGAACCATCAACGCAGTTTGTTGAGCTGCGTTGATCATATTATGTTTTTGGAATCTCGTTAGGAAACAGTGGCAAGGTGTTTTTTACACTGCGTATCTTATAGAATAATGTGCTGTTTTATGATGATTGAGTCCGTTTCATAAAATGGTTTTGGAATGAAATTTTTCGGTCTTTTTGGAATGTTAAATGCTTTAGATGACAATAAATCATTGCTGATTTCTACGAAGTCTAAATCAAGCACTTGTCCTGGTGGTGTCTCAATATCAATGATGAACTCGTATAATCCGGCAGTATAGATTCTGGCCATTCTTCTTCTTGATTTGAGGGCTTGACCTGTTTTGTTCTCAATGACTGGTTGTTTGTTTATGGCCAAATGATATATTGTGATTTCATTATTGGTGTTAATGTTGACGTGGTTGATGGGCCTATGAGTTGTGAGCTTTATTTTGTGTATTTTTTTATCAGAATATTCGCGTTGACTGATGGTTTCAATTTTTGTTGGAATGATGTTTCTGTTGTCGGTTTTACTTACTGCTACTGCCCATGGCCTGTGATTGTCTCTGAACTCATCAAGTTCATTACCTGTTAAGCGATTTTCGGAAAAAATGTTGCGGTTCCAATCATTCAACTCTAAATCATAGGTGAAAAAATAGCCGTTTTGGGGTAAATCGCTGCTTTGATAGTAATAGACACTGGTGGGAAGAGGTCGTTGAGGGGTGATCGAAGACTGTGTCTCTGCATAAATGAATAATGCCACCATAGCTGAAATAAAAAGCCATTGATTGATGTGGTATTGTTTTGGGATTTGAATACCGACCATTAAGCAAGCCACTATTAATGTAACCAATAAACCGCTGAAAGGTAAAATGTCTAATCCCAAAGCAATGGGCAGTTGTGCCACTATTGGTGTGAATATCAACAATACAGGCACCATGAGCAGCAGTGTCAGGGTTGGTTGTGGTTGTTTTTTCCATACGTTAATGGCCAATGACAGTGTGCCCAATAAAGCAATGATGACAAAGAAATGTGCGCCAGGTAATCTGAGCGCAATGAGAATGCTGATCAATATCCACAAAGCAATGGGCAGAACCATAACATTACTGGCATTGTGTGTTTCTGCAATTTTGCGGTAAAAGAAAAAACTGATGGCAATTGCCAAAAGTGAAAACAGACCAATATAGATGTGTCCGTTATAAGTAAAACCTTGTATTATCTCTGCATAATGTGGATGTATCCAGTAGATCAGTTTCAGCAATAAATAGCTCATCAATCCTGTGAACAATAGAGCATTGAATAATGGAATACCAGCAGAAAATATTTCAGACGTTGTGAGCGAACGATTGTTAACTCCAGCAATGATAACACCAATGAAGACGACTAAACAGATGATGCTGATGATCAGTGTCCAATCAAATGGATAGCTGATGGTTTTTAAAAATGGGATTTGTAAATAGACATCATCAGCTTGTGTTTTAAGTTGATTTAAATCAATTTGACTTAATGTCTTTAATAATGGCATCAGATGATGCGCTTGATGTGCCAGTGAGTCTAAAGATAAATTTTCAGCATTGTCTAATACTGTGTGGTAGTTAAAATGATCATCAATAAAAGCAAAATTGAAGCCCAATATGTCTTTATCTTCTCTGAATACAGTCAAATCGGTATCATTAGGTAACGCTTTATAAATGCTATATGCCAAAGAATTTGAAGCAGGGTAGGCCAACTGTGATTCATTTATCATATTAATCATTTGGCGGTTGCCATGATTGGTTTCCATCAATAAATATGAACTGCCGCTGCTGCCTCTGGCTTCAAAGTTTAATACAGCGCCAATATTACTGCTCCAAGGGTGTTTGTTGACAAATGCTTTCGCTCCCAATAAACCAATTTCTTCTGCATCAGTAATGAGAATAATGATGTCGTTTTTTGGTTGAGTATTTTTTCTAATAAAAGCCCTGACACCTTCAAGAATAACAGCCACGCCTGATGCCGCATCTCCTGCACCCAAAGCATGAAACTCTACTGAGTCATAATGAGACATCAATACCAGTGCTTTTCTATCGCTGTCACTGCCTTTTATCTTAGCAATGATGTTCTCAACTTGAGTAAAGGATCTGTTGTTATTGCTAATAGATGTTTTTTGGGTTTTGACAGATAGTCCCATTTTTTGCAGTTGTTTGATGATGTAATTTTTGACTTTTTTATGATTCTTAGATCCTACATGGTGTGGTTTTTTGCTCATGGCAACCACATGGTTATAGGCGTTTTCTAAGTAAAAATTGCCATCAATAATGTCATCCAATTTACTGTTTTGTGGACTAATGGGGAAGAATGCCAAATAAACAAGCAATAAAATTGAAATGAGATTAATATAATTGGTTGATTTCTTCAGCATGAGTTGCCCCGCTTTGATTGCATATACTTATTCTGATACCCGTTTGATATTGGCACCCAGTTGATTGAGCTTTTCTTCTATGGTTTCATAGCCTCTATCTATGAAATGTATGTCAAATATCTCAGTTTCTCCCTCGGCAATTAATCCTGCAATAACCAAACTTGCCGATGCCCGTAAATCTGTTGCTGTGGTTTGTGCTGCATTGAGCTTTTCGACGCCTTGAATAATGGCTTGATTACCGGCAACTGTGATATTGGCACCCATTCTGATTAATTCATTAACATGCATGAACCTGTTCTCAAATAAGTTTTCAGTGATGATGGCATAACCTTCAGCAACAGCATTCAATGCACAAAATTGTGCTTGCATATCTGTAGGAAATGAAGGGTGAGGAGCTGTAGTTATATTAACTGGTGTTGGGCGCTTGTTGTGCATATTGAGTGAAATGCTGTCATCTGTGGTTGTTATTTCTGCGCCTGCTTGTCTGAGTTTGTGTATTACTGGCTCTAAGTCATTGGGGTTGGCTCGATTGATTGTAATGTGCCCTCCTGTAGCAGCAGCGGCCACTAAAAATGTGCCTACTTCAATCCTATCTGGTATAACAGTGTGCTCGCATCCGTGTAATTCATCAACGCCTATGATTTTTAATGTTGAGGTTCCCTTGCCTTCAATTTGGGCACCCATATTAATCAGGTATTTTGTTAAATCAACCACTTCAGGTTCAATTGCACAATTTTCCAAAATGGTAGTGCCCTTGGCTAAGGTTGCGGCAATCAGCAAATTTTCTGTGCCAGTGACTGTGACTTTATCCATATGAAACTGACAGCCACGTAACCTATCGGCTTCAGCAATAATATAACCATGTTCAACGGTGATTTTAGCGCCCATTGCTTTTAAGCCCTTTAGATGGATGTCAACGGGTCTGGCCCCAATTGCGCACCCCCCTGGTAATGAGACTTCTGCTTTGCCATGCTTGGTCAGTAATGGTCCTAAGGCCAATATTGAAGCACGCATGGTTTTGACTGTTTCATAGGGTGCTTTTGGGTTGTTTATGTTGTCAGCACATATCTCAACATTGGTGGTGTCATTGATGGTTAACTGAACGCCCATTTGAATCAGAAGTTCATTCATGGTTGTCACATCGTCTAAATGTGGTACATTTTTAATGATTGATGTGCCAGTGCCAACAATACTGGCGGCTATGATGGGTAAAACCGCGTTTTTAGCACCAGAAGCATAGATGTGGCCACTGAGAGGAAGCCCCCCTTTGATAACTATTTTTTCCATATTATTTTAAATTCTCAAATTCTTCATTGGTATAAGATTGAAAACTGAATGCATGAATATCACTTTTCATGTGGTCTCCAAGAGCGGCATAAACCATCCGATGTCGATTGATTTTTGATTGATTAAGAAAGTCGTTGGAAACAATGACTGCAGTAAAGTGGGTTAGGTCTTCACTTTCTACTTGTACATGTTGACATGAAATGTGTTGTTTGATTAATTCTTCTATGGCTTTCGGTTGCATATGTTTTTCTCTGATTACCTCACAGTTTGATCTGTTAAATACAGTTGATGAAATGCTTTATCTTGTTAATCATGAAGTATGCCGGTTAAAAGAGCCAGCGAAAATAATATTTTTCTGACCTATGGTTTTTTCATTGGGCTTGAAATCATAATTATGCAGTATAAGTTTAATTCTTATTTCACAGTGGGCACATTATATTTTATAATAACGGGTTGGAATAGATAAAAATGAAATTTTATGGTGTGTTTTAATGATTGAAGCTGTGGCCTTTTTGGTTATTGGGTTATTCTTGTTGATCTATTCAGCAGATAAATTTATCATGGGTGCAGCAGCAACGGCCAGTTATTTGGGCGTTTCAAGTATGGTTGTTGGCTTAATTGTCATCGGTTTTGGTACATCAGCGCCCGAAATGGTGGTTTCAGCGATTGCTGCTATGAAAGGCAATCCTGGTTTAGCATTGGGCAATGCCATTGGTTCAAATATTACCAATATTGGTTTGGTATTGGGTGTTGGCATTGTATTTTCTCCTTTGTTGATTTCATCGAACACCATTAAAAGAGAGATGCCCATCTTACTCTTTGTTACATTGTTTGTTTTAGTCCTGATGTTCGACGGTATGCAAACCCGCTCCGATGGCTTTTTATTGATTGTTTCGATGTTTGCAATGACAGTATGGATGGCATGGTTGGGCTTAAGTCAGTCAAGAAAAAAAGATATTTTAGAAGATGAAATAAAAGCTGAAATGCCGCAAGATGTTTCAAAAAGCGCAGCGACAATGTGGTTGGTATTTGGCATGATCATGTTACCCGTTGCTTCAACACTAATGGTTAATGGGGCAACGATCATTGCTAAAATGATGGGTATGAGCGATGTGGTCATTGGTTTAACCATTGTTGCATTGGGTACTTCGTTACCTGAGTTGTCTGCAACAGTGGCTTGTATGAAAAAAAATGAACATGATTTGGCTTTGGGTAATATAGTTGGCTCAAACATGTTTAATTTGCTTGGTGTATTGGGTATCAGTGCCGTTATCAAGTCATATGAATTACCTGATAATTTTCTATCAACTGACTACTTGGTTATGTTGGATTTAACTTTGGCCTTGGTCATATTATCATTGATTTATGTGGCCAGAAATAAACCCATACCCCGACTATTTGGTTTCGTTTTTGTAATCAGTTACTGTATTTATATGTTTTGGTTATATCAGAGGTCTTTATAGTCAAATAACATGAAAAACTCACCACAAGATATTTTAACCATTGCCAGAAATGTGGTCATGGTTGAGAAAAATGCCTTAGATAAACTTCAAGAACAATTTGGACAGGATTTTGTTAATGCAATTGAGATACTCATGTCTTGCAAAGGGCATGTTATCGTCATTGGAATGGGCAAGTCAGGTCATGTCGGTAATAAAATCTCTGCAACACTGGCTTCAACAGGTACTCCTGCTTTTTCGGTACACCCAGGAGAGGCCAGTCATGGTGATTTGGGTATGATTACCAAAAATGATGTGACAATATGTATTTCAAACTCAGGTGAAACTGAAGAGGTGTTGAATATAATACCCATCATTAAAAGAATGGGTATTCGTATTATCGCCATCACAGGGAATTCAAATTCGACTATGGCAAAACTGGCAGATGTCCATCTATCAATTGCTGTTGGTGAAGAAGCTTGTCCATTGGGCTTGGCGCCAACCACCAGCACAACCACCAGTTTGGTGCTGGGTGATGCCTTGGCTGTAACATTATTAGAGTTGAGAGGCTTTACTGAAGAAGATTTTGCACGATCTCACCCTGCAGGCTCATTGGGCAAAAAACTGTTGTTATATATTGATGATTTGATGAGAGTTGGTGGTGATGTACCGAAAGTATTGAAAAACACCAATATTGAAGAAGCGCTTTTTGAAATGACGCAAAAACGATTGGGCATGACGGCTGTAATCAATGACAAAAACGAGGTTGTTGGTATATTTACTGATGGTGACTTAAGAAGGGCCTTTGATGAAAATATCAATTTTAAAAGCACCAACGTAGAAAAAGTGGCGACACTTAATCCCGTTACAATCAAAGCCAATAGTTTGGCTGTATCTGCTGCGCAATTAATGGAAAAACACAATGTTCATGGGCTGTTAGTGGTAGATGATCATAATCAATTGGTTGGCGCTTTGAATATTCATGATTTATTAAAAGCAGGAGTGGTTTGATGCAAGTTTCTGACGACATATTGGAATTGGCCAAGGCCATTAAACTGGTTATTTTTGATGTTGATGGGGTACTCACAGATGGGGGTATTTATTTTACTGATGATGGTAGGGAAATGAAAAAATTCAATGTCAAAGACGGTATGGGTATATCTCTTTTGACACAAACTGATATTACTGTAGCCATCATCACTGGGCGCAATTCACCCATTGTTGCTGAAAGAATGAAATCATTGGGCGTTAATCATGTCTATCAAGGCAGAATGAATAAAAAAGAAACGTATCATAATTTGCTTGAAGCATTAAAATTAGATCACTCGCAAGTGGCTTATGTGGGAGATGATGTGATCGATGTATCTGTTATGTCAGCCTGTCATTTGCCAATTGCAGTAGCTGATGCCCATGATTCTGCAAAAAAGGTAGCGTTATGGATCACGGACAACAAAGGTGGTTATGGCGCAGGTCGAGAAGTGTGTGACTTATTGTTGACTGCTCAAGATAAGATGATATCATTATTAAAGTCTCATCAATAATATTATGAGTAGGCAGCATCAACAGATTGTGATTTTTTTCTTGCTTGCTTTGATGAGCTATGCGGTATGGAATTATTATTTTAATAATGAAATTCAGATCAAAGATAAGCCTTTCACTAAGGGGTACTCTGTTAAAAACTTAGAATTGAAAATTATAGATGATTCTGGATTTTTGACAGCAAAGTTTATCTCCCCAAATCTGATCAGGTATACCGATAGCCCAGTTGTTTTCATGGATGATCCGCAATTATGGACATATAAGGAAGGCGTGCAACAATGGCTCATGATATCAGATAAAGCTGAATACAATACAAGTCTCAATGAAGTAGGGCTCTATAATAATTTAGTGGCTCATACTGTTAATGTTGAATCTGAGACGACGATCAAGGCAAATAATCTATTGTTGGATTTAAACAGTAAACATGCGCAAACCGACGATGGGATTGTTTTTCAACAAACAGAAAACTATAGAATGACAGGTCAAATAGCACAATTTGATTTGAATAATGAAATACTAGAGGTCAATAATGATGTTAAAGCAGTTTATAAAGCACCCAAATAATACGATCAAACACACTTTGTTTTTTATGCTATTGATTTTAAATTGCAGCATGGCATGGTCTCTTGATTCTGATAAGAATGCTGACTTTGTGCTTGAGGGTGATAACTTTAAAAACCTCCCTGCTGTAAATAACGGTGTATCTAAAATCAAGTATTGGGGTAATGTGGCTATTGAGCAAGGCACATTGAAAATCAATGCAGATGATGCGGTTATTTATAATGGTAAAGAAGGGATTTCAAAAGTTGTTTTGACCGGTAAACCTGTTAAATTACAACAAATTGTTGATGCTGAGTTTGGCAAACTTGATGTTAAGGCTGACAAAATCGATTTCATGGTTATTGATGATTTATTATTGCTGACCGGTCAGGTTGCCATTAAAAGTAAGATTCAAGGAGAGATGCGTGGTGAGAAAATCACAATGAATCTGAAAACCAAAGAAATTAAAGGGATTAAGTCAGAAAACAAAAGGGTTAAATTAATCATTAAGCCCAAATCTGTAAAATGATTGTTGTTAAAAATTTAGAAAAATCCTATAAAAGTCGTCAGATTATACGTGATGTCTCAATGACAGTTGATAGAGGTGAAGTGGTTGGCTTGTTAGGTCCCAATGGGGCAGGAAAGACTACTTGCTTTTATATGATTGTGGGCTTAGTGGCAGCAGATGCTGGCGAAATCATGATAGACGGCATTGATTCATCGAAGCTTGGTGTGCATTTGAGAGCTGGGCTGGGGCTGGGTTATTTACCGCAAGAGGCTTCTGTTTTTAGAAAGCTCACTGTGAGACAAAATATCTTGTCGATCCTTGAATTGAGGCGAGATTTAAATAAACAGCAGAGAAATGCTCAAGTGAACGCACTCATGGAAGAACTGAATGTTGATCATGTTCATGATCAATTGGGCATCAGCTTATCTGGGGGAGAACGAAGACGGGTAGAAATTGCTCGCGCTTTAGCATTAAATCTTAAATACATTTTGTTGGATGAACCCTTTGCTGGCGTTGACCCCATATCTGTGATTGATATACAAAAAATTGTCACCCACTTGAAAAATAGAGGACTGGGTGTATTGGTGACAGACCACAACGTTCGTGAAACCCTCGGTATATGTGATAAGGCTTATATATTGAATGATGGCGTTATGTTGGCAAAGGGAACACCTGAACAAATCATCAGCAATGAAGATGTGAAAAATGTTTATTTAGGAAAAGACTTTCGAATGTAAAGGTTGCTTTAAAGGTGAAATTTGTGTATTGTTAATACATCACTATAAAAGTTATGGATGAAATAACATTTGAATTTCAACTATTCATACCAAACTGTTTTTTTTAAGAGATGGTTAAAATCATTCAACCATTCATCAGTCTCGCTGGGTCTAAGCTTTTACTCATATAAAAAATGCGGATCCAACCATTATTTACCAAATAAATGAGGAAAATACTATGCAAATAGATATCACTGGTCACCAATTAGAAGTCACTAAGTCTATGAGAGATTATTTTACATCTAAGTTCGAAAGAATTAAACGCCACTTTGACCAAGTGATTAATGTTCATGCTATTTTGAGCGTAGAAAAAATAAACCATAAAGCAGAAGCAACCATTCACATTAATGGTAAAACTTTGTTTGCTGATTCTACAGAAGAAGACTTGTATGCAGCAATCGATTTATTGATTGATAAGTTGGACAAACAAATCAGAAGACATAAAGACAAAATAACCAGTAAACACAGAGGGGAATCGCTGAAATATTCAATGTAGCGATGCCTTGGTGTTAAAAAAATGATCAACAGTTAAGTGGATCAGTCACTTAACTGTTGGGTCTTGTACATTTAAATGAAATTTATTGATTATATTGAGCAAAACAGTATTGATTTGAATGTCCCTTTTTCTAGTAAAAAGCGATTGTTTGAACAATTGGCCATAAAAATGGCAGAAGATACCAAGGAGACCAGAATGATTTATGATGCTTTGGTACACAGAGAAAAAATTGGAGCGACATCCTTAGGTAATGGGGTTGCGATACCACATGGAAGGTGTCTTGAGGAAAAAGATTTGCGTATTCAAATCATGGTCCTCAATAAGCCAGCAAATTATGAAAGTGTAGATGATGCGCCAGTTCAATTGATTGTTTGCTTGATCTTTCCGAAAGAAGTGAGTGAATCACATAATGTTTTATTGAAGCGTGTTGGTGATTTCTTTAAAAAACATCGAATTTTCAGAGAAATTGTGAGTGCTCAATCTGCAAAAGAAATTAAAAAAATTATACTAAAAGAGTCTATATAAATTATGCAAGAACTTATCATTATTTCAGGAATGTCAGGTTCTGGAAAAACCATAGCTTTGAGAACGTTGGAAGATTTGGATTTTTATTGTGTGGATAATTTACCCATTGATATGCTCAGTCAATTGGTCTCACATGTGAGTCAAAATATAGAGCATTATCCCAAAGTATCGGTGGGCATTGATGTCAGGAACTCAGAAGAATCATTAAAAACATTGCCTGATATTCTTGATAAAATTGATTCTACTGTCATTAAAGTTAAAACCATTTTTCTTAATTCAAGTGATAAGACGCTACTCAAGCGCTACTCTGAAACCAGAAGGGCTCATCCTTTATCAAATAAAAAGCACAATTACTCACTGTCTCAGGCGATTATACAAGAAAGATTGTTATTGGAGCCACTGGCCAATGTGGCAGATCTTTTGATTGATACAACAGAAACTTCAGGACCACAATTGCGTGATCGTATTTGGCGGCATGTCAGTCAGTCTAACCAAGGTAAGTTATCGTTATTGCTGCAGTCGTTTGCCTTCAAGAGAGGGGTGCCATTTGATGCAGATTTTGTTTTTGATGCGAGATGTCTGCCTAATCCTTTTTGGGAGAAGTCTCTGCGAGAATATTGTGGAAAAGATCAGCCAATCAAGGAATTTCTTGATGGTAAAGACATTGTTATGGAGTTTTATCATGATATTTTGCAATTGGTGCAAAAGTGGATTCCTGCTTTTGAGGAACACGATAGAAGTTATTTGACCATTGCCATTGGGTGTACTGGTGGCAAGCATCGTTCGGTTTACTTAACAGAAAAACTCTTCAATGAATTAACCCAGAATCGGCAAAATATCTTAGTTCAGCACAGAGAATTGGACTGAAGTTTATTCCATTATATTGATATTCAGTCATGTCCAGTTGAGTGAAAAATATCACATCTTGACAATTTATCCAATCATTGATCAATCTGATATTTTCAATGCAGGGTCGCCCAGTAGATTCCAGCCAATGATGATGTCTTTGTATTTGCCTTTGTTTGCCAATTGCTTTTTGGCATTGATCATTGATTTTCCTATTGTTTGAGCGGTTACTGAAAACTCAGGTAACAACAATTTGGCAAAAGCTTTTTCTGATGAAACCAGTGTTAATGCAGAGGCTCCAAATACTGCGACTCCGCCTTTGTCATTATTAAACAAAAATCGGTGAGCCATGGTGTTTGCAGATGGTTCGACATAATAACTGTTCCAGCAACCCCATTGAACAATAACCGAAGCGGACTCATCATTTGACAAGCTGTCAATGTCATTATAAGTGAATGGAGAAGGGAAAGAAAACCAGAGTCTTCGAGATGAATGTCCCAAATAAGCCGTTAGTCGGGGATGAGTGGCAAAGTTATCAATAATGCTTTGTCTGACCCCGGCATTGTTGTTGAAATTATCGCGATATGTGGTTGTTTTGGTCCATGTGTCAGGCAATAGATTGATCAATTCACTACTGATATTGGTGTAAGAATAATTTTCATCCTCAGCATCAGCAATGAAGTGTGCTGAAAATTGTTGGTTGTTTTGTTCGACAAAAGTCATTTGTTTATCTATCAATAATTGTAACTCTTGTGTTGTTCTTGCCGGTATTCTGCCAATTGCAATATCAGGTGTGCCATCATTATCTATGTCTGTGTATAAACTATCTGCTGGTGTATATCTGATTTCATCATCAAGTGCAGTGTAAAGTGAAGGAATATGACTGTAATGCTCGACTGATAAATAACCTTTATAGTCGTAATTATCTGAGCCAACCAGCAATACATACTCCAAATTATTGTATTTAGCTAACTCAGTTATGTATGTTTTGATTGCATTAGGATCAACGATTGAAGATGAGAAACGTGCGTAGATATCATTAATATCTACAATCTCAACATTTAAGCCATTGTTGTTGTGATACGTTTTTAGTTGTGCAATTGTGCTGATGAAATCGGGGTGTGCTATCATTATGTAATCGGCATTGGTGTGCATGATATTTTGTGCATGATGCCATGGTTTTAACGTGGGTTTTAACAAGGCTTGTTGCGTTGATACCCAATATTTTTTATTCAAAGCCACATCTGGTAATTCAATACGGTATCCATCAATAGCAGAACTGATTCTTAAATTATTAATCCTTAGAGTGGCATTATTATGTAATGCGTAAGCCACTATGTCATCGTTTTCAAACCCTTCAATGGAGAAAGAAGGTTTACTGCCTGTAGTGACATCAATGAAATCTTCTACGATGTTATTGTCAAAAGAATAAGAACTAATGTAGTCCAGGTTTGTGTTCAAGCTGGTATTAATTGTCGCATATAACCTATTATTGATGGCTGTGGTCTTTCTTGGATAACTGATGGAGATGTTTTCTATGTTGATGATATCATGATCAAAACCAGTTTCACCTGGCAAATGCAGTGATAGGTTAACAATGCCTGTTGAGGCCATTTCATCACTCAATTGATAGTCTTTTTTGAATATGGTCAACCCATCAAAAACAATGTCATCTTGAGCAGAACCATTCACAGATAGTTCAATACAGTGATCATTTGGCATGCCAGGATAAAAATCTGGAGCTTGTGCGCCACATCGATTCTGGTCAGACGGATAATTTTCAGGAGGAAATCGATAATTAAGCCCCCCGCTGACATTTATGTGAAGCTCAATGTTTTGACCACTGTGTTCATAAAATTCGTCCAAAGGGAATGCCAATTCTTTTGTCGAATTGCCAAATGTTGCCAGTGTTTCTGCACGCCAAGGATCGTCACTTGGTGAGCTGCTGTCATACATATTGTTGTCATCGTAGCTTTCGGTTTGCCAATACCAAGCGTTCATTTTGGTTGATGGGCTGGTGTGGTCATCGGCTATGTAAGCCTTTCTGTGAACACTGCTGCTGAATTGGTATATTCTTTTATTTGTATAAATGGAATTAAAGCCCTCAGCATAAAAATCGAAGCTGGTGGTGTCATCAAAGGACTGTTTGTTTCCATTGATATAAAGCGGAATGGGCTTATCTTCTAATATGATAACAACCTCTTGAGGTGATAAATTAGTCGTTGTAAAACCGGCTTGAACAAGGTCTTGATAAGTGATTCTGTGCATTCCACTAGTTGAGATTTCGATGGCAAGATTGTTGTCTTGTGATTGAGTTTTGTTTTGTGGTTCTTGTGCTTTATTGATAATCTTGGCTTGTTCAATTTTTTGACCCTGAGTACCATTAATGTTAATGGGGCCATACCATGTGACTTTATTGGTGTTACTGATTTCACTCAGCCAGAGTGGGTTTTTCGATAGGTGCGCAGCATTGAATGTATAGGATTTCAACGCTTGATCTAAGTGTTCATTGGCATCGGTCATCAAGGGTGATACTTGTATTTTCTCACCTTGGTTATTTTCTTGATAAACTTTAAAGCCAATGTGGTTGTATTCTATATCAGTTTGCCACTCAATCGTTGTCTGTTGGTTGGATTGAGATGATGATAAATAGTTGAGAGTGACTGGCAGTGACTGGACATTCAATTGACTGGGAATGGATTCATCTGGGTTATCATCACCATCTGAGCCATCAGGAGAAGTGCCGTTTGTTGAATCATCACTTGTTGTTGCCATTTGAGGGGTTGTACCTGAAACGGTAATGGTATTGGTATATGAATCGTAATTATTCACTAATAAAGACACTCTTATGGAGGCTGTTTGACCACTGGCAAGCGAAGAACCAGATGCAATCAGTTCTTGATCTGTATCTCCATCAAATGAAGTGTTTTCATTAAAAGTTGCTGGTCCTGAAATCTTGGTTATCGAGCTGACTGAGAAATTGCCTGCATTGGGTGCATTATTGAAAACAGAGTTTAGGTCTTCTAATGCTGTTAAGTTAGATATGGTGAGATCACCAAAGTTTTCAAAATCAAAGTCTATGTCAACGATATAAGGCGTTACTCCATTAGCTTGGCCAGCCCTTCTGGTCATTAATTTAGATGTGCCAATTATGGCGCAGTTGTATGTTAATTCGGTGACAGAAATGAATTGTGATGTAGAGGTGGGCACTGTATGATTCTGGTATTGAATGGTCACTGAATCTAGAGAACCGGCAATACTGATATCAGCGCGACCTGTGACAGAGGTAAAACCTGTTGGTGTGGTGCCTGCATCAATTTGAGCAGAAATTGTGCCTGATCCCAAACAAGTTGTGCCAGCTGCAGTTGGGCAGTTATCGATTGTTACTGGTACACTGGTTGCACCTGATGCTGCCGTTATGATAAGTCGATCTTGCCAATTGCCGGCATTACCATCGATATCAAAAATGCTGAACGAAAGATTTTCAACAGGGTATGTAAATGTAATTGTTTGTGTGATGCCTTGTGTATTTGGTGCAGATGACATGCCCAGTATGAGTGAATTGCTATTGACTGTTGAGGGGAAAGGTGTGTTTGAAGGTAAAGTCAAACCAAGCGGATTGGTAATTTGTGAAGTCAAACTGCCTCTCGAATGACACTGTGTTGCATTGCTATGTGGCCCCAAAGAAGCATTGGGCCAACCACCTGTAGGTATATCACTGGGCCAGTTTAAAGTCTCCTGAGCAAATACTTCAAGATTGATAATGGTTGAAACAAGTACAACAATTATGGTTATAGATCTGTAAGACATTTTATCATTTACCTTTAAGTTGAATTCCTGAGGGATAACTGTAAATTAACTCCATTGCGCAGAGATGTCAAATAAAACACTGATAACAATTGTTAAATGTGAGCGCTGTCACAACAAAATATTTGTAATTATGATGATTTGAATTGTGGTTGTTGGTTGCTTTGAGCTGATATGTTCTATGGTCAAACTTCCCGGCTCTTAGGTTGAATCATGAAAAATATGGGGCAGCTGGACAGGGGAAACTGTCCAGATAATCATCGTACAAACTAAGTTTAAAGGTTCTTTTTTAGCGCTAATATTTTTTTATTGTCTGGAAAAAGATCATTGGCTTTATTTATTAAAGCCTGTGCTTCTTGATGTTTGTCAAGTTTAATTAAAGTATGGTACAAATGTATATACAGGTCAACGTCTTTAATCCCTTTTTGTAAGGCTTTATTGAAGTTTATCTCAGCCTCCAGATAATGTCCAAGTTTATATTGGGCCCAGCCTAAGCTGTCAATGATGGCGGGGTTTTCTGGTGCTAATTTTATGGCTTTGTTGATGTATTCGAGTGCTTCTTCAAGTTTGATGTCATGATCTGCCAATGAATAGCCCAGTGCATTTAAGGCTTCGAAATTTTCAGGATCATCTTTTATGATGGTCTGTAAATCTTTTTCCAAGTTATTTATCTGATCAATCGATTCATATAACATGGCTCTATCGTAAAGTAGGTCTGGGTTTTTGGGTAATATTTTTAAACTTTGAGACAATATTTTAATGGCTTTGTCTGTGTCCCCTTGATCTTTACTGATTTGCGCCTCTAATCTGTAGGCTTTGACTGCGAACTTTATTTCAGCATTCTGTAATTGGTGTAAAATTTCAATCGATTCGTTATATCGTTTGTCTTCATAGAGTAAAAGGCTTAGCATGTCTCTGGCATCAAGATAATGATCTCCACCTGTGACTTTGCGGTAATATTTTTCACTTTCAGCTGGTCTTTCTAGCCAATAAGCGGATTCTGCGATCAAGAAGTTTTTGTGATCGCTTTTTTCTTGTTCAACAGTTATGTTCTTTAATTGTTCGAATGCGATAGAAGCTGTTTCATTGTCTTTATTTTGCAGAGCAAAAACTATTCTTTTGAATAAACTGTCGGCTGTTTTTTTGCTTTTTTCTAACATTTTTTGTGCTTTCTTAAATTGTTTGGTCTCTTGAAGAAAGCTGGCATACTGATCTGTGTAGCTTTGATTGTTCGGATCTTTAGCAATCACATATTCAAAATCTTTTTCAGCGGCTTTATAGTCTTTCATAACAGTTAGCAACCGTGCGCGCCAATAGATGGCTTCTAAATCTTTTTCTCCAATATCAATTGCCATATTGATGGTGTCTAATGCTTTTTGGGTGTTTTTGTAGGCAATTAACGTTTTAGCAATGCCAAATAGCCTTGGAGGGGATTGATTAACAATATCAATCTCAAGTGAATTATTGATCACTTCAGTTGCCAGTTGTTCAGGAATGCTGATCAATGCAGACTGAATAAAATCCCAAGCTTTTGGCTTATCATTGTTAATGATAAGGGCTTGAATGCTTCTTTGGGCTGATTTGAAATTTTGTTCTTTGAGTGCATCTATGGTTATGCTGGTTAGTAAAGCATCAACTTGACTTGTTTTTTCATCGGTTTGTGGTTGTTTTTTCTGACAAGCTGTAGTCAATACAATGGAAAATATGAGTGTGATAATCCAAAGTCTTTGGTGGTTGATTTTATTCATTTGATACTTCCTCTATTTATTGTCAATTAACATGTCAGCTTGATTTTGCTGGATTAATGGTTCTACCACTTGATCCAAGTCCCCTTCCATAATTTCAGGAAGTTTGTATAGAGTTAAATTAATTCTATGATCTGTTATTCGACCTTGGGGATAATTATAAGTTCTGATTCTTTGTGATCTATCTCCAGAACCAACTTGTAGTTTCCTTGCCTCGCTTTGTTCTGATGCTTGTTTGTCTTTCTCAATATCTGTAATTCGAGACTGTAATAGCTTCATGGCTTGTGCTTTGTTTTTATGCTGAGACCTTTGATCTTGGCACTCAACTACGATACCTGTTGGTAAATGTGTCAATCGAATTGCTGAGTCTGTTTTATTGACGTGCTGTCCACCTGCGCCTGATGCGCGAAAAGTATCAACTCGTAAATCCGCTGTATTAATATCAATATCTTCTACTGCATCGGTTACTGGTAATATGGCAACTGTACAAGCAGAAGTGTGGACCCTACCTTGCGATTCTGTTGCGGGTACTCGTTGAACCCTATGGGTCCCAGATTCAAATTTAAAACGTGAGAAGACGCCATCTCCTTCAACTTGTGCAATGACTTCTTTAAAGCCGCCATGTTCACCTTCGTTTAGGCTGACAATATTGATGCGCCATTTTTTATTTTCTGTGTATCTTGAGTACATTCTAAATAAGTCACCTGCAAAAATTGAGGCTTCGTCACCTCCGGTTCCTGCTCGGATCTCTAAAAAGATGTCTTTGTCATCATCAGGATCTTTTGGGATAAGCAGTATTTGCAGCTGTTTTTCGCATTCAGATTTTTGTTGTTCAGATTCTCTGATTGTATCTTGAGCCAGCTCTTTGAGTTCTGGGTCATCTATCATTTGTTGTGCTTCTTCAATCTCTTGTTCTGCGTCAATAAATTGTTTAAATGTTTTGACCAAATCTTCCAAGTTGGCATATTCTTTAGACAGTTCTCGAAATTGATTTTGATTAGACATAACATCTGGATCAGATAAGAGAAAAGCAATTTCTTCATGCCTTTCACTAGCGGTTTGTAGTCGTGATCTAATTTCAGGTGTCATTGTTACCGTCCGGGCTAAGTAGTATTTTTATTCGGTTAATATTATTTAAATCACCAGATTGTATGGCTGCTCTTAAGGCTTTTACCGGAGCATGATTTAATTTGTTGGTTAAATTATTGGCCAGAAAATAGAGGACCTCTTCTGCATCAACACCATTTTTGAGTTTCTTGAGGGCTATATCAAGGCTTTTTTTTCTTATTTTAGCAGTTTCTTTCTGAAAACGGTGAATCAAATTGGTGTGTTGTTGCCCTTTTAGCCAATCCAAAAATGATTCGGCTTCCACGGAAATGATTTGTTGTGCTTGCAATGCAGAGAATTCTCTGTTTTTTCTATTTTGTTGGATTACTTTTTGTAAGTCATCAACAGTATAATAGAAAATGTCGTTGAATTTGCTGATACCAATTTCGGTGTCTCTAGGGATGGCAAGGTCAATGATGACCATGGGTTTGTGTTTCCTTTGTTTCAGTGCGTTCTTTACCATTGCATTGCTTATGATTGGTAGTTTGCTTGATGTGGCAGTAAAAATCAAATCATACTCAGCGATGTTTCCTGTGAGTTTTTCAAGTGCAAAACTGTTGCAGTTGAATTGTTGAGCCAGTTTCTTTGCGTTTTCAATGCTGCGATTACAAATTGACAGGTTTTGATATGTGTGCTTATTTAAGTACCTGAGTAACAGATCTGCAGTAGCTCCAGCACTGATCATTAATATATTTTGTTGTGATAAATCACCAAATATCTGCTTTGACAGTTGAACAGCGCTATTGGCAACTGAAACAGGGTTTTTGCCTATGTCTGTTTCACTTCTTACCAGTTTTGCCACTTTAAATGTTGATTGAAAAAGTCTTTCTAAAATTATATCAAGTTTTACACCTTGTTTCGAAAGTGTATAAGATGTTTTGACTTGTCCTAAAATCTGGGCCTCTCCGAGTACCATTGAGTCCAAGCCTGAGGCCACTGAAAAAAGATGCTCAACGCATTGTTGATCTGATTTGATGTAAAGATGTTGATTGATGTTTTTAAACGTGATGTCGAACCAAAAACAAAAGCGATTGATTGCTGTTTGCTCTTGATCACATGATATGTAAAATTCGGTTCTGTTACATGTTGATATGACCACGCATGATGTAATGTTCTCAACAGTGCAGAACTCTTTAACTGCCTTTGGGATGTCACTTTCAGCGATCGACATTTTCTCTCTGATGTTAATGCTGGCCGTTTTATGATTGAGTCCGACGACTATTAATGACATGCTTTTATTTATGAGGCGCTAAAAGATCAGCAATTTTATCATGGTTCTTGATAAATGGTAATACTGCATATGGCATTCACTGGTTTTTGCTGAATTTTTAAGATTTAATCAAGAAATATGATATTGGTAAGATGCTTCTTTGGCGCAATTTAAGTTAACCCATGAAAGTGCCAGAACTCAACATCAATATGATTGGTTGCTGATAAAAGTTAAGGGTTATTAAGTATTGTCTCATGGTTTTTTCTTGTACCTGATATTGGCACGAAAAAACAATTCAACAGTCTCCTTTTGCTTGAAAAACCGCAAGGAGAATCAATCTTATATAGGTATTTCTAATGTTATTTAATATTTTTAGGGGAACAACTTAGTGAGATTTATTTGCTGTATGAATGAAGGGGTGATTTGTTGTCTCCTTCTTGTTTAATAAGGCGTGCTTTAATGTCGGCAAGCGTGCTTAACATGGCTCTGACTTGACTAGGAACTCTGGTGTCTAACTTGGTGGTGAATATTTGACTTTTATATTGTTCCTTTATCGACTGAGAAAGTTCTTCTGAGTCATGGATTTTTTGATCATGGTGTGTAAAAGCTGCCAGTTTTATACCATTAATGTTGCCTGATTGCTTAATAATATTAAGATAATACGACAATTCTTGCATCGGAGATGACGAAGAAAGGTCAATCAAAATAATATAAATATCTGAACCTTTAACTGTTTGATTTTGCATGTAATCATATCTTTTTTGACCAGGTGTCCCATAGAGGCACAGTTTATGTGATTTTGTTTGGAATTCACCATAGTCAATACCAATTGTGGTCTGGTTCTTTAACAGGCTTACTGCATCAGTTGCGTGTACTTCGCTGTTTAATACTTTAGTGGTGCTGGCAGATTGTATGGCTGTGGTTTTGCCAGAACCAGGCCGCCCTAAAAATACCACCTTAAATGTATGTTTAAACCCTGGATTTGTGAGGCTCAGTAGTTTATTGGCAATCTGGGAACTCTTTTTTTGTACCGTTTTCGGTTGGACTTTGGTCGGTTCTTTCTTCTTGACTTTTCTGTTTTTAAAAATAAATGATGAAAAAATTTTCTTTAAGTTAAAGGGCGTTCTTTTCAGTGTGGTGGTGTGTTCGTTAAGGTCAGTAGTATCAGAAATATGGTTTAATACCTTAATGATTTGTGCGCTGTTAATGGGTTGAATCAAGTACAGCCCTTTGGTGTTATTGATTGATTTCTTATCAAAAATTGTGATGGTTGTTTTTACAGTTTGAGTGATTTCTCCATGAAAAGACGAGTCTATAATCATTACATCACTGTCATGATTGGCTCGATTTAATATCCAGTAGTCCTTTAGTTGGGGTTTAAGTAAATGGCAATAAGTTGCAAATAAATCAGCAGTGCCTTCGCTTAATCCCAATAAAGAAATAACTCTTTTGTTTTTGGGCATAATGTTTCTTTAAATTTCCGTAAATTTCATGTAATCAGTTACAAACCCTAAGAATATAAAATATTTTCAGTTAATGTCTCAAACTAACTGATAATATTTTTAATGTCAATTTAAAGTGGTTAGAAACGATTAAAAAGATGTTACTTGATGATGATATATTATATATGATTTTCATGAAATTCAAGTGTCAAATTTTGTAAATTTTACCCTGTGTTATTTTGGCTTTCTTGATATGTTCAATGAAGTCTTCAAATTGTTTGACAAAATGGGCTTGCTCTCTTGTTTGAATGTATTTATGGTTGATGTGTCTGATTTCTTCAATTGCATGCATGGCTGAAATCTTATCAACCCAAATGAGGTGGCAGGCCAACATGATTCCTGTTCTACCCATCCCTGCCTTGCAATGATAAACAATGCTTTGCTTTTGTTTTATAATGTTTTTAATATCTACAAAAAAATCATAGGTTGCCTGAAGATCAGGTATGCTCATATCTTTAATAGGGAAATGAATGCCTGTTATGTCAAATTTTTGTAACAGTTGACTTTCTATTGGTTTCTGTTGAAGGCTGATCAATGTGTTGATTTTGAGCTTTTTCATTGTGCTAAGGTCGTCATCGATAATATTGATTAATCCAGGCTTTTGCATACCGCCTAATTGATTGGATACTATCCAGTGAAAGTCACACATACTTGAAAACCTTCTCAATGTTGTCAGTAGATCTTCTTTGGGTCTGAATTGAGGGTTGGGATTGGTGTACCATGCGCTGCCACTTTCTAGGAACTCTTTGCCAATGTCACTTTTTGGTTTTTTAAAGAAATGTTTGTTTTCAGTGTGTTCATGCAAAATCCCTCCACTTATTAACACAATAGAGTCACAAACCTTTTTTGCTTCATCTTTATTGTGTGTTATCAGTAATATGGTGGTGTGCTTTTTGAGCTTTTTAATGAGTTTTATGATGATCTTTTCGTCTTTTACGGATGTACTGGCTAATATTTCGTCAATCAATAAGATTTTGGGTTTCTTAAGATAAGCTTTAACAATTAATAGTACTTTGTGAATGCCTAGACTTTGTTTTATGGCTGGTTCCTCAATGATGTTTTCGAACAAAGGCCATACATCAAGCGATTTAAAAACCTTTTCAGCAAAGTTTATTTTTTTTTCAGTGCTGACTTTTTTGATTAGTGGGATGCCATCAACTAAATTGTTGAGAATTGTGTCTGTATAAAGGCGTGCTTTTTGAGGGACGTAACCTACGTATTGTTGTGCTAGGTATTTTCTCATGTTGGTTTTTTCCAGTAGAATTTCACCTTTTTCCCAATATGATGGGGCGAAATTTTGCTTGATTATGGCATTCATTAATGAAGATTTTCCACTTCCAGAGGGGCCTAAAAGTGCTGTAATGGTGTTGGGTGGGATTTCTAAATGATCTATATGGATTATTTCTTCTTCACCATATCCGAGGCGTAAATCTTTTAATGTCAATGTGAATTTGGATTCAGTCATTTTTTGTTTAATTTTAGCTCTAACTTCAATTGAGGATGAATGATAGTATAATTTAGACTAATAAGGTTAACACTTTGTTACAAATAACTTAATTGATGTGCTTGGATACAAAAAAAATATTCGTTATAATGGTTACATCGACAGAGTAGGTCATCGTTGGAGGCGATTATAAATGCGAACATTGCAAACATAGCGATTGGTCTTAAGTTGAGAATGTATGGCAGCAGTAAGAATGCGTGTGAATCACTTTAATTAACGGGTAAAAGGCTCTATGAATTTTTTAGCGTTATATTGTTTTAGTAATAGGAAAAAGGATGTTTTGTTTGTGATTTCAAGAAAAGTCAATTATGATCATAGACTACCTTAAGGTTAATTCCGACAGGTATAGTGATTGTGGTAATGGGATGGGAATGTTATGAAAAAAAGTAGAATTTTATCTACGGCTGGATTATGTATGAATCAATCAACAAGATTGAGAAGTTATTGTAATCTAATGCAAATGAGTTTGCTTAACAAATGGTTATTTGCAGATGATTTTGTTGAGAGTCATGTATGTTTCATTAGGGATGATTATTTGGAAAAGATGGATAAAGATAAATTAAACAGGTCCCAAGTCACTGTTGTGGTCAATATGTCAGGCACATCCAATTCAGATTATAAATATCAAATATCTGCTCCATTAACTGCTTCTGCTATTAAAAGTGTTCTCAATAAAATATCACGAGAAGAAGAATTTAAAGCTTCTAAATTTTCACTGGGAGGAACTGGTGATAAAGTCGAAAAATTCAAATCAGCATTCTCTAGAATCAGAAAAAAATTCTTCGGTAAGAAAACTGATACAAGTATTCATCTTGAACAAAAAAGGAAGAAAAAGTTTGTCGCAGGATTAATGAAAAAAATCAATCCTACCAATAATCTCCCTTTTAAAGTTGTCTTTTTGGGCAGCCCAAGTTCAGGAAAGACGACGGCTATTCAATCGGTCTCAAAAGGTGAAGCATTGAACTCGGATGTTTCGGCATCAGATTCAGTGGCAGGAATGAAGTCAAGAACAACGGTTGGTGTTGATTATGCTGAGTATATACTTGAGGGTATAGGTTCTCAGGAATGTACCATGCAGTTATTCGGGACACCAGGTCAAGTTAAATTCAATTTTGTATGGGATATGGTCGGTAAAAGTGCTAACGCTTTTATTGTCTTGATTGATATGTCTAGACCAGAGCCATTGTCGTATTTGAAATTTTATTTAAAATTCCTTAGCAATGAATTTGATGAAAGTGTTCCGGTTTACTGTGCTTTAACTCACACTGATAAATTTCAGGGTAATGTGATTGATGTGGTTGGTTCCATAAAGAAAAAACATGCTAAACTTAAAGGTGTCTATGTTATTGATGCGAGAAAGAAGCATGATGTTGCTATAGTTCTAGAAAAGGTCTATGGTCATAACCATGATACTCATACACAAAATCAGGATGCAAATAGAATGCTGAGTTTTTCAAAATAGTTGCATGAGTAATAAAATTGATGTAAGTCAATGCATTTTCATATCGGCAATTGTGATTTATAAATAATAATAAAATAACCACTCTGCCGAGTGATAAAATGTAATAAAATGAGGGCATTACGGTAATATGTGCTATATTGTTGCTAATAATGACCTATAATAGAAATGAGGGTTAATAGCCTAACTAATAATTTAGGAGATAAAAAATATGAGCGCAGATTCTATGTGTAAAGCTCTACTTAACGAAGTGCCAAAAGCCTTAGCTGCTGGTTTGGTAGATATGGAAACGGGTATGTTGCTAGCAGTTAAAACAACAGACTCTCATCCACAAGATGTGATGGATATGTTGGCAGCAGGAACAAAAGAAATGTTTGAAGGTGATATGTCTATGATGATAGATAATACTTTCAAAAAATCGAGAGGTGACGGCAGTACCGAACCTTATTTTAAGGAAATTATTGTAAACTCTAAAAATTTGATCCATCTATTCATGAGATTGCCTGCAATGCCTAATGTTGTTGCTGCAGCGGTTTGTCGAATTGATGCCAATCTTGGTTTGGTTGTAACCAAAGGTCGTGCAATTGTAAAAAGAGAAACTGTATAATTTTTAGTTTATAATTCAATAAATCAATACTGAGCAATTAGTCACATTTGTCAGCATGATTGCCATGATGACAAATGTGATATTCCTTGGTGTTATGAACATATCAATTACCTATTTTGGTCGAAATTTAAATCAAAGATATTATAATAATAAGGAGATGTGATACATGTCAGAAATAGATTTATTGCAGGAATTAAAAAAAGTATTAAATGATTACCTTGGTTCTGTGTCTGAAGCTGAATCAGTTTTTATTGCAACCCTTGATGGTCACTTATTACTTGAACGAAGCCGCAATGAATATCCGCTCAGCCAAATATCACCCATGGCGGGTTCACTTTTAGGTGTTTCAGAAACGCTTTCTACACAATTGTTGAGGCAGAGTCTGCAAGATAACATTGTAATGATGGAAAAAAACATCTTGGCTTTGTTGAAAGTTAAAGACAAAGAAGACTCGTTGTTTTTTGGAGTCTTATGTGACCGCATGGTTAATTTGGGTAAGATGTTGACTTTTGGAAAACAATCAATTGCAGACATAAATCGAATTTTGGAGCAGCAGAGAGATATTTAGTTGAAGGCTTATGAAAAGCATAATCTTTGGTGACAAAGCTTTTGGTTGTAAAAATAAGGAAAACCTATTAGATGCTTTTTTTAGAAATAAAATTGAAGTTCCTTTTTCTTGTCGAAATGGCACATGTCAAGCATGCTTAGTCAGGGTTCTTGATGGTGATTTCAATAAAGAATCGCAAATTGGTTTAAGCGAGGCACTTGTCAGTGCAGGGCATGTTTTGTCTTGTAAATGTGTGCCTATTTCAAATTTAAAGTTAGCGAGATCTTCGCTGACGGATCTATATCACAATGCTGAAATTGTGTCCTTAGAAAAACTATCATCAAATATAATGTTGGTTGGTGTAAACCCCAAAAATGATTTGATTGTCTATAAACCCGGTCAATTCATAAACATCAAGTCTGAAGTGGATGATAAAGTCAGAAGTTATTCTATTACAAGTATTTATGGCCATGATAGTGCGGTTGAGTTTCATGTGCAAAAGATTGCTTCAGGTGTGTTCAGTCAGTGGGTTTTTAATCACGCGCAACTTGGTGATTGTTTTCATGTGCGATACCCGTTAGGGGCATGTTTTGCCTCAAATGAAAGGCAGGTAAGAGGAAAGTTATTGGTTGCAACAGGTTCCGGTCTTGGGGCGGTTTTGGCAATTGCACGAAGCGAATTGTCTTCTGGTTATTCAGGGCCAGTGAAATTGATTCATGCATCAAAAAATGATAGTGGTTTGTACGGCCATGATATGCTGCTCAAGTTATCTAAAAAATATCAAAATTTTGAATTTTGCAGGCATGTTACTGAACAAAAATCCTCCGTAGAACATATTGTTTTTAAGGCAATTGAAGATTCGAGCTATGTAGTAGATGTGTGTTTAAAAGGCTGGGAAGTCTATTTGTATGGCAATCCGAAAATGGTTGAGTCAATGACAAAAATGGCCGTGGCTTATGGCTGTAAGGAAAAATCTATACGCAGCGATGCTTTCGAATACGCAAAAAAAGCAGAGATCGCAAAAGTAACCAGAAATAACATCAATGATATGGAGTATGTGGAAGAAAAAAAGCGGATTTTTGAACCTGATCCAGCCATGTGGAAAGCTTTGGATGAAGGGCGCTTGTTAAATAAGATCTTAAATCATTTTTATGATAAAGTGTTGCAAGATTCTTGGCTTTCTCCTTTTTTTAAAGGGGTAACAAAAGATCATATTGTGGGTAAGCAGTACGCTTTTTTTAATCAAATTTATACAGGTAAAGATTGTTACTTTGGTGATAGGCCTCGTAATGCACACCATTGGATGATTATTTCAGACGACTTATTTGATTATCGCGAACAGCTTTTTGAAGAAAGTTGTCGTTATTGTGGTCTTGAGGATCCATATTTGAGTCAAATATTGGCATTTCATGAAAGTTATCGGTATGTCATTGTGAAGGATAAAATGTGGCCTCGCATTAATAATGGGCAAGTTAAGCCTGTCAAGGGTTTTGAGGATATGGTGCTGGATATCGGTTCGATATGTGATGGTTGTCATAGAGAAATTAAAGCTGGTGAAAAAGTTCATTATCATGATCTTACGGGTGAGATGTTTTGCTGTCAATGCTGATTATTTGGGTTGATTGACGTAATGATAAAGTTTGTATTGATTTTTTTGTCATCGAACAAGATTTTTGAAAACTGAGGAAAAAAGATGAAAAAACCTGATTGTCCTAAAAATGGGCCCTATAATGCCATGCTTGATGCTGGAGAAGATTTTTATTGGTGCGCATGTGGTCGAAGTAAAAATCAACCCTATTGTGATGGTTCACATAAAGGCACTGATTTCTTGCCAGTAAAATTCAACATAGGTGAAAGCGGTTATATTCGCTTATGTGGTTGCAAAAAAACTAAAAACCCACCTTATTGTGATGGTTCTCATTTTGATTAATTTATTTGAATTCAAAAATATAATTTGAGTCTATTTTGATAAATTAAATGTCTTAATGGCTCTTTTTTGTTATTTATAAGGTTTTTGCTGATTAAGTATTTTCATGTGTGTTCTGTCAATGTGTGTTTTTTACAGAGGGTTGACTGGTTTTAAGTGTTAATAATTCTCAATGTTTGTCTTGCTCTGCGTTCGATTTTCTTAAATTTACTTTTCATTCCCAAACTTCGGTGAGTATAAATATGCCATTGTTGTTAGATTTTCATTCAAGTCCAAGTATTATTGTATTATAATGCGCAGGTTTTGCTCTAGATGAATATTTATGACAAGAAAATTATTGGTTGCTGGGAATTGGAAATTGAATGGTTCAAAAGGTATGATTGGACATTTGGTTTCTGAAATTAAGCAGGGATTGTCTGAAGACAGGAGTTATGATGTCGCCGTGTTTCCTCCATTTGTGTATGTTTCAGAAGTGGTGAGTTTGTCTGGGGAGTCGATTATTGTTGGAGGTCAGACAATCAGTGAACACAGTTCTGGCGCATATACTGGCGAGATTTCTGCAGATATGTTGATCGATTGTGGTTGCGACATGGTCTTGTTAGGCCATTCAGAGAGAAGAAGCTTCTTTCATGAAAATGATGGTGCAGTTGCACAAAAGTTCCAGGCTGCGCTCACAGGTGGATTAAAGCCAGTATTGTGCTGTGGTGAAACCTTAGAAGAAAGAAAGCAAGGCATTACAAAAGATGTGATTGCTGAACAAATTAATGCAGTCATAAATCATGTTGGTATAGAGGGTTTTGCAAATGCCGTGATTGCATATGAACCAGTCTGGGCTATTGGAACGGGCCAAACTGCAAGTTCTGAACAAGCTCAAGAGGTTCACGCATTTATTCGTTCTCTTTTGTCCTTGAAAAATGATACAATAGCGCAAATTGTACCAATACTTTATGGCGGTAGTGTCAAAGGCAGTAATGCCAAAGAGTTATTTTCCATGCAAGATATTGACGGTGGTTTGATAGGAGGTGCCTCTCTAACCAGTGAAGATTTTCTTGCCATATGTCAACAAGCAGAAGAATTGTCCTGATCAGTTGATTGTGATGATTTAATTTATTACTAAGTGAGTTTTAAAAATGTCAATTAATATATTGTTAATATTTTTCGTTTTAATCGTGGTTGCCATGATCGCCTTTATTTTGGTGCAAAAAGGAACGGGAGCAACTGCCGGTTCAGCCTTTGGTTCTGGTGCTTCGTCTACAGTTTTTGGTGCAAAAGGTTCAGGTAATTTTCTGACCAAAACGACCATGATTTTAGCTTTTCTATTCTTTGCTATCAGTATGATGATGGCTGTTAATGCTAACAGGGAATTTACCGCAGCAGCAACTGGCGAAGTTGATTTGGGTGTGGTTGGAACCCTTGATACTACAGCTGATACAGATGTGCCTGAGATGATCAGTACAGAAGGCGCTGACAATACGGATCAAACATCTGATGTTCCTGTTTTGAACGAAAAAACATCAAGCGATAATGCTGGATCAAATCTGGATAAAGATGCAGTTGACATCAATGGATTAACTTCTGATGTAAAAAACAGCATCGAGCAAAAAGTTGATGAGGTGAAATCAGAAGTTGATCAAAAAGCTGAAGCACTTAAGGATTCAGTTGATGACAAAGTTAAAAAAGTTGAAGATAAAATTGAGGGAGAAGGTTAAATCAGTTAATAAAACTGATTTGCTTCACAGTTAAATTTAGAGCAATGCTAGAGATTTAATATAAATGATGAAAAATTTAAATGATAGGTATTAATCGTATTATATGATTAATCAAACTCATTAGAGTGCTTTTAAGAATGATCAGCTGAGAATCTGAATTTTCTGAATATAGATTAAGTTATCATTAAATGCAAAATCTCAATAGAACGGCTTTAAAAAAAAGTAACTGGCTGTCAAGCAGTTACGATTGGTGCGCCGACGTGGTGAAATTGGTAGACACGCTACCTTGAGGGGGTAGTGACCTAACGGTCGTGCCGGTTCGAGTCCGGCCGTCGGCACCAATATTTTAATAAACGTAATTATTATTGAAATAAAGTTATTCTCGAGGGTTAGAGAGTCATCTCTCTATATATAATGTCAAAACCAGACAGCATTATCGTTATATATTGTGTTAATGTTGGTCTTAATAGGGGTAGTTTATGCTGGCTGAATACTTTCCAGTGTTGATGTTCTTGACCGTGGCCATAGGCTTGGGTCTTGTTCTTTTATCTGTGGGCTATATTCTTGGACCCAAAAATACCAATAAAGAAAAAACTTCTGCATATGAATGTGGCTTTGAAGCATTTGACGATGCGCACATGAAGTTTGATGTACGTTATTATTTGGTGGCTATATTGTTTATCATATTTGATTTGGAGATCGCATTTCTTTTTCCTTGGGCAGTTGTATTAGACACATTGGGTGCTTTTGGACTGGTTTCAATGTTTCTGTTTTTATTGATTCTGGTGATCGGCTTTATTTATGAGTGGAAGAAAGGAGCTCTAGAATGGGAGTAACAAAAAATACATCTACGGACTTTTCTCAGCTTGAGCAAGGTGTTGTTGATAAAATTACACAGCCCTTTGTTGATCAAGGTTTTGATAATAAAGGTTTTTTTACCGGTAGTTTAGATGATGTTATTGGTTGGGCTAGAACAGGTTCAATGTGGCCAATGACTTTTGGTTTGGCCTGTTGTGCAGTTGAAATGATGCAAGCAGGTGGTGCCAGATATGATCTTGATAGATTTGGTATTATTTTTAGACCATCACCTCGACAATCAGATGTGATGATTGTGGCAGGTACATTGGTGAATAAAATGGCGCCAGCTTTGCGTAAGGTTTATGACCAAATGGCTGATCCAAAATATGTCGTTTCTATGGGGTCATGCGCCAACGGTGGTGGTTATTATCACTATTCTTATGCTGTCGTTAGAGGCTGCGATCGAGTGGTTCCGGTAGACGTTTATGTACCAGGTTGCCCACCAACAGCAGAAGCTTTGATTTATGGTTTGCTACAGTTGCAGAAAAAAATCAAAAGAACCAACACTATTGCAAGAACTTAGTGATTAAAATTTATGAATAACAATAAAGTGAGTCTGGAAAAGAAACTCAAATCACATTTTGGTGATTTAGTAACGTCTGTTGTTAGCCAGCATGGTGAAATTACTTGTGAAGTATCACCTGAAAACTGGCAGCAAGTGTGTCAAGAATTAAGAGATGATGCACAATTCTCTTTCCAACAATTAATTGATTTGTGCGGCATTGACTATTTAACGTTTGGTGAATCCGAATGGCAAACTGATGATGTCAGTAGTACAGGTTTCAGTCGGGGCATTAAAGCAAAAGGCCCCGGAAGGTTTTCATGGGAAGAACGAAAGACTGAATTAAAAGAACGACGTTTTGCTGTAGTTATACACTTACTCTCCATAGAACTCAATGTGAGACTTAGAGTCAAATGTTATGCTCCTGATACTGGCGTGTTGGCAGTGCCATCACTGGTGAAAATATGGTCGGGAGTTGATTGGTTCGAAAGGGAGGCATTCGACTTATTTGGCATTATTTTTGTCGGTCATCCAGATTTGCGCAGAATTTTAACGGATTATGGTTTTGTTGGTCATCCATTCAGAAAAGATTTTCCACTGGTTGGAAATGTTGAAGTGCGTTATGACGAGGAAAAGGGTAGGGTTGTTTATCAACCTGTTTCTATTGAGCCACGTGTCACCATACCTAAAACCGTTAGAAAAGATGCTCGATATGCAGAAAATCAAGAACAATTAGAGGAGGATAGTTAATGTCCGAGATTAAAAATTATACCATTAACTTTGGTCCTCAACATCCGGCAGCTCATGGAGTATTGCGCCTGATTTTAGAAATGGATGGTGAAGTTGTCGTTCATGCTGATCCCCATGTTGGACTTTTACATCGGGGTACTGAAAAGTTAGCAGAGTCTAAACCATTTAACCACAGTATTGGTTATATGGACAGATTGGATTATGTATCGATGATGTGTAACGAACATGGTTATGTTCGTGCGATAGAAAAGCTGCTCAATATTGAAGCCCCAATCAGAGCACAGTACATCCGTACCATGTTTGATGAAATCACCAGAATATTAAATCACTTGATGTGGGTTGGTACACATGGATTGGATCTGGGAGCCATGACTTTGTTTCTCTACGCATTCAGAGAAAGGGAATATTTAATGGATTGTTATGAAGCGGTTTCTGGTGCACGTATGCATGCAACATATTATCGCCCAGGTGGTGTTTATCGTGATTTACCTAAGTACATGCCAAAACACGCAGAAAGTAAATGGACCAAAGGTAAAGTATTGAAAGATGTTAATGCTTGGCGAGAAGGTTCCATGTTGGATTTCTTAGACCATTTTACTGATTACTTTCCAGAAAAAGTGGCAGAATACAACACATTATTAACAGACAATCGTATCTGGAAACAACGAACTGTTGGTATCGGAGTGGTCAGTCCAGAACGCGCTTTACAGATGGGTTTTACTGGGCCGATGTTAAGAGGCTCTGGTATCGCTTGGGATTTACGTAAAAAACAAACTTATGCTGCTTATGATAAATTGGACTTTGATGTGCCAGTAGGTGTTAATGGCGATTGTTATGATCGTTATTTGGTACGTATGGAAGAAATGATACAGTCCAACAGAATCATCAAACAATGCATCAAATGGCTGAGAGAAAATCCTGGTCCGGTGATGCTTGATGACTACAAAATTGCACCACCCAATAGAGATGATATGAAAAATGACATGGAGTCATTGATTCACCATTTTAAATTGTTTACTGAAGGTTACACTGTTCCCAAAGGCGAGGTTTATTCAGCTGTTGAAGCACCAAAAGGAGAGTTTGGTGTGTATTTGGTTGCAGATGACTCCAATAAACCATTCAGAATGAAAGTGCGTGCTCCAGGTTTTGCCCATTTATCAGCCATGAATGAAATGGTTAAGGGTTCAATGTTAGCAGATGTTGTATCAGTGATTGGTACAATGGATATAGTATTCGGGGAGATTGATAGATAATGTATCAAGTAAATCCACAAGATAATGATAAAACCTTAGCCAATGAACTGTTGTCGGCTGAGACAAAAACAACCATAGATCACTGGTTGACTAAATACCCAAGTGATCAACGACGATCAGCCGTGATTGGTTCTTTGCATGCTGCACAAGAGCAAAACGGTGGTTGGTTGAGTCAAGAAATTATGCAAGCTGTCGCTCAATATTTGGAGATTCCTGCCATTTGGGTTTATGAGGCAGCGAGTTTTTACAGTATGTTTTTTACCGAGCCATGTGGAGAGCATAAGGTGGCAATTTGTACCAATATTTCATGTATGCTTAATGGTGCAGAAGATGTCGTTAAGTACGCTGAGGAAAAATTGGGCATAAAACTGGGTCAAACTACAGAGGATGGACGCATAACTTTGGTTAAAGAAGAAGAATGTGTGGCGGCTTGTGTTGGTGCTCCGGTGATGTTGATCGATGGTCACTATCATGAGTATTTGACAAAAGATAGCATTGATGAACTTTTGGCTAAGTTAGTGGAGAAATCATCATGACTCAAGTGGACGTAGTAAATGTAAGCTTGAACCCGGGTAAAGATCCTAGCTTGGAGAATTATCTATCCAGAGGAGGTTATCAAGCTTGGAAAAAAATCTTGGCAGAAAAAACTGATCAAGATGAGATCATCAATACGGTTAAAGCATCTGCACTCAGAGGGCGAGGAGGGGCTGGTTTTCCGACTGGGTTGAAATGGAGCTTTATGCCGAAAAATGCACCTGGACAAAAGTATGTTTTGTGTAACTCTGATGAATCTGAACCTGGCACTTGTCATGATAGAGACATCTTAAGGTACAACCCTCATGCAGTCATTGAAGGCATGGCCATTGGTGGATATGCCATGGGCGCAACAGTTGGCTATAATTATTTACGTGGTGAATTTCATCATGAACCGTTTGAGGCCTTTGAACAAGCCTTAAAAGATGCATACAAAGCTGGTTTATTGGGTAAAAACATTGAAGATTCTGGAATTGATTTTGATTGTTACGGTGTTATCGGCGCAGGTGCCTACATTTGTGGTGAAGAAACAGCCTTGATGGAATCGCTTGAAGGCAAGAAAGGTCAACCCCGATTCAAACCTCCGTTCCCAGCCAATTTCGGTATCTATGGTAAGCCAACAACCATTAATAATACGGAATCATTTTCTTCAGTACCTTTAATCATGACAAAAGGCGCAGATTGGTTTTTGGAATTGGGTAAACCCAATAATGGTGGTGTTAAATGTTTTTCGGTTTCAGGACATGTGGCCAATCCTGGTAACTTTGAAATTCCTCTTGGTACACCATTTAAAGATTTATTGGAAATGGCAGGTGGCATGAAACCTGGTAGAAAATTAAAAGCAGTTATTCCTGGCGGGTCTTCGATGAAAGTTTTGCCTGCTGATACCATGATGAGTTTAACCATGGATTACGATTCTATTGGTCAGGCTGGCTCTGGATTAGGTTCAGGAGCCGTTATTGTCATGGATGATACGACTTGCATGGTGAAAGTCTGTCAAAGATTGGCCAGATTCTATTACATGGAGTCATGCGGACAATGTACACCGTGTAGAGAAGGTACTGGTTGGATGTATCGGGTATTGACTCGTATTCTTGATGGCAAAGCCAACATAGAAGATATAGAAATGTTAAGAACAGCTGCTGGACAAATTGAAGGCCATACCATCTGTGCTTTTGGAGAAGCAGCGGCATGGCCAGTCCAAGGTTTGTTAGCAAAGTTTTGGGATGAGTTTGAATATTATGTTGAACACAAGCGTTCTATGGTGGAGGCATCATAATGACTGAAAATAGTATACCAGATAATATGGTTGAAATTGAAATTGACGATAAGTCAATGGTTGTTCCCAAAGGATCAATGGTCATTGAGGCTGCTGATGACAATGGCATTGCCATACCTCGTTTTTGCTACCATAAAAAATTATCAGTGGCAGCGAATTGTAGAATGTGCATGGTTGATGTTGAAAAAGTGCCAAAACCATTGCCAGCCTGTGCGACACCAGTAGCTCCAGGCATGAAAGTTTTTACCAAATCAAAACGTGCCATTGATGCACAAAGAAATGTGATGGAGTTTTTGCTCATCAATCATCCTTTAGATTGCCCAATATGTGACCAAGGTGGTGAATGTGAGCTACAAGATATATCCATGGGTTATGGTAGAGGTGTGTCTCGTTATGTGGATTCTAAACGTGTGGCTGTTGATGAGGACATTGGTTCTTTAGTTTCGACAGATATGACGCGTTGTATCACATGTACGCGTTGCGTTCGCTTTCTAGATGAAATAACAGGCTCAGATGAACTGGGTGGTATTGGACGTGGTGATCGTACTCAAATTGGAACGGCAGTAGGTCGATCCATCGATTCAGTTATGTCAGGTAATATTATAGATTTATGCCCAGTAGGCGCTTTAACGAATAAACCTTTTAGGTTCAAAGCCAGAGCATGGGAGTTGATGTCCGCTGAAGGTGTTTCGATGCATGATGCGATTGGTTCAAATCTTTACTACCACACCAATCGCGGAAAAATATTAAGAACGGTGCCAAAGGACAATGAGGCACTGAATGAAGCTTGGATATCAGACCGTGATAGATATGGTGTATTGGGTCAAGATGCACAAGACCGTGTAACTTCCCCGATGATTAAAGAAAACGGTCAATGGAAAACAGTAGATTGGTCAACAGCAATGGACAATGCTGTAAGAAAATTACAGGCCACAGATCCTCAAAATACTGCGGTTTTATCGGGTTCACAATCAACAGCTGAAGAATACTACTTATTGAATAAATTATTCAGTGCATTGGGCTGTAATAATATCGATTACCGTTTGGGTCAAGCAGATTTTGGTGAAGCCCATCGTTTGCCAAGAGTCGATTTGTCATTGGATGAGATTGCAAATAGTGATCAAATTGTTTTAGTTGGGTCAAATGTGGGCCATGAACAACCGATATTGGGTCATAGAATAAGACAGGCATGGTTAAAGAATAATGCAAAAGTGTCTGCCTTTAACCCAAAAAATTATCATTTTAATTTCAACATGTTTCATCACTATGTTGGCAATCAAATTGATTGGGTCAAAGGATTGGGTTCTTTGGCACATTGTATTGCTGACTTAAAAAGCAGTAAGCCAACTGGTCAACTGGGTGATTGGGTTTTTGCTCAAAGCACTGATGAAAACTTGAATGATTTGGCAAAAAAACTGTTAGATAAAGAACATAATGTATTGTTTGTTATCGGTCAAATCAGTAACCAACATCCGCAAGCTCATTTAATCAAGGCTTTGACAGCGTGGTTGTCACATCAAACCAACGGCAAAGTATATGAAATGGCGGCTGGTGCCAATAGTGTTGGAGCAGAAATTTGTGGGCTGAGTGCTCATAACAATGTCAATGATATTTTACAAGGCAATAATAAGTCATATGTGATCTATCAAGCAGAAAATGATGATTTTAATAATGCCTATCATGCCCATACAACATTAGAAGATGCAGATTGTGTTGTGTTATTCAGTAGTTTTGCTGATGACAACATGAAGCAGGTTGCAGACGTCATATTGCCAATTGGCTTGGCCAGTGAAGTGGCCGGTACTTTTTACAATAATTTTGCACAAGCACAATCATTCAGAGCTGCAGCAAAATTACCTGCTGACAGTAAACCAGGTTGGAGGGTATTGAGGGTTTTGGCTAATTTACTTAATGTCAAAGGTTTTGATTATGAAACCATCGATGAAGTAACAGCTGAGGTAGCTAAACTCAAAGTGCATTCAGGGCAGATCAATACTGACTGTCAAGTAAAAAATCTTGATGCTCAAGAATTGACCTTATTCAATGAAACGGCAATATATGACATTGATATGTTAACCAGACGCTCTGAGCCATTACAAAATACCGTTCATGCCAGTACTGATAACATGAGTATTAATTCAAATGATGCAGAAAAACTGCATTTATCAGAGGGTGATCCAGTAACAGTGACTCAACAGTGGAATGATGATTCCATAGTATCAAGCCTATTCGTTCATATTGATGACAAACTTCCTGCTGGTTCTGTGCATGTTAATAAGTGTGTTGGTTTAAGATCAGACATTTTAAATGTGCTAGTTAAATCAGGAGAAGCCTCATGATGGATCAAATATTACTGGTCCTTTGGACATTGTTGAAAATTGTTGCCATTGTTTTGCCATTGATCTTAACTGTTGCTTATTATACTTATGCAGAAAGAAGGGTCATCGGATTTATGCAAGGCAGAATGGGGCCAAATCGTGTCGGTGTGTTTGGGTTCAAATTATGGGGATTGGGTCAACCTTTTGCTGATGTCGTTAAGCTGTTAATGAAGGAGATTATTTTTCCAGCTAATGCCAATAAATTCCTATTTTTAATGGCTCCTGTTATTACTTTGGCTACAGCGTTTGCTGCTTGGGCTGTGGTACCTTTCAGTGATGGTTTGGTTTTGGCCGATATTAACGCAGGTCTGGTATATATTCTTGCCATGACATCCTTAGGTGTTTATGGCGTTATTATTGCTGGTTGGGCATCAAATTCCAAATATGCGATATTGGGTGCTTTACGAAGTGCGGCTCAGATAGTTTCTTATGAAATTGCTATGGGTTTTGCTTTAGTTGGCGTGCTGATTGCTTCGGGTTCGTTGAACTTATCTGATATAGTTAATTCACAAGCTGGCGGTCTATTAAATTGGTTCTTTATCCCTTTATTTCCACTGTTCATCATTTATTTTATTTCAGGTGTGGCAGAAACCAACCGTGCACCATTTGATGTTGCTGAAGGAGAGTCAGAAATTGTTGCTGGATTCCACGTAGAGTATGCGGGTTCTGCTTTTGCTTTATTTTTCTTAGGCGAATATGCCAATATGATTATGATTTCAGCATTGACTGCGATCATGTTTATGGGTGGCTGGTATTCACCATTTTCAGGTGATTATTGGTTTGCTCAACCCAGTATTTTCTGGTTTTTATTTAAAACTGGATTTTTCATGTTGTTGTATTTGTGGTTCAGAGCAACATTCCCCCGATACCGTTATGATCAAATCATGCGATTGGGTTGGAAAGTGTTCATACCCATTACTATAGTGTGGATTATGCTTGTAGCTGTTTTAAAAGTTTACCACATAGGACCATGGTTTAATTAATATGAAAATTTTTAGATATCTTAAAAGTTTAACCCTCAAAGAATTGCTTAAGGGTATGAAGGTTACAGGTAAATATTTTTTCAAAAGAAAGTTTACCATTCGTTACCCTGAAGAGAAAACGCCTAAATCTGATCGCTTCAGAGGTTTACACGCATTGCGTCGATACCCAAATGGTGAAGAAAGGTGCATTGCATGTAAATTGTGCGAAGCAGTTTGCCCAGCATTAGCGATTACCATTGAATCAGAACAACGCGATGATGGCAGCAGAAGAACCACCAAATATGAAATTGATTTATTCAAATGTATTTATTGTGGCTTTTGCGAAGAATCATGTCCTGTTGATTCAATTGTATTAACAGATATTCATGAATTCCATTTCGAGAGCGAAGGAAAAAATGTATTGGATAAACAACAATTATTAAAAATTGGAGACATGCGTGAACAGGAAATTGCTGAATGTCGACAAAATGATGCGGAGTACAGATGATGCTAGACTATCTTGCTTCTGCTGAGTTTTTTCAAATTCTACTTTTTTGGGTGTATTCAACCATTTTGATTGGTGCATCATTGGCTGTTGTTACCATGCGTAACTCTATTTACTCTGCCTTGTTCTTGATTTTAGCTTTCTTCAGTGCTGCATCATTGTGGATGTTAATTGAAGCAGAGTTTTTAGCATTAACATTGGTCTTGGTATACGTAGGAGCTGTCATGGTACTGTTCCTTTTCGTTATTATGATGCTTGATGTCAAAATTAAACCTCGTTCATCAATGAGTAATTACACAAAAGTTGGTCTATTTGTGGCGTTGATAATGGGACTTGAAATGATCATGTTACTGGGTAAGAAATTAGCGCCTGTTTTGCCTCAAGATGATTTGGTTAAACATGGCAAAGATTATAGTAATGTCAGAGAAGTGGCTGAAACACTTTATACGCAATATGTATTACCCTTTGAACTGGCATCAGTAATACTGCTCATTGCCATTGTAGCGGCAATATTGCTGACATTGAGAAAACGTAAAGATTATAACTATGTAGATCCTGAGAATCAGGTTCATGTTAAAGCCAAGGATAGAATGAGAATAGTTAAATTAGATGCCGAAAAAGGTAACTATATTGGGGGTGACCAATGAGCTTAATACATTATTTGGTATTGGCAGGTGTTTTATTTGTTATCAGTATCGCTGGAATTTTCATCAATCGCAGAAATGTATTGATTTTGCTCATGTCAATCGAGCTGATGTTATTATCAGTAAACATCAATTTCATCGCTTTTTCCAGTTATCTTAATGATATACAAGGTCAAATATTTGTATTTTTCATTTTAACGGTTGCAGCCGCTGAAGCAGCCATAGGTTTAGCGATATTGGTGGTAATCTTCCGTAAGCGCAAATCTTTGGAAGTTGATAAACTAAACGAGTTGAAAGGGTAGTCACAATGAATAATAATATTTCTATGATGACTTTATTGGCCATAGTGTTATCTCCACTTACTGGAGCTGTCATCGCTGGTCTTTTTGGTCGTAAAGTTGGTCGGATTGGTGCGCACATAGTGACCATTTCTGCTGTTGCAGTATCCTGTTTTTTATCGATCAAAATATTGATTGGTTTGATTGGCGGTGAGCTCAATTCATTCAATGAAAACGTTTATACCTGGGCCATCTCGGGAGACGTTACAATGAATGTTGGGTTTATGATTGATTCATTAACCGCAATTATGATGTCAGTGGTTACATTTGTTTCATTGATGGTACATATCTATACCATTGGTTACATGCATGATGATCCTGGCTATCAACGTTTCTTTTCTTATATCAGTCTTTTTACCTTTGCGATGCTCATGTTGGTCATGTCCAATAACTTTTTACAGTTATTCTTTGGCTGGGAGGCAGTAGGATTGGTTTCATATTTGTTGATTGGTTTCTGGTTCAAAAAGGAAACGGCTATCTTTGCAAATATGAAAGCATTTTTGGTCAATAGGGTCGGTGACTTTGGGTTTTTGATTGGTATCGCTGCTGTTTTGATGACTTTTGGAACCTTGGATTATGTTGAAGTGTTCAAGCAGTTGCCAAATTTTGCAGATGAGACCATCAGTATTTTTCCGGGAGTTGAATGGTCATTGATGACTTTCATTGCCATAGGCTTGTTTATTGGGGCAATGGGTAAATCAGCTCAAGCACCATTGCATGTGTGGTTACCAGACTCAATGGAGGGACCAACACCAATTTCAGCGTTGATTCACGCAGCGACAATGGTAACAGCTGGCATATTTATGGTGACTCGTATGTCTCCAATCTTCGAAATGTCTGATACTGCATTGAGTTTTGTAATGTTAGTCGGTGCCTTTACAGCCTTCTTTATGGGGTTGATTGGTATCGTCCAAACAGACATCAAGCGCGTTGTTGCCTATTCAACCTTATCACAATTGGGTTACATGACTGTTGCATTGGGTGTCTCTGCGTATTCTGCAGCGATATTTCATTTAATGACACATGCATTCTTTAAAGCCTTATTGTTCTTGGGTGCAGGTTCTGTGATTATAGGGATGCATCATAAACAAGACATGTCTGAAATGGGTGGTTTAAAGAAATATATGCCAATCACCTTTATTACCATGTGGATTGGCACTTTGGCCTTGATAGGCATGCCAGGTTTTTCAGGCTTTTTCTCAAAAGACATCATCATAGAAGCGACACATGCCTCGGATAGATGGGGTTCATCAGTGGCCTATATAGCTGTTTTATTGGGTGTGTTTATTACTTCTTTATACAGCTTTAGATTGATTTATTTAACCTTCTATGGCAAAGAAAAAATGGACAATCACACTAGAGATCATTTGAAAGAATCACCTTGGGTGGTCACATTGCCATTGATACTTTTGGCCATTCCATCGATTGCGATTGGTTGGTTAACGATAGAGCCTCTATTATTTGGTGACTTTTTGAAAGAAGCGATTGTTGTCAAACCTGCAAATGATGTGATTGCACATATTGGGGAATATGAATTTAATGGCGTAGGTAATTTTGTCCTGCATGGCATGACTCAACCTCCTTTTTTCCTCGCTTTGGCCGGTTTTTTATTGGCAACATGGATATACACCAAGAAAATATCAGTAGCTGAGAATGCTAAGAAAACTTTTGCACCAATTTATAAAGTACTGATGAACAAATATGGTTTCGATAACTTTAATCAAAAATACATTGCAGGTGGATTGGTTAAATTAGGCAATTTATTATGGGAGTGGAGTGACAGTAAGTTCATTGATGGCTTGATTGTAAATGGGTCTGCAAAACTGGTTAATAAATTTTCTGCTATGATTAGAGGTATGCAGTCAGGTTATATTTATCACTATGCATTTGTCATGGCGATAGCGGTAATATTCTTTATAGGAACGTATGTATTATGAATAGCTGGTCATTATTAAGTTTACTCATCTGGATCCCAGTATTTGCTGCATTCGGTATATTGGCATTAGGTCCTCAAAAAGCTGGAATGGCGAGAATGTTAGCCATGATTACAGCTGTATTGACATTGATATTGAGCATTCCATTGTGGTTATATTTTGACAGCAGTACAGCAGATATGCAGTTTGTTGAAAATATCTCTTGGATTCCTGCGTTTAATATCAACTACTTTTTAGGGGTCGATGGCATTGCCATGCCATTGGTGGTTTTGACTACATTTATTACAGTGTTAACAGTATTATCTGCTTGGAAAGTTATTACTAAAAATGTTCATCAATTCATGGCCGCCTTTTTAATGCTTGAAGCAATGATGATTGGCGTTTTTACCGCTCAAGATGCGATGTTATTTTATGTGTTCTTTGAAGCCATGTTGATCCCAATGTTTTTAATCATTGGTGTCTGGGGTGGTCCAAATAGGGTTTATGCAACCATTAAGTTCTTTATCTACACATTCTTTGGCTCGGTCTTTATGCTGATCGCATTGATTTATCTCTATATGAAGGGTGGTAGTTTTGTGATCAGCGAAATGGCACAAATTCCGTTGACTATGAAAGAACAAATATGGATATTTATTGCTTTCTTCTTGGCTTTTGCAGTGAAGATTCCAATGTTTCCAGTACACACTTGGTTACCAGATGCTCACGTTGAAGCACCAACTGGTGGCTCTGTTGTGTTGGCAGCGATTATGTTGAAAATAGGTGGTTATGGTTTTTTAAGATTCTCGTTGCCAATTACGCCTGATGCCAGCAGTGAGTTGGCTGCTATTGTTATTGGTTTATCTTTGATCGCCATTGTCTATATAGGATTAATCGCCATGGTTCAAAAAGACATGAAAAAACTGATTGCATATTCATCAATTTCGCATATGGGATTTGTTACCTTAGGTATATTCATTGCCTTTGCATTGATCGCAAAAAATGGTGATACCAATATGGCACTTGAAGGTGCTATGGTACAAATGATTTCTCATGGTTTTATTTCAGCTGCACTGTTTTTATGTGTCGGCGTACTTTATGATCGTATGCATACAAGGATGATTCGAGACTATGGAGGTGTTATTAATGCGATGCCATGGTTTGGTGCATTTTTCGTGTTTTTTGCCATGAGTAATGCTGGATTACCAGGAACATCAGGTTTTGTTGGTGAGTTTATGATTATTCTCAGTAGTTTTCAAGCTAATTTTTGGTTCGCATTTTTGGCTGCAATGACATTAATTTTTGGTGCAGCGTATTCTTTATGGATGGTTAAACGTGTGGTTTTTGGTGAAATGAAAAGTGAAGCTGTTTCACAATTAACCGATATTACAAAACGTGAATCATTTATTTTGGCAGTTTTAACAATTGCCGTATTATTTTTAGGTGTTTATCCTGAACCCCTTATTGATGTTATGCGTGTATCCGTACAACATTTAATTGAACAAATTTCCATCACAAAGGTTTAAGCTATGTTTGGTTGGTCTGAATTATCACCTATATTACCCGAGTTAATTATTCTTACAACAGCATGTGCTGTTCTCATATTGGGTCTTTTTACAAAATCTGAAAAAGGCGGCTTATTGGTTTTAACCTCTATAGTTGGCGTTGTTTTTGCTGCTATTGCTACGGCAAAAGGTCACATGGCAGGTCAAGAATTGGTTAAACAAGTGTTGTTTAATGGTAACTTTATTCGTGATTACATGGGAGATATACTGAAAATAGCAGTTTATGTTACCATGTTATTCGTATTTATTTATTCAAAGCAGTACCTGCGAAATAAGTCCATATTCACAGGTGAATTTTATGCACTCATGTTATTTGGTATGCTAGGTATCATGATCATGATCTCAGGTTATAATTTCATCACATTGTATTTAGGCTTAGAGTTGTTAGCCTTGAGTTCTTATGCACTGGTTGCATATGACCGCGATAACATGCAGTCGAATGAGTCTGCAATGAAATATTTTATACTCGGAGCCATAGCATCAGGTATGTTATTGTATGGCATGTCAATGATTTATGGTGCGACCAGTACTTTACAAGTCAATGAGATATCACAAGCCATAGCACAAACACAAAACTCTATGCTGGTGGTTTTTGGACTGGTTTTCATCATGGTTGGTATTGCATTTAAATTAGGTGCCGCGCCTTTTCACATGTGGGTACCAGATGTGTATCATGGTGCGCCAACGGCTACGACATTATTCATTTCATCTGCACCTAAAATTGCAGCGTTTGCCTTTACCATAAGAATTCTTGCACAAAGTCTTGATGGTATATTTGAACATTGGCAACATATTGTTTCTGTTATTGCCATGCTTTCAATCATCATCGGTAATTTATTTGCCTTGCAACAAGACAACATCAAGCGTTTATTTGCTTATTCAACAGTATCTCATATCGGATTTATGTTGTTAGGATTTTTAGGTGGACCAGAAGGTTATTCTTCTTCAATGTTTTATATCATCACATATGCATTCATGAGTGTTGCAGGTTTCGGTATGATCATAGTTTTGTCCTGTAAAGGATTTGAAGCAGAAAATATCTCAGACTTTAAAGGCCTTAATCAACGCAATGGTTGGTTTGCATTTATGATGTTGTTGATCATTGCATCGATGGCAGGATTCCCTCCTTTGGTTGGGTTCTTTTCAAAATTATATGTGTTAAAAGCTGTTGTTGATCAAGGCTTTTATGTATTGGCCGGTATAGCGATGATATTTGCTGTTATAGGTTCATTTTATTATCTTAGAGTGATAAAAGTCATGTATTTTGATGAATCTGAAAGCGATCAGGAGATCACAGCAGGCTTTGATGTTAAATCTATTCTAAGCCTGAATGCATTGCTACAATTGGGCTTGTTGTTGTTTATACCATCAATATTAAATTATTGTATTAAAGCCATAAACATGTTGTGAATTAACAAAGCTGATTTGTGATTTAACAATAAAAAGCCCAATCATTTGATTGGGTTTTTTATTGTTACTCTAACAAGCGCTCAGTAATGAGTATCTCTACTGATTCTTAAGGAATCAAGATTTAACCTTTGACGAACTATTTGTATTGGTTTACTATGAATTTTTTTTATTGAATCAAGCATGCAAGAACTCATTGACAGTTTATTTCTGAAAGTGCCTCAGTTGACCGGCATTATTGGTTTGATGAAATATACATTAATCATCTATGCCGTTGGAATGGTTATTGAATATTTTTTTTCTGCAGAAAAAAATCAGCCGCTAGAAAACCTGCGTTTTAATTTACTCTACTCCATTGTTTTTATCATCATCAATGGATTTTTATTTACATTCTTATTGAAACTCAAGCCGTGGTTAATAGCTTTGGTTGGCGGCCCATTGATAACTTTGTCTTTTGACAGTTCTATATTAGAACAGTTTTTACATGCTCTGACTTATTTGTTTATTTTTGATTTTTTTTATTATTGGTTTCATCGCTGGCAGCACAAAATTCGGTTTTTTTGGGCACAGCACAAATTACATCATTCTGAAGAATCGTTGAATATTACCACCAGTAACCGGCATCATTGGCTTGAAAACCCATTGAGAATATTCATTATCATTCTGCCCATGTCAATATTGGTTGGTTTCAAAAAAGAAACCACAGGGGTCATCTGGTCAACATTGATGTTGTGGGGTTATTTTATTCATATGAATATTCGATTAGACATGGGTTGGCTAACGCCTGTGTTTGGCGGACCACAACTACACAGGGTGCACCATTCTAAAGCTGTTCCGCATCTTGATAAAAATTTTGCTGCGTTTTTTCCGATTTACGATATTATTTTTAAAACGTATTTTAAACCTGCTAAAAATGAATACCCAACAACCGGCTTGTATGGTGGTATGAAAATGAATAATATGAAGGATGCAAACTTTTACCCATTTCACTATTGGTTTAAACGCATTAAAAAAAAGTTCTCTAAAGTAAGTGATTGATGAAAAATTTAGAAAATCGACATTTGGGTATGGATATGGTCAGGGCAATTGCAGTGTTAACTGTTCTGGTGGGTCATGCTATCATTTTCTTTCCTCAATATTTTCGTGTTCAGTGGTTGATATTTTTAGCTGTATTTGGTGTGGAATTGTTTTTTTCATTGAGTGGATTTTTGATTGGCAATATCTTGATCAGGATGTCCGAGGATAAAATTGATGTTAAACAAGTGGTTTCTTTTTGGCTTAAAAGGTGGTTAAGGACGCTTCCTGTTTATTTGGTGATAGTCATCATTATTATGATTGTCATGAAAAAGTTTTACTGGAGTTATCTGGTTTTTCTACAAAATTACTTCCCAGAAGATTTACAAGATTTTAGAATTTCTTGGTCATTAACCATTGAAGAGTGGTTTTATTTGACCTTTCCAATAGTAATGTATGTATTAAGCAAAATACGTGGCTTAATGAGACTCAGTTCTCATCACGTCGTAATATTGGCAATGATTATTTACTTGGTTATTCCACAGTTGTTACGTTATTTAGCCATAGGCAATGACCATCATTGGGATGAAATGATCAGAAAACAAATTCATTTGCGCATGGATGCCATAGCATATGGCGTTTTATTGGCTTATTTATATCATACTCATAAAAATTGGTTTATAAACAAGGGTTATACCGTCACCTTAGCCATTTTTCTTATGGTCGGTTTTTTGGGGATTTGGTGGGGGTTCAATGAATTTGTCAATATTTTCAAAGCCCAATCAAGTGCCTTTAATAATGTGATCCTTTATCCTGGAATCAATATCTTTGCTACCATGATGGTTGCTTATTTTATAAGGTTTCAATATTACACATCAGCGAAATATCAGCAAGTGATTTTATATGTGAGTTTAATCAGTTATTCATTGTATTTGATTCATTTTCCTATTTACGATTGGTTTAGACAATTTTCTGAATCGAAATCAACCGCCTTCTTTTATCTGTTTATAGCTGTGATTTGTATTTTTATTTGTGGAACAATTCTCTATAAGACAATAGAAAAACCATTTATGGATTTAAGAAATAAGTGGGTTACATCAAAAAATTATTCAGCGATATAAGGGGATAATTAAGAGTTATAATTAAATTTGTAAAGTGGTGGTATGATAAATATTGATACGATGCATGTTGAAAAGGCTAATTGTGATGACCATTTAATCATTACAAAGATTACCAAAAAATCAAAAGCCCATTGGGGTTATAGTGATGATCAAATGCGATTATGGGATGATGAGTTGACTGTTAAGCCGCAGGATTTTGATCGAATGCAATTTTATAAATTGATTGTTAATAGCCGTATCATTGCTTACTACGCTTATAATGAGCAATCAGCATCAAGCATTAAATTAGAGAGTCTATTTGTATTACCTGGCTTTATCGGTTTGGGGTTAGGAAAACTATTATTATCAGATTTGATGAAGCGATTGCAGCGGACCAGTTATCAAAAAATTATTTTAGATGCGGATCCACATGCTGAAGAATTTTATCTTAAACAGGGTTTCAAGATTATTGGTCAGAAGAAGACATCAATAAAAAATAGATATATGCCAATTATGGAAAAACCAATCGGCACATGAATTGATAATATGTTTCTCTAATCAACTTTGCCATTTTACCCTAAAATCCATTCTATGATGAAACATTCGGGTTAAGCCAGTTTTTTATTTTTTTTTCAATCGGCCAGAATTAGGTAAAGGTCTCCAATGTTTTTCAATGTATTTGACAGGCATGGATGTTGTTATGTTTAATCAGTTTGGTTGCTGAGATGTTGTTTCATCGCTGATATAAATTCATAAGCGAATGACTTTACAACTTCTGATTGTTCCTCAATAGTGCTTTGATCGTTATCATTTATAGCTAAAGTAAGTTTGTCTAGATGTTGATCAAGTAAATCTGCACCACAGGTTTGACAGGAACCTTTGAGCTTATGAATAATATCTTGACATGATTTATGTTCATTTTTTTGAATGCTATTGTTCAGTGATGATAGCTGGATGGGTAAATCATCAATAAATAATTGCATGAGATGTGAAAGAATCTTTTCATCATCATAAGCGTACTTCAAGGCCTTGTTATGATTAAACATTAGGTGGCTTTTCTTTATTGCACAATAGTTTTCAACGGCTGTAGCCAATTGTTTTGGGCTGGCAGGCTTGAGTAGAAAGCCATCAAAAGCCGATTGATAGTGTTGTGATAAGGGTTCTGCTGAGACAGCCAGTATCGGAATGTGGTTATAATGAGGCAGTTCTCGTATATGATTAGTGGTTTCATAACCATCCATCTCAGACATTCTGATGTCCATAAGAATCATATCAAAAAGGTTATTCTTCACCATAGATATGGCTTCAAAACCACTTTCTACCACTGTGGTTTTATGCCCGGATTTTTTTAATGACATGGAAAAATATTGACGATTTATGTAGTTATCATCAACAATGAGAATATGCTTTGTTAGCGACATGATTACCTTCCTTTGTAAATAAGCGATGAGTATTAACAATCTTACATATTAATGGGTTAAAATTCAAGTATGCGTTTTATCAAAATATTCTTGTGTATTTTATTGTTTATTTCACAGCCAGTGGTCAGTAGTCAGGCATGGCAATTCAATGGTCTTAAAGTGACATATGACAAAAATGGTCTCCTTTTAAAATTAGATAATTTCACAATACCACTTTTTGATGATTCAATTACTGATGTCTCTTATCGATGTGATTCATCACAACAACTATACCCCATACATCAATGTGATCATGGTGAACTGAAATTCAGTTATCATGGTGAAGAGTATCATGCGATATTAAATGGTTGGTATGATGCTGCCAATAATCAATGGAAAATGGATGTTTTCAACCAGAACAAAAGTATGGTTTTGCATATAGACTCCAAAAATCAGCAACAACTAAAGATTGACTTTAATCGACTCAGTATCGACAGCTTATCACAATGGTTACAACCTTATTACGCAATTGATGTTTCGACAGCAACAGGGCAGATTTCATCTCATGTCATCATTGACATCAGTGATGACATGACGGTTTTAGCTGATTATGAAGTATCAGAACTCTCTTGGGAGTCTGATGATGGACAATACATTATCGCTGAGAGTCAATTGTCTGGAACGATAGAAGTGAAACAAAAGCCTACAGGAATGACAATTGATGTTTTTAGTAAAATTAACCAGGGTGAAGGATTATTCACAGACGTTTATACAAACTTCGAACAATACCCAGTTGATGTGCTGTCATCAATACACATTGATGATCAATGGAACGTTTCACAATGGCAGGTAAATCTATCAGCAACAGATGCCATAAATTTTAATTTTGATATACTTGATTGGCGAAATTTAACAGTGGACATAGATTATAAAGTCAAAGATTTAAGTGTACTTTACCAAGCATTTTTTGAATCCTATCTGAGTATTATAGGTATTGATGATGCGCTTTTTTCTGGTCAATCTCATGGTCAAATATCTATTCAGGATGGAGTTATTTCACAGATCTCAACAACATGTGAAGATGTCAACCTTTCTATAACATCGATTAAAACTGACATACAAAATTTTGACTGTGAACTTAAATGGAAGAATGAAGGGCAATGGCAAACATCCATGTTATCTTGGCAGAAATTGTTGCTCGCTGGGATGCCAATTAATCAAGCTGAGATCAGTATTTTGACTGTTGGGCAACAAATTTCGCTGCCAAAAGAAACAACTTTGCCAGTATTTGATGGCAGTGTGGTCATACATGAGCTGTCTGTGAACGATTTATTTACACCAGATATTTCAATTGAATTTGATGGAGAAGTCATGCCGATATCTCTTGAGCTCATTACTGAAAAAATGGGCTGGCCTCTGATGAAAGGCAGTATCTCAGGCAAAATTCCAGGAATGAAAAAAATAGGGCAAAGCATCACTTTTGATGGATCATTGGATCTCACGGTATTTGATGGTTACATGCGCATTGACCATTTATCAATGGAAAGACTTTTTGGTATTGCGCCTGTGATTGCAGGAGATATAAGCTTTGATCGGCTTAATCTTGAGCAAGTAACCAGCACGTTTGATTTTGGTGATATTTCAGGTTTGGTCAATGGTTATGTTAATGGCTTGCGAGTGACCAATTGGAAACCAGACCGCTTAGATGCCTACATAGAGTCTAGCAAAGTTAAAGGTGTTAGGCAATCCATCAGTCAGAGAGCGATTGATAATATTTCTAGTATTGGCGGGGTGCAGGGTGCTTTATCCCGCAGTTTTTTGCGTTTTTTCAAGTACTTTAAGTACAAACGGATTGGCATTGGATGTCGGTTGAGAAATGCCATTTGCGAAATGAGAGGAATAGCTGAGAATAATAATACTTATCGAATTGTTGAAGGAAAAGGCTTGCCCAGTATTAACATTATTGGCGTCAGTAAATTTATAGACTGGGAAATCTTTTTAGATCGATTGTTGAATGCAGGCTATTAGGTGCTCGCATATTGCCCATCAACCAAGAGTGGTTAATGTGTTGAAAAAAACAAGCAGGTTTGTTAAGATTATCGGCCAATTTCAATAAGGAGAATAAAAATGATAACAAAAAAAGAAATTGTGTCTAATTGGTTACCCCGATATACAGGTACTGCACTTGAGGATTTTGGACAGTACATCTTGCTAACAAATTTTTCCGATTATGTTTACAGGTTCTGTGAGCAAACAGGTGCTGAAATTCAAGGTGAAGACCGTCCCATGTGTAATGCTACCGCTAATGGTATCAGTATCATCAATTTTGGCATGGGCTCAGCTAATGCAGCAACAATAATGGATCTACTCAGCGCAATTAAGCCCAAAGCGGTCTTGTTTCTGGGTAAATGTGGTGGTCTGAAAAAGAAAAACAAACTTGGGGACCTTATTATTCCTATCGCTGGCATCAGAGGCGAAGGAACGTCAAACGATTATTTACCTGCAGAAGTACCAGCATTACCTGCATTCAAACTGCAAAGAGCAGTATCAGCAACCATTATCAACAATGATCTGGATTATTGGACAGGAACGGTTTATACCACTAATCGCAGAGTGTGGGAACATGACGGTGAATTTAAAAGGTATTTGCGTAAATGTCGTGCCATGGCTATTGACATGGAAACTGCAACAATATTTTCAACTGGTTTTGCCAATGCTATTCCTGTTGGGGCATTATTATTGGTGACAGATCAACCAATGATTCCTGAAGGGATTAAAACAGAGAAAAGTGACAATTCAATAACTGCTAAATTTGTTGATAAACATATCCTTGTTGGCATAGAAGCCCTTCATGAAATCAAGAACAATGGCTCATCAATGCGCCACTTAAAATTTGATGACTTAGATTGACCTTAAATCGGTTCTTATATGCGCTAGAATCGACAGTTACTGTATTTGTGAATAAACACTGGCCCTTTGAACAATTGGGCCTCTGCTGACTGCTCAAGCATAACAGTTAAGCATTGAGTTGTGTTACTTTCAATGATGCTTCAGAAATATCCAATTGTATTGATACAGGTGATATTTTTGTAAAATCACATACAATCATGAAATCTTGCGTTTAAAGTGTTAAAATTAAGCCTCATTTAACGCTAAGAGATCATTTTGCAAGAAACAAATAAGACCACGATTGATAATACCTCAAGTAAGCAGAATTATGACTCTGCGTTCATTAAAGATATCATCGTTTCTGCCGCTGAAGATGCTAAAGGATTGGATATTACCATTATTCCTGTCAATCACTTGACTCAAGTCACAGATTTCATGGTTATTGTTACAGGCACTTCTAATCGTCACATTCAAACCATTGCTGAAACAGCATTCAAAAATACCGCGGCTCAAGGGCATGAAAAAATTGGAGTTGAAGGATTGGGTCAATCTGAGTGGGTGGTGGTAGATTTTGCTGATGTTGTGCTGCATGTGATGTCTCCAGCTGCACGAGAACATTATAACATTGAAGGATTATGGGACATCAACCCTGAAAAGTTATGAATATTTGAATAGTCAATACAGCTAAACGATGAGAATTAGAATACTAGCAGTTGGGCAGAAAATGCCCAAATGGGTAAAGCAAACTTTCAATGATTACAATCATCGTCTCAGTAAAAATCAACAAGTGGACTTGCAAGAGATCGCTCCTGTGCATCGTTCTAAAACTATCAACACCGATACAGCCAAAGAAAAAGAAGGCAAAACCATTCTCGCTCAACTTAAGTCTAATGAAAAGCTCATTTTATTAGATGAAAAGGGCCAAAACATCAGCACCAAATTTTTGGCACAATCCATAAAAGAGTGGCAAATGCATGGAACTGATGTTGCCATTGTCATAGGTGGTGCTGATGGCGTTACTTCTGAAGTGAAAAAACGTGCTTGGTTGGTCTGGTCATTGAGCCAATTGACTTTTCCGCATCCATTGGTGCGTGTGATCTTGATGGAACAAATTTACCGTGCTTACAGTCTAATTGCTAATCACCCTTATCATCGTGAATAAAGAATCATGAATCAATCTACCATAATTTTGGCTTCTCAATCTCCCAGAAGAGCATTGTTATTAAAACAAATTGGAATCACTCCCATCTGTAAACCAGTAAACATTGATGAAAGCATCATTGATGGAGAAATTGCATTGGATTATTGTCAAAGATTGGCAATGCAAAAAGCACAAACAGGATTCAAAAGATCTGATCAGTCAATGGCTGTTCTGGGGTCAGATACCATAGTTGTTTTCAAAGGTGGTATTTTGGGTAAACCAAAAAATGAGGTTGATGCCTATAACATGTTGATGGGACTCTCTGAGCAACAACATCAGGTCATCACAAGTGTTGCTGTGGTTAATGCCAGTCTGCAAAAATCGGTTGATTCGATCAGCACTGTTGAGTTTGGAAAAATTGATGCTGATGTTGCTAAGCAGTATATAGACAGTAAAGAGCCAATGGATAAAGCGGGGAGTTATGGAATTCAAGGCTTTGCGGCAACATGGATCAAACACATTTCCGGCAGTCACTCTGGTATCATGGGATTACCTTTGTATGAAACCAATCAATTATTACAAGAATTTATATGAATGAAGAAATATTGATCAACTCAACGCCCAATGAAACGCGAGTGGCACTGGTTGAAAATGGCATGTTACAAGAAGTATTGTTAGAGCGTAATCGCAATGGTTCAATAGTCGGTAATATTTATGTGGGTCGAGTTGAGAAAGTTTTACCAGGTTTACAAGCAGCATTTATTGACATAGGACTGGCTAGATCTGCATTTATGCATGTCACAGATGTGTGTTCTCAACAAAAAATCATACGTTTAGAAGGGCAGACTAAAGAAAAAGAAAACATGGAGGCAAGTTCTTCTACTATCTCACAAATGGTGCATGAAGGTCAAAAAATCATTGTGCAAGTATATAAAGATGCGATTGGTTCGAAGGGCGCAAGAGTGACTTGCAAACTCAGTATTCCAAGTCGTTTTTTAGTGCTGTTACCACATGAAGAAGATGTCTGTACTTTATCCATCAGAATTACTGAAGAAGAAGAAAGAGAAAGGTTGATCAGTCTTTTACACAATATTCAGAAAGGTGAAGAAAAACACGGTGTTATTGCCAGAACCAACGCTGAAAACAGCACAGAAGAAGAGTTATTAAGGGATTATCGATTTTTGAAGAAATTGTGGACTAAAGTTTCTGAAAGGATCAAAAATGGAAAATTCAAACAACTGGTCTATCAAGAATTTAGCTTACCCATCAAAACCATTAGAGACTATATTTCAACTGAGGTAAAAATAGTTCGTACGGATTCTTTTACCACATACATACAATTGAAAAAATTCATAAAAGAATTTGTTACAGAATGGGATGGTGAGCTGGTTCATTATAAAGGCATCAGACCCATCTTTGATTTTCATAATATTGATGATGAAATCAACAGTGCTTTAAAAAAGTTTGTAGAATTAAAATCAGGCGGTAATTTGGTCATTGATCAAAATGAAGCGATGAGCACGATAGATGTCAATACGGGTAAGTTTGTAGGGTACAGAAATCAGGAAGAAACAGTGTATAGGACAAACTTAGAAGCAGCACAAATGATTGCTCGGCAACTGAGATTGAGAAATTTGGGTGGTATTATCATTGCCGATTTCATTGATATGGATGAGCAAGAACACAAAGATCAAGTTTTGGCAACACTAGAGAATTACTTGGCACGAGACCCAACACGTACGTATGTTCATGGCATTACTCAATTGGGGTTGATTGAAATCACTCGAAAAAGAACCACTGAGAATTTACAACAAATGCTGTGTACCAAGTGTCATAACTGTCATGGATTGGGTATGGTTAAAACTGTAGAATCGGTTTGCTATGAGCTTTTTCGTGAAATCATCAGAACTGTGAGGCAATTTCAAACAGGGCAAATTATGGTATTGGCATCCAGTGTTTTGGTGGATTATATCTATGATGAGCAAACAGAGTCTTTAGCAGAACTTGAAGAGGACTTGGGGAAACGCATCAGTTTACAACCAGAAAATTCTTATTCTCAAGACCAATTCGATGTGGTATTGATGTAAACATCATGAACAATGTTGAAGCATCAAAACATTCAATCATATCTCGAATATGGATGCGCTTACGTGCATTTTGTGCTGGTGTTGTTATCATTTGTGGAATTGTTGTTGGTTTTTTCACTGTATTACTAGCAAATGATGATCTATATAAAGCTCATCTTACCGAATTTCTAACCAAACAACTCAATAAAGAGGTTGCAATTGATCAAATTTCAGGGCGATGGAATGGACTTGGACCTCGATTTACCATTCAAGGGATGACGATAAAGGATGATGAAGAAATTGCAATAGGGCAGGCGACGCTGACATTAAACCTTATTGAATACCTCATCCCAAATGGTGCAACAGGCATATATCTGGGCATCAGTACAATAGAAATAGATGTTGAGCTTCAAAATTCTGGTGAGTTGGTATTTACAGAAGGCGGAAAAAATCAAGAAAGCTTATCCGATAAAGTTGAAAGCCTGTTAGCTACAGGTACTTTGTCAGTTAAAGATTTAAAATTGAACATATTTGATGTGCTTCACGATAAAACCAGTACCATTAATTCACAGATTCTGGCCAAAAAAATTGGGAATAAATCAGCTTTTGCCATGGAGTTGGACTCAAAAGGCGTTGCAGAAAACATAATCATTAAAGTGATAGCTGATGAACATTATGATATATTAAAACAAGCACAATGGTATTTACAAGTTCAAGATTTATCACTCAATGATTTGGGTCAATTGATCCAAAAAAAATTCTTACCTGATGCGATTGTTGATGCTCAGATGTGGGTTTCTACAGCCAAAGGCAATATTAATAGTATGCTGGCTAAAGCGGAATTAAAAACATCTGAGGATACAAATCAAAGAGGCATTACTGGTCAGGCAGAATTATTATACCGGGGCACCAACCGAAACTGGAAGGCTGTATTGACCATAAAGAATATTAAGACTGAATTTATTTCACAAGATGAAATCATTGTGGATCTATATAGACAAGATAACATCATTGGTATCTCTGCAGATGTTTTGGACATTCCATTATTGAAATCGATTGCACAAGTCTTAAATATTGCTGACAGTGATTTTGAGCAATTGGTTATCAATGGCAAATTAACTGATGTTGACATCAAATATGATGTTGATTTACGCCGTGTTATTGATGGAAGTGTTGGCTTTGATCAATTGGATTTTAGTATGGACTTTGGCGTTTTTAGCCAGTTGTCTGGCCATGTCAGTTTAGATGATGAGCAAATCAGATTACTAATAGACTCCAATGATGGTTCAGCCACATTGCCTGATATCATTAGAGGTACGATAAAGTGGAACAAATTACTGTTGACATTACAAACTTCAATGCAAGATGATGATTTAGATGTCAAAATCAAATCATTGTGGTGTGATTGTCAGGACTTTATTATTGACGGTGCAGCGCGTTTTAATTATGAAGAAACGCTTTTTTTAGATTTAACTTTTGCTGTACACCATGCTCAAACCAATCAGCTATATAAATATTGGCCATCAATTACCTGGGGGCCATCTGTGCTCAATTTTCTGGATCAAGCATTGATGTCGGGAGAAGTAGAAAAAGGCATGATTTTATATCATGGTTTTGTTAATCAAGCGCCATTCAAAGGTAATCAGGGCATTTTTATTACGCGATCTAAGATGCGTGATGCTCAAATCAAATATCACGAGGATTGGCCTGTTTTAAAAGGTTTTGATGCAACCGTTGAAACCATCAATAATACATTGACAGTAGATTCTCAGAAGGGGCGAGTACTTGATGCCAATATTAAAGACGTTTTTGCTATCATTAGAGATTTTAAAAGTCCAAGTGTTGAAGTGATTGTTGACGCCGTAGGCCAAGACAATTATTTGCTAGACTTTCTTGAGCAGTCGCCAATGAGCAAAGGATTAGACATATTAAATCAGGAAATCATATTATCGGGTTTACACAATACCCATGTAGTATTGGATATCCCTTTGGAGAATAAAGACGCTAAGGTTGAGCCAGAAGGATGGATTCAATTTCTAGAGACAGATTTTACAATGGGACAGTTTGACTTGCAAAACTTAAAGGGTAAACTTGGCTTTAAGGGATTTTCGTTGAAGTTTAATGATTTATCATCACAATTTTTGCAAAGAGATGTGGCTGTAACGGGACAGATACTCAATACACCAAGACAAGAGACTTCTATAGACGTTTTATTACAAGGCCGTTATGCCATTGAGGATTTCGAACGCTCATTAGGGTTTGCACTGCCTGCAAATGGAGAATCATTATGGAGTTTTTCGATCAATAATCCGGGAGATGAGCCATTAAAATTCAGTGCCAAATCAGATTTGGTTGGAATTGCCCTAGATACACCAGAGCCTTTGTTAAAACCTGTGGACAAGATCAGCCCATTTTTTATCACTTGCGAATTGCCTTGTACTGACACAGGTTGGTATGTGGCCTTTGATGATAAATTAGAATCCTATTTTACAATGGACTTACAAACCAATGTTTTTGAGTTAAATAAATTGAATTTCGGTAACTTTGAAGAGGATTTTGGTGGTGAGATTGATGTGCTTGATGTTGATAAATGGATTACCCTTTTGACCAGTAATAGTGGTGGTGAATCATACGGTAAATCAACAAGTTTACCCTTTGATAATATGTCCATGCATGTTAATGAGCTTATTTTTATGTCAAGAACCTTATTGGATGTCGATATTACCGTATCCAAAATACCTGAAGGGATGAATTTTGCCATTCAAGGAGAAGAAATAGCTGGTAATATAATGTTAGCAGATGACATTGATAAAAAAGGAATCATTGTGCAATTGCAAAAATTACATTGGAAAAAAGTTGATGAGGTTTCTGAGGTTGAATCTGCAACATCAGTGTCATCAAAATATCCTGCCTTACACATAAGGATAGATGATTTCATATATGACGGGATTCCATTAGGAGAATCAGTGATAGAAGTCAGACCCGTCAATAATGGAATAAGGGTTGAGAAATTTGCAACAGTCTCAGACCTTTTGTCATTGAATATTAATGGAGAATGGACAAGAGATTTTGGTACCAATGGGCTGTCAAAATTTGACATAATTATGACGTCAAAAGACTTGGCAACATTTTTACAAAATTTGGGTTTTGAAGCACCAATAAGTCAAGCCAACACCATTATTGATTTACAGGCGCAATGGCCAGATTTTCCGAGTCAATTTGAAATCAGTAGTATAGATGGTCAAATGCGTATAGAAATAGGGCGAGGAGAGGTTGTTGATGCTAAGCCTGGCGTAGGTAGGGTGTTGGGATTGTTCAGCCTTACCAACTTGCCTCGGCGACTGATTTTGGATTTTAGAGATGTATTCAGTAAGGGTTTACGGTTTGAACGCATGGAAGGTGACTTTATTTTAGAAAATGGCAAAGCATATACAGATTCGTTTGTAATAGATTCCTCCAGTGCTAAAATTATTGTAACAGGTCAAACTGGCCTTGCTGATCAGGATTACAATCAAACGGTCACAGTGACACCTCGTGTAGGCAGAGTGTTGCCAACTATAGGTGCAATTACAGGTGGAGCAGTTGGTGCCGCAGCAGGATTATTTGTTCAAGGATTGTTTAGAAAAGATTTGAAAAAACTGGGTAAAATTGTGTATAAAGTGACAGGCAGTTGGGATGATCCCGTCATTAACTTAATTGAGGCAGAAGAGTTATAAATGAAAAATCAAATATTTACCATGATATATGTCAGTTTTTTAACCTTGGCTGTTGCATTCATTGCCTATGAGTCATGGGGAAATGCCATTGGTTATGATCATACTGTTAATAAAATAACTGAAAAACTCCACATTGAGGGTAATATCAAGGCATCTGGTAAGAAACTTTTAGAGAAATTAACATTCAATTGGTACGATGGCTATACACAAGACATGGATGAGCTCAAAGCTTTAAAATTGAAAAGTGAGCAATATGACAAAAACGCTTACCGATTCATTAAAGCATTCTTAGGTGTTGTTTTATTATCTATAATACTGTACTTGATTGCGCGAAAGAGGGCGCAGATGACGGCGATGATATTTATTTCTATCATTGCTTTGATAGCAGGATGGTTCTCTCCAATATTGGAAATTACAGCCTATGAAGAAGTGCCATTATTGGGCAATACTATTTTTCAATATGAATCAAAAAGCATCATATCAGCGTTATATAAAATTTTTGAAAAACAGCAATATGCCATTGCAATCATTATCTTGTTATTCACCATCATAACCCCAGTAATAAAATCGATCATACTATTGTTGATGAATTATCGTAGCCAATTAAAACTCTCAGATAGAAGTACTTATTTCCTTGGCATGATAGGCAAGTGGTCAATGTTGGATGTGTTTGTTGTTGCCATTATTGTGACATATTTTTCAATGAAGACGGCTGGACAGACTGATGCCAATTTACAAATTGGTGTTTATTATTTTTGTATATATGTTATTCTATCAATGATATGTACTTTTATTCTGACTTATAAAAGCACATCTAAAGAGCCAGTTAACCCCACATGAATAATTGTATGTTGATACGATTTATAACTCATGTGCCCTGAAGTATTCAATTTAAGGTATTCATTTGCCTTATTTTGTGGATTTATCACCTTGAAATTCAATAAATACTTAACCTTAGTGGCAGAATAAAGTATGATACGTCCTCGAATTATTTTGCGGATGTTTTTTTGTGCCCGTAAATTTTATAAAATTAAACAGATTGAACGATTATGACAGATTTATCAAAATATAGAAACATCGGAATATTTGCTCACGTTGATGCGGGTAAAACCACCACAACAGAGCGAATCTTAGCATTAACCGGTAAAATTCACCAAACAGGTGAGGTGCATGACGGTGAAGCAACTACTGACTTCATGGATCAAGAGCGTGAACGTGGGATTACTATTCAATCAGCAGCAATCAGTTGTCAATGGAATGATCATCGTTTAAATATTATTGATACTCCAGGACACGTTGACTTTACCGTTGAAGTATATCGTTCTCTAAAAGTATTGGATGGTGGTGTCGGTGTATTCTGTGGTTCAGGTGGTGTTGAGCCACAATCAGAAACCAACTGGAGATATGCCAATGACTCCGAAGTTGCACGTTTGATATTTGTCAATAAACTAGACCGCATCGGTGCAGATTTTTACCGTGTCGTTAATCAAGTGGAAAAAGTTCTTGGAGCGAATCCATTGGTAATGGTATTGCCTATTGGTATTGAAGATGAGTTCGTTGGCGTTGTTGATTTATTGACACGTAAAGCTTGGTATTGGGAAGATACAGGTTCTTTAGATTATGAAATCAAAGACGTACCTGCTGATATGTCAGATAAAGTTGAAGAATTCCGTGAGGCGTTGATAGAAACTGCATTAGAGCAAAATGATGAAGCGCTTGAAGCTTACTTAGATGGCGAAGAGCCATCAATGGAAGTGATCAAAGCTTGTATCCGTAAAGGCACTCAATCTATGGTTTTCTTCCCGACATATTGTGGTTCAGCATTTAAAGACAAAGGTGTTCAATTGGTATTGGATGCAGTTGTTGATTATCTTCCAGATCCAACTGAAGTTAAACCTCAGCCTGAAGTTGATTTAGATGGCAATGAGACAGGTGAATTTGCTATTGTTGATACCAATAAGCCTTTAAGAGCTTTGGCTTTTAAAATTATGGAAGACCGTTTTGGTGCATTAACATTTATCCGTATCTATTCAGGTAAAATGGAAAAAGGTATGCAAGTATTGAATACTTTTACTGGTAAAACTGAAAGAATTGGTCGAATCGTAGAGATGCACGCAGATGACCGTATTGAACTAGAGAGTGCTCAAGCTGGTGATATTGTTGCTGTACTTGGTATGAAAAATGTTCAAACTGGTCACACCATTTGTGATCCTAAAAATCCAGCTACACTTGAACCAATGGTTTTCCCTGATCCAGTAATCTCAATGGCTGTTAGCCCTAAAGATAAAGCGGCATCAGAAAAGCTATCTATTGCCATTGGTAAAATGATCAAAGAAGATCCTTCATTCCAAGTAGAAACTGATGAGGATAGTGGTGAAACCATCCTGAAAGGAATGGGTGAGCTACATTTGGATATCAAAATTGATATTTTGAAGCGTACCTACAATGTTGACGTTGAAGTAGGGCAGCCTCAAGTGGCATACCGTGAAACCATCACTCGTACAGTCGAAGACACATACACACACAAAAAACAATCTGGTGGTGCTGGTCAGTTTGGTAAATTGGACTATATTATTGAGCCGGGTGAAACTGGTTCAGGCTATGTATTTGAATCAACAGTAACAGGTGGTAATGTTCCTAAAGAATATTTCCCTGCGATTGAAAAAGGTTTTCATTCTTTGATGGAAGAAGGTGTTTTGGCTGGTTATCCATGTTTGGATTTAAAATTCACCATTACTGATGGTGCTTATCATGCGGTTGATTCATCATCAATGGCTTTTGAATCGGCAGCTAAAGGTGCTTATCGTCAATCATTGCCAAAAGCAGGTCCTCAATTGATGGAACCAATCATGGCAGTTGATGTATTTACACCAGATGATCATGTTGGTGATGTGATCGGTGATTTGAACAGAAGACGTGGTATGATTAAATCTCAAGAGCCTGCTGCTACAGCAGTGCGTATTAAAGCAGATGTTCCTTTATCAGAAATGTTTGGTTATATTGGCTCTTTGCGTACCATGACATCTGGTCGTGGCCAATTCTCAATGGAATTTGCTCACTACAACCCGTGTCCTGCTAATGTCGCTGAAACAGTCATTGCTGAAGCTAAAGCCAGAGCAGAGGCCAAAAAAGGTTAATACTTGTTTCATTCATATCAATGAAATAACAAAGGCATCAATTGTGAGATTGATGCCTTTTTTTTATCCTTAATTAAACCGTTATAAACAGAGAGATTTAATGGATTTAGACTTAATTTTAATACTTATAGCCGCTGTGATCGCAGTGCCTGTTATCAGCCACGTTATAAAAATTCCCAGAGAACGTCGAAGAGCGCAACTGTATAAAAAAGAAGCACCAGATACATGGACAGAAATCTTATCCACTCATTTTGAATTATATGGGTTGTTACCAGTCGATATTAAAAAACAATTGCATGGTCACATGATGATATTTTTACATGAAAAGAATTTTGCAGGTTATGGTGGTTTACAGGTGACGGAAACGATGAAAGTTGTTATTGCTGCTCAAGCTTGTTTATTATTATTGAATCGTAAAACAAATTATTACCCACATTTAAAAAATATTTTGATTTACCCACAAGCATTCACACATGATGATCATGATGGGGTTCAGCAACATGGTCGTTTGGGTGAATCTTGGCAACGTGGCCCAGTGGTCCTGTCTTGGAGGCATTCAGCGTCAGGTGCACAAAACACCCATGATGGCCAAAATGTGGTGATGCATGAATTCGCTCATCAGTTGGATCAAGAAAACGGTGCTGGCGATGGTTTGCCGATATTACAACACAATAACATCCGTCAATGGAGTTCAGTGTTGGGAAAAGAATATAAAAGTTTATTGACCAAACGAAAATTATCGAGAAAAAGTTTTCTTGATTATTATGGAGCAACAAATCCTGCTGAATTTTTTGCCGTCATTACTGAACATTTTATTGAACAACCCCGACAATTATTTAAGAAGCACCCAGAGCTTTATGCTGAGTTAAAAAAATATTACCAAATTGATCCATTGGATTGGTACAGATGATTATAAATTGTTTAATGCTAAAGCGTTACTGATGGTTGTTAATCTTTTTTGAGCTAACAAAACACTCTCATGGTCTGGTTTATAGATTTTAAGCCTTCGCTTGAGTACATCTTGCATAATAGGTAATGCAAGGTGATTCTCGTTGATTAAATGGTATGACCACCCTAGTGTTTCATTTAAAAAAATCGTGTAAATATTCTCATCCCCTAAATGTTCACGGGCAATGGGTAGTTTTTCTTTGGCATAGATAATTGCCATTTTGGGTCTATCTGATTGATAATATAACTCAGCCAAGTTACTTTGAAATAATAAGGTGAATTCATTGTTTGTGCCCAATTTTTTTTCAGCGATTGTAATGATTTCTAGATAGTTTTCTTGAGCTACAGAAAACTCTAGTTGCGCCATATAAATATTGGCCACAGTATTTTTTATCACTAAGTAGGCTAATGACTCTTCACCATACTTTTTCATCACCAAAGGTAAAATTTCTTGATTAATTTGGAATGCTTTTTCATAGTTTTTCGATAAAGTATGAGCAGAAGCCAAGCCCATAATAATAGAAATATATTCAGGTGTTTCCTTGCCTAGGAATGATGCTGCATCTTCTGTTAATGCATTGTAAATATCAATGGACTCCTTAAGGTTGCCATTTTCACGTAAAGCATTGGCTAAGTTTCCTCGGGTAGCAATGTTGTTTTGGTTGAGATTGGGGTTTGATAAATTAATGGCTTCGATGGCTTTTTTTAAATAATTGATGGCCGATAAATAATCATTTTCACTTTGTGCAATGTGCCCTAATTGATTATATATTCGCCCCATTTTCTGATGGGTATATTTTCTTTTTTTTGAAGTTTTTAAGATTTTTAGTGCAATATTTGCGTGGGCTTTGGCTGAAACCAGTTCGTGTTTCGATTCATCAATTAATGACTTTTCAATATAATACTCAGCAGAAATGTCACTATTGTTATTTGCGATCTGAGGGTAGATTAAAAGCGCTTGATCCAACAGGGCTTTTGCTGCTTGTAAGGATTGCTCGCTCATTCTCATGGGGCGGTTAAAATTCACTTCAGCAATTAAAATCATGGCCTTAAAATAATTACTGATATTGGGCAATTGGCCAATGTATTTAAGTAACTCTAATGCTTGGTCAGTGAACCCTAAACCATCTAGTGAATGAGCCGAAGTATATAGGGCTTGAGCTTTGACATCATTTGAGATGTTTTCATTGGCTTTGATATCGATAATTAAATCATCAATCACATCAACCATTAAAACATCCTTACCCTTTGTTGCAGGATTAACTGCAGTCAACAGTTCAAACATCATGTTATTGACTTCAGTGGTTTCATTCAATGCAGATGTAATGACCTCATTGCTGTTTTTTTCTTGGAAATAACTGAACAATGATGTCAGAGAAACGGTTAACAACAATAGAATTAAAGAGTAAATACTGACTCTTTTGGTTCTTTTCATTGGAGCAAGCTTGATTTCATTGATCAGTATTTTTACTTCATCAGCTGTGGGCCTCTTAGCTGTAGAATAGCTCAACATACTTTTAATCAGCTGCTTCCATTTATTGGGCCCAGATAGATGCTTTAATTGGATACTGGGTTTTGAAATCACTTTTTCTTTAAGTTGATCAAGGCTTTCTGCTTGGATTGGGAATTGTCCTTGCGAGGATAAATAATAAAAAAGTACACCCAGTGCGTAAATATCTGAATGCTTGGATTTACCTTCACCTTTGAACAACTCTGGGGCCATAATTAGAGGTGTTGATGAACTTAAATGGTTATTATTTTTTACTTAGATCAGTACCAGAACCGAAATCCATCAAAACGGTTTGATTGTTTTGATCTAGCATTACATTTTGAGGTTTTATGTCGCCATGTATGATGTCATTTTGATGTACCTCATGAACAGCTTGAATGAGATCATCTGCCATGGATAAAATTTGTGGCCAGCTGATGGGTGCTTTGATCACACAATCCAGTGTCTTACCGTGGATCAAATCACTCCAAAATCCGGTGATGTCTTTATAAGTATTGGCTCCGAAAATAGCGAGAATATTTGGGTGCCTGACTTTAGCTAATCTCCGGGCTTCATTGATAAAGCCTTTGGGACTGGTGTATTGGAAGGATTGTGGTTGTAAAATCTTTACAGCGACTTGCCGTTCAAGAATAGGATCATAGGCTTCATAGACAAAGCCTATGGCTCCTTGACCCAGCTTTTTCTCAATGGTTAAGTGACCCCAATGATCTCCTTCTTCAATCAAGTTGGTTTTTTTACTGTGCTGTTGGTTTTTTTGATACGCGTTTTTTATTTTAGCGATTAATTCTAGTGATGATAACACTTGAGGGGCCAATGTGCTGTTTTCCTGACCAGTTATATTTAAGCCATCTGCAGCTTTTCTGGCTAAACGTTCTAATTCAGTATTGTTTACTTTATCGCTGTTGTTTTTATTATTGTCGTTGTTATCATTTTTACTCATGTCATATGTATTTTGCTAACTTGGCTAGGATTCTTGATACATACATTCTGGCAGCATCCTCAGATGGCTTGTTCATTTCTTGTGCTATTTCTGCATAAGTAAAACCGAACTCAATTCTCAGAATAACGGCTTGTTGTTCTATGTCATTTAACTTCAACAATGCCTGCTCATATAATATCAGCTCATCTAAATCTACTTCAGTTGAAAAGTGTGTTCTTTGGTTTAAAAATTGATCTATGTCATCATTCTTATTTGGTTTTCTGGCTGACTCATTGATGCAATTAATAAATATTTTTCGTAAATACGCCAAAAATGCACCCGCTCCTTTGGACTCAAAGGTATCTAATTTCTTGATGCCCTTTATGATGGTCTCCTGCACCAAATCAGAGGTCTCCAACAAGCTTTTTTGTGCATATGGAATTCGACCATGGGCCCATTTAGAAAGCAGTGGATAACATTGTTTGACCAGCTCATTCTCTGCTTCTTTATCTCCAGCGGTAATTCTATCCAATAACAAAGCCGTATCAGATAACTGGTGACTGTTGTTTTTTTTCTGATTCATATTTTTTATTTTAACATGAACCAGAAAAAATACCATTTTTGAGGATTTACAATAATCAGATGCCGTTACAATCGGTTACAGTTATAATCAGTTAACAAAAATAATCCTTGGATACATTGACCGCTTCATTATGTGTCATGACAACACCCCTCATTCAAACCCATTGAAGAAGATCACATCACTGCTCAAATATACATAAGCTGAGCCGGAGTTTAAATGCGGAGAATCATCCCTGTGCGCACCAGCCATTATCCAGTTTTCTCCCAGCGCTACCGATACCCCAAAATAGTCTTGGCTAAGCGAATTACTGTCGGTGATTTGATATTTTTCTTGCCACAAACCCAGACTGTTGTTGTATTCAAATTTATAAGCTGAACCAGTGTCAGCGCCACTGGGAGTATCATCAAACCAGGCCCCAATCAAAGCTTGATTGCCGAGTAAACTGACTGAATAACCAAAGCGATCGCCAGCAGCAGCGCCACTATTAAAAACCACCTGTGGTAAGGACCAACCTGCTGTTGATCGGGTATAAAAATAGGCTTTACCAGTATTTTTTAACGTCAATAAATCGGCGGATTGATCGCCAACTAAAGCATGGTCTCCTGATATGGCGACAGCTGTACCAAACAAATCATTCGGATTGCTATTTGTGGGCAAAAGTATTTCATTGACTATCCAAGAATCGTTGGGAAAAAGCACGTGTGAATAAATATAAGCCGTACCAGTATCAGAGATACCATCTCTATAAGCGCCAATGATGGCCTGTTGTTCATCTAAATCTACCGAGAAACCAAAGGCATCGTTGGCGTCTAAAGTATTGGGTGAGAGCTTTAATGGAATGCCCCATGTTTCGTTTTTCAAATCATAGTCAAAAATATATGCAGCCCCAGCATCATCACCATTGTTGTTATCATCTGCGTGAGCACCAACTAGGATTCTATCACCAAATAAATCTATTGAAAAACCGAACAGATCTCCTTCAGAAAACAAAGGGCCTTCGCCTGATAGCAACTTATCTGTTTGTATCCAACCCCCTCTCTGTAATTCAAAGACGTAGACTGCACCGGTATCTTCAAACACGCCTGCCTGAACAGTGTTATCCAATGGCGCTCCAACAATCACCCGATCACCATCAATGGCTACAGAGCGGCCAAACGAATCACCAGCAGAACCATCCTCAGCCGTTAGTTTTTTCACAATACGCCAACTTTTTGGTGAATTGGGTGATATATTAGGACGCTTATACTCAAAAATATAAGCTGCACCTGCGTCAATGCCATTGTCATCATCTTGATAGGCCCCAATCACTGCTCGATCACCAGACAAACTGATAGAAATACCAAAGCCATCGCCCAAGGTGGTATCATCATGATAGAACTCACTTTGAGCATGCCATTCACATTGGGTCATACAACCGGGACTGCCCAATTCATAGTCGTTAATATTGCCTTGTAAATAAGAAAACATCATCTCATTAAATTTGACTGATATTGCGCCGATATTATTAAAATTATTGATGGTTTGCTCGATCTCCCAAATGTTATTGACTTTATCATAAATTCTTAATTCATTGGGTGAAGACGTACCAATGAAAATTTGTCCATATTTAATCTCTATCGCACTGCCAAAAAAAACATTCGGTCCTGTAAGAATAGCTGTTTCTTGCCATACACCAGATATCAACTCAAAGACATAAACACTGTTGGATACATTTAAGTTACCTGAGCTGATCACTGTGTCACCATCAATGGCGACTCTGATGCCCAATTGTGTATTCATAACAGAATCCGAACCCGTTAATATAGCAACTTGCATCCAGCTGGAATTGATATATTCAAAAACATACACTGCTCCTAATTGACTGCCATTTGTACCATTTGCATTGGATGCTCCAACAGCCATTTTATCTCCGCTTGAGTTCAAAGAGATTGAATAGCCAAAGGTATCAGTAATATTTCCATCTGTGGCATGTACTTCTGAAACATTCCATTGAGAAGTGTTGTTATCATAATCAAAAACAAAAATGGCACCGAAAGAATTGGCCAATGTATCACTTACCGCAAGCCTATCATCAAGCACATCTATCGAAAACCCGAAGTTATTTACATTATCAGCCAGCGGAGATGTTAATTCAGTATTCAGAACCCAGTTCTGCCCAATCAGTTCATAAATATAAACTTTACCAACGTCATTTGTTGAGTTTTTTGGTGCACCAACAAATACCCGGTTGTTATCGATTGCAACAGAGTTTCCAAACATTTGAAATTCAACTTCATTTGTAGACACCAATTTAGCCATTTGCTGCCAGCCAGTTCCGATGCTTTCAAAAACATAAACTGCACCAGCAAATGCGCCATTATCACTGTTACTAGGAGCGCCAATCACCGCATGGCCAGTATCAGGATCAAAATCAATTGATTGACCGAATAAATCCTCAACCCCATCCATGCTGGTGATTCTGGTTTCTTGTACGACACTTTTTAAACTGTTCCATTTTTCATCAGAAATATCAGATGGTCTGTTTGTATCTAAATATTGATCGAACTCATTAGCCAATGACCAACCTGAGCCAGCTAAAAAGATTATGATCATCAATATTGATTTTTTACAAGTCTGTAGAAATAAATGCATTGTTCACCCACTTTCATTTGTATTGCTTTTATAAATGAAGTCGATGGCCAAAACCGAACATTTAATTGTAAAAAAGATTAAGAACCATGTATTAACCCGACAGCAGTATAGATACCTTTTTCTTGTTATCCTGAATACAATCTATCATGGTGTCGGGTTAATAATATAAAGCATAGTTTTTATACTGTATGGTTATTGTCTAGGAGCAGAGTATTCAAATACCCCCATATCAATTTTGTCACCAGTGATTCGTGAATTGCCTTCTATATCAGTATGACCAGCAGACCAATTGTTAATAAACGATGGTGGGTACAGATATGGGGGAGGGTTTTTGCCTTGATCAATGAGAGGTGAGTTACCAGATAAAATATATTTAAAGAAATAAAACGGCGCAAAGCCAGGGTTGACTGATATATTATTTATTTCACTGTCAGCATTGCCTGTATATGAACCGATGTCATTGTTGTGCAAATAGGTGTAACCATTGCCTGAAATTCTTAAGTCGTTAGAGTCATTGCCCCATAAAATATTATTTGCAATTAAAGCTTTTGAACTGCCAGAAACATACAGAGAAAGACCTGTAGAAAAATTAGCGCTGTTCAACGCACTACCATTTTGATAGACGGTATTGTTGATAAAATAGATGCCAGTTTGATTGCTTTGTCCAAGGCTGATGTTAGGGCCAGATGTCGTTTTGTTACCCAAAAACAAATTGTTTCTGACAGTGACTTTTTTGACATCACCAATCGACAGCGCTGCTGCTGAAAAAGCACGGTTGACAATAAAAGCGTTCTTAGTCACAAAAACTTCACCATATTTTTTTGGATTATTGATATTCAATGCGCTGGCTATTTCTGTGCCTCCCACATAGCCATTAATAAAAGTCAAATCACTGATCTATACATCAGCCCAATCTCCTTGAGAGATGTGTAAAATACTGTTTTGTTCGTTGCCATCTAAAGTGGTGGTGAATTGTTGTGCACAAGGCACCCCTCTGAAAGAACGCCATCCACCAGAAATTTTAATGGATTTAGAAAGGTTAATGTACAAAGCTTTGTATCTAAAACCTCCCTCAGGAGAAGGGTAATTGCCTGAGGCTAATCTTATTTCATTGGGCTCAGCAAAATTATCTGTGGCTTGGTGCAAGGCAGATTGAAATTCTGCACTGTTAGTAACACAATAATTTTTAGCAAAAACATCAGTAGTACTGGTTAATAAAAAAATACTCAAACAAAGCACGCTACTTTTTTTCATGATTAAATCTCGGATTAAAAACATATAAACAGTATTTATTCTGTAATCCGAACATTTTATTCAATATTTTTTAAGCAGGAATAATAAGAGGCCAGCTAAATTAGAAGAGAACAAACAAAATCAGGACAAGTCAATTTTCAATACGATCGTAGTTTAATGGGGTAAAGATTCTTCCATCACATTGTCCAATAGGCATACGGCAATTAATAAAGGAAAATATGTCGATGGTTCTGTGCATTTCTCATACAGTTGATATGCCTGTTAAGTCATACGCACCAATGCTGGACTGTAATCGTCAAGTATTTTTGCTCAGTTGTTAAAGTCCACAACAGCAAATGAAGTGGACTCTATGTATGATTTACATTTATTGCATTAATTATTCTGAACAAATGTAAGCACTTTCTGCTAATAATGGAATAATGACCAAATTAAAGAAAGCTTCAGCATTTGGGTTACCACTTGCTATCATTTGACCATAAATGGCAAAAGCTTGATCTAACGCAGATTCAAGGTTTGAACAGTCATCTAAGTCTTTTGAGTTTTCTTTCAGTGAATTGATGATTGTATTGAATTTTTCAAAGATTTTTTCTTGGGTATCAATGCCATTTGGGAATTGAAGATCTGAGTATTCTTGAAAAATCAAATCACTAAAAAACACCTGACGATTGGTAACTGAACCAAATTCTTTCATGTTAAATTGTTCATAGCGATTATCACCAATTATGGTACTGTTGCTTTCATTGATAATAATTTGACCAGATTTAGTTGTAATCACTAATTCAACTTTTGACTCGTTACCTTTTATGTTTTTAGTGACCACAGAAACAAAGCTTATAAAGTCACCTGATTTTTCAGATTTAAAAAATTTATGGTATCTGAATTGTGAAGCATTATTTACCATAACCGAATTATTTTTGCTCTTTTCAATGCCTTGATTGGTTTTTAAAGTTATAGTGTCAAATTGATATGTCTACCAATTGAGCCAGTATTAAATCGGAACTCTGTGCAATGATTTAATTGCTCATGGCTATAGCTCCCCACTGATAGTATGTACTGAATAAATATTAATCAATAGCATGTCCTAAATGCTAAAATTTCAGTCCCACTGAATAAAGTAATGTCATAATTCTATTATCACCTATTGCTTTGACCATTATTCTTAAGCCTTGTTTGAAGTATTAAATATTTCCCATCAATCAAAATATTTTTAAATACACTTCAGAAGATACATCAGTCAAAAACATCATATCCAGGAGGTGTTTATCTCAGTTTCTTAGCTCTGAAAGTAACGAAGTGTGTACTTATCAATCGCTTCTTGAATACTTTATGATTCATTATTAATTGATATAAACTAAAGCCTTTTTCCTCAGCGAATAGTGTCTACACTTGAACTATAGAGGGGACTGAACTATTGTTTTTTGGTGGACTGCACAAGTGCCAATAACAAGGATGTAAAAGATAAAAGTGACATTTCTTCAAAGGGATCTTGAAATAAAATTTAAAAACTAAATCCTTAATAGATGCCTTAGAGAATGATCATTGTTTTGTTGTGTGTGATTTGTTATGATCCTTTTGATCATCAACAATGCTAATTATGAAAATTTTTCCTCTTTCTGTTCTTCTGATTTTATTTTTGTTTTCTCCTGTTAAAGCTGCTCCAGTTGATTACCAATTAACAGTAACCGAAGCCAGCCACCATTTGGCTGAAGTTCAGGTGGTTTTCCATGACGTACAGACCAAAGCTTTTAATGTGAAATTACCTGTGTGGCGCAGTGGTAAATATCAAATATTGGATTTGAGTAAAAATATTAGGGCTTTCAATGCACATGATGCACAAGGTAAGGCTTTAACTTGGCATAAGGACGATAAGAATACTTGGAGAATTTTTGTCAATACACCTGGTGTGGTTAAAGTGAAATATCAAATCTACGCCAATGATTTGAGAACTCGGGTCAGTCATATCGATGCTACACACGCCTTTTTGGATGCATCAGGAGTTTTTATTTACAGTGAATCGCAAAGGGATAAACCTTTAACAGTTGAACTGAATGTGCCTGACCAATGGCGCTCAGTCTCAGGCATGGGTCGCCTTGGCACACATAAATTTTCTGCAGATAATTATGATCAATTGGTCGACTCTCCGATTGAATCTGGCATTCATCAATATGATGTGATGACAGTTGAGCAACAAACCTATGAAATAGTGATTTGGGGTGAGGGCAATTATGATATGAATGTGCTTAAAAAGGACATAGAGAAATTGCATTATGCTGCCAAAGACATTTGGAAAACTTTCCCATTTACGCGCTATGTTTACATGTATCATGTCGGGGATAATTTGCGTGGAGCAACAGAACATGTCAATTCAACCATCATTCAGGCTGATCGATTTGGTTTTTATCCAGCAAAAAAATACCGCAAAGTGATTGCCACCACTGCGCATGAGTTTGTCCACACTTGGAATGTGAAATCCTATCGCCCTTCAGGCATTACGCCTTATGATTACAATCATGAAAATTATTCGGATTTGTTTTGGATGGCAGAAGGCAAGACCAGTTATTATGATAATTTATTGAATGTACGATCTGGAGTTTTCAGTGTTGAACAATACTTAGAAAACATGGCTGAAGATATCAATAAATATATCCATAAACCTGGTCGAAAAGTCATGAACCTGGCACAATCCAGCTTTGATACATGGCTTGTTAATGATGCCAATCGCAGTCACAATACCACTGTGAGTATCTATTTAAAAGGGTCATTGGTGTCATGGTTACTGGACAAAGAGATCAGGCGAGTTACTGGAGATAAAAAAAGCATCGATGATTTGAGTCAATCACTTTATGAGCAATATGCTAATAGTGCACATGGTTATACCAAAAGTGATGTATTGAGAATATTGAAGAGCCTTACCAATCAAGACTTCAGTGATTTTTGGAATAATTATGTTGCAGGAACTAAAGATATTGATTTTAAAGCACTCTTGGCTTTTTATGGATTACAAATAGATGATGAAGCCAATGAAGACAAAGATGATGATGAAAAGGAAAAAGCTTCTTTAGGTATGGTGTTAAAGCCACTGGCGGATGCATTAATTGAGGTCAGTATCGTTGATACTGATGGCCCAGCTTGGCAAGCTGGTTTGACAGTTGGTGATAAAGTCGTGGCGATCAATGGTATGCTGGTTAATAAAAAGAATTTAAAAACACACATGGAAAACCTGTTGATTGATAAAACTTATGAAGTGCATTACTTTCATGATGGACTGTTAAGAACAACCACAATTAAACCGATCAAGGCACCGCGAGATAAATTGAAAATTATTGCCCTTAAATCTCCAACTAAAAAACAGAAAAAACGCTTTAAAGCATGGTTGAAACAAGATTTTGATGACAGTTTTAAGGATAAATGAACAACAAGCGTACCATAGCTATTGCTGGAAACATTGGAGCTGGTAAAACATCGCTTGTTGAATTTTTAACATCAACTTATAACATCACACCGTTTTATGAGCCCAATGATGAGAATCCGTATTTGGAGGATTTTTATAAGGACATGAAACAGTGGGGATTTCATTCGCAACTGTATTTTCTCAGTAATAAATTCCGAATTCACCAAAAAGTTGATGAAACTGTTGGTGTTGTGGTGCAAGACAGAACCATCTTTGAAGATGTTGAAATATTTGCCACAGCTTTGCATGAAATGAAGTTGATCAGTGAAAGGGATTGGCAAACATATCGTGGCTTTTATCACAGCATTACTGCATCTATCAAGCCGCCAGACTTGATGATCTATTTGAAATGTTCAATAAAAACCATCAGAAAACGCATTAAAATACGAGGCAGAGTGATGGAACAAGATATCCCTTTGTCATATTTAAAGCGCCTGGATCGCTTGTATGAGCAATGGATTGATAATTATAACTTGAGTCCTGTCATGGTTATTGAGTCAGATCGACTCGATTATGTCAGTGATTTGATAGATCGTTTGGATGTGATGAAAAAGATTGAAGCTTTGCTTCCTCAAACTTTGACAAGAAGCTAACTAAAACCTCTGATTGATTCATCTTACATCAGCTTTTCCACTGTTTTCTTTGCTATTAACCAATCACGTTTAATGGTTCTGTCGCTTAAGTTTAATTCGTGAGCAATCTCGCTGATGGTTAATCCTAAAAAGTATTTGAGCTCAAATACCTGAGCGATGCGAGGATGAGATTTGTCAATGGCATTGATGATCTCATCCAGTTGGATAAACCATTGAGCGTTGTCCTCGGACTCGATTTCAAATTCATCGATGTCAACAGCGTGATGAAAACGCTTGATGCGTAATTTACTTTTGGCAGAATCGATGAGAATTTGTCGCATGGCCTTGGCAACAATACAGAAAAAATGTTTTCGTGACTCTGCTTTAACACTGTTTTTATTCAACTTTAACCAGACTTCATTGACCAGCGATGTGGTATCAATTGTTCTTGATACGCTGAATTGCTTGTATCTTATTCTTGAGGCAATCATTTTTAAGTCGGGGTAAATGGCCCCAATTAACTTATTCATGGCTGAGGCGTCTCCCTCAAAGGCACTGCCTATCATCATGGTCAGTTCCTTGGCGTTGTTTTGTTCAGCGTTATTACTCATACCCATTTATTTTAAGTTACCTTTGTTAATTTATCAATCATCTGTTGTTGACCATTGTATTCAATAATTGCTGAATAATATTTGAATACTTTACAGTAGATTTTGTGAATTGGTTATGGTTCTCAATGATATCCTCGACATTATGGTTGTTTTGACAATTGATTAAGTAATGCCTGGCACGGTTGAAAATCCTGTATTTGTGCTAAGTTTCCATCAATATATCTGTTTAATGATTTTTTCAGCATGTTAATTTGATTGGTTTTCAGGTTTTCTAATTGACAGCCTTTATTAACAGAATCGATGCCATCTTTTAACTCTATTTGATAAGGTTGATTGTGTTTGTATAGGGCTTCAGTCAAGTTATATTGGAATTCGAGGTAATTGGTATAAACAACAAAGTAATCGTTATTGAATGCAAATATCTCCTCGCTTTTCTGGACAGCTTGACGAATTAAAGCAATGCCTTCATCTGTGAGTCCCATTTTAAATTTTAATTTGGCATGGTCATCATAGTTTATGGCTATATTGGCCATGCCACTGACTTTATTTCCCAATTCAATGACTTTGGTGTGGCTGATCACAGATTGTTGATGATAATGAGAGGCCTGTGGGTAATCTCCTATTTTGTTATAGTATTTGGCAACATCGTTTTGTAATGATGCAAAAGTAGACCACCCAGATCGATTGGTTGGGTCAATTTCCAGTGATCGGTTGATGTTATTAAGTGCAGATTTGAAATAAATTGATGGATCGTCATCTCCGGTCAATTGATGATCAAAATTATAATTGCCAATGGCGCGCAATGGGTTGACTGTTGATTTGAGTAATTTGGCATCATTGGGGTGTAAGGCCAACCCGTTTTTGGTGATTTCATAGGCTTTTTTATAAAGATCTATTGTGCGATTTTCTAGTTGTTTTTCATAAGCGGCTTTATTGACATAAAGATAGTTAAGGTTTTGATAGATGCCTGGTGGTTTTGGATCTGGGGCCAATGCCAGGGCACTTTCACAGACTTGCAACCCCTTGTTAAAGATATCATTAAGGTATTGAGGGTCATAATAGAGTTTGAGTTGTATTTCAAAACCCAAATTTGCACAGTATTCAGAATAATTAAAGGGGTCAGATTCTCCAATGGCAATGGCTTGATCCATTCTGTCATTACTCAGTTGCAGGAATTTTTTGGCAGACTGATAGCCATTTTCATTGTTCTCATCTATAAATGCCTGAGCATAGATCCGTGCGGCAAAATTGTGTGCTTCATAGTGCCATGGGTATTGAATGATTTCATTTTCAATGTGTTTTATCGATGTTTGTACGTCTTGTTCAATCCAAGACATTAGGGCCAGTAAATAATCTGAGTGTGTATCATTAATTTGTGCGGCTTTTAAATAATTCACAGCAGGCTCAAAGGTATCTTTGGTTTTTTGATCAATAAATTTTTGTTTCTCAATTTCATCAGAAATTGCTCGTGCATTTATTTGAATGAGTTCCCATTCCATGGCCAAAGTTATGCCCAATGCGCTTGAAAGCTCAGGAGATTGCCAGCCCTTTTGTTCAGCATCTTTAAATTGTTCATAGGCCAAGTCGAATTCTCGCATTGATAAATAAGCACTACCCAATGCAAAGCTGCTTAAGCCCGATGTGTCTGTTTGACTGGATTCAATGTCATTTTTCAATTCAAGAATGTCATCATTTATCTCTTGATACTCATTGATTACATTGTGCAAGGGCATCATGTGAGTACGCCTTACTTTGGCTTTAATTTCCTGAGCGTGTGATAAATGTTTTTCTGCTGCCTGTATTCGGTAAAGTGATTCATAACTTTGAAAAATACCATAGCCTATGGCTAAAAATGTTGTGGCAAAGGTTGTAGCGATGAGGCCACTGATCATAGGATATTTGGTGATTTTCTTTTTTAAGCGCCCCCAAAATGTCACCTTTCTTGCAGAAACGATGTCACCATTCAGATAGGCGTACAGATCTTTACTTAATTCTTTGACAGAAGGGTAACGATTTTCAATTTTCTTTTCCAAACATTTGTAGGTGATGGACTGTAGTTCTATCGGGATACTGTTTTCCATTAAAGTGGGTTCATCATGAATGATTCGGTAACACACCTCTGAAATACTGTCAGCATCAAAAGGCATATTATGTTGAAGCAGCTTATACAATAATACACCAAGAGAAAAAATATCGCTGCGCCTGTCCAGTTCGTGAGTCATGCCTTTGGCCTGTTCTGGAGACATATACCCCGGAGTGCCTATGACTGCTCCGGTCATGGTTAAAGAGCTTTGTTGTTGATCGGAAGCGATACCAAAATCCAATAATTTTATTTCGCCATCATCATTGACCATGAGATTGTTGGGTTTGATGTCTCTGTGAATCACTCCATGGGCATGGGCATAGCTCAGGGCTTGACAGACTTGATTGAATAAAATGATGCGTTGTTCAATGTTTAATTGATGATCATTGGCATATGTCAGTATGTCTTTGCCTTCAACCAATTCCATAACAAACCAGGGGATGTCTTGTTTTGTTATGCCAGCGTCGTATAATTTTGCAATATTGTTATGATTAAGATCAGATAAAATTTGCCGCTCACGTAAAAACCTATTGATCAAATGATCGGTAGCAAAGGCTTGTGGGATGATTTTTAATGCGGCCAATTGATTGAGTGCTTTATCCGTTCTTTTGACCTTATAAACGATCGACATGCCACCTTGACCCAGCTTTTCTTCAATTTGCCATTGTCCAATTTCAGTACCAATGGCTAAATCTGGATTTTTTGATATCTTTGACAATATATCTGCAAAGTCGGTGATTTTTTTTTCATCATGCTCAATGTCTTCAATTTCTGAAGTATCGAGTTCATCCAGATTATTGATGATGTCGTTTACTTTTTTATCCAGTTTTTTGTAATTATCTGTCATGATCGTATCGACTCCAAAACAAGTCATGTATATTTATATATCATAACATGAATTGATAATGGTAAGAATAGCCTTTTATGCACACAATTTAACTGGTGATTTGATTTTAGCATCCAGTTTTTTGATGACAAGGTTTGATTGATCATCTGCAAATTTAATTGAGTCATAGAAAAAATCTCATATCACTAAAGATTTTGATGTTAAATCAGCACCGATTGTCCCTAAATGTGGGTTTAACACTGCGTGAAACCTCTGTAACCATATTATTTTATAAAATGTTGTACGTATTTATACAATATGTAATGTTTATTTTGTATGCTAATAATGATCCATAATTTTATTTATACAACGAGGTGCCCATGAAAAAAAGATTATCCCTTAATATGTTTTTTATATGTATTTTACTTTACTCATTGGGTTCATTTGCCCAAGGACACAATCTATTGATAGATGAACCCATTGCTTATATAGGGCATGGTGCAATGTTCAACTCCTCTGGCCGAGAAATTGAAGTGACAAGAGAGTTTGTCAATGACAGTATTGCCTATTATCAGAGTTCTTTATCAAATTTACTTGATGAGCGGCAAATTAATGATTACATGTTAGAGAGAGAAAAATATGAAGTTAGACCTGTTTGGCATATATTTGAAGATCAAATCATTCAAGTTACTTTACTGAAATGGTTGGTAAAGGTCATAGAATTAGATGATGCAGGTTCCCTGATGGGTAAAACCAATTTATTGGAGAGAATTATCAAAGATCAGCCTGGTTTTATGATTTCCGAAGAATTGATTGCATTGCTGCCATTACCTGATCCGCCAATTGAAACAAGAAGTAATTGCGATAGCCCTGGTATTTGGCCAACTGATTATGAAGAAATTGGTGTTTTAAATGCTCCATTTATCAGTAATAACTTTACAACTAAAGTTTATGTGAATAATAACAGTTCTGATGGATTATGTGTTGCATTACCAAGAAGTAATAATCAGGGAATACGGTTATTTGGAGTCATTTGTCAGGAAAAAAATGGCAGATCATGTTTTTGGGATAATCAGAGTAATGGTATGGGCTTCATAGTCGATCCTAATTCTATAGTTGATATTAATGCTGAATTTGCTAAGGGCGAAGAGTTGTTTGGGGGCGATGGAGGTGTATGTTCAGACTGTCATGCCGGTGAAAATGCCTTTGTCATTCATCCTAATACTAATTTATTGCCTACATCTTTTGATACATCAACTGACAACTGGCATGCACCAGAGGTTCACCCTGATTGGCCACAGAATCCAGGTCCTGGGACGAAGTTAGAAAATCTTGGTTCTGCACAAGTGTGTGCTGGTTGTCATAACCAAGGAACTGCTAGAAGGTTCCCAATTCTTGAGGAAGTTCCTAGGTATTGTAATAGTGTATTAAGACAGGCCATTGGAAATACCATGCCTTCAGGTGGTCCAAATTTACTTGCTGAAATTGATATCCTTTGTTCCGGAGTGCCTAAACAAATTGTACTTCATGAGGGCAATAATGCTACTCAAGACGAGGTTTGTACCATTAATTTAGAGTCGCCTGTGGGCCATATAAATTTTAAAAATGACAATTTATCATGTGAAAACGATGAAGCACGTTCAGCAGAGTTGATCAATATGACTGCTGGTGATAGGTATAAATTATTTGATGATTCAAGCGGTAGTACATCAGATGACTATGTGACTATAACCATAAAGAGAAGTTTTGGTTACAAAGTTATTGGTTCTTTTGAACCAGAGGATGATGAGGATTTTATTGAAGACGATGATGTGAAAATTGATTATTGTTGTGGAGGGAATTTAGACGGTAAAGTTTCATCATTTAGAGACTTCTAAATTTATAAAATGCTGTTTGTGTATCTACTTAATCACAACTCAATAAGTAGATACACAAAATTATTTATTGTTCTATTTCTGAATCATATTTATATTAGTCACTCTGTTACATCGAATTGTGTCATTTCACAACCCTTACATAAAATATTCACAAGCTAAAGCATGAACTGTCAATGGGCTAAGTAATGCTTGCATTTTAAGATTGTTTTGAAAAACTCAGCGGTTTTAAAGGCCATGGTAGTTTTGTGTCTGATGCTTGACAGGTATACTCATATTTATAGTAATCATATGAGCAGACCCCAGCATGAGTTCAGTGACGAGTAAAAACAAATAAATTCATCAACTCATTGTTAGAAACAAGATTAATAGCACATTATAACTTAGTTTCTGCCCCAATTTGACAAGCATTCTCTATTTTTTCATTTGCCATTTTTATCTTAAAATTCATTTAATGACTAAATATTTGGGCTAGTTATACTGAGGTTTTATAGGATCATTATTTATATCTTTGGTGAATTAGAACTTAAAATCTCACAATCACATAATAAATCGTACTAAAATGGTACAGTATCAAGTATAATGCGCGCATGTTGAAAATTTCACGTTTAACCGATTATGCCACATCTGTGGTTTTATATTTGCAAGGTATTGAAGGTTTACAATCAACCGATGCCATTGCAAAAGCGATAAATGTTGAGATGCCTACTGCCAGTAAAATATTAAAGTTATTGGTGAAAGCAAAAATTCTGACTTCTGTCAGAGGCGCATATGGAGGATATAAAATGGCAAGCACTTCAGAGCTCATCACTCTCTATGATGTGATTATTGCCATTGAGGGTTCTACTGCCATCACAGAATGTTCTAAAAGTGATAGCATTTGTGCTCAGCAACAGGCGTGTGATACAAAATCAGGCTGGCAAATAGTGAATGATGAAATTAAACAGGTTTTATCTCGTATGACGATAAAACGTATGGCAGAACTCAGTGGTACATCTAAAGTTGATGTGCCCATTATGGTTAAAGATTATGGCTGAACAATTAAAGAAACAAGAAAATGAAGAAGTCCACAGACGCGTGAGTCAAAGCTATAAAGATGGCTTTGTCACTGATATTGAGTCTGATACTTTTCCTCCTGGCCTCAATGAAGAGGTGATACGTGCTATTTCTGCAAAAAAACAGGAACCACAATGGCTGTTAGATTGGCGTTTAAAAGCTTATAAAATATGGTTGAACATGGAACAACCTGATTGGGCAAAGTTAAAGGTTCCAGCAATAGACTTCAATGATATTTCTTACTTTTCTTCACCAAAAAGCGATGAAAATGCCCCGGAAAGTTTGGCAGATGTTGATCCGAAATTACTGGAAACCTACAAAAAGCTGGGGGTTCCTTTACATGAACAGGAAATATTCGCTGGTGTTAAGAAACCACAAGTAGCTGTTGATGTGGTTTTTGATTCAGTGTCAGTAACCACTACATTTAAAAAGGAGCTTAAGAAAGCTGGTGTTATATTTTGTTCATTCTCAGAAGCGGTTCATGATTACCCTGAATTGGTTAAAGAATACCTTGGCAAAGTGGTGCCAGCCAGTGATAATTTCTTTGCGGCACTCAATTCTGCTGTGTTCAGTGATGGGTCATTTGTCTATATCCCTAAAAATACCAAATGTCCAATGGAATTGTCGACCTATTTTAGAATCAATGAGATGAATACTGGTCAATTTGAGAGAACCTTAATCATTGCCGATGAAGGCGCTGAAGTCAGCTACCTTGAAGGATGCACTGCGCCAATGCGTGATGAAAATCAATTGCATGCAGCTGTGGTTGAGTTATTTGTCCTGGATCATGCGAAAATCAAATATTCTACAGTGCAAAATTGGTATCCAGGGGATGAAGAAGGCAAAGGCGGCATATTTAATTTCGTAACCAAAAGGGCCGCTTGTAATGGTATAAATTCTAAAGTTTCATGGACTCAAGTTGAAACTGGCTCAGCAATCACTTGGAAATACCCGAGTTGTGTGTTGCGTGGAGACAACTCTCGCGGTGAATTTTATTCTGTAGCATTAACCAATAATCATCAACAGGCTGATACGGGCACAAAGATGATACATTTGGGTAAAAATACCAAAAGTACCATTATTTCTAAAGGCATATCAGCAGGAAAAAGTCACAACACTTACAGAGGTTTGGTCCGCATTGCAAAGAAAGCAGAAGGTGCAAGAAATCATACACAATGCGATTCATTATTGATTGGTAAAAATTGTGGTGCTCATACTTTTCCTTACATTGAATGTGCCAACCCGACTGCGCAACTTGAACATGAAGCCACCACTTCGAAAATATCTGAAGATCAGCTATTCTACTGTACACAAAGAGGCATCAGTGAAGAAGATGCAACTTCGATGATAGTCGATGGTTTTTGTAAGGAAGTTTTTAAAGAGTTGCCCATGGAATTTGCCGTTGAAGCCAAAGCTTTACTGGATATTTCTCTTGAAGGCGCTGTCGGATAATTTTGTACTGAAATCTTTTGGTACATCTTGGATAAATAATTACATTGTGGTTTATTGCAAAGCCATCATATGAAGAAGTAAAAATATGTTAAAAGTTAATAATATACATGCCCAGGTTGGCGATAATAAAATATTGAAAGGCTTGGATTTGGATGTTAAGCCTGGTGAAGTTCATGCCATAATGGGTCCCAATGGAGCAGGGAAGTCTACCTTAGGAAATGTTCTGGCTGGTCTTGAAAAAGTTGAAGTTACTGAAGGTGAAGTTGAATTTGAAGGCAAAGATTTGCTGGATCTGGCTATTGAAGAAAGGGCCGCTGAAGGGGTCTTTTTGGCTTTTCAATACCCAGTTGAAATACCTGGCGTTAACAACATGTATTTTTTGCGTGCTGCCCTGAACGCTCAGTTGAAATACCGTGGCCAGCCAGAAATGAATTCTTCTGATTTTTTAAAACTGGTCAAACAAAAAATAGCAGCCATGAACATGCGTGATGATTTGTTACGTAGGCCTGTGAATGAAGGTTTTTCTGGTGGTGAAAAAAAACGCAATGAAATTTTCCAAATGAGTATATTGGAACCTAAATTGGCCATCCTCGATGAGACTGATTCTGGATTAGATATCGATGCACTTAAAATTGTTGCAGATGGTGTTAATCAATTAAGAAGCGAAGACAGATCTTTCATCGTCATTACCCATTATCAACGCCTATTGGATTATATTGTACCAGATTTTGTTCATGTATTGGCTGATGGGAAAATTGTTAAAAGCGGTGACAAATCTTTGGCACTCGAGTTAGAAAAATCTGGCTATGGATGGTTGAATCAATAATGTTTAATCTTCCAATCAATCAATTATTTACTCAGTTAACCAATAAACTGGATGAACCTGTTTGGATACAGCATAAACGCCAACAAGCTTTGAGTCGCTTTCAAGAATATGGTGTGCCTACACGCAAATCTGAACTGTGGAAATATACAGATGTAAAAAAATTGCAAAAGTTACCACAGGTTTCTGATATTGCTGAGAGTGACGAGCACTTCGTTTTCACCATTAAAAGTGATATTGCAGAAAATACTGGAATGTTAAATTACAAAGATATCAAAGAAACTAATTGGCATGATCTTGATACTGACACCGACCGTGTTTTCATCGATCTTAACATGGCTATGCTCAATGCGGGATTTGAATTAAGTATTCCTGACAATGGACGGTTGAAGCTGCATATACAATACCAGCAAGTTACTGATGCTTGGCAAAACATCCGTACAGTGATCAATATAGGTGAAAATGCACAATTAGACCTAACAGAAAGTTATGATTATGATTGTAGGATCAATCATGTTGCAATCATCAATGCTGCCAATAATGCAAAAATCAAGTTACAATCACACAAACACTTGGCTAAGTCGGCAGCATTGCTTCATTACAATAAAATTAATTGCGCAGAAAATGTGAGCATCCGACAAAGTGCAGTCAACAATAATGCAGCGCTTGCTCATACCATTCAAGACATAGATTTTAATGGTGTGGGTGCTGACTTTAAAGCGGCCTCTGTGAATGTTTGCCATGAGTCTTGTCATGTGGCTGAACACATCAATACCAACCATATTGCCGCTGCTTGTAAAAGCGAAGTGATCAAAAGATCATTGGCAGCGGAAAAAAGTCATATTGTTGTTAATGCCAAAGCTTTTGTTAATGTAGCTGCCGATGGCAGTGACGTTTCGCAGAGTTTAAAAAATATCTTGCTCTCAGAACAAGCAAAAATTTCATCTCGACCAGAATTGGAAATCAATACCGATGATGTTATAGCCGCGCATGGCTCAACCATAGGTGAGTTAGATCAGTTGTCACTGGATTATTTGCGCTCGCGTGGCATACCAATTGAACAAGCCAAACTGATGCTCATTGAATCATTCTTGCAAGAAGCAAATATTTTTGCTTCTGAGGATTTTTTAAATTTAATCGAGTTATAAACGCACCAACTAAAAATACAAATTCATGAACAGATCAGATTTTCCATGCCTTGAAGTCAAGGTACATAATAAACCTTTGGTTTACCTTGACAATGCAGCTACTGCTCAACGGCCACAGCCTGTTATTGATGCAGTCAATGGCTATTACAATAAAACCAATGCCAATGTACACCGTGGTGTGCATTCTTTGAGTGGGGAGGCCACTGATCTTTTTGAAGCTGCTCGTCTATCGATGGCAAAATTAATGAATGCCCCCAGTGAAAAAAACATCATTTTTACTCGTGGTTCAACTGAAGGCATCAATTTGGTGGCACAAACATTTGTGCGATCTCGCATCACATCCGGCGATGAGATCATTGTTTCAGAAATGGAGCATCACTCAAATATCGTGCCTTGGCAGATCCTATGTGAACAAGTGGGTGCTGAATTAAAAGTTTTGCCATTTGATGATAATGGGGAGTTGATCATAGATGCTTTGGATGGCATGATCAACGATAAAACAAAAATGTTGGCAGTGGTACATGCATCCAATTCCTTAGGTACCATCAATCCAGTTAAATCACTGACTAAAATCGCCCATGCAAGAGGCGTTCCTGTATTGTTGGATGGAGCACAAGCGATGCCGCATATTAAAGTGGATGTGCAAGACATTGATTGTGATTTTTATACCGTATCTGGACATAAAATGTATGGCCCTACAGGTATCGGCGTGTTGTATGGAAAAATGGAGCACTTAGAAGCCATGCCCCCATACCATGGTGGTGGTGAAATGATCAGTTATGTCAGTTTCGAGAAAACTGTATACAATGCAGTTCCTGCAAAATTTGAAGCAGGTACACCCAATATTGCCGGTGCCATTGGCTTGGGTGCAGCAGCGGATTATTTGCTTAATATTGGTATTGAAAATATACACGAAGCCGATAATGAATTACTAGATTATGCTACTGATAAGATGTTACAGGTCGAAGGTCTTCGTATCATTGGCACAGCAAAAAATAAAGTTTCCGTTGTATCATTTACTCTAGAAGGCGTACATCCCCATGATTTGGGTACCATCTTGGATCACTATGGTGTTGCCATTCGTACGGGTCATCACTGTACGATGCCTGCCATCAAACATTTTAATTTGCCTGCCACGGCTCGTGCTTCTTTTGCTTTTTATAATACTAAAGATGAAATTGATTATTTTATTGATAGCTTAGAAAAAGCCAGAGAGATGTTTGTTTGATCAATGAGCAAATGAAGTGCTTATAAAACTGTTGTTCTGACTTGGTCTAATGGTATACATCAATCACAAAAAATCTTCTGCTGGTCTTCATTGACACATTATTAAAACACAAAGAAAGTTGATGAATTTCTTTGTGTTTTTACAATCAATATAAATTAAAAAGAGTACCTGTAACCTATGCTTGCGCCAAAGTGATCACCGTCAACGTTTTCAATACCTGTGGCGATACTGCTGTGGTTGGTGAGTTTAAATAAGCCTTTTACCCCAGCCTTAAAAAAACCATTGTTGAAGCTTTCATTATGCGTATATCCTAGTCTGCTGATTAATTCAAATTTCTCAGTGAAAGCTGTTCTTGTACCGAAGTCTAATCCGAAAGTTGTGCTGTCTTGGCGTCTGGTACCATTGATGATTATCGGTTCTTCATTTATCATAATAGTACGGGTATAATTTGAACTTAAATTGCCTCTGCCTGCATTAAACTCTGAGTAAAAATCTGTTCTTTCAGACATCTTTTTATGAAAACCCAGAAACAAACCGTATTTATCAGAATCGAGTGAGTCCAAATCAAGATACTCATAGTAACCGCCGACATATAACGATTTGTTTATACTGAATGCGCCCATAAAATACAGACCTGAATTTTCATTGTTTTTAAAATCAATATATTTATACCCTGTTTCTAGATAATCATATGAAATTTTTTGTTCTGCTTGTACTGACATACAAGTATTTAAAATAATAATCACTGCGATTTTTTTTAACATGTTTTCTCCTATAATATTATTTTTTGATTGTATGAAACCTCAGCATAACTACAGTGATGAGTAAAAATACCAACTCTTTGTTAGAATACTGGCCAATAGTGGGTTATTAGCCAGCATTCTGCTTCAATTGGGTAAGTTTGATGCGTATCATCCATGATACTTACCGCTTTGTGGCTTACGTGAAAATTTGTTCCATAAAAAATTTTCTCTATTTTTTCTTTCGCCATCTAGTTATGTTGATGTTTCTGCTTGAATTATTTAACGCAATTCGTGCTTTATTGTTTAATAAAGTGCGTGAATTATAGGAGGGTATCTGTTATTTTACAGTTAAGTATTTGTTAGGGTTCTGTTTTGAAATGGGCAAAAATGTAAGATATAGACTATTTGTTAAAAATTTATTATTAAAACATTCGTACGAATTAATATTTTAGTCCGAATATTTCATTAAAGAATGTAATTTAGGGTAAAAATGGCAAAATAGATTGGAGAAACATCGCATCAAGATATGCCGTTATTTTTTTCATAAAACCATTCCATGTACAAACATTTCTTTTATAAAAAAATCGTCTAACTCCATGTTTTTCATGGATAAAAATAAATATTTTACGGTAGTGATGAAATATTTGGCTTAGGGTTGTTATGTTATTATAATCAATGTCTGAATGTTAAATATGTTCACAAATAGATCGCTTAAAATAAAGAAGGTTGATTGTAAAATTTTTTAAATATTGTCAAAAAAATTGAAAACGCAAAGATCGGTACAATCTTTGCGTTTAGATATTGAAGAGTATTGCTGATTATAAAGAGTATCTGTATCCGATACTTCCGACTAATTCATCACTATCAATGGTTTCTAAGCCAACTGTGATGCCGCTGTGTTGGCCAAATTTAAATAGGCCTTTTACGCCAAATTTGAAAAAACCATCACTGGCTCTATCATTGTAGACATAACCTATTTTACTGATGAGTTCAATATTTTTTGTATAGGCAGTTCTTGTGCCTATATCTACACCATAAATAGTACTGTTAAAATCTCTGGTTGTATTGACTGTATCTACATTACCATCACTACCAATATTGGTAATGGTAACCTCTGCTTCTCGATCAATTCTGCCAGTATTTAATTCAGCATAAAAATCTGTCCTATCAGACTGGCTAAAATGATAACCTAAAAATACACCATATTCATCTATGTCCAGACTTCTCGTACTGTTTGTACTATCTCTATCATAATACCCCCCCAAATAAAATGAATTATTGAGATCAAAAGATCCAAGAAAATATGGGCCATCTGAATTGCCGCCACCATCTACATCAGAATAATTATATCCAGCCTCTAGATAACTGTAGGAAATATTATTCTGAGCTTGCGCATAAAAACCTGTGGCCAAAAGTGATGTCATTATTATTTTTTTTAACATTTTGTTCTCCAATTTAGTAGTATTATAATTGTATAAATGCAATTGCGATTTAACATTTGTTTACATTGTGGGCGCATTATAAATAATCAAAACTGAACGAAAAATGAACCAGATTTCATAATTAACAAAGCTGAATATAAGCTTAATATAAGCTTGATTTTATAGTGAATTGTTTTGCTTTATTTCAATTTAATCTTTATTATTGTGCTTTATTTTTTATAAAAAATATATGCAATCAGGGTTATTGGAATTTTTTAAGTCATATCAAAAAGGCTTTGATGATTTTTTAGCAATGAATATTGCTTCACATTATCATGTGCCTTGTCTTATTTCTGATGTTGATGGGTTGAACGTATTTAATCATCATGAACAATTGATTAATAAATTTATGGATAATTGTGAGAAAATGAAAAGCATTGGTTATAGTGATTCAGATTTTACGATAAGAATGATTAAAAGCCTCGGTATGGATAAAGTTGAAGTTGATCTTTTATGGACTGTAACATTGGACAGTGGTCCATTTCAGTTTGCTACTTTATATTCATGTCTGAAGAGCAACGATCAATGGAAAATATTTAATGCTACAGTTTATGATCATGAGAGCTAGCCCAGATATTTCATCATAAAACCATTCAGGTAGAAAGTGTCTTTTTAAAAAACCGTCTAACTCTATGTTTTCCATAAATAAAATCGATTTTTTTCCGATGTTATGAAATATCTGGGTTAGCTGATCCATTGTGATAAATAATGTGCAAATAATGCAGAACCTATGAGGGCCACTGTAACCATGATGATGTTTTTCTTCATTGATTTTAGTTTGATCTTGCGTGTGATTCTTTTATGTAATTTATCTTGATTGTCTTTGTTAATTTTTAATCTGTTAAAATAATCATTGCTCTTCATTTTTACCTCCCAAATGTGTTTTCATCAGGCTTCTTGCTTGTTTTATATAGGTTTTGAGGGATCCTAATGGAACATCAAGGGTTTTTGCGGCCTCAACATGTGACATTCCACAAGCATCACATAGAATAAGCACGGCTTTTTGGTGATGACTGAGTTGTTCAAGTGATTTATTGATATCAATATGTTCTTGGATTTGAACAGTTTTTTTATGGTTAAATGCTTGTTTAAAGCGGTGAATCATATTATTAATTGATTGAGATTTTCTCTTATATTGTAAAAACTCTCGGTAACCAATGCTAAACAACTGGGTCAAAGAATAATACATTGGCTTTTGAATTTGACCCTGGTACAAAATATCAATACTCTGGAGAGGGGTTTGAGATATTAAGAAAAGCACTAGAAAATAAATTTAATAAATCATTGAATGAATTAGCAAATACATTGATATTTTCGCCATTAAATATGCAAAGCACAAGCTATTTTTGGAATGATCATACAGAAGAAAAATTATTTGTTGGCCATTATGACAATCAAATAAAAGAATATGAACTTGAAAAACGTTACTCTTCAAATGGCGCAGATGATTTATTAACGAGTGTAGAAGACTATGGTAAATTTTTAATAAGTGTAATGAATGCTGATGGACTTTCTAATAATGTATATAAAGAGATGATGACACCTCAAGTGCAAACAAAAAAGGGGAAATATTTTGGGCTTGGATTTGAATTATATGAGCTTGCAAATGGTGATTATGCTTTATCTCATGGAGGTTCTGATAAAGGGGTTCAAACTATTGTCTTTATGTTACCCAACGCTAAAGATGGGTTAATAATATTTACAAATATTGATGATGGATATAAAGTATTTGCGAAAATTATTGAATACTATTTAACTGATAGTGGAAAAGAAATAATAGCAATTGAAACATCACAATAATTGTCCTTTATAATAATAGAGACCTTATCTTCATTCACGGATCGAGCAAGGTCTCTAATACTATAAATGGTTCAGTGCCTGTATTTTAAAGCTGGTTTCCACGTATGAATCCAGATGATTCATTTCTTGGAAGTATTGTTGATGAGTTGCTCAACACAATTATTTTAAAAAGTGGCATACTGGCTCATCCAATATATCAATAATAATAAGCGCATCGTTAATGTGTAATCATCTGTTGATTCCATAGGATGTTAAATGTATTATCAAAATAAATGATTATTAAAAGGCATAGATATGATGGAAACGATAAACTGGACTTCAATAAATTCTATTGCTACAACATTGGCATCAGTGGCAACAGCCATTGGAGTGGTGTTTGGTGCGGTTCAAATCAGGTTGTCAAAGAAACAATCTCTTGCTCAGTTTGAGGATCAAATGGATCAACAGTATCGATCTATTTCAATGGAGTTACCTGTTGATATTTTGATTGGAAAAGTGGTTTCAAAACAAGATGATCATGTTGAATATTTGAGAATTAGAGAATTGATTTACAATTACCTTGATCTTTGTAATGAACAAGTTTACTTAAGAAGTCTGGGTAGGATATCTCGTCGCACATGGTATTCTTGGGGTTCGGGTATAAAGGCGCATTTGGCTCGTCCTATGTTTGCAAATATTTTTGAAGAGGTGAAAGGAGCCAGTGGTTTTACTTATCTAGAGAAAATATGTCTGTCCGATTTTAGTGAGGATCCTAAATATTGGAAACATAAATAATTCATCGTTTAAAAATATGTTTATTAAAAGAGAATGCGAGTCTTCTGATAATGCGATATTTGATTTCAGCAGTTTTACTGGTTAAGTTGATAATGTTGTTATAGAGGCGTTTAAGATGCTGATCACGTCTTGTGAGTAGTAGTTTAATTTCCTGAACATCTTCTTCTGATAATGTAACACCAGCTTTAATCCTTTCTGGTAGGTGCCTGTCAACATAAATGGTTGAATGTGTGGTGATTTTCTCATCCCTTTTCTTACTGTAATAATAAAGAGCGAATGATTTACGAGAGGTGTTTTTTTTATCTTCGGGTAAGTTGATCCTTGGAAAGCCATGCCAAGATATATTGTTGGTTTCAAAAATCACAGCGCGATTAAAAAGTGGTTCTACACTAACAATTTCATCATCTTTGGGTTCAAGCCTGGGGTTTTTGTGTAACTCTATATTGCCACCCCAGTCCTTATCCCACTCATGATTTAGATAAACAATAAGGTTTAATCGTCTATGCATGCCTGTTTTTGGGTGGTGAGTGAAATCAACATGTGGATCTAGGTCCTGACCATGTAAATTGTTGTGTGTTCCGCCTCCATAATAATATGGGTCATAAATTAAGCCATCTATGCCTGTTATTTTTTCAATCAATTCAATAAACTTTTGGCTTTTAATCAATTGATCTAATTTTTGATAAGATTCACCAAGATCAAGAATTCTTTCATGAACAGCTTTCCTGCCAATTTTACCACTTTCATTTCTGGCTTTTTGTTTATCAAATTGAGGGAATTCATTCAATAGGCTCTGGCAGAAATCAGCATCAAAAAACCCATCGATGATAGCGTGTTTGAATGGTTGATTTTTCTTGAAAATTTTCGCAGTTTTGTCACTGCTTATTAAAGTGTTTTTATTGATTAAATCAATCATGATCGAAATATTATTAAGTGTTGTGCTCTATTATAAACCTTTATTTTGCTGAAGTATCTATGTTTTTTTTAGGTATTAATATGATCATAATCGCTCTAAGTTACTGTACATAAAAGTAAAATTCATACTTATTTATTAAAAATGTAAATAAATTTCCATAAAAAGTTGAAATTTGTTTATTTAGCTCCTCAACTGTTTTGCGGTATTTTTGATGTAGATCAAAGGTATATATAGAGGTAGGCGCTTCATTTAGCCACTAAGTAAATGAAACGAAATAAAATAAAATCCACGATTAAGAGGAGAAAATATGAAATTAAAAATGAAAACATTAACCGCTGCTACATTGTTGGCATTAGGGGGAACTGCAGTTGCTGAGCGTATGATTGTATCATATTCAGGCAATGGTAAATCTTTAAAACAAGGGAAAAAAGTTCTTGTACAGGGCGATGGCTGGTTTGCAATCGAATTGAATGAACACAGTAAAAGTTCCATCAAAAGTATGAACGGATTCAAATCAATGGAGGTTGATCAAATACGTTATTTGATGGGGTTCAGTGACAGTCCGGGTAATCCAAATAGCGTACAAGTCGATCCATATAATTACCTTCAGGCTGAAGGTGATCAACTCACACTTGATCTTACTAATGGCAATCAAAAAGTTTGTGTCATTGACTCTGGTCTTGCCAGAGAGACAGGTGAAACTGGTGGTCAAAACGGCGATTTTGATTTTTCTGTCATCACTGGGGACAATGATCCTGGTACCAATGACTGGTTCCGTGATGGTGGTGCTCACGGTACTCATGTAGCCGGTACCATTGGAGCTGTAGATAATAATGTAGGTATCATTGGTGTGGCTCCAGGGGTTCCAATGCATATCATAAAAGTTTTTAATGATGCTGGTTGGGGTTATTCTTCAAGTTTGGCACAAGCCGTAAATTTATGTGGTGCCGCAGGTGCTAACATCATTAATATGTCACTGGGTGGCGGTGGATCCAGTAGTGTTGAAGAAAATGCCATGAATAACTATGTTAACAATGGAGGTCTGATTTTCGCTGCTGCAGGTAATGATGGCAATGATACTAGATCTTATCCAGCTGGCTATAAGTCAGTTGTTATGGTTGGAGGTGTTAATAAAGACGATGAAAAATATGCTGCTTCTCAATTTCCATCACATGTAATTGGAAGAGGTAACAGACGTGATGACCACGATGGTAATGGTGTAGAGATTTCAGGTGGTGGTCAAGATGTTTTATCGACTGTTCCATCTGGAACAGGCGCAGTTGCTGCCGTATCGGCTGATGGAGCTGGTGTCATTGCTTCTTCTACTTCAAATACTGGTACAGTAACAGCTGCGGGATATTTTATGGGAACAGCAGAAACTATTGATGCAGGTGCTTCTGGAAGAGTTTGTATCATTGATCGCGGCAACATTTCTTTTTCTGATAAAATAAATAATTGTGGCGCTTCAGGTGGAGTTGGTGCTGTGGTGATTAATAATGTGGCTGGAGAAGGTGTTGTCAACATGGACATTACTGGAGTTACTACTTCTATACCTGCTGTAGGAACTGCACTTGAAGATAGAGCTACATTAGTCGGTGCTTCTACCGTTACTGTTGATAGTGTTGCTGGTGATTATGCTGTTTTTTCTGGCACATCAATGGCAACTCCTACAGTTGCTGGCGCTGCTGCATTGGTTTGGTCAAATCACCCATCTTGTAACGGTGAACAGATACGTGCTGCTCTAAAAGCAACTGCACAGGATATTGGGCCAACTGGGCGCGATGTGGACTTTGGTTATGGTATAGTCAAAGCCAAGGCTGCTAGTGATTATTTAGATGCCAATGGCTGTGGTGGAACAGAACCGCCAGCTGATGCTTTAGATTTATCAGGTAATCGTTCACGTGGTGGCCGTCAGGCAAATCTCAATTGGACAGGTGGCGCAACGGCTAACGTTGATGTATATATTAATGGCAATTATGATAGCACTACTGCGAATGATGGCTCTGCTTCATTCAGTGTGAACAAAAATTCTTCTTATACTTTCCAATTATGTGAGGAAGGTTCAAGTACAGAATGTAGTAATGTTCTCTCATTATAGATTAACTTAAAATATTAAGTTTAAAAGCCTCGATTAATCGGGGCTTTTTTATACCATCATTCTTCATTGATGATATTGTCAATGTTAAAGGGTTGAGCGACATTACTTTAGTAAGAAACAGTTTTTGACAGATTGTGCAATTTATGTGCACTGTATTTATATATGTTGGTGTAGTAAAATAGTAAGTCTATTAATAATGAGTGCCAGCTATGACTGATTTTATTCAAATTTTTGACAACGCATTGGATGATAATTTTTGTAAAAAATGCATACAAAAATTTGAGAAAAGTCCCAATAAACACCAAGGTGAGACTGGTAATGGTGTTGATAAAATTAAAAAAAACAGCATTGATATAACAGTGACAAATTTTGCAAACGAATGGCAAGATGAAATGACGCATTTGCAAAATGTGGTTTTAGAAGGCATGATTAAATATGTGCGTAAATTTCCCTTTTTATTGGCTGGTTCGGTCTCCTTAATGTTCCAAAATAAAAAAGGCCAAATGGTGCCGTTATCCTATAAAGATGTTGAAGGCATGAGCGATGCTGATTTGACGGTTTTTTTGAATGCCATTTATACCATTGGCTCAGTCAATATGCAGAAGTATGGTAAAAATAAAGGCGGTTATTTCCATTGGCATTCTGAATTTTATCCACATCCAACAGACCCATCGCAACCGTCGTTGCACAGGACGTTATTGTGGATGTTTTATCTCAATGATGTGGAGCAGGGCGGAGAGACAGAGTTTTATTTTCAGAAACTGAAATCCAAACCGAAGATGGGCACACTGGTGATTGCACCTGCCGATTTTACCCACACGCATCGTGGCAACAAACCTATTTCAAACGACAAGTATATTTTTACCAGTTGGATCATGTATAAAAATGCCCAACAATTGTATGGTCATAATCAAGCATGACCGATTGCCCTAAACAGTGCTTGCAGTTTTGTGGCATCTAATTGGCCTTCGGTTCTTACACTGCTACACAGGTCAATACCAAAAGGCTGAACGGTTCGAATGGCCTCAGTGACATTATCTGGGCCTATGCCACCAGCCAAGAACAGTGGAATGCCTATTTTTTCTTTGATGGTTTTGCTTAATTGCCAATCATGGGTTCGTCCTGTGCCGCCCAGTTCCTTGACCGAAAGGTTCGGATTGCCACTGTCCAGTAAGATGGCATCCACAAATTGAGCCGCATGAATGGCCTGATCTATGCTGTCATCATCTATGACATGAATGACTTGTACCAGCTTAATGTGGGGACAATGTTGTCTGATCTGGGCATAGCCATTGTCTGTTAAAGCATCAACCATTTGTATAACACTGGTGTTGACTTTTTTATAATGATTGATGATGTCATTGGCGTTGGTTTCACTGGTTAATAAAAATGTTGAAATGGGGGGTGGTACCGCTGAGGCAATTTTTTTAATTTGTGAATCATCAATGATTCCTGGACCACTGGGCATTGGTCCAACAAGGCCCAATGCAGAGGCGCCGCAGTTGATTGCCAATTGGGCTTCTGCTTGACTGCTTATACAACAAATTTTCACATGTGGTTGATTTCTATTTTTCATCATTTCTCTGTGCTGTGCTTTAGCCCGGATATTTCATCATAGAATGGAATTTAGGGGAAAAATGAAAAAATAGCTTGGAGAAATATCGTTTGTAAGCCAATTATTCATGGCTTTCAAGCGATTTTTTTCAAGATATGCAGCCATTTTTTTCATAAAACCATTCAAGTACAAAGCGTGCTTTTATAGAATTCATTTAACTTTATGTTTTCTATAGATAAAATCAAGTTTTTTTACTGATTTGATGAAATTTCCGGGTTAGTAAAGGCCTCTTTTAATATTATCTGTGGTTCAACCATTTATCACGTGTGATTTTATAGATGTACACAGAATTTTTGGCATAAGTGGTGGTTTTGTAGATGGTCATGCCGTTATTTTTAGCAACTTTTTGTGAGGGCGTATTGGTTAAGCTTATGATCGAAACCAATTCATCTGCAAGTTGGTTGTTGAATGCAAAATCTCGACAACAAATGGCTGCTTCTGATGCAAAGCCTTGCCCCCAAAACTGGGGCAATATATGGTACCCGATTTCTAAAAAATCACCATTATCAATGTGCTGTAATAGTAAACCACAATGCCCTATCAGTTTTTGATTTTTATGATCAATCATAGCGCATAACCCTCCCAAATTATTATCATAACGGTAAAACTGTGTGTCATACCAATTTTGGCAGTTGATCAAAGGATCATTGTTTTCTGTAATCCAGTGCTCAGATGTTCTGGGGTCTTTGAAAAATGGTAGCCATTGGTGATAATCATCAAGTGTGGTTTTTTTAAAATACAAACGTTCTGAAGTTTGCCCAGCAATAAGAAGTGATGTTTTATGGGTCACAGTTTCTTTAATTCAAGCGCGGTTTCAACCAGTATTTTTCTCTTGAATAATAATTGCCATTGTGTGCCCCCCATTTGTGTCCACAGCACTGCTGACCTGATGCCCGCCAATAAAATGGCTCTGATTTTTTCGGTAATCTCAGGCTGTTTCAAGTGCTGTGGTTTACCATTAAGTATGATGCGAGGTTGTAAAAGGCTGACAGTCGCGCTGTAACTGTTGGCCAGTTTTCTTATGACTGCTGGTGTGAAATTATCATCTTGGGTTCTTAAGGTTTTTGAATCCAATATGTCTTTTTGTATTTTCTGGAGGTATTGTGATTCTTTGTTGAGTTTTCTTTCCAGTGCCAATAAGGTGAGCGTGTATTTTAATATGGTTAAATAGTCTGGATCACGATTAAACGCATAGTTCAGTGTTTTTAAACCGGTGCTCAGGTTGTTTATTTCCATGCCATAGATTTCACTGATGTCTTGACAATCAATAACATATAAGCTGTTAAGTGTTGCTTCGTAGCCGTGCAGGTCTCTTATTCGTCCAGTGCCAGCCAATTCATGTGCATAATATGCAGCTTGACAGACGCCTGCCAGTGCAATGGTTCTATTTTTCATGTTTATTTATCCCAAAATTCACATTGATGGTTAAGGGTGTTTGTGTGTTGAATGATGCCTCCACCCAGACAGACATTGTCATGATAAAACACCACAGATTGCCCCGGTGTTACAGCTCTTTGTGGTTGTGAAAATTCTACTCTGATTGTGTCGTTCTCTTCTTGGTACACAGTACATTCTTGGTCGGCTTGTCGATATCGGCTTTTGGCTCTACATTTCAGAGGAAATGTGGGCTTCTGGCCAGAAATCCAATGAATTTGATCGGCAAACAACATGCTTGAATTCAGGCTGTTTTCGTCATCTGATTGTACTGCAATTAATGCATTGTTTTTATGGCACTTTGCTGCCACAAACCATGGTAAAGGTTTGGCATCTCTGACCCCGCCTATGCCCAAACCTTGTCTTTGGCCAATGGTATAGTACATCAAGCCGGTATGTCGACCAATGACAGTGCCTTTTTTATTGATGATATTGCCTGGGTTGGGTTTTAGGTAGTTGGCCAAAAAAGTTTGGAAGTTTTTCTCACCAATAAAACAAATGCCCACCGAGTCTTTTTTGTCATGGACAATCAAATTTAAGGCTTTTGCCCTTTCTCTGACCGCAGGCTTATCGATTTTTCCCAGAGGAAACAATGAAAAAGCCAATTGTTTTTGAGTGATGGTATAAAGAAAATAACTCTGATCTTTGTTGTTATCTTTTCCTTTCAATAAACGGTATTTGCCCTCATGAAAATCTTTATCAACATAATGTCCAGTGGCCATAAAGTTGGCATTCAAATCTTCAGCATGTTCTAAAAAGGTTTTAAATTTAATTTCTCTATTACACAAAATATCTGGGTTTGGTGTGCGCCCAATTTTGTATTCATGTAAGAAATCCTCAAAGACAAAGTCCCAGTATTCAGAGGAAAAATTACGCAAATGCAATTTTACACCGAGTTTATCAGCGACTGATTGTGCATCCTTGACATCTTCATCGGCACTACAGACTTCAAGTGTGTCATCTTCTTCCCAATTTTTCATGAACATGCCTTCAACATCATAGTTTTGTTGTTGTAACAAGTCGACACTTACTGAGGAGTCAACACCGCCTGACATACCCACTATTACTTTAGGCTTTTGTGCTTTATTTGTCATAATAACTGAAAAAATCTAAATCAAATCGCTTACCTGCTATATAGTGGTCAATGTGATTTAATACAAGTGGACTGCGTAATCGGTGTGAATTTTTTGCCACTTCATCACGTGTCATCCATAAGCTTCTGATAATGCCCTTATCTAAATCTTGATCTGCAAAATGTTCAATGGCTTTGCCAGCAAAGCATGCGCGCAAAAAATGAGTATCACTGTTGGGTGATGTCCACTGGGCAAATTCTATTAAATAGGAGATTTCAATTTGCCATGCGCTTTCTTCCAGTGTTTCTCTGATGGCAGCTTCTACCAATGTTTCACCTTCATCGAGGTGACCGGCAGGTTGGTTTAATATTTTTTGTCCATGAAGGTCTTCTTCAACCATCAAAAATTTTCCGTCTTTTTCGATGATGGTCGCGACGGTGACATGTGGCATCCAGATATCTTTCATTGCTTAACTTTTGTGTGATACAAAGATTGATTATACTAGATTCTTATGCACTATAAAAATGTTTGATAAAAAAAAGGGTTTCATCAGATGAAACCCTTTTATTCTTAAAGTTAATTGCGCAGTTGGAATTAACGACTCGCGTTGGCACTCATTTGTAAATTGCGGTTACGGTCTGTTACTTGTCCTGGATCTCTCATACTGGTAGTATGACACCAACCAGTTTTGTGACCACGATTCGAAGCACCGCTCAATTGACCACGTGATCTTTCAATCACACCATCATCAGGATCGCTAAGTAATAAATCAGTCACAATGTTGCAATAATCATATCTCCACCACTTTTTAGTAAATGAGGTGGTGTAATAATTGACTTTGTTTCTTGATGAAGTTGGAATACCTGCTAACCAAGAAGCTGCACCAGAGGTGGTAAGGTTGTTATTTCTGCCGCAACCTGCACCAAAGACTTGACCAATGGCTGCTAGAACACCTGCTAAAGGTGTGCCTTGATATGGTGTACCTACTGATTGAATCAGTCTGCCGCCAGAGGCATTGTCAAGTCCACTCCAGTAATAAGTCAACAAATGAAGACTTGCAGCACCGCCTTGTGAATGTGCTACGATACCAAATGAATCAAACTGATTACCATAATCTCTGATTCTTCTTGCAAATTCATCATGAGATCTGTTTTGATTAAAATCTTGAAATAAAGTACTGCTACTGAATTGACTGGCACGTGGTCCCCATGCATTGCCTGAGCAATAACCGTGAACCAACATCAATTTACGGCCAGCTTTGTTAGCAGACATTGGAGGGCGAACACCCATCATCATTTCTTCAGTGATTTGACCAGAATAGGCTTTATTAGCAGCTTTGGGCAATTGCTCAACGTCAAGTGCAATGGTTTTTTCTGAAATCAAAGGAATGAAATTATTGGCGTCTTCAATTCTCAAGTTTCTTAATTCAAAATTGCTGTCAACTTTGGCCATGGCAATCCAGCGTGCGTCTAACTCAACATTGAGTTGGTTATTAACGACTTGGGTAATGGTACTGATCCACGATACGGGTTCCATTACACCAGCTTTCTCATTACTTTCACCCCAAACTTCAGCGATGATTCTATAACGATCTCCAGCTGTCTTGGCATGATCTTCAATATTCATGCTGATATTCAATCTGTTATCACTGATCACTGCACTTTTGATATTTTTGTTATCCATAGTCAATGTTTGCTCAATGACTGGCACAAAATGTTCAGTGGTTCTGAAAAATGGTGTTTTATCAGGATTGATGCCATGAGATTGGATTTGTACGGTGTAATCTCCAGCAATGGGTGCTAAGAAATCTGCGCCGAATAAACCATCATTGGCAAGGTTGTCACCATGTAATCCATCATCGTACATGGTAAAAGTATCTTGCTTACCACTTGGATAACTGACAACCATTTGTGCAGATTGTAATGGATTAAAATCTTTTAAGGCTTCAATTGTTGTCTCATTTGTTGTGCCTTGTGCAACAAAGTGCATGCGATGACCTGCAATTTGGTCAGCATTGGTTTGATAAGCATTCAGTAAATATTTGCTTTTATTGGAAACCAGAATATAACCTTCAGTTTGATCAGGTGTTCCCAGCGTTTTGATTCGTATTTGCCATTGACCAGTATCTAAACCCTTAAACGAATATTGTTCACCTGGGTATTGTTGGTTGCTCATGCCATATTCAGTTGATTTAAAATCACTGGCTAAGTCTTGAATATTTTTGACTTGTTTGGTGATTGGATTGATCATGTCAATCTGCCAACTTGCATCACCATTTGAGAATACCATAAAATCGAAGTCAGCATGATCGATTGATAATGATGACTGCCAAAAACTGTTACCAGCCTTAGTTTGTTGTAATTTTATAGGAATTAGCGCTGTTTTTGATGACAAAGCGGCTTTTTCAGCAGCAGCTGGTTGCATGAACTCAAATTCAGATGGCGGGCCAGCTAGTTGTTTGTTAACAGCAAATTTTGCTGCAACCATTGATGGGCTGGCTATCATTAGCGGTAGAGATAATGATAATAGTGTACTTTTACGAATCATATATTGTCCTCTTTTATTATTTTCTTTGGTTAAGATTTCTATATTTGTGTTTTGGTTGATATCATTATTTTACCCTATTATCAATCTTATAGAATCAAACTGAAGTCTCTATTATTATTTTTAGTTTCCAAAACGGACAACAAAATAACACAAGTTCATTATAATTTCAAACGATTGTATGAATAAAGCGATCAATTTAGGTACAATAATGTATAAATCTTGAATTTTTATTCAATTTATTTTTTACAACGGATATTGATTTCAGTTAATCTTTCAATGGTGCCAATGTCATCCCATTGGCCTTTGTAGTATTGACCGGAAATGTACAATTCTTTAATTGCTGCTTTGATTAATGGCGTGACTGAAAATATTCCTGGCTTAGCATTTTTGAAAAGAGCTGGGCTGTAGATGCCTATGCCACTGTAGGTGTATTTTGGATTGCTATTGATACCAAGTCTATCATTATCATCAATACAAAAATCCCCATGTGGATTATGATTTGGGTTATTGACTAATACCAGATGTGCCAAGGTGTCAATGGCTTTATCTCTGAGGGAGTTGAAATTAAAATCTGTTTTAACATCACCGTTTATCACCAAAAAAGGTTGATCTCCAATCAAAGGTAAGGCTTTGAGTATGCCTCCACCTGTTTCCAGAGGTTCCGGGCCTTCTGAAGAGTATCTGATCTCTAAACCGTATTGTTCTCCATTGCCTAATTTTTGCATGATTTGTTGGCCAAGCCAACTGATGTTGATCACGACCCTTTGGAAACCCGCTTTTTTTAATTTGATTAAGTGGTGTTCAATTAATGTGATACCAGCTACCTCCAATAGGGGTTTGGGTTTAACTAATGTCAATGGTCTCATGCGCTCGCCCTTACCGGCGGCCAATATCATGGCTCGCATAAGCATTCCATATTGGGTTGAATATCGTCAATAAGTTTTAAAAAATTTTGAAGCTCTGTATATTTTGTACAAATTTGTTTAACATAAGATAGTGTTCTATTGATGTCTTTCAGGTAATTTGGTTTATTGTCACGATAATTGAGTCGGCAAAAAATTCCAATGGCTTTTAGATGCCTTTGCATGCCCATTAAATCAAACCAACGATTCCATTTTTCATTTGAAATGTGTTGTTGATTGATGTGGTTGTATTGTTGCAAAAATAAATCAGAGAGTTGTTCAACAATTTGATTGTCCCACTTAATATAGCAGTCTCTCAGTAATGAAACCAAATCATAGGTCACTGGCCCAATGACAGCATCTTGGAAATCCAGAATCCCCGGATTATTTTTAGCGGTTTTCATCAGATTCCTACTGTGATAGTCTCGATGAACAAATGTTTGTGGTTGTTCGGTGGCATTAATGATTAATAATTGATGGCAATTGCTTAATGTGTTTTGTTGCTGTTGGTTGAGTTCTATGCCTATGTGTTTATTAATAAACCACTGGTCAAATAGGTTCATTTCTTGTTGTAATAATTGTTCATTATAATGAGCGAGGTTGTGTTGATCGGTATATTTTTGCATCTTGATCAGTGCTGTAATCGCATCACCATAAAGTGCCTTGCAACTTTTATCATTGAGCACATCGAGGTATTGAACAGTGCCTAAATCCGATAACAGTAAAAAGCCTTGCTGCAAATCTTTATGAAAAACTTCAGGTACATTCAAGTCACTTTTTGACAAACGCATCGAGATGTCAATGAAAGGTTCACAGTTTTCATGGATAGGCGGTGCGTCCATTACAATAAAAGTTCTGGCTTGTGAAAATACCCGCCAGTAACTTCGGAAACTGGCATCACTTGAGGCTGGTTTTATGTAACACTCTGGATCTTTTAGTGTGTGTTGTACCCAATTAAGCAGGGTTTGTTGTCTATCCATACAGATATTATTGTTGAAACAGGTTAACAAGTTTACTTTTGTGAGGGTTGATTTTCAAGAATTATACTCATGCTAGAAAGTGAATCTTAAGTTTTCTATATTTTATTAGCCCGAATATTTCATGGTTTTTAAATATTTTATTTTCATTCTTAAGTTGAGCAAGAGATTCTATTCACTGTGTTAATGAAAAATATGTGGTCAAAATTAAAGCGCCAATAATGTTCAATGAGAATCCTACTTTCATCATTTTCTTAATGGGTATACGTCCGCTGCTGAAAATGATAGCATTGGGAGCAGTTGCAACAGGCATCATAAATGCAAAGCTGGCGCTCACAGTAGCAGGTAACATCAAAGCTAAAGGGTCGATGTTTATGGCTTGGGCAGTCGATAATAGAATTGGCATTAATACAGCGGTGGTTGCTGTATTGCTGGTCACTTCGGTTAAAAATGTTACAAATAAACAAATTAAGCCTACAACCAACCAATAAGGAAGATGATTGAGGAACATGAGTTGACTGGCAATGGATTCACTGAGCCCTGTTTGTTTAAATGCAGTGGCGATGGTTATGCCTCCAGCAAATAACAAAAGAATTCCCCACGGAATTTTGTTGACAGCTTCCCAAGTCATAATGGGTTTTTTGTTTTCATCTTTTAATAAGAACAGTGCAACGACAGCTAACATGGCCACTGAAGCGTCATTGGCATAGGGCATGTTTAATAGAGTTTTCCAACCACCAAATGGCTCAACTCTGGTCATCCACAATATTGCGGTAATAAAAAAGACACCCAATACTTTTTTTTGTGTTGTGGAGATATCTACATGAGCCAGCTTAAAATGTATGGGTTGATCATTAAGATAACTGGATAGGTACCAATAAGCAATGGGGAGTATCAATGCTAATATGGGCAATACTTGTTGCATCCAGCTGAGAAAGCCAATGTTTTGTAAATCTGACAAGGCTTGTATCATAATCAGGTTTGGTGGCGTACCAATTGGGGTGGCAATCCCGCCTATACTGGCAGAGTAGGCAATACCCAATAATAAGATGATGGCAAAATTACGACTGGAGTTAAATTCTACTATGGCCAAAGCAATAGGTAATAACATTAAAGTGGTAGCAGTATTGGATATCCACATGCTCAGCAACGCTGCTGTTATCATGAAACTTAGTAAGACTTTTTTTTGTGATTCGAGACCAATGATTTTAATGATTTTATTGGCAATTAATCTATGGGTTTGTGTGTGTGACAAGGCAACCGATAACATGAAACCACCCAACAGCAATAATATTAAAGGGCTGCCATATGATTGAGCCACAGCTTTACTGTCCAGTATACCTAATAATGGAAATGTAGCGATGGGAATTAATGAGGTGACAGGAATGGGTAATATTTCAGTGACCCACAACGTTGCTGTGATTAAAGTGATGAACAGCGTGTGGGATTGTGGCAACGACAACCCTGAGTTATATATTAAAAGTGCTGCGATACTGAAAAACGTTAAATAGTATGGGGCATTGAATTGTTTTTTTTTTGTCATTTTTGATTAAAAACCATTTTGTAGCAAGTGATGTACTGTCACATGATATTTGAGTATTTTCGATAACATGACAGGACTTTTTAAAGAATCATTATGTCAGATTGAGTATTAAACAATGAACTATTTCTTTAAATAAATCAGCAAAATTAATTTTTATCTTAATTTATTGTGGTGGCTATTATCGAGCAAGGTTAATACAGATTCAAACATATGTTTAAATAACAGAAATTTAACATTAAAGCTTGTATTTTGACCTCATTAATAATTATTATAGTGGATGTTTTAATCAGGGGACCCGCAAATGCGTCTAAAATTTCTAATACTAACAATAATATCCACAGTTTTGTTACAGGCATGTAGCAGTTCTTCCAATGCCCCACGGGCAACACCGGCAGAGCCCGCAACAAATCCTGGAGGCACACCTGTAACTGCAGTGATCACTGCCATATTTAACCCAACGGCAGGTCAGTTGCCTTTTCCAACCAACTTATTGCTTTTGGGCACTACTGACTTGACGTTGAATGCTCCTGCAGCAGATCCAACCAACTTTGGTGATCCTGCTGTTGCTTTGAATGCCATAGATGGTTTTTCTACAAACGCACCATGGGCGGCACCATTCTCAGCTAATGTGGCTGCATCTTCTGTAGTCCCTGGCCAAACTGTCAGGGTATTTGAAGTCACCTTAACTGGACCAGGTGGTGGTGTAACAGGTATTAGCGCAGAACTTCAGGCGGGCGTGGATTTTGTGGCCGTTTCAACTGGCGCAGGCATTGCAATAGTTCCATTGAAAGCCTTAAAAGAGTTGACCAGTTATATGGCTGTAATCACCAATGGTATTACTGATGATGCTGGAAACATCGCTACACCAGATCAAACTTATTTCATTGCTAAGCGAACTTCTCCATTGGTAGACGCCAGTGGTAACAGCACGGATCCATTGATACCAACAGCAACTGCACAAGCACTTGAACCATTGCGTCAATTGACCAATTCTCAAGAATTTGCGGCTTCTGCTGCGGGCATTAATCCAGATGATATTGTTTTATCATGGGTTATGACCACTCAATCTGTAACACCTGTATTAAGCGCTGTAAAAGCTGTTTCTGCTGCGGGAAGAAACTTATTCTTACCTACAGGTATCAACACAAGTGCTTTCGGCGGGGCTGGAATTGCTGATATTCATGTCGGTGCATTAGAAAGCCCTTATTACCTATCTGCTCCAAGCGCAGAAAATCCAACAGCTCCATTGAATCAATTTTGGAAAGCAGCTCCTGGTGGCTATGTTCCACCTTTTGATGCACTGGGTTTAGATCCAACTTCAACTAATTTGACATTTGCCAATCCGTTCCCTGTGGCAACTTCACAGCAGTTAAATCCAGTATTGTTAACTTTGCCAAATGCCAACAGCGGTCATACAAAACCAGCTACTGGCTGGCCTGTGGTGATTTATCAGCATGGTATCACAAGAAATAGAACAGATATGTTGGCTGTGGCCGATACTTTGGCTTCAATTGGTTATGCAGTAATCGCGCAAGATTTGGCATTACATGGCATCACTGATGTTGATAACCCTTTTTATGCGACAGGTACACAGACACCATTTGGTATCATTCAGGAAAGAACATTTGATGTTGACTATGTTGATAATACAACAGGAGCCCCTGGTCCTGATGGTATGATCGATACTTCTGCAACACACTTCATTAATTTGGCTAATTTATTGGTGTCCCGTGATAACTTCAGACAAGGTATTGCTGATCTGTTCACTTTGGCCAGAAGTATTCCTGCAATGGATTATGATTCTGATGGAGCACCAGATTTTGATGCAACAAAAATAGCTTATGTTTCACAATCACTGGGTTCAATCACAGGCGTGCCTTTCTTAGCATTGGAAGAAACTGTCAGCACAGCTGTACTTTCTGTAGGTGGTGGCGGTATCGCCAGATTACTGGATGGTTCGCCAACATTTGGGCCGCGCATCAGAGCTGGATTAGAGGCTGCTGGTGTTGTCGCTGGAACACCAGCATTCGATCAATTTATGGTGGTCACTCAAACAGTTGTTGACTCAGGAGATCCTATCAACTATGGCGCTTTAGCGGGTCAATTCAATAACATATTATTCCATGAAGTGCTTGGCGATCAGGTGGTGCCTAATACGGTGGCAGGAGCACCATTATCTGGTACAGAGCCTTTAATTGCGGCCATGGGATTGCCGCCAATTTCTAGTACAACAGCTAATCCAGAAGGCTTAGATGGTGCTGTAAGATTTACTGCAGGTGACCATGGAAGTTTATTGAGTCCTGCCGCTTCATTGGAAGCAACAGTCGAAATGCAATCACAAATGGCCAGTATGGTGGCTACTGCCGGTACAACAGTGGTTGTAACAAATGAATCTGTAGTGCAAGGCCAATAAGAGGAGTGAATCATGAAAACAAATAATAATTTAAAACTTAACAAATTAGGTAAAGCAATTAAGTTGGGGATAATGTCTTCTTCTTTGGGTTTGGTATCATTGGCAAATGCCATCAGCTTTAATAAAGGCGATTTCAATGCCAGTTGGGATACTACTATTTCTTATGGTGTTTCAATCAGAGCAGAAGAAAGAGATGAGCGTTTAATCGGTAAAGCCAATCTTAATCCAGGCGTTGGTTTATTGCCTTTCGATCAACAAATTTCGGCTCCTGGGCGATACTCAGTCAATTCAGATGATGGTAATTTAAACTACGATCAATGGGATGCTTTTTCTAATGCGGTCAAGATTACCACTGAATTTGGATTCAGTTACAACAGTTTTGGTGGTTTCTTCAGATTGACGTCTTTTTATGATTTTGCCAATGCCTCAGACGATAACTTGACAGAGACAGCCAAAATTTTCGTCGGGCAACAAACCCGTATGCTTGATGCTTATGTTTATAAAGATTTCAATATTGGAGACCGCTATGGTACCGTCCGTTTTGGTCGTCAAGTGGTCAGTTGGGGAGAAAGTACCTTTATCCAACAAGGCATTAATGTTATTAATCCTGTAGATGTTTCAAAAATTCGCGTTGCTGGTGCGGAGCTGAAAGAAGCTTTTTTACCCATTGACATGATTTGGGGAAGTATTAATTTGACTGACAATCTGTCAGTTGAAGGTTTATATATGTTTGAATTTGAACAAACTGACCCTGATCCAGCTGGTACCTATTTTGGAACCAATGATTTTGCAACCCCAGGTGGCGAGTTTGTGATGTTGGCTTTTGGCTTGGTGCCAGAACAAACACCAGGTGCAACGATTAATAGACAATTGGTCAGAGGTGCCAGTGACAGTGGACAATATGGCATGTCTTTCAAATATTATTCGCCAGAATTAAATGATACAGAATTTGGTCTTTATTACTTAAACTACCATTCACGATTGCCATTAATCAGTGGTGTTTCTGTGACTGGATCATCACCCGAAACAGGAAGTTACTTTATTGAATACCCTGAAGACATTGATTTATATGGTTTGAGCTTTAATACCACCATCAACAGTTTGGGCGTGTCTTTACAAGGTGAATTGTCTTATCGTCCAAATGTGCCATTACAAGTGGATGACGTAGAATTGTTGTTTGCTGCATTATCTCCACTGAATGCTCTGATACCTGCTCCTTTTAATGAATTCAGATCGCAATTAGGAAACTATGGGCCCGGTGAAACAATCCGCGGTTGGGAAAGACATGAAGTCAGTCAATTTCAAATGACAGCCACTAAATTGTTTGGTCCAAATAATCTTTTCAATGCAGATCAGATTGTTCTTCTTGCTGAAGTTGGTTTCACTAATGTATGGGATTTGCCTGATAAAAGTGTATTGAGATATAACGGCCCGGGTACAGACACCGGTGGCGGCCCAAGCGCAGTGAGTGGTGGAAATGGTCGTAACCCTATAACCGAACCAGGCAAGTTTTTTGCTACAGATTTTTCTTGGGGTTATCGTTTAATAACGCGTCTGGACTTCAATAATGCCTTTGGATTACCATTCAATTTGTCTCCACGATTGGGTTTCAATCATGATGTTAATGGTACCACCCCTGGCCCTGGAGGGAACTTTATTGAAGGCAGAAAGTCTGTTACCGTAGGTTTGGGTGCTACATATCTTGAGAAATGGGGAGCTGACATCAGTTATACCTCTTTCTTTGGGGCAGGCATTCGTAATTTAATAAGTGATAGAGATTTCGTATCTATCAATCTTAAATATTCATTTTAATAGCACAGGGGATAAATATGAAATTAGTTAAAAAAGCATTAGTTACAGCCATGACATTGAGCTTGGTTGTAGGCACATTGTCCGGTGTTGTATATGCCGATGATTCCGCAGATAAAACACCTGTTGGTGCGCAAAAAAGTGGCAACAGTGATGGAACCATTCCAGCTTGGACAGGTGGAATCACCAAAGACCAAATTCCGTCAGAGTATAAACCAGGCGATCATCATCAAGATCCATTTTCTGGTGATAAAGTGTCGTTTACAATCAATGCCAGCAATTATAAAGAATATGCTGATAAATTGTCAGTTGGTCAAAAAGCCATGTTTGATAAATATCCAGATACTTATAAAATGGATGTATACCAAACGAGACGCAGTGCTTCATTTCCACAAAGGATTTATGATAAAACCGTTGAAAATGGTAAAACTGCGGTTTTGGCCAATAATGGTGAAGGGGTATCAAATGTTGCAGAAGGTTTTCCTTTTCCTGATCCCAAAAACGCTTACGAGTTGATCTTAAACCATAAACTAAAATACAAAGGTTCTGGTGGTATTAGATACAATAATCAAGTGGCCCCAACAGCCAATGGTAAGTACACTGTTGTAAAATTAAAAGAAGAGCTGTTTGGTAAATATTATATAGAAGGCAATACTGTTGAAGACATTGATAACATACTGCTTTATTTCTTCCAAGTGGTAGAGTCGCCTGCCAGACTTGCTGGTAGAATTCTTTTGGTGCATGAAACGATGAATCAACAAGAACAACCCCGCCAAGCGTGGATCTATAACCCAGGTCAAAGACGTGTAAGAAGAGCGCCAAATGTGGCCTATGATAATCCTGGAACTGCATCTGATGGTTTAAGAACCAATGACATGACTGATATGTTTAATGGTGCAATGGATAGATTTGACTGGAAAGTTGTGGGTAAGAAAGAAATGTATGTTCCCTATAACTCTTATAAAGTTCACAGTGGCGATTTAGATTATGATGATATTGTACAACCGGGCCATCTTAATCCTGATTTAATGCGTTATGAACTGCATAGAGTTTGGGAAATTGAAGCCACATTAAAAGACGGTGTGCGTCATATTAATTCAAGAAGAACCTTTTATTTGGATGAAGACAGTTATCAAATCATGTTGACTGACCATTATGATAAACGTGGCAATATTTGGCGTTTCTCTGAAGCCCATTCTATTAACTACTATGATGTTCCAACATTCTGGTCTACTGTAGAGACACATCATGATTTGAGATCAGGTCGCTATGTGGCTGTTGGCTTAGACAATAAAGATCCAGTCAATACATTTAATCAACCATTGAGTGAATCGAGTTATACTCCACAAGCATTAAGGAAACGTGGACGTCGATAATAATCAATGAACTTTAATTGAATGATTAAAAAAGGTTGAATTTTGTTCAACCTTTTTTTATTTTAACGTATGAGTTTTGCCCACAGAAAATACATGCTAAACTCTATAGGAAGACATTTTGGTGATTTTTATCGCACTAAATACCAAGTATTTAGCCATCATGATAATGGTCACTTTTATGATAATATTGTAATGAGGGTAATAATGAAAAAGAGTTTACTAGTATGCTTGGTTTTTTTATCTGGTGCCATATGGGCAAATAAAGAAAACCTTAATGCCGAATTGATGCCTCAATTTACTGATTCACTTTATCTTGGTATAACTACCAACAACACCGCAATCGTAGCGGTAGGTGAAAGAGGTCATGTGGCAGTCAGTAATGATTACGGTAGTACATGGCAACAATCCAAACAAGTGCCAACTAGGACAACATTAACAGCTGTAACAATGGTTGGTAATAATGTCTGGGCAGTTGGACATGACACAACAATCATTCACAGCGCTGATGCTGGCCAAACATGGCAACTCCAGTTCAGTGATGTAGAACGCCAAATGCCACTTTTAGATGTGCTTTTTATCAATGAAAGCGAAGGTTATGCGATAGGTGCTTATGGTACGTATTTAACCACTTTTAATGGTGGAAAGAGTTGGCAGGATGGTCTTATTTCAGAAGAGCAAGATTTTCACTTGAATAAAATCATTAAAATAGATGAGTTTAAACTCTTTGCTGTTGCTGAAGCAGGTAATGCTTATCGAAGCTTTGATGCAGGAAAGAATTGGGAACCAATCGAATTGCCTTATTCTGGTTCAATGTTTGGAGTTATAAGTTTAGGTAATGAAATCCTTACTTATGGTCTGAGAGGACATGTCTTAATCAGTGATAATTTTGGAGAAAGTTTTCGTGAAATTAATTCACCTGTACAAGACAGCTTATTTGGCTCAGAAATAATGAATGGAAATTCAGCTATTATTGTTGGGGCCAATGGCGCTATGTTGAAATATGCGAATGGCCAATTATCGAAAGTTGATGTTTCAGGTGATGATGGTGATTATACTGAGATATTATCTGTTAAGGACAATAATGTCATCGTTATTGGTGAATCTGGCATAAGCACAAAGCAAATTAGGTAATGATAAATGAGTGATAATAATTCAAAATTAATTAAAACATTACAGAACATAATCTTTAATAATAAAAAACCGATACTTTTTTTATTAACAATAATTACGGTATTGATGGCTTATTTCGCGAGTCAATTGAAAGTTGACGCTGGTTTCAAAAAACAGTTGCCATTAGAACATGAATACATGAAAACATTCATGGACTATGAGACAGAATTTGGTGGCGCTAACCGTTTGCTCATTGCTGTAATGACCAAAGATGGTGATATGTTTAATCCAAATTTCTTTAAAACTTTGGAAGCGGTAACAGATGATGTTTTTTCAATTAAAGGTGTCAGTCCCTCAAGTGTAACGTCCATTTTTACCCCGAATGTAAGATTTGTTGAAGTGGTTGAAGACGGATTTGCGGGCGGAAATGTCATTCCATCTGATTTTGTTGCCACTCCAGATATGATGGAAGTTGTCAAAGGCAATATCGTCAAGGCAGGAGTAGTGGGTCGCTTAGTCGCTGAAAATTTTAATGGGGCAATGGTTTGGGCTGAATTACTTGAAGAGGACCCAGTTTCAAAAGAAAAAATCAATTATCAAGATGTCGCAGCACAACTAGAGAACATCAGAATTAAGCATGAGCAGGGCAATGAGCAAGTGCTCCATGTCATTGGTTTTGCAAAAATCGTCGGTGATATTTCCGATGGTGCAAAATCAGTCTTATACTTTTTCGCAGTAGCTATTTTGATAACTGCCATTTTATTATTTTGGTATTCAGGGAACATTAAATTAACAATTTTCCCCTTGGTATGCTCTGTGGTTGCGGTCATTTGGCAGTTGGGTACCCTCAAATTATTGGGTTTTGGTATAGATCCAATGAATATTCTGACGCCATTTTTAATATTTGCCATCGGTGTGAGTCATGGTGTTCAGATGATTTCAACCTGGACAGATAATATTGTTACTCACGAAAATGGTAACTGGAATGGAGAGACAGCTGCGAAATATACTTTTGCTGTGTTATTGGCTCCAGGTATCATAGCGTTATTGAGTGACACCATAGGGTTTGCCACCATTTACTTCATCGATATTCGCATCATTCAAGAATTGGCCATTACAGCAACCATTGGTGTGGCTTTGATCATTATTACCAATTTAGTGCTCATGCCTATTTTATTATCGACCATCAATACACAAAATTTTGGTCGATTCTGCGAAAGGTGCTTAAATAAAAAGAACAGCGATTCTTCATTTTGGAGATTCATCGCTGGGTTTGCTAAAAATCCATTAGCTGCCTTGTCTGTATTGGTGATGGTTAGTTTATTTGCTTTTGGTTACATTAAGTCACAAGAGATGCAAATTGGTGATTCACAAACTGGTGTACCAGAATTGCGACCAGATGCTAAATATAATGTGGATGCGAAAACCATCAGTTCTCAATTCTCACTGGGTGTGGATATGATCAGTGTGATTGCAGAATCCAGTGCCAATGCATGTACCGAGAGTTATCAAGCCATGGAGTTGATTGATAGGTTTGCCTGGCATATGGAAAATGTGGCGGGTGTACAAAAAGTCATCACATTATCCCAATATGCTAAAGTGATCACAGCCGGTTGGAATGAAGGGAACCCAAAATGGAAAGCACTATCGAGAAATGAATACATTATGCGTCAGAGTTTATCGAGTATAGAAACTGATACAGGACTGTTAAATTCTGATTGTAGTACCATGCCAATTATGATTTTCACAGAAGATCATAAAGCGACAACCATCAATAGGGTGGTTACAGCAGTCAATGATTTTCGCAAACAGTACCCGCCTAAAACTGATAAAGGGATGACTCAGTTGATTCGATCCATTCATGATTTTGACAGTACTGATCAAACGTCTGTACAAAAATTAGTTGACAGTGCTGAGGTGTTGAGTGGTGAAGTTGCTAATAAATTTTCAGGTCTTGCTGATGCAGCATATGGCATAGATGTATCAGACAAAAAAGCCGTGCAGTATTTAGCTGATGAAGTAACTTCATATGTTTTGAATAATCCAGAAAGAGTCACAAAACTTGATGAGTTGGCAGAAGGTGAAGTGCGTTTTAGATTAGCTACTGGCAATGTTGGTGTCATGGCAGCTACCAATGATGTGGTTAAGGCTGCACAAATGCCAATGTTGATTTTAGTTTATGCTGCGATTGTGGTCTTGTGTTTACTGACGTTTAGAACATTACTTGGTACTTTAGCCATTGTTATTCCATTGTCATTGGTGTCATTTTTGGCTTACGCATTGATGGCATTCATGGGAATTGGGTTAAAAGTAAATACATTACCAGTGGTTGCTCTTGGCGTTGGCATAGGCGTAGATTATGGAATATATATATTCAGTAAAATGCAAGATTTCCTTAAGCAAGGTAAGAGTCTTTACGATGCTTATTATGAAACATTGAGATTGACCGGCAAAGCAGTATTTTTCACAGCCATTACCTTGGCTGTAGGGGTTGGAACCTGGATATTCAGTGATTTACAATTCCAAGCTGATATGGGTTTACTGTTGTCCTTTATGTTTGTTCTGAATATGTTGGGTGCATTATTGATATTGCCAGCCTTGGCGTATTGGTTGATGCCCAAATACCGTAAAAATACATAAATAGATAAAACTTCTTTGAGCCTGCAATGCGTTATAATTTCATTGATTTGCAGGTTCAAAGAAGACGCATTGTTACAATGCAGGTTATGGATCATCATGGGGTTTTCAAATGTGAGAATTACTCTATTGGTGACAATCTTGCTGACAAATGAAAAACCATTAAATCCAGAAGTTTTTATTCATTAATAGAGTGGCCCTTAAGGTATAATGTCACAATTAAATAGTAATAAAATAAATGTCTGAATACGTAATTGTGAGAATCAATGAAAAATTGATTCCAGAATTTCAAATAAACTACGATAGCAATAAAAATACCGTTACTCAAAAAACGATTGCATCGTGGTCTGAAATCATTGTGAAAAGTCATCAACAATTGTTGTTGCTGATGTCTGCCAATCATGTATTCAATACACACATTAAAATTCCCAGTAAAAATGAAGACGTCATACGTCAATCATTGCCATATGCTGTAGAAGAACATTTGGCCAATGATGTTGATGATAATCACTATGCATTCAGAGAATTGGGTGATCAATTACTTGTTGCTTCAGTAATCAGCAAGGAAGTGATGAATAATATTCATCAGCAATTAGAAAGCGCACAATTAAAATGCCAACATATTTACTCAGAAATCTATAGCGTACCCTCTATAGAAGGGTTTAACAGTTTCATTATTTCTGATGATTATGTGGTTGTTCGTAATAAAGACACTGGAACCACATTAAAAAGAAGTTTTTTGGGTCAATATTTGAAACTATCTGATAATAAAATGCATGTTGCCTATTCCGATAGTGATTTAAAACTGCCCACTAATTCAAGCATTACTTTGAATAAGCAAGATACTGTTTTGCTACAAGCCAAAACATTGGTTAAACAGATGCTTTCTGGCGATGTTGTCAACCTTTTACAAGGAGATTATCGGGATAATGATGATCAATCAAAAAACAGTCATCCACTGAAAAGGTTAATCATATTATCGTCTTTATTGGTCATTAGTTGGTTAATCATTAATGGTTATCGTTTGTGGTCTTTGAATGATGACATTAAAACCATTAAATCCGAGCAACTCGCATTATTTTTAGAGCTGGTGCCTAATGCCAATAACACAGAAATGAATGATCCATATGCCGCTTTGCAATCACGGATGAAACTTTCTGCCAATGCCATGTCTGATGATTCTAAGGTAGGTTTTATCAGTGCACTGGGCTATTTGGGCAAAACATTGGCTGTACATCCAACCATTGAAGTGCAATCATTAAGGCAGAGAAAAACAAAACTTGAGGTTAATTTAAGAGCATCCAACGTCAATGACTTGAATCTGTTTCAATCCAGTTTGGAAAAAAACGTATTAGCCATGCGCGTCAAGACAGGTACTAGAAACACCAATAAAGATGGCATCAGTTCTATCATAACAATGGAGCAGCTTTAATGCAGTGGTTTAATCGTTTAACAGCACAAGAACAAAGGTTGATCAAAATAGGCTCTATTATTATTGTAGTGGCCTTATCTTGGGCGTTTGTCTATAAACCTGTCATTAAGGCCATTGATACAAAAAAAGGACAAAAAAATTATTTGCAACAGCAATATAAGCAAATGCAGTCATCAAAATCGACTTTTTTACAAAAACAGAAAAATGCAGTGAATTTTCGTCGAGACGCGAATAAGCCATTTATCTCATGGATTGATGAGCAATTAGCGACTAAAAAATTGACTCAGTTTGTAACCAGATCAGAGCCGAAAGACAGCCAAACTGTTACGATCACTTTTGAATCCATTAATTTTGATGAGCTTGCTAATTGGCTTCAACCGCTGGAATTAAACTTTGGAGTGCATATATCTGAAGCTGATATCAATTTGATTGATAGAAGTAACGGGCTGTGTAATGCTCGAATCACACTGGCAGAAAATCAATGAAAATTATCAAACTTTTTAAATTTTTAATCATATTAACGGTACTATTAATTTTGGCCATTACTGTGACACCCTTGAGTTGGTATTATGATCATGTTGAAAAACAAATCAGACCAATTCAGTTGGAAAAAATTAATGGCTCAGCAATTAAAGGTTCAGCTGATGTCCTTAAATATTTTGGCTTGGACCTAGGAAAGGTGGGTTGGTTATTATATCCCGGTTCTTATGATAGAATGTCAGCAGACCTGACTTTGACTCATGAGCAATATGATTTCAGTGGGCAATATTCTAAAGCTGTTGATACCGATATATTAAAGCGTGTTAATGCAACGATAGATTGGTCGATCATCGAGAAATTTGTCAAATTTAATCATGGGGAGATGCAAGGGTATATTGCCGTAAACTTTGATGAAGTGCGCATGAAAAATGGTGCTTTTGAACGAATAGTTGGTAAAGCTGAAACAAGAGGATTGAAATTAGTCAGACCCATTCAAAAAGATTTGGGCACTATTGAAGTGGTTTTTGCCCCTGAGAACGCGCAAATTATGGTGGGTCAAGTGAACAGTGATTCAGATGTGATCAACGTATCTGGTGCCATATACATTCATAAAAATCACAAGTGGGAAGTCAAACTGACCTTATTACCAATGCCTGGTGAATATGAAGTTGAATATGCGTTACAAAGCATAGGTGATCGCAGACCAGGTGGTGGAAGATCATTGAATTTGGCGGGATTTTACTGATTCGGATAATTAGAATATCAAAAAAGGGAGCAAACATAACCTTTGACTGGTTGCAATGCTCCCTTTTGATGTTTTTTGAAAGCTATTCGTTATCTAGGCCGGTCATGCCCATGATGTTGTATCCTGCATCAACATAAGTGATTTCGCCAGTGATGCCTTTGGCCCAATCAGATGACAAGAAAGTGGCTGTGTTACCAACATCTTCCTGTGAAACAGTCATTCTCAATGGAGATTTTTGTTCAACATGATCTAACATTTTCTTGAAGTTGCCAATGCCTGATGCGGCTAATGTTTTTATTGGTCCAGCTGAAATGGCGTTAACTCTAATGCCATCTGGGCCCAATGAATGAGCCATATATCGAACATTGGCTTCTAATGCCGCTTTGGCGACACCCATAACGTTATAATTATTCATGGCTTTTACGGCACCAAGATAGCTTAAAGTCAATAAAGAAGCTTTTCGTCCTTGCATCATTTTACGACCGGCTTTTGCCAAAGCTGCAAAAGAATATGAGCTGATGTCCATTGCAATTTGATAACCTTCACGGGTTAAGTTTTGTAAGTAATCTCCTTGTAACAATTCTCTTGGCGCAAATCCGACTGCATGTATGATGATATCAATACCATCCCAATGATTGGCGAGTTCAGCAAAAACATTATCGATTTCTTCATCATTGGTGACATCACATGGTAACATGATATCAGAGTTGGTGATTTCGGCAATTTTTGCAACACGCTTTGCCAATTTATCATTTTGATAAGTGTAAGCTATTTCCGCGCCTTCTCTGTGAAAGCATTCTGCAATAGACCATGCTATTGAACGATTGCTGGCTACGCCAACGATTAAGGCTTTTTTGCCTTCCAATAAACCCATAGTTGTCCCCTACGATTGGTATCAGTTAAAGATGGCTAATGATACGTTAGATAAAATTAAAATTCATCTTTTTGTACGCTTAATTTATAATATGGCTACGAATTATAGTCGAATGATTAACTGTCCAACATAACTACTGAATCAACAAGGAATTTTATGTCGAAACAAAAGATACAAATGTATACCGATGGCTCATGTCTCAATAATCCAGGTCCTGGAGGATGGGCAGCATTGTTGCGCTATCAAGGCAAAGAAAAAATGTTTGTTGGAGGACAAACTGATACCACCAACAATCAAATGGAAATGACTGCAGTGATTGAAGGCTTGAAAGCATTGAAAAAACCCTGTGAAATTGAATTGCACACTGATTCAAAATACGTGATGGATGGTTTTCAAAAATGGTTGCCTGGTTGGAAAAAGAGACATTGGAAAAAAGCCGATAAAAAACCTGTTTTAAACAAAGAGTTGTGGATGCGTTTGGAACAACTGGCTTCATCACACACAATCAATTGGCATTGGGTCAAGGGTCACAGTGGTCATGAAGAGAATGAACGTGTCGATGATGCGGCTCGTTTACAAGCAGAAAAAATTAAAGAGAGTAGCCTATGAGCAAAAGAGCCAATGCATCCAGTGATCGATTAATTATGCTGGATACTGAAACCACTGGTTTTGAATACAAATTGGGACATCGAATCATTGAAATTGGTGCTGTAGAGGTGATGAACCGAGAAATCACCGGTAGCCAATACCAACAATACATCAATCCGAAAAGAGAAAGTGACAAAGGTGCACTGGAAGTGCATGGCATCACCACTGAATTTTTAAGTGATAAACCCGCTTTTGAACGCATTGTTGATGAATTTATTGATTATGTCAGGGGTGCTGAATTGGTCATTCATAATGCGTCATTTGATGTGGGGTTCATTAATCATGAGTTCATGCTGTGTGGAAAAGACATCAAGATAGAAGATATTTGTAAAATCACGGATTCATTGGAATATGCCAGAAACAAACACCCAGGTGCAAAAAATAATCTAGATGCTTTGTGTAAAAGATACGGTGTTATCAATGACCATCGTACCTTACATGGGGCGTTGTTGGATTCGCAAATTTTGGCAGAAGTTTATTTATTGATAACAGGTGGTCAAACCACATTGAATCTTGATGAGTCGGCTCAAAACAATGCCAGTGGCTTATCGTTCAATATGGATAATTTACCTCCATTACGGGTCGTTAAAGCCAAACAAGATGAGCTCAATGAACACTATTCTTGGTTGGATAAGATATCAGATAATGGAAAAAAACCATTTTTTTACCTTAAAAATGATGATGTCTGATAATCAATGCCTTTGTAATAGGTCCTTCAATGGGTCGTTCAATATGATTAAAAACCTTTGAATTTGACGAATTGGACTCAACAAATGGACAGCAAACAGCTACAATACACGCTGATTAAATGATAATAATAAGGAACAAAGATGTTAGATCCACAATTACTCAGAAATGACATAGAAGCCACGGCACAAGCTTTAAAGGATCGTGGTTATGATTTGGATGTTGCTGCCTGGAATGAACTGGAGCAAAAGCGCAAACATTTTCAAGTTTTACAAGAACAACTGCAAAACAAGAGAACAGTGGTTTCCAAATCTATTGGTCAAGCAAAGGCCAAGGGCGAAGATGCGCAGCCTTTTTTTGATCAAGTTAAAACCATTGGCCAAGAATTGGATGAAGCAAAAAAACAATTCGAATTGATTCAAAAAGAAGTGGCCAAGATCACATTATATACGCCCAATTTAGCCTTGTCAGATGTGCCTGTTGGTAAAGATGAAGAGGACAATGTAGAGATTAGAAAATGGGGCGAGCCAACAGCTTTTGAGTATAAAGCTTTGGATCATGTGGATTTAGGCGAGAAAAACAATTGGCTAAATGCTGAGAATGCCGCCAAATTATCAGGCTCACGCTTTACAGTGTTAAGTGGTCAAATTGCTAAATTACAAAGGGTTTTGGCACAGTTTATGTTGGATACACATACTGAAAAAAATGGTTACAGTGAACACTATGTGCCTTTATTAGTTAATGATAACGCCATGACGGGAAGTGGTCAATTGCCTAAATTTGCAGATGATGCTTTTATTACCACCGATGAAAAGTACTTAATTCCTACAGCGGAAGTGCCGTTGACCAACCTTTATGCTGATACGATTTTGCAAGCATCTGATTTGCCGATCAAAATGACAGCACATACCCCTTGTTTTAGGAAAGAAGCAGGCAGCTATGGCAAAGACACCCGAGGCATGATACGACAACATCAATTTGAAAAAGTTGAAATGGTACAAATTGTTCACCCTGAACAGTCAGAACAAGCCTTAGAAGAAATGACCGCTTGTGCTGAGGGCATTCTAAAAGCGCTTGAAATCCCTTTCAGAACCATTATTTTATGTACTGGAGACATGGGCTTTGGCGCTGCTAAAACTTACGATATAGAGGTCTGGTTGCCTGGTGAAAACCAATACCGTGAAATTTCTTCATGCAGTAATTGTGGAGATTTTCAAGCACGTAGGATGAAAACACGATTCCGTGCAGAAAATGAAAAAAAACCTCAATTGGTTCATACACTGAATGGCTCAGGTTTGGCAGTAGGCAGGTGTTTGATTGCTGTCATGGAAAATTACCAGAACCCTGATGGTAGTATTCGTATTCCTAAAGTTTTACAACCGTATTTTGGCGGTCAAGAAATCTTGAAATAATTCAATCTTTTTGAGACCTTTACATATAACTATATGGTGAAAGAAAAAATAGAGATTGTTGCCAGAATGAGGCTAACTCTACTTGCAAGTGGTATTCGCCTGATTCTTTACTCTATATCATAGTTATGTAAAGGTCTTTTCTTTAATAAAAGTAAGAATTGTGTTTTATTTTGAAAATAAATAGTTTGCAGCTTATTGTTTTTTATGTAGTATATATATCGTACTAAAAAAATAATAATTTTAGTCATTTTTATCATATCATTAAAAATAACAGGACAAAAAAATGAAAAAAATCCATTTATTGACTCTATTTATCCTTGCAATAACCATCTTTAGTGGCGACGCGAAAGCTGATGGACATTATGTGTATTGCCACTTTCCAGATGGTCATCAAGAAACCACAGTGACCAATAATTCGTTAGATACTTTAAGTGCCATGTCACTTTGTCAAAGTGCTGGTGGTTCAGCGAATACAGTAGAAAGAATCGCAGGTTTCTTTTAAAGCAACAAGACTATATAAAAAATTGTAATACCCGCGCAGAGGGTATTAATATAATGGATTGGATAAGTCAGATAAAACCGTTCAAAATCTAACAATACCTGTCTCAGTAGACATGGTGATAAGATACAGAAAAAATCACAATGAAAAAGCCAATATTTTAACTCTGAAATATTGGTCTTTCCATTATTTGTATTTGTGTTAAAATAATTGCTATTGACACTAGCCCGAATATTTCATCATAAAATCATTCAGGTACAGAGTGTACTTTTACAATACTCGTTTACTCGATGTTTTTAATGGATAAAATCAATTTTTTTACCGTTTTGATGAAATATCTGGGCTGATATGTTTTGACTTGTCAATTATTAATGCATAAAAAAACGTTCTTTTGT